>JBGQKZ010000039.1:0-53954 GCA_041499805.1 Gemmataceae bacterium
AGCACCGCACGAGCCATGACGCAAATCGGACGTTGTTGGATAAACGCATCGAAAGCACTGGGTAACATCCGTGTCCCCTCACCAAGAAATCTCCGTAAGTTATGTGAGGGAATAGTTTAGCGAAGCAGCTGGACACCTCGGAAGCCCTGGCCCAAGAAGCTTATCCGTTCCGCCCGGCCAGCCAGTAAAAACGGCGGGCGCACCTGGCCGGCGTCGTCGAGGATGCACAGGTACATGGTCCTGGCGTACAAATCGACGCCGCAGTAGAATCGGTGCTCGTTGGTGTAGAAACGCATCGTCATGGTCCTCCCTGGGCATGGGTCCGGCGTCTGAGCCCGCATCGTGGTTGGCAGGTTACGCTCTGCCTGAAAATCCCACGCTGGGCCGAGGCGAACCCTTGAGCTCGTTTTACTTGGGACAGGCGCCGGCCCATCCCACGGGAGGAGATGATAAGTATCAAAACGCTGAAGCTGACCGGGGCCGCCATCCTGGTTTTTCGGGCTTCAGCGTCCTTGCAGGCGGCCCCGGCAGCTTAGCCGAGCGTTATGCCCCAAGAGGCGCTACCATGTTCCGTGAACTCGATGTGGGTCAATCAGCTCTGTTGACCGATATCGCAATGTGTATCAACTACTACCGGCTGTTCACACCCGGCTTGTACTGTTGCGTACACGCGACGGTCCAATTGGATGATGGCACTCGGCTCATTCCAGGCATCATCGTGCAGGTCAACCACGGTCCGCTCAAGCAATGCGACCCCGACCCGTCGTATAACTATTTCAAGGGACCGCCCAATTTCGTACTGGACGTTTTCGGAGACGACCTGCTCGACTACGAACATAGACGCGAGTGCTTCGAACGCGCTAAAGTGATCGAGTACGTCGCCTTTATGGAGCCGGTTGGATGGATCTGGAATCGTTTGATCGGTGGCAAGTTTTCAGTGATCGAGACCGCCGATAACGAACTAATCATGAGCACAGCGCTGCCCGGCCTTTGGATTCCGTCGTACGCTCTGAAGCAGGCCAATTGGTGGGCCATCATGGGCGCGATCGCACGTGGAGTTAGCCGGGTCGGCCATCATGAGTTCATGGACACCATCTGCAAAGCTGGCAACCGGACGCAGGAGGAACTCCGCCAGGCGCTCCACGACTACCAAAGCGGACGGATGGGGCAGAATGCCTGACGTGGGTCGAGTTCAACGGCGCGGCCAGCCTTTGGATTCCTTCGCACGCTCTGAAACAGCGCGACAGGTGGGCCGTCATGAGGGCAATTGCACGGGGCGTGAGCAGGCTCGGCCATCATGACTTCATGGGCACTATCTGGACAGCTGGCAAGGGCCGGACATACCAACGCGTTGCGCTTGACCGGGCCGGCATTACGGTTTTTCGAGACATGGCGTTCCTTGCAGCCGGCCGGGCAAGTGAACTGGTACGTTCGGCAGTGGGCGAACCAGGTCGCAATAGGTTGTGTCAGGTAGTAGCGTCCTAAATAAGGCCCCCAGTCTGTCATCCACGGAGTCGCCCATGTTGGTAAGCCAGATGGTTCAGCTGCCGAACTACGAGCACGTTCAAGGCTTCTTTGGAGTGCTCGACATGCACTTCAGCGACGTGCGGGCAATGCTGCGGCTCCCGCGCCCAGATGTTGGCATAGATACCGGGTGCAATCTCGCCCTTTCCGGGGCGTTGTGCAGCATTCTCAGCGGCATCTCCACCACCATCTACAAGCCAGTTCGCCTACTTCAGGAGGAGCAGTCTAACTGCGGTTCAGGGGCCGCGTTTCAAGGTTTCGTAGGAGATTTCTTCCCGTACAGGCCTCCGGGGGCCGTCGATTTTCCCAAACAGCTTTACGATTATGCCCGCAATCCACTCGTTCATGCCCTTGGCATCGATAAGAACGTATGGCCGGTGGTTTTCGGGAGAGTACTTCATAGCCCGCACCCGGACAGCGGTTGGACCGATCAAGAGCTGAACGACCTGGAGAGCGGTCAGTGGAGAATCTGTGACCGCCCAGGCATCGTGATCGATGGCCAGAAATGGACGATGCACTGCGACAGCTTTTATTTCGACGTAATTGAAATGCTCCGCCGGTTGACCGCAGACGCAGCGCAGATGGAGGCGGCCGAGACGCGATTCCAGCATGGCGTGTACAACTGGCGGCGATGACGGAGCCGAAGCGAATTCGCCGAACCTCGATATGGCCTCCCAAGTCAATAGCCGGACCGCGAACGGGGAGCGATAATCTTCCTCCGTAAAGCGTGTCGCGCGGCGCCGATAGACTTGCTGAACGGTTGCGTCGGGGACGTTCGTTGGTTCTGCGTCCGCCACGAGGGCGGCGCCCAACACCTATCGAGCGGTCGGCCGTCGCGCCGTTGCCAGCGTGACGACTGCCCCTCACCCCAGCCCTCTCCCCAAAGGGGCGAGGGAGGATCAGAGGCGCCCCAGAAACTCCTCTATATTCTCGGTTATGACCATGCAAACCGCCGCCGACAACGTTGTGCAGAACTCGCCGGGACGCGCCTTGGTCCTCCTTGGCGTCGCCGTCTGCTTGCTGGCCCTCGGCGCCTACGCCGTTCAAGTCTGGCTCGCCAGCTTCGTCACGCCCTGGTACTGGCCCATTGCGGGGACGGTCGGCGTGTTGCTGATTCTGGCGGGAACCTGGCAGGCGTGGTCCGTGTGGCGCATCGTCGGACTGGTCTTCTTCGGGTTGCTGGCGGCGGGGGAATGGTTCTACGTCGCCAAGCTCAGCCTGCTGCCACCGTACACGGGACCGCTCGCGGTGGGGCAGCCGTTCCCGGCGTTTGCGACGGCACGTGCGGACGGGACCGCGTTTACGCAGCAGGACGTCGCCGGCGACCGCGACGCGGTGCTCGTCTTTTTCCGCGGCCGCTGGTGACCGTACTGCATGATCGAGCTGGGTCAGCTCGAAAAGCGGCATGGCGATTTGGAGCAACGACAAACGCGCGTGGTCGTCGCCTCGCTGGAGGGAACGGCAGACGCCGCCAAGACGCAGAGTGATTTTCCGCATCTCCTCGTCCTCGCCGACAGCGACCGACATCTGGCCGAGGCGGCGGGCGTGATTCATCGGAAGTCCAAATTTGACGGGGACGATACGTCGGCGCCAACCACGGTTCTCATTGATCGGCATGGAGTCGTGCGCTGGATTCATCGGCCGGAGCGCAATCTCGCCCGGCTGTCAGTGGACGAGCTGCTCAACGCCATCGATCAAAACCTCGGCGCGTCGGCGTCCCGATAATCATGAATTCGTTGAGCCGATCAAGCGCTTCAGCAATTGAATCTGCCCGGTGTGATACAAGTCGTGAGCCGCAATGCCTTGGATGAGCTGCCGGTTGCTGACTTTGCTGCCCGCCGGCGTTACGTAAATCTCCTCTGGCGGTAACGCGGCGACGGCGGCGCGCAGCGCTCGGTGCTCGGCCGTCAGCACGGCGATGCAATTCCGCCATTCTGCCTCGCCGAACGGTTGCGGCAGCGGGATCCAGTTGCTGCCTTTCAGTGGAAACGACCCGCGCTCCGCTCCTTGCAGCCGGCGGCGGACGACATACTTCCAGTACGCCGTGTGCAGGACGATATCGGCGATGCAGTGACGCCGCGGGTTGGGACGCCATGCCGCTCGGCGGGCCGTGACGCCGCGGATGGAACCGCGCAAGTTCGCTCCGTGCCAGCCTTTCTTATCGAACGCCTCGTCCAGGGCCGACAGCAAGAGTCCCGTTTCAGCGCCCATCGGTCGTTCTCCTTCCCACCGCGTCGAATCGAAATGCACCTCTTCCGCATCCAATACGGCGAAACATTACCGGAGAACAAGTCATGATGCAAATTCGACACGCGGAAGAACGCGGCCGTACCGCCATCGGTTGGCTGGACAGCCGGCACAGTTTTTCGTTCGGCGATTACTACGAGGCCGAGCATGAAGGCTTCCGCAGCCTGCGCGTTCTCAACGATGACGTGGTCGCGCCGGGGCAGGGTTTTGGCATGCATCCGCACCGGGACATGGAGATTGTCACTGTGGTGTTGTCCGGCGCCTTGCAACACAAGGACAGTCTCGGCAGCGGGTCCGTAATTCGGCCCGGCGACGTGCAGCGCATGTCTGCCGGCACGGGCATCTTGCACAGCGAGTGGAACGCGTCGCAAACCGAGCCCGTTCATTTTCTGCAAATTTGGCTGCTGCCCGAGCGCCGCGGCATCAAGCCCGGCTACCAGGAAACGAGGCTCGCGGAGGCGGACAAGAGAAATCGTTTGCGTCTGATCGCCGCGCGCGATGGCCGCGACGGCAGCGTCGCCATAAACCAAGACGCGGACATCTACGCCACGCACTTGATCGACGGCGGAACAGTGCGCCACGAGCTGCGCCGCGGCCGGCACGCCTGGGTGCAAGTGGCCCTGGGCGACGTTACGGTGAACGGTCACACGCTCCAACGAGGCGACGGCCTCGCGGTGAGCGACGAAACGACGCTGGAGCTGACAGCGCCGCAAGACGCGGAAGTCTTGGTTTTCGATCTCGCGTAGCCTGAACCATTCCTCCTATAGGTCCTATTTGACATAGAGAAGGTCGTGTTGCGAAAGCTTCCTTAAGCATCTTAGGAGATGGACGATGGCCAGCGCGCCGAAGATACTCGCATTCGCCGGTAGCACGCGGACCGAATCTTACAACAAGAAGCTCGTGCGAATTGCCGCCGCCGGGGCTCGGTCTGCGGGCGCGGAAGTCACCACGCTCGACTTACGCGATTATCCGCTGCCGGTTTTTGATGAAGATCTGGAGAAGCAAGGTCTACCGGAGAATGCGCGCAAGTTAAAAGACCTCTTCCTGGCGCATCAAGGCCTGTTGGTTTCGTGCCCGGAGTACAACAGCTCGATCACGGCGGTCCTCAAGAACACGATCGACTGGGTTTCGCGGCCCGTACCGAATCAGGCGCCGCTCGCCGAGTTTGCCGACAAGGCGGCGGCGCTCATGAGCGCGTCGCCGGGCGCGCTCGGCGGCTTGCGCGGCCTGGTTCACGTGCGTGCAATCCTCGGCAACATTGGGGTCCTTGTTCTGCCGGACCAGATCGCCGTTGCGCGTGCGTTCGACGCGTTTCAGCCCGACGGCTCATTAAAGGACGCGAAACAGCAGGCGTCCGTCACAGGCCTGGGGACCAAGCTGACGCGGATGCTTCAGAAGCTACGGTCGTGAAGTCGCATTGCCTGCCAATATGGCAGTTTTGGCTATGCCATATAAGCGTAAGTTATTGTTTATTATGGACTTAAGTGTCTTTTCTGCCAGCAAAACGCGGCCTGGCAGAATTGAAATATCCATAAGTATAAAAAGCGCAGTTATTTGCGCTTTGAGCAGTCAATTCTGCCACTGGGGGGAGGCGGCAGAAAAGGGCAGAAAAGGGCAGTTATGGCTGGGTGAGGCGGTCACGTGCTGATGGATGCCCGCGGTCCATCCATAGAACACTTCTAGCCGCTGCCGCGATCACCAAGGGAACACCCAATGGCGACGCCAAACGCCACCGTCGGAATGCTGGCTCCGGATTTCGCCTTGCCGTGTACACGCGTGTTCGGCTCCGATCGGACGCGCGCCGCGCTGCCGGACTACCGTGGCCGCTGGCTGACGCTGCTCTTCTATCCGCGCGACTTCTCGATGATCTGCCCCACCGAGATTTCTATGATGAGCAACCGGCTGGAGGAGTTCCAGCGGCGGGAATGCGAGGTGCTTGCCGTCAGCACCGATTCGGTGGCGACACATGAGCGATGGATCATGACGCCGCGGTCACAGGGCGGATTGGGCGGACTAAACTTCCCGCTCGCCAGCGACGAGGACGGTGCGGCGTGCCAGGCGTACGGCGTGTACATGCCGCGGCAGCACCTCGCTCTGCGCGGTCTGTTCATCATCGATCCCAACGGCGTGCTGCAATATCAGGTGGTCCACAACCTGAGCGTCGGCCGCCGCACGGATGAAGTCCTGCGCGTTCTCGACGCCTTGCAGACCGGCGGCCTGTGCCCGGAGAATTGGACGCCCGCCGACGCCACGCTTGACCCGGCAAGCACACTGGGACCCGGCCGCGTCATTGGCCAGTACCGCATCGAGGAACTGATCGGCACGGGAGCGTTCGGCTCGGTGTTCCGAGCCCAGGATCTGCTGCTGCGGCGAACCGTGGCCTTGAAGATCATGCGGCCGGACAATCGCCTCGCCGCGGATGCCGTCCTGATCGAAGCACGGGCCGCGGCGGCTTTGAGCCATCCGAACGTTTGCACCGTCTACACCGTGGATATCAGCGAGGGCGTTTCGCTTATCGCGATGGAGTATCTCGCGGGGAGGCCGCTCAGCAAGTTGATCGAAGCGGGGCCTTTGCCGGTCGCCGACGCAGTATCCATCGTTTGTCAGATCGCGCACGGGATGGCGGCCGCTCACACCGCGGGCGTCATACATGGCGACCTGAAGCCGGCGAACTTGATGGTCGGCCCCGAAGGAACGGTCAAAATCATGGATTTCGGACTATCCCGCCGCGACCCGTCGTCGCACTCGCAGCAAACTACGCTTCTGGGCGAGACGGCGCCGCGCGGCATCTCCGGCACGCCCAGTTACATGTCGCCGGAACAGGCCAGGGGCCAGCCGCTGACGGCGGCGACGGACATCTTTTCGCTGGGGCTGGTGATCTACGAAATGTTGACCGGCGCCATGGCCATGAGCGGCACAGGCCTGCTCGAAGTCTTGCGCCAGGTCGAGAATGCGAATGCCGCCGACCTGGCGGCGCGACTTCCGGATCCATTCGCGGAAATTGTGCGTCGAGGGCTTGTCATTGACCCGAAGGCGCGGGTGCTGACGATGCAGGGGATTGTGGAACTGCTGGCTTAATGTTCCGGAACCCGCGCAGCGAAAGACCTCCGAAGTTACGGAGACTTCAGAAATCCTTCGCTGCCGGGCGACGTCGCCGCCGTCATTTCTTGTGTCCGACTAACGAACTATGACTGCCGGACCAAACCCCCACGGAATCGCGCCGAGAAGCAACAGCACCAGCACGATCAACAGAATCAGGCCAAGGCCGCCCGAAGGAGCGTAGCCCCAGTTGCGGCTGTACGGCCACGCCGGCATTCCGGCGAACAGCAAGACAAGCAGCAAGATCAATAGAATCAACCCCATGATGCACCTCTTTGTTTGGACGCCTCAAACCGCGGGCCGAACCTTCGCGGCCCGACACCGGCTCGTTGCTCGTGAACGAGAGCAACGGCCAGCCGCAACCGTTAGTGCAAGTCATGTGCCACGCTCGCCGTGGCGAACTTCAGGAATAAGCGATGCCTGACCTCGATTACCTCGTCATCGCGCCGCACCCCGACGACGCCGAATTGGGCGCTGGCGGGGCGATCTTGCTGCTCAAGTCCCAGGGCGCTGCGGTCGGCGTGCTCGATCTGACGAATGGCGAGCCGACGCCGTTCGGCAGTCCCGAGATTCGCCAACGCGAGACCGACGCGGCGACCGCGCTCCTCGGTCTCGATTGGCGCGGCAACCTCGGACTACCGAATCGTTCGCTGGTTGCTGATCTGGGAGCGCGTCATGCACTTGCCGCTGTGCTGCGGCAAGTCCGGCCGCGCTATCTGCTTGCTCCCTACTGGGAAGACGCCCATCCCGACCACGTCGCCGCCAGCGCGCTCGTGGATGCGGCGCGCTTCTGGGCGAAGTTGACGCGTACGGATCTGCCCGGCGAGCCTTTCTACCCGAGCCGGATCATCTATTACTTCAGCGTGCATCTCCGACTGCATCCGCATCCGTCGTTCGTGCTCGACATCACGCCGCACATCGACAGGAAAATGCAAGCCATCGCGTGTTATCAGTCGCAATTCATCGCGGGCCGCTCTGCCACGCCGCCAACGGTCTTAGATGATCTCCGGGACCGATCCCGCTACTGGGGCTGGGCGATTGGGACCGGCTTCGGCGAGCCTTTCGTGTGTCGCGAGGAAATCGGTCTAAGCAGTTTGCGCGACCTCGTTTAGCTGGGCGAGCCCAACGCCCGCGCGGGCGCGTCGCGCTCCCCGGCAAACGAGACAAGGTTGACGGCCTGTACCATTGCTGCGGATCGAGCCGATCGCTGCCACGCTTCATTTGCCTTTGGCGCTCTGGCCAGGCCCGTCGATAGACCTAAGCGGTGGAAATGCTTGCAACCTGCGCGACGGAGGGCGTTCTCGTGCGGCGCGAGTTCAACGTCTTGGCGCTCCTCAAGGGAAACGAGCAGTACATCTACGTCTACGACGACGATAGCAGGGCGACGTTGATCGACGCCTTTCGCGATCACGCCGCGTGCCCGGACTTAAGCCTATCGTGGTTCGATGCAACGGTGCTGACGCAAAAGGCTCGCGAACAGGCCGATGCGGCTGTACCGGAGCACCAAAGGTCTCGTCTGCGAGCGTGAGAGGTTCGCAGCATGGAAGAAGCGTTGGCGGAGTTCCTGCGCCACCTTGCGTTAGAGAAAAACGCCTCCGCGTACACGGTCAAGTCGTACCGCGAGGACCTGCACCAGGCGTTGTTCTTCTTCCGCGAACGGCTTGGCAAGGAGTCGCCGGAGGTAAGTCAGTTCACGAGCCGACTGTTGCGCGCGTACATGGCGTGGTTGCACGAGCGAGGCTACGCCAAAGCAACGGTGGCTCGGCGAATCGCGGCCGTGCGATCGTGGTGCCGGTTCCTTCGCCGGCAAGGGGTGTTGACTGCCAATCCGGCCGACGGATTACGGGGGCCACGGCAGGACAAAAAGCTGCCGCACTTTCTCGGCGAGGAGGAGCTGACGCGCTTGCTGCGAGCGCCGCCCGGCGACTGTCCGTTGGGTCGGCGGGATCGCGCCATCCTGGAGTCGCTTTACTCGGCCGGCTTGCGCGTGAGCGAGTTGGTCGGTCTCAACTTGGAAGATGTGGACCTGGATGCGGGCCTGGCGACTGTTCGCGGTAAGGGGAAGCGCGAGCGCTTGGCGCTGCTCGGCAAACCGGCGCAGATCGCCATCACGCATTGGCTCGGCGACCGGGAAGCGTGGACCGCGGCGTCACGCAAACCGCAGCCGGCGTTGTTCCTGAATCAACGTGGCGGCCGGCTCACCACCCGCAGCGTCGGCCGCTTGCTGGAGAAACATTTGAAACAAGCCGGCCTTGATCCGCGCACGAGTCCCCATACGCTTCGCCACAGTTTCGCCACGCATCTGCTTGACCGCGGCGCGGATATCCGGAGCGTGCAGGAGCTGCTCGGCCACCGCAGCCTGGCGACGACGCAGATTTACACGCACGTGACGACCCACCGCCTGAAGGATAGTTACCACAAAGCCCATCCGCGAGCCTGAGAGCGGACCCAGGAGATCGCCGCCATGTCACGACGCTGCTGTCGCTGGCTCACGTTTGTAGCCGTTCTCGCGACCGGCTCCTGCTTCGGCTCCGTGGCGTTCGGGCAGGAAGTGCAATGGCGCTACGACTACAATGTCGCCCGCCAAGAGGCGCATACGCGCAAGCGGCCGATTCTGATCGACTTCGGCACCGAGAGCTGCTTCTGGTGCAAGCGGCTCGACGCCAGCACGTTTCGCGACGCCGCCGTGGTCAAGTTACTCAATGAGCGGTTCATTCCGCTGAAAATTGACGCCCAGCGCGACGCGCCGCTTGCGGACGCGCTGCGCATCCAGAGCTATCCGACGCTTGTTTTCGCCAGTTCGGATGGCCGCATCATGGCCACTCAGGAGGGCTACGTCGAAGCTGGCCGGTTGCTGGACGCGCTGCAGCGTCTGGTCGAAACCGTGAACGCAGCGCCCGCGCCTGTTGCCGACAACAGCGCGGGTTCACGGACCGTGACGGCGGAGCCTGTCGCCGCGCCGCGGGCCATCCGCGCCGGGGAACTGCTGACGTTGGCCCGCGAGGATTACCGCACGCGGCAATTTCTTTGCTGTCTGGACCGTTGTGAGACACTGTCAACGCAGTATGCCGATTTGCCGGAAGCAACCGAAGCGCAGCGTTTGGCGGCTGAGATTACGACGAACCCGGAGAAGCTCCGCGCCGCCTGCGACCACTTGCGCGATCGCCTCGCGGGGCTCTATTTGGAGCTTGCCGAGAGCTGGCTCAAGAACGGTCAGCCGCAGCTTGCGGTGCTTTATCTTGAACGCGTTGTGCAGACGTTCCCCGGCAGCCGGCAGGCGGAAGCGGCCCAATTGCGGTTGTCACAGGTGCAAGGACAGCCGGAAGGCGCCGTGCGATTCAAGAAATGATGGGGCATGATTGTCTCAGCGCGTCATGCTCCGCAACGCCGCGACCGCCGCGGCGTGCAGCCGACCATTGCTGGCCAGCAATCCGTGCCGCTGCCATGCGCCGGGCAGTCCATAGCGCAACGTCTCGTCGGCGATCCCGGTAACTCGCCCGCCCGCCTCCGTGACGAGGATGTGGCCGGCACAAATATCCCAGTCGTGGAACGCCTCATAGCTATTCACGTACAGATCCACTTCGCCGCGCGCCACCTGTGCGAGCTTGATGCCCGCGGAATAGGTCTCCACGACGCGAGCAGGCTGAATCGCCAACGCCGTGGGCGTCGGAGCCCCGGCGTTGCGCGGCCGGCTCTGTGTCAAGGTCGCCTGGGCCAGCGTGGCTTGTTCTCGGACGCGGCACGGAATGCTGTCCAGCGTCGCGCCTTCGGCAAGGTTGCGTTCGCCGTCCGCGCGCCAGCATCCGCCGCCGCGCACCGCATACGTCAGCCTTTGCAATGCGGGCTCGAGCACCACGCCGACCGCAGTTTCGCCGTGATCCACAAAGCCGATCATCACTGAGAATTCGCCGTTCTTGCGGGCGAAGCCGCGCGTCCCGTCGATGGGATCGACGATCCACAACCGATCGCCGGTGCGCGCCGCGGCGGCCAGCGTTGCCGTCGCTTCCTCGGCGCACAAGGCATCGTTCGGGAAGCGCTCGCGGAGATAGGTCAGGATGATCTCCTGCGACTGGCGGTCCGCATCTGTGCTGATGCTCGCCGGGGCATCCGGGATTGCCTGAAATTGCTGGTACAAGTCGCGCAGGGCCCGTCCCGCGCTTCGTGCCGCTGTCAGTGCGGCGTCGAGTTCATTGGCGTATGGCATGTGACCGGTCCAACTCCGTGACAAAAGGGCTTGATAACAACAAAGCCCGCGGGTTGCAACCCGCAGGCTTCATTCTCTGCCACTCACCACTCACCAACCTCACACCTGCTCCGCCATCTCGCTGAACGTGATGTAGTGCAGATGCCGGTACAGCGGATTGTTCGCCAGGAGTTCGCGGTGTACGCCCGCCGCTTCCAATTTGCCTTTGTGCAACAGGAAGATTTGATCGCATGAACGAATCGTTGAAACCCGCGACGGCAGGAAGATCACGGTTAGGCCGGGCAAGACGCGGGCGAACGTGTCGTCGAGCAAGGCCTTGGTCTCGTCGTCGAGCGCCTTCTCCGGTTCCTCGACGATCAGGATAGCGGGATCGCGCAGGATGGCACGGGCCAGGGCGATCCGGAACTGCTCGCCGACCGACAGGCTATGGCCCAACTCACCGATCGTCGTTTCGTAGCCCTTGGGCAGTTTCTGGATGAACTGGTGCGCGTGGGCTACTTTCGCGGCTTCGATGATCTGCGGCAGCGTGTACGCCGTATCGCCGCAGCCGATGTTGTTCGCGACCGTGTCGTGGAACACGAGATTGTGCTGCAAAACAAGGGCGATCTGATTGCGCAGCGAATCGAGCGTCACCCAGCGCAGGTTGTGCTCATCGATGCGAATCTCGCCGGAGGTGGGGTCGAGGAAACGCGGGATTAGATAGACGAATGCATGTTTCTCCATATCGTCGGCGCTGATCAACGCGACCCGTTGGCCGGCCGGGATCGACAGACTAACGTCTTGCAGCAACAAGCGGTTGGTGCCGGGCTCTCTTAGCGTGACGTTATCGAACTCCAATTGCTTCGCTGTCGGCGGGAGGAACTCGGCGCCGACGACCTGACCAACCTCGCCCGGACGGCTGAGGAAGCGAAAGACATGGACTGCCGCCTCGCGCCCGCGACGCAACTCCTTGCGGTGCCGGAGCCAGGCCGTCAACGGCCAGTAGAGACTTACCAGCGCCGTTGCGAGAATGATCGCGCTGGAAACGCCAAGCTGATCGTGCAGAACGATCAGCCCGCCGGCGTAGAGCATTACGATGGCAACCAACGTGGCGAGGAAGATCAACAGCGGCTTGTAGATCGCATCGCCGCGGTACCGATAGAGTTGGGCCTCGGCGTGCCGGCTCAGGAGGCGTTCCACCCGCGACTGGTTGAACAACTCCATCAAGTAAACCTTGACCAACCGCATGAGCATCAGGCTCTCACGGAGCAGGGTGAGCTGCTCCGCGGCGCGACTGGCCGCGGCCCTGCCTTGCCGGCGGTAATAGGTCGCCAACTGCCCGCCGATGAGCCAGACCAGCAAGGCGGACAACAGGAACACGACGGCCAGGATCGGGTGAATGACGAGGGCCAAGAGGACGAGCAGGGCAAACTTGATCGGCTCGCGGAAGACCGTGGTCAACCAGACATAGAGTGCGTCGTGTACGGCTTCAATATAGCGCGTGAAGATCGTTACTGCCTCGCTCGGCCCCAGCGCCTTGATGGCGAGGGTGCCCAGGCGATACGTGTGGTGGTACACCGCCCGGCGCATGCGGCTCGTCGCCTCGATCGAGGCGCGGGCCGCCATCTCATCGCCGATGAACATCAGCACGGCGCGGGCCAGGGCCAGCACCAGGGCGACGAGCAGCAGGCCGGTGAGGTAATAGAAGAAGTTCGGGTGATTTGCCGAGCGGAATTGCCACATCCAGGGGTTTTGGTGCGCAAGCCAGCCGGCAACGGCGGCGGCCCAAGGGCTGCGGCTGCGGACGACCAGACTCAGGATGCCGCGGTCAGAGAGATCGCGGCCCTCGTTATCGTAGGCAACGACCGACGCGGCTGCACCGTCCACGCGCTTGCGGAGACTTTGATGCAGATCGCTCTCCCAGATTATCTCACGCTGCGGCGGTAACAGTGATTCCGTTTCCGTCCCCGCCAAGGCTTCCGCCGGTCCGGGCTCCAATCCCAATTCGGTCAAACGCTCTAGTCGGGTCTGCTGCGGCAAATTGTTCCACTGGCCAAGGAATTCCCCCTGCCGCTGTGGCGATAGGTCGGCGAACGTCGGCAACGCCCCGTGATGAATAACCAGTTCCGTGAAGAGCCAAAGGGCGATGAGCAAGGCGACATAGAGAAGCCCCGTGCCGGCTGCGGCGACAAGAGCGGACCACTTGGCGACGGGACTGTAACTGAGATAGCTGCGGGCCCGGGCAAAAGGCTGGCGCTCGGCTTCGCGTTCCACGGAGTCTCCTTCGGCTTGCGCGACCGGCTGAGAGAGGCACCGCCGGCACGGCGGAACCTCGAATGAGGCGGCGCACGCTCCGGCTGTTCGCCATCTTACGCAAACGGTGATCGCTTTGCACCGGCGAATGGCAGGCCAACAGAGCAGCGCGGCGCTGAAAAGCCCCTACAATCGCCGCGATTGGCGTAGCGAGAACGATTGGCCGACGACGATCGCGGCCGGATCAAGCGAGGTCGCGATCCTCAAAGAGGACCAGGCCGAAGAGAAGCAAGATAATGGTGTACAGAGTTGCATACACATTCACCGTGCCGACGTAAGGCAGAAGATCGCGCAACGGTGGCGGGTTGTCGCTGACGAGCGACGGCCCAAGCGAGAAACGATCAAGGGCGGGTAGGAAAACGTCGAACGCTTGCGCCATGAAATTCACCAACTTGAACACCGGCGAACCGCTTTTGTCGGCGCTTAACTGATGCTGCGACACTTGCACCAGCACGGGCGTCAAGTGGCCGAGGAAATAAACCACAAGGCACACCGACATCGTCACGACCATCGGCAGCCGGGTCGCCAGCGCGACGGCGACCGCAAGGAGCACCATCACTTGATAGAAGCCAAGCAGCAGCCCGGGCAAAGTGTCTGCCGAGTCATACGCCCACAGCCCGAGGCCGCGCAGAAAATCCGACAGATTGCCCGGCTCCGCCACCTTCGAAATCAGTTCAAGTAATGCGATCGGCGGCTGCACGGGATCGAGTTTATCGAACCCGTGTTTCAACAGGATGATCCAATTGAAGAACCAACCGAGAAGCATTGTGATTACAGCGGCCGACAACAAGACGCCCACATATTTTCCGAGCAGGAATTGGCGGCGCGAAACCGGCTTACTCATGAGCGTAATCGCGGTGCGCCCTTCAATTTCCTCGCTGATCGACGAACTGGCCGACATGACCCCAAATAGAACGGGCAGCAGCATGATGAGGTCAAAACCCAGCTCTTTCATCATCAAATGGTCGTCGCCGAACGTGAAATACGGCACGACGATCGAAAAGAAAAGCAACGCCACGCCAATGACGGCGAGCAACCAAAACATCGGCTGACGAACGCCTTCGCGGAACGCCGCCAATGCGACGGCGCCGCCTTTGGGCCAAACAGCCAGCAGTGCGGCGAAGACGAGCGTGAACAGGTCGGCGACGATTTGCAATTGGAGCAGTGATCCATACGCACGACCAAGCAACTCGCGGTCGATCGTGAAAATGCGCATCGCCAGCACGAGCAACACGCCCGCCACGACGATGCCCCCAAGCCCCTTGAGGAGCTTTTCGCCGCGCAACCATTCCTTCAGCGGCGTTTGCAGGACAAACGCCAGCCACGGCAGCGCGAGCGCCACTTGAAGAAAGACGAGGAGGATACTAAACACCGTATCGACAAGGATCGAGTCGGACATGGCGGGAAGAGGTGCTCCCAATACTGCGACTTCCGACGTCGTTATGACCTCGGAAATCTGATCGCGGCGCGAGTCAGTAACGAATCCGAAATCCACTAAAGCCGCTGCACGGCTCATCGCGCAAGCGGCGGTCCTGAATGTAACCGGCCATCTGCGTGGCGATGGCTTGCAGGAACGAGTCCACCACTGCCGCGTCGCCTTCCGCGACTAATTCCACATCGCCGCCGGGCAGGTTCTTCACATAGCCCGCGACGGCAAACTGGCCGGCGACCTGTTGGGCGGTGTAGCGAAAACCGACCCCCTGCACCTGGCCGGAGTAGTGTACGCGCTTGCAGACAATCATGGTGGAAACGCGGTAAGAGCCATGCTACGGCCGTATTGGGCTTTACGCAACAGCGACCGCTACGGTTCGCCACGATAATGCGGTTGCGTTCCCCAGCGTAACTTATCGCGGAGCGTTTGGTAGTAACTGCGGCCCGGAACCTTCACGAGACCGAACCGGACCGGCGCCCGCCGCAGTGTGATCCGCTGGTTCACGCACAGCGGCACACTGACCTGTCCGTCGCTTAGCAGCGTGGTGCCCGGCGATGCCCGGCGGATGGTAATCGTGTAGACCTTGTCGGCCGAATCGACCACCGGTCGGATCGTGAGCGTGTGCGGGCAGATCGGCGTGATCAGGAATGCGTCCAATTCTTGACCAAGGATCGGCCCGCCCGCGGACAGACTGTGGGCCGTGGAGCCGATGGGCGTGCTTACGATCAAGCCGTCGCCGCTGAACCGCGAAACCGTCTCGCCGTCCACGTCGAGGTCGAGATCAACCATGTGGAACGGTGGGCCGGCGTGAATGACGATCTCGTTCAGACCGAGAAGCATCTGCGAGCCATCGATCATGCATTCATACATGAGATGCCGAGTGACGCGAAAGTCGCCGGCGACGACCCGCGGGAACGCAGCGCGCAGCTCTTCGGGATTGAGGTCGGCCAGGAAACCGAGCTTGCCAAGGTTGACGCCGAGCACCGGCACCTGGCGATAGCCCATCTGCCGCGCCGCGCGGAGAATCGCTCCGTCGCCGCCGAGCACCAGGGCGATGTCGGCAGACAACGCGCTGAGGTCGATCTCCTGATGCAGATCAAACGCCGCGATCTCGGCATGGGCCTTGAGGAACGGCTGCAACCGCTCCGCTTCGTCGCCAACACCGGACCGGCTGGCATTGCCGAGGACGAAGATGCGCATGATCCAAGGTCTCGTTGCGGTCTGTTGCGGGAGACGTTCAGTCTACCAGTCGCCGACGTGGACGCAAAGCGGGCCTCAGCAAGCGATCGCGTCGCCGCGGTCGGATTCGTTACATGCGTATGCAGGCGGTTTGGGGGTGTAATGTAACGAATCGTGATGACGTAAATGCAGTGGTTTCAGGCAATTAGCTCGATGAAATACGATTCGTTACATCGATTACACCCCACACATACCGTTTGGGCCCTTTGAGGTGGGTGTGCGACGAATATGGAACACGTCCGGACTGCGCTGAACTGCATTTTGATTGCGAAGGCATGGACGCCATGCGAGACTTACCGCCGATCCACGCTCGCCGTTGTCACTTCAACTCCGGAGACGCCCGATGGACACCGACCGCAATCTGCTCTTTGGCATCCTCGCGGTGCAGATGAACTTCATCACCCGCGATGCCCTCATCACGGCGATGAACGCCTGGGTGCTCGACAAGCACAAGGCACTTGGGAAAATCCTGGCCGAACAGGGGCAGCTCTCGGCCGAGCGATTGCAACTGCTCGACGCGCTGGTCAACGAGCACGTCAAGGTACACGGCAACGATCCGCAACAGAGCCTGGCGGCGTTGTCGTCGGCATCGTCGGTGAAGCCGCTGTTGCAGCAGGTGCAGGATGGCGACGTGCAGGCGTCGATCGCGGCCGTGGGCAGCGCATGGCAGGAGCAATCGACCGAAGGTGAGCGGCCAGCGACCGGCTGTCGGTATCGCATCCTACGGCCGCACGCGCAGGGCGGGCTCGGCGAAGTCTTTGTGGCGGAAGACACCGAGCTGCACCGCCAGGTCGCGCTCAAGGAAATCAAAGTGAGCCGTGCCCACGACCCGCAGAGCCAGGCCCGGTTTCTGCTCGAAGGGGAGATCACCGGAGGATTGGAACATCCCGGCATCGTGCCGGTCTACGGCCTGGGCCACTACGGCGACGGCCGACCGTATTACGCAATGCGCTTCATCAAGGGAGACAACCTCAAGGAAGCGATAGAGCGCTTTCATAACAAGCGTCAAAACGCAGATTACGCAGATGAACGCAGAGAAAAGACCTCTGCGAGAATCCGCGAAATCTGCGTTTTTGATTTCTCGTCCCTCGAATTCCGCCAGCTGTTAAGGCGGTTTATCGATGTTTGCAACGCCGTCGCTTACGCCCACAGCCGGGGCGTGTTGCACCGTGACTTGAAGCCGGGCAACATTCTGCTCGGCAAGTACGGTGAGACGCTGGTAGTCGATTGGGGGCTGGCCAAAGTGGTCGGGCGCCGCGACACCGACACTCCCGACGAAGAGGCAACACTTCGCCCCTCGTCCGGCAGCAGCGTGGTCGAGACGCAAGCCGGCGCCGCCGTCGGGACGCCGGCGTACATGAGTCCCGAACAGGCTGCCGGGCGGCTGGAGGAACTCGGCCCGGCCAGTGACGTCTACAGCCTCGGCGCGACACTGTACGCCGTACTCACTGGGCGACCGCCGTTTGCCGATGCATATGTTGCCGAGGTATTGAAGAAAGTCGAACGCGGCGACTTTCCGCCGCCGCGCCAGGTGCATCCCGCCGTGCCGCCGCCGCTCGAAGCTGTCTGCCGGAAAGCGATGGCCCTTCGCCCCGGGGACCGCTATGGCACGCCGCTGGACTTGGCCGCGGAGTTGGAACATTGGTTGGCAGATGAGCCGGTGCGTGCCTACGGCGACCCGGTGCTAACCCGAGCGGCGCGCTGGGCTCGAAAGCGTCGCGCGCTGGTCAGCAGTGCAGCAGCGTTGCTCATAACCGCCGTTTGCGGACTGGCAGTCGGGCTAGCTGCAGTGGAACGTGAGCGTGAAAAAACGAAAACTGAGCGCGACGAGAAAGCAAACGCACTGATCGCAGTGCAACGGGCACGCGAAGCGGAAAAAAAAGCCCGCGAGCTGACGATGGGGGCGCTACGCTCACTGACCGATGACGTCGTCGAGAAGCAGATGGCTCTTCGCCCTCAGCTTACCGACGAGGAACGGAGATTTATGCGCAATGTACTGCAACATTACGAGGCACTCGCTGCGATCAACAGCGACGACATCGAAGGACGCGCCATCCGAGCCGAAGGACAGTGGCGAGTCGGCACAGTACACAGCGTGCTTGGCGAGCTAAATGAAGCGGAAGCGGCTCACACCGTTGCTGTCAACTTGTTCACACAACTCGCGAAGGATGTTCCAACGCGACCGGAGTTTCGCCGGGGCGTGGCGAATAATCAGAGTAATCTTGCGTTCCTATTCAGCGTAGCTGGTCGCCGGGCGGAGGCGGCCGCTCTGAGCCGCGAGGCGCTTGCGCTGAAAAAGCAATTGGTAGTGGATTTCCCTGCGCGGCTCGAATTGCGGCTAGACTTAGCCGCGGAATACCTCAGCGAGGCCCTCCACTGCGAGGGGCTGAATCAGCTTAAGGAAGCGGAGACGGCCTTCCGCGACGGCCTCGCCCTTCTGAGGCAACTCCCGCCTGACTTCGGCACCGGTTCCGAAGTTCGCGAAGCCATGGCCCAAGGCCTCTATAACCTTGGTTTCTTGCTGCGCTCACTCAAGCGGAGTGAAGAGGCGCAGATTGCACTTGGTGAATCCCTCGCCATTAACAAGCAACTCATCGCTGACTTTCCATCTCGAACCAGGATCCACGAGGCACTCGCCCTCAATTATAGCTACCTAGGCCGTCTGCACCGCGATAACCGCCGATGGGAAGAGGCGGGGGCGGCTTTCAGCAACGCACTCGCGACGTGCAAGAAATTGGCGACCGACTTCCCTGCCCAGCCGGGCTTTCGGTTAGGCTTGGCAAACGGATACGTGGCCGCGGCAACCTCCTCGGCGACACCAAACAGCCGCAAGAAGCCCTGCTGGCATACGGCGAGGGCATTACCCTGTACTTGCAGTTGTCTTCAGAGAATCCCAACGTGGTCGGATACCGCTATTCAGCCGCTCACGCACTCAATGAGCGAGCCCTGTTGCTCCTCAAGTCGGGGGAGAATATGAAGGCGCTGTCTGACCTCGGGCATGCGCAGGTTTTACTAGATAACTTGTTGCGCGATGATGCCAGTGCAGCATGGAATTACCGTCTCCTCGGCAATGTGCTAACGAATCGCTCCCGCGCATTGGCGGCAACTGGTCAGCTTAGGAAATCAGCCGAAGCACTTGCCGCGGCGACAAAAGCGCAACTAACGGCGTTCCGTATGGACCCAAAGGGGACGTCCACTTTCCTCGTGGACCAATTCAATCAGTGGACGGATCAAGTCAAGGGATCAGGGAAATCCTCGCCATCCCCGGAAATCGGAGCCCCTCGGTAGTTGTGCTGCATGAAAGGAGAGCCAAAGGCCGCCTCCACCTTCCCGTACACGGACGCCGCCCACATGAAGCAGGATAAGGACCTCGACGCCCTCCGCGACCGCGACGACTTCAAGAAGCTGCTGGCAGAACTGGAGGCGAAGAGCAAGGAGAAGCCGCAGCAGCCAGACTAATAGTTGTTATAATGGCGCGAATTCGCAGTCAAAGAGGTGGACCATGACCCATCAACTCACGCTGGAAATCCCGGACGACGTTTACCAACCTTTGCTGCAGAAGGCGAAGGACCAGGGCCAAGCGGTTGAGACGGTAGCGCAGGAATGCCTGGCCGAGTCGGTGCAGAAGCAATCACCCGACAGCTCATCCCGCCGTTGGATTGGGGCGTTCGAGTCCAACGTTCCCGACGCCGCCGAGCGGCACCACGAGTATCTGGGCCAGGCGCTCTACGATGAGCTGCAAGGCCGTTCGGGAGGATAGAAGTGTTCGGCGACACCTCCGGTTGGGCCACGGTCGCGGACCGTCGGCAGACGTTTCACGCCCGCGCCGCGGCAATGGTCAGTGCCGCGATTGCCAAAGCCGAAAAGATCGTCACCACGAATCTGGTGCTGGTCGAGCTATCCGCTCTTTTGACGAGCCCGCTGCGCATTCCGAAGCCCCAACAAATCCAGTTCTTGGACTACCTGCAATCCGACCCGAACGTCGAGATCGTGTGCGTCGATACGCCGCTGGAAACCTCGGCGTGGAACCTGTGGCGTTCGCGGCCGGACAAGGATTAGACGCTGACTGATTGTGCCAGTTTCCTGGTAATGCAGAAGCGCGGTCTGAAGGAAGCGTTGACCAGTGATCATCACTTCGAGTAAGCCGGTTTCGTGCGGCTACTGAAATAGACTCTCAGCTTGGCAATGCTGTGCTGCGCGACCCCGTCGCCAAGGGCTACAAGAACGCCGCCCACATGAAGCAGGACAAGGATCTCGACGCGCTGCGCGACCGCGACGACTTCAAGAACCTGCTGGCGGAGTTTGAAAAGCAGACGGAAAAACCGGCAAGAGGTGACGCGAAAAAACCATAACGTGGTACAATTATTCCGACCACCTGAGGAAATCGGCTCATGTCAACCGTCAGCACCGAACACATCTCCAAGACACCCGGCATCTGCGGCGGGCGGGCTTGCATTGCGGGGCATCGCATTCGCGTTGCGGATATCGTCGTCTGGCACGAGCGGCGCGGCTACAGTCCCGATGAAATCGTTGCCATGTTTCCCGGTTTGACGCTTGGCGCCGTCCACGCCGCTCTAGCGTATTACTTCGACCACCGCGAAGAAATCGACGGCGATCTGCTGCACGACGAATCCTTGGCGGCAACTCTCGGCACGACGCAACCGTCGAAACTGCGCGAGATAATCCGTGCCTGATGCAATTCGCTATTTTGCAGACCAGCACTTTCCCGGCCCGGTGAGTGACGGGCTCCTCCGTCGCGGCGTCGATATCCTGACCACGCAGCAAGCCGGCCGCTGCGGGCACAGCGATCCGGATCATCTTGCCTTTGCCACCGGTGAAGGGCGTGTTCTCGTCAGCTTCGATTCGGACTTTCTCGCCCTCCATCATGCCGGGACACAGCACGCCGGCATCGCCTGGTGCCCGGCGACCAAATATGGAATCGGTGAACTGATTCGGATGCTTCTTCTGTTGCGCGCGGTTGAAACGCCCAATGAGATGCGCAATCGCGTTGAGTATTTGTGACGGCGTTAGAGCAAAAAGACGACTAAGCGACTAAGGAAGAGCCCGATAAGAGGCGCGGTTGTACGCCGACGAGGCGCTGAAGATGCTGCGCAACGCCGTCGCCAAGTGCTACAAGAACGCCGCCCACATGAAGCAGGATAAGGACCTCGACGCCCTCCGCGAGCGCGACGACTTCAAGAAGCTGCTGGCGGAGGTGGAGGACAAGGTGACGGAGATCAAACCGCCCGACGAGTCGAAGCGTTAGCTTGATACGAGCTCCGCTTGATCCGTGAGTTGTGCTACGCCTTCGTGATCGAAAATCGCAATCTCTCGCTTTGGACTGAAGTAGACGGCGATGCTGTCGCGGAACACCAGGGCCTCCGGATGTTCCACTACGATGCGCTCACCGCTGACGAGTTCCACCGTGAAGGACTTGAACGGTTTGCGCTTGGCAAGAGCCTTCAATGCGCTTGCAAAGCTGTCGGCGACCATGTTCTTGCTCCAGCGACACGTGGTGAAACCGCTGGTTATTCTATCCCGCCGACGCCAAAGAAGGGAAGCCGGTCATCCTTTTTCGAGCTTTGCGGCGGGCAATGGAATGCGCCAGCGTTCCGACGACCGGAGCCTGTACGCCGCCGCCTGCACGCGTGCCGTCACTGCCGGCGTGGATCAAGCAGGGCCCGAAAACTCCGGGCGCTGTGATCCGACCCGGCTCGCCAGGGAGTGTGCCGACGACGCGATGAGCTTGCTGAAACAGGCCGTCGGCACGGGCTACAAGAACGCCGACCACATGAATCAGGACAAGGACCTCGACGCCCTCGGCGAGTGCGACGACTTCAAGAAGCTGCTGGCAGAGGTGGCAGCGAAACAGCCGTCCGAAACATCGAAGCCCAAGGAGAGCGGTCAGCCGTGAGCGCCGTCGATGACCCCGAGGTCCGCCGCCAGTTGCGCCGGGCCTGGGAAGATTCGCAGCCCGGAACTGCCGATGCCCATGAGGAAGGCGGTTTCATCCTGCGGCTTGCCGACGGCCGGTTCACGATCGAACGTTGGCCGCGTGGCGCTCAAGACGAAATCGAAGTCCCGCCCCATTCTGACGGCAGGCGCGGCGCAGCCGTCATCCTGGCGACCTTTCACACGCATCCGAATCCAGGGCCGACGTATCAGCAAGAACCGAGTCCGACGGACATTCGCGCCGTCCGCTTGGATCCCGACTTGCGTCATGCGGAATACGAGGGAGAATACGTCATAGCCACCGCGCTTGTGTATCATCTTGCTCCCGACGGCGTCGTGCGGGAATTGGGAGGCACGCCGGCCTGGCTTGCCGCTCGCCGGACCTGAAGCCGCCTGTCTTCCTTTCCGAACGGAGGCGCCTTATGGCGACGTCAGCGCTCGAGACAGCTCCTCAAGACGATCTCACGCGCAACGTGGCCCGCGTGCTGGCGGCGGCCAACGCGGTCGCGACGGCGGAAGGAGTCGATCTGGCGACGAGGCTGTTGACTATCACCGAAGAGTCGCCCCCTCCGGATCGCGTCTGGCGAGTTCATTATGGTCCCCGCGACTTCGTCCGCCGCCGCGGTGGCGATCTATTCGTGCTCGTGCAGGAATCCACGGGTCAAATCTGCCGGATCTTTCGCGGCCAGTAATTCCGCTCGGACCCCCCGGGAACAGTTTCCACACAGGCCGTGCGTCTGAGCCTGCCGCACCGCCATCATCATGGATCGCTTGAGGCACATGACCGTTTGCGCCGACCAGGGCACGTGCGCCGATCCCCCAGGCCGTCGCCAAAGGGCTACAAGAACGCCGACCACATGAATCAGGACAAGGACCAGGGCGCCCTCGGCGAGCCCGACGACTTCAAGAAGCTGCTGGCGGAGCTGGAGGCGAAGGGCAAAGAGCAGCCGGCAAAGAACGAACGCAATCGCCAGCCCCTTTCACAGCAGGTCATCCGCGTGTCGTGGCCCGAGTCGAAGCGGCGACGGCTGCCGTGGTCACGACCGTTATCAGCCGCATTGAGCTCCTACAGGGCCGATTTGACTTCCCGATGAAAGCCGCTGATTCCGGGCAGCTCCAGCGGGCGCAGCCTGTGCTAGAAGCTCAAAAAGATCGGACGTGCGGACTTGTTGATCGCCAGCATCACCCTTGCACGGAATGTCACGCTGGTCACTCGTAATCTGCGGCATTTCCAGCAGATTTCCGGATTGCGCGTGGAGAACTGGGCCAAGTAATTCCGCAGCCACAGCGCGGACAAACGAGTGTAGGTTAGCCCGTCACCTTCGCCCGCACCAAGTTTACTTCTTCCCGTCCCAATGCCTCACGCACCGTCCGGCAAATCCCATTTACATCCAACCCCAAATCGGCCAGCAATTCACCGCGTTCGCCATGTTCGATGAAGTGATCCGGCAGGCCGAGGCGAAGGACATTGCGCGTGTCGAGCCCCGCGGCATTCGCGGCTTCCAAGAGCGCACTGCCAAAGCCGCCTTCTAGCGTGCCCTCTTCCACGGTGACGACGAGCGGCAATTCTTCCACTGCACGGAGCAGCGTCGTCTTATCGAGCGGCTTGGCGAAGCGGGCGTTGATGACGCCGATGCTGATGCCTTCTTCGCGGAGCCGTTCGGCCGCCTTGACGCACGTCGGGAACAGGCTGCCGTAGGCGACGAGGACGCCGTCGGGGTCCCATTCGTAGATTTCGGCCTGGCCGAGTTCGATGGGCGCGACGCCGCGTTCGACGCGTTCCAGGCTTGCTTTTGGATAACGCATCGCGGTGGGGCCATTGTGCTCCAGGGCGAACCGGAGCATCGGGGCGAGGTCGAGTTCGTCGCCGGGGGCCATGACGACCATATTTGGGAAGAGGCGCAGGTACGTCGTGTCGAAACAGCCGTGGTGCGTCGGCCCGTCGGGACCGGTGAGGCCGGCACGGTCGAGTGTGAACGTTACCGGCAGATTTTGCAGCGCCACCTCCTGGAAGATCTGGTCGAAGGCGCGCTGGAGGAACGTCGAGTAGATGTCGGCGATCGGCCGCATGCCGGCTTTTGCGAGCCCGGCGGCGAAGGCGACGGCGTGCGATTCACAGATGCCGGTGTCGAAAAAGCGGTCGGGGAAGTCAGCCCTAACCTTTTCGAGCTTGTTCCCCTGGCACATGGCGGCGGTGATGACGGCGACTTTCGGGTCAGCCTCCATCGCCTGATAAATCGCCGTGCTCATCGCGTCGGTGTACGCTTTCGAGCCGCCGCGCTTGAGCGACAGGATGGTGCGTTCCGGGCCGACTTTCTCGAAGACCGGCGGCGTGTGGTAGGTGACCGGGTCGTCACTCGCCTGTTGGACGCCGTGCCCTTTTTCGGTGAGGACGTGCAGCAGCACGGGGCCGCGCTGGTCCTTCACCTGGCCCAGCCAGTGGCGCAGCTCGCCGAGGTCGTGGCCGTCGATCGGGCCGATGTAACAGAAGCCGAGTTCCTCGAACAGCATGCCGCCGGTGACGAGTGCCTTGATGCCGTCGCGGACGCCGTCGAGGGCGTTGTTCGCCATGCCGCCGACGACCGGCACTTTTTTGAGCAGGTTGTGCAGCCGGCGAGAGGAATCCTGATAGAAGTTCGTCAGCCTGGCCCGTTCAAGACAGCGCGCCAGGGCGCCGACGCGCGGACAAATGGACATCTTGTTGTCGTTCAAGATGACGAGCAAATTCTTGTTCAAGTAGCCGGCGTTGTTGAGAGCTTCGAAGACGATGCCGGACGGCAGTGCGCCGTCGCCGATGACGGCGACGCTGTGGCGGTCGTTTTCGCCGAGCAGGTCATCCGCCACCTTCAGACCGAGACTGCACGAGATGCTGCACCCGGCGTGGCCGGTCATGAAGAGGTCGTACAGGCTTTCGTGCGGGTTCGGGTAGCCCATCAGGCCGCCCTTGGTGCGGATCGAATCGAATTGCGGGTAGCGGCCGGTAATGAGCTTGTGCGGGTAAATCTGATGGCCCGTGTCCCAAATGAGGCGATCCTTGCTGAAGTCGAACGTCAGGTGAAGCGCCAGGCAAAGCTCGACGACGCCGAGGTTGCTGGCGAAGTGGGCCGGGCGGATGCTGAGCACGCGAACCAATTCGTCGCGCATTTCCTGCGTGAGCTGCTGCAGTTCCTCGTCGCTCAAGCGCTTGAGGTCGGCGGGCGAGGCGATGGTGGACAGGATGCTGCTCATCAATGACTCCGTTTTGTAGAAATCGTCATCGATCCCTCGATACGATCATTCGCGCGAAGGCAGCCAGGCGTTCGCCGGCGGGGCCGAAAGGTCGCAGTTGCTCGCACGCTTCGTCGCACACCTGACGAGCGCGGCGGCGGCTTTCTTCAATCCCCAGGAAACCTGGATACGTCAGTTTACCGCGTGCGGCGTCTTTTTGCACCCGCTTCCCGGTCTGTTCCGCCGTGCTCTCCACGTCGAGGAGGTCATCCGTGATCTGGAAGAGCAGGCCGAACCTGTTTCCATAACCGTCGAGCCGCTCCAGCGTTAACGCGTCCGGACCGCCAGGTTTTTCACCGTGCGCCACCCAGGCGCCCAAGCGCAGGCAGGAACGGAAGAGAGCGCCGGTTTTGCGGGCGTGGATGGTCTCAAGGGATTGCAGATTACAGATTGGAGTTTGCAGATCTGGCGCGCGATCTGAACGCTGAACTCTCAAATCTGAAATCTGGATGTCTTCGACCTGTCCGCCGACCATGCCGGCAGCGCCCGCTCCGCGAGCAAGTTCGCGACACGCGCCGGCGGCCGTGGCGGCGGGATAGCTTTCGGCCAACACTTGGAACGCGAGCGTCAGCAAGGCGTCGCCGGCCAGGATCGCGAGCGCTTCGCCGAACTTTTTGTGACAGGTCGGCAGCCCGCGGCGAAGATCGTCATCGTCCATTGCGGGGAGGTCGTCGTGGATCAGCGAGTAGGTATGGATCATCTCCACCGCGGACGCTGCGGCAACAGCCGTGTCGCCGTCGCCAACGCAGGCTTCGGTCGCCAGGATGACGAGCAAGGGGCGGAGGCGCTTGCCGGGGGCGAGGAGGCTGTAGCGCATGGCTTCGAGCAGTGCGGGAGGGCAGCCGGGGCCGGGATCGACAACATGGCGCAGGTGGACTTCCACACGATCGCGCTTGGCGGCCAGATAGTCGCGTAGATCATTCAAGATGATTGTGATCATCCCATAGCCGCACCGCTCGCGGGGCGGCTATCCTTTGCGCGGGAACGAATGAGACCTCTGAGCCGCGCACGAAGCAAAGCGGCCTGCGTTTCACCAGCTGCTAACTGCCTGCATGGCTCTCGGACCGACGCCCCAAACCGAACCGTGCAGACGACAAGTCCAGGATCGTTCCGCCGGACGACCGACCCAGACCACAAGATAAATACCGATAACCACCGTTAACCACCGCTAAATCGCGTTTTGTTTTTCGGCTCCGTTCGCGTAAAGTGAGCGGCGCCAGAGCTTTACGATAAAATCGACAAAATCCGTTCCGGAAGCATCCCAATTTAAGACATTTAAGTGCAGTGGCGACAGTGCTTTGTGGCTCAGAAACGAAAAAAAGACGCCAGCTGCTAGATGTGTCGTGAGAGCGCGCCATCCTATCCTGGGAGTCGAAGAACAGGAATCGGCAGCGGGTCGCCATGGTTCGTTGCGGTAAGTGTTGTTGGGCCAAAGCGCGCTACGATACATATTCAAGTGTACACTTTGTAGGCAGGGAAACAAGCGCAAACCGCGTTGCGTTGCCCTGCGCGTACCAGGGTGACGAGCGAGCGGCCGTCGCCGTTGGCTCCGGGTTAAACGCTGCCCTGCGCGTACGGGAGGGGACGAGCTGTGAGGGGCCTTTTCGCCGGATGTCCCCTTACGCCGCGTCCAGCGGCCTGCGTTTCACCAAGCGCTTACGTCGCGCGCGGCTCTCTCGTACGCCTCAAACCGAACCGTGCCGAAGTATAAATCAGCATTCCGTGTCGGTATCCCGCTTCCGCACGGCACGGCGCGTCGGCGTTCGGGACGCTTCGGCGGTTGCAACGTGTTCAAACGCCTGCAAGATCGGCTGCCCGTCTTCATCGGCGCCCAACAGTTGCTGAATCTTCTGCTCTGCTGCCTGCAACTGGTTGTAGCAACGCTTGATGAGGGCGACGCCCTTTTCGTAGCGGGCGAGCGAGTCTTCGAGGCCGATGTCGCCGTCTTCGAGGTCGCGGACGATCTGCTCCAACTCGGCGAGAGCTTGCTCGAACGTCGGTTGGCTGGGAGCGGTTTCAGTCATATGCGTGTTTCACGCGGGGAATGGATCATCCTTGACAACGGGCTCGGCGTGCTTCTCTTCCACGCGACTGATGATCCGCCCGTGCTGCACGTGCGTCACCAGGCGGTCGCCGATTTGCACCTGTTCCGGACTGCGGACGACGCTCTGGTCGGTTTCTCTGCGAGTTAGACTATACCCGCGCCCGAGCACGTTCAAGGGGCTGAGCGTCTCCAAGCGGGCGGCATTGGCGGCGAGACGCTCGCGCCACCGTTCCTGCCGTTGACGGACGGCACGCTGCATCCGTTCCGTCCAATCGTCCAGACGTTGTTCGCGGTCGCGGATGCGCTCCAGCGGGAAACGCAGCGGCCGGCGCTCCGTCAACGCCTGCAATTGTTGCCGCGACAGCTCCAGCCGTTGTGAAAGGAATACGCGCAATTGTTGCTGCCGCTTGCGCAGATGTTCGGCCAGCTCTGCGCGGTGCGGCACGATGCGCTCGGCGGCTTCGCTGGGCGTGACGGCCCGGCAGTCGGCGACGAGGTCGGCGATGGTCAGATCGATTTCGTGGCCGACGGCGCTGACGATCGGAATGCGCGATTCAAAGATTGCTTTCGCGACGCACTCTTCGTTGAACGCGGACAGGTCTTCGGCACTGCCGCCGCCACGGCCGACGATGACGACATCAACCGCCGTGACCTGATTAAGCAGGCGCAATGCGGCCGCGATTTCGGCGCCGGCGGTCTCGCCTTGCACGCGGACCGGGCAGACCCACACGTCGCTCGCGGGCCAACGGCGGGCGAGGACTTCCAGGATGTCGCGCACTGCGGCGCCGGTCGGACTCGTGACGAGTGCGACCCGGCGCGGGAACTTCGGCAGCGGCTTCTTTCGCTCCGGGGCGAAGTAGCCGAGCTTAACGAGCTTTTCTTTGAGCTGCCGCAGGGCCAATTCGAGGGCGCCGAGACCCTTCGGGTGCAACTCTTCGATAATGAGCTTGTATTCGCCATGCGGCAGATAGACGTCGAGCTTGCCGCGGGCGATCACCTCCAGACCGTCGTGCGGACTGAAGCGCAGACGAAGGGCGGTGCTGCGCCATATGCAGGCGCGGACCTGCGCTTCGCTGTCTTTCAACGTCAGGTAGACGTGGCCCGACGATGCGGCCTTGTAGTTCGTGATTTGGCCGGTGACCCAGACCGTTGGGAAGGCGTCTTCGAGGAGTCCCTTCACCGCGCGGGTCAAATCGCCGACGCTGAGGACTTTGATGCCTTGCGGAATCGTGGCAACGGGCATGGCTGACTCAGTGAGGTTAACTCGACCCAACGCGGACCAGCACAATCGGCGCGCCCTGTTCGTCTTGCAGGTGCAGCAGCGCCTGGGCGGGGCGGGCGGGGTTCCATTGACGCCACTCGGGCTCGTCAAGAATACAGTACAGCCCATCGGCGGTGGCGGGTAGCTCGTCTGGACCCGCGAGGCGTTGGACGGGGCGGCCGTAGTAGAACATGATGCCCTCATCTTTGAGATGAAACAGGTAAAGCATTTCGCCTTCCGGAACGACGGCGGCAAGCTCGGCCCCCTTGGCGTGCGGGGCGCGGTTCGGGTTGCGCGCGGGAATGACGGCTTCGACAAAGACGATTTTCGTAACGAGCCAGGCGCACATGAGGACGGCGAGTGCGACAGCGGCCCGGCCCGGCGCCGGAGTGAACCGTGCAACCGGCGTTTGAATCGGCACGAGTTGCAACCAGTCGATCCACACCATCGCGGCGAGGCCCGCGACACCGGGGAACAGCGGAAAGCTGTGCCGAACCGCATGTTCCGGAATGACGCTCCAGAAAATGACGTTCGGCCAGACCCAGCAGTGGAAGGCTTGCAACAGCAGTTTGCCTTTCGCGTCCCAGCGGCGCAAGAAACTTGGACGGAGCGCGAGGAGCGCGAACGCCGACCAGGGCAGATTTGCTGCGAAGATGCGCACGGGATGGATCAGCACGTCGGCCCACGCCGGCAGGTGTTCATGCATCTGCATCGCCTGCATGGCTTCTTCGTGGTGGCTCCGCGACAGCCGTTGCAGGGCTTCACGACTTACGGTGTCGTAGAACACATCCCAACCGGTCTGAGTGACGGCGGCGGCGATCCAGATGCAACAGAGGCCGCCCGCGATAGCGGCGCTAAGCAAATGCTGCCGACTCCAGAGCAAATGGAGCTGCCCTCGCCAGGCGAGGAGCGGGATCACCGCACCGTAGAAGAATGCCGGCGCCGTCCATTTTGTCAGCACCCCGCCGGCAACGCAAAGAAGGGATGCGAGCCACCACGCACTCACGGCACGCGATGCGCGAACTTCCGAGGTTTCTTCGGCTTCTAATGCCCGCAACAAACAGACGATCGCACCGGCAACCCAGGCGGTTTGCAGGGCATCGATTTCCGCGGTCGGCACCTTGTCGAGCCACATGAGTGACGCGGGCAGGATCAGCGCGGCGACGAAGCCGGCGCGGCGGCCGAAAGACCGACGGAAACACCAATAGAAAAGAAGGACTGTGATGGTCGCCGCTAAGGCAGAAGGCAACCGGGCGGTCAACTCCGTCACCCGGCCGTGTGGGAGGCTCGACAATGCAATGGCGACGTACATCCCCGGCGGCTTGGTGAAAAGCGGTTCGCCATAAAGTTTGGGCACGATCCAATTGCCGCTACGCAGATAGTCGGCTGCGATGATCGCGCGCAGATTCTCGGTGCGATAGAGCTCCGCTTTCGTCAGACCGTAAAAGAAAAGAAAGCCGGAATAGAGCAGCAGCGCCGGCAGCAGCAGGCGGCTGCCGAGATTTGGTAACGAGCGCGAAACCGCAAACGACGGAGATAAAGCTTCGGTGCCGCGCCTCTCCGGCGCGGCGATAAGCGACGACATGTTGCAGCCTCCTTGCCGCAGTGGCGCTTAGGCCGTCACACACTCAAGGCCGAACGTCTCCGCGACCGCTGGGTTCGTTACGCGTCCCTGGCGGATGTTTACGCCTTGAGCCAGGCCCGGATTCTCGCGCACGGCCCGGTCGAAACCTTTTTTCGCGAGTTGCAGCACGTAGGGCAACGTCACGTTCGTTAACGCATACGTGCTCGTGCGACCGACGGCGCCGGGCATGTTGGTCACGCAGTAATGGACAACGTCATCCACGATATAGGTGGGATGGCTGTGCGTTGTCGGTTTCGATGTTTCGACGCAGCCGCCTTGGTCGATGGCGACATCAATAATCACCGCCCGCGGCCGCATGCGCTTCAGATCGTCCCGACGGACAAGAAACGGGGCGCGGGCGCCGGGGATCAACACGGCGCCGATGAGCAGATCGGCTCGATCAAGTGAATAGAGGATATTGTGCCGGTCGCTGAAGAGCGTGGTCACGTTCTTCGGCATGGTGTCATCGAGGTAGCGCAGCCGATCGAGGTTGATATCGAGGATGGTGACGTTGGCCCCAAGCCCGGCGGCGACCTTGGCCGCGTTCGCGCCAACAACGCCGGCGCCAAGGATCGCGACGCTGGCCGGCAGCACACCGGGCACGCCGCCAAGCAGGATGCCCCGGCCTTCAAACGGCCGTTCCAGAAACTTGGCGCCTTCTTGAATGCTCATACGGCCCGCTACTTCACTCATCGGCGTCAGCAGCGGCAACGTCCCTTTCGCGTCTCGGATCGTCTCATACGCGATGGCGGTAACGCCGGAATTCATCACGGCCCGCGTCAGCTTTTCGTCCGCGGCGAAGTGGAAATACGTGAAGATCGTCTGCCCTTCGCGCAGCAACGGCCATTCCTGAACCAACGGCTCCTTCACCTTGATGATGAGATCGGACCGCTTCCAGACGTCGTCCGCCGAGGGGACCAGCTCCGCTCCGTTGCCGGCGTACTCGTCGTCGCTGATGCCGCTCCCCTGCCCCGCGCCGGCCTGGATGAGCACTTTGTGCCCGGCCCGCGTCAACTCCTCGACACCGACCGGGATCATCGCCACGCGGTACTCGTCCGTTTTGATTTCCTTCGGCACGCCGACAATCATGTGCGCGGTTCCTTGGTCCGGGGAGCGGCGTTCATTCTGGGAATGGAGCGAAAGTGAATCAAGAGCAGTTGGTGGGAGGTGGAATCGGCGATCGGGAATCTGGGCCGAGGCAGTTGGGGCGGGAAACACGCGGGGGCTAGACACCGCATCCCGAATCGGAGACACTGACTCCAGACGGGTGATTCCTGATTCCTGATTCCCGCTCTCTATGCCTCCACGGCCGTACGTCGCGATCCTGCTGGTGTTCTGGGTCGCGGTCGCGCTCTGGTTCCTGCAACGCGAGTTGTGGCCGCAGTTCCGGCCCGACGCGCCGCCGCCGTTTGTCGTCGATTTTGTCGATAAAGTGCAGAAGCGGAGCACGGACATCCGGTGGGGGGTTACTCGCAATGGGACGCCGGATTACTTCACCGCCTCCACGTCGGTTGAGTTCATCCCCAGCGCACGTTGTTACGATCTCAAAGGGACGTTCGGGCCCAATCAGAAGGAGATGCCGCCGGCGCAGAAGTTCACCGTCGAAAGCACCATCCGCATCACGCGCCAGGGCGAGCTGCGACAGGTGTCGATCAAGGTGACGAAGAACGAGCATTCATTAGAGGATCAGATCACGATTGAAGGAGACGTCGCGCCTTCCGGGCCGTTCGACGACGGAACGCTCGCTTTACGCTGGCGGATACCGCGGGAGCAGGTGGATCAGACGTTGCCGCCCGCGGAGGTCGCGCTGCACGGCGCGGTGCTCAACCCCTACCAACCCCTCGGCCGCATCCCCGGTTTGCACGCCGGCCGGCGCTGGCGGATGCTGATGATCGATCCTCTCGGCGACCCAAGCCACGGCGTCCAATATCTGCAAGCGTCGGTGCAGCCCGAGTTGCACGCGGTTCCGTGGGAGGGTCATGATGCTCCGTGCTGGGTGGTCGAATTCCGCGATCCGCAGCGGGTGGTGGCTGTCATGTGGGTGCGTGAGAGCGACGGCAGCGTCTTGAGGCACGATGCTTACTTAGGGCCGGATCACTGGCAGCTCGACCGCGTCAAGGGTCGCATCGCCATGAACAATCCGCGCAATCCAGTCAGGTCGGGTTCATGATTGAGCTGGATGAAGTCACCAAGACGTATGGCGTGAAGACGGCGGTTGACCGGCTGAGCCTCCAGATTGAGGCCGGCGAGTTATTCGCCTTTCTCGGCCCAAACGGCGCCGGCAAGACGACGACGATCAAGCTGCTTTGCGGCCTTCTCTTTCCAACGTCGGGCCGCGTCCGCGTGGGCGGCTTCGACCTACAGCGGGAGGGGGATAAGGCCCGGCAGGTGATTAGCTACGTCCCCGACCAGCCGTTCCTCTATGAAAAGCTCACTGGCCGCGAGTTTCTGCACTTTATCGCGGAGATGTACGGCATGGCGCGCGAGCAAATGCTGTCCCGCGTCGACGACATGGTTGCCCTTTTTGAGTTGAGCGACTTCATTGACGACCTGACCGAACGCTATTCGCACGGCATGAAGCAGCGGACCGTTTTTTCGGCGGCGCTCTTACACGAGCCGCGCGTGCTCATTGTGGACGAGCCGACGGTGGGCCTCGATCCGCGGAGCGTGCGGCTATTGAAGAACTTGTTGCGCAAGCAGGCCGACAGCGGTGTCACGGTGTTCCTCTCAACTCATTCGCTCGACATTGCGGAACAACTCGCCGACCGCATCGGCATCGTGGATCGAGGCCGATTGATTAGCTGCGGCACGTTGGCGGCGCTGCGCAAGCAGGCGGCGCTGGATGGGTCGCTCGAAGACGTCTTCTTGAAACTCACCACGGAGACATCCCAGGATGTGCAAGGGGAGGCGGTGTCGGCGTGACTCTCGAGATTCCTACTGCTTTGCCGTCGGCGTCGGTCGCGGCGCCGCTGCGTTCGCCCTGGCTGTTCCAGCGCCTGCGCTGGCGGCTGTTCGTCAATTCCGGGCGGGCGATGGTCGAAGCGTCGGGCCTGCGCCTGTTCGTGATCCTGATTTGCAGCACCGTCGTCGCCGGCTGCGTTTTCGGCGTGTGTGACGTCGGTTTTACTTTTCTCCGCGACAAACGTCTGCTCGATACCGGCGAAGTGCCGGAAATGCTCTTCGATCTGCTCTTCTTCGCGCTCTTTATGATGCTTGTGTTTTCGACCGGTCTAATCCTTTACGGCAGCCTCTTCTCGTCGGCCGAAACCGGGTTTCTGATGAGTATGCCGGCGCGCGCGGACCAGGTCTTCGCCTACAAGTATCAGGGTGCGATCGCCTTCAGTAGCTGGGCATTCGTGCTGCTCGGCTGCCCCATGTTGGTGGCATACGGGCTGGTCGGCCTGCCGGGCGAGCATGCCGGCGAGCCCGCTTTGCTGGCGCCCTGGTATTTTTACGCTCTCCTCCCGCTGTTCTTTTTCGGCTTCGTATTATTGCCCGGATCGCTCGGGGCGGCACTTTGCTTGCTTGTCGTCAACTTCGTTCCGCGAAGGCGTAAGCAAATAATGTGGGTGCTGGCGATCACGGTAATCGGCCTGGTTAGCTTCTGGTTTTACAGCGTGCTGTCCACGACGCGCGCCGACGTTTGGAGCCGCGAGACGGCGCAGGCGCTCGTCGGGCGCTTCACGTTCGCGCAGCGCACGATTACGCCGAGCCACTGGATGTCGCGCGGCGTCATCAGCGCGGCGGCGCGCGATCTGGACCAGACGGCTTACAATCTCGCCCTGATTTGGGGAAACGGGCTATTCCTCTACCTGGTGACCACCGGTCTAGCGGTCGGTCTGTATCGCCGCGGTTACAACCGCGTCGCCACGGGGGGCGAGTTGCGGCGGCGGTACGGCGGGCACTGGCTCGATCAAGCCTTGAGCCGTATTCTCGGCTTTGTCGACGCGCAGACACGGCTGCTTATCGTCAAAGACTTCCGCACGTTTCGCCGTGATCCCAAGCAGTGGGCTCAGGTCGTTATTTTCGTCGGCTTGCTGTGCCTCTATTTCGCCAACCTGCCGAACATCCACCAATTTGACGAAAGCGAGCAGCATGGCGGCGCCCTCGCCGGTTTGCGCACGGAATGGGCCGAGCGGAACGCGATCAGCCTCCTCAACATGGGGGCCACGGCATTGCTGCTGTGTACGTACACCAGCCGGTTCATTTATCCAATGCTCAGCCTCGAAGGCCGCAAATTCTGGATCCTCGGCTTATTGCCGCTCGAACGCGATCGGCTTCTCTGGGGCAAGTTCATGTTCGCGGCGACGGCGGCGCTGTTGATCGCCGAGTCCCTCGTGCTGCTGAGCGACGTCATGTTGCGCATTCCGCTCATCGGCATCCTGTTGCACGTCGTGACGGTGGCGACGTTGGCGGTCGGCCTCAGCGGCCTGAGCGTGGGGATCGGAGCGTGTTTGCCGAACTTCCGCGAGACCGACCCTTCGAAGATCGCGGTCGGCTTCGGCGGCACATTGAATCTGATCGCGGGCCTACTGTTCTTGATGGTGACGATCAGCTTCATGGCGGCGCCGTGGCACATGGTGATGATGCCCGCGGAGGACGGCAGTTACGTCACGCCGATGGCCGTCGCCGGCGTCGTCATCGGGCTGCTGGTGGGCGTGGCGACGGGAATCGCGGCGATCATGGTGCCGTTGCAAGTCGGGGCGGCGGCGCTCCGAAAAATGGAATTCTGAGCGCTTCAAGAGCGATTACGACGCCGAAGCGGCGCGCACGAGCGCCACCGCGGCGCGCTCGATTTCATCCTCGGTCGTGAAGCGGCCGACCGACAGGCGGACCGCGCCCTTGCCGATCTCCGCCGGCACGCCCATCGCGCGGAGCACGGGCGAGAGATGGACCGTGCCCTCGTGGCATGCCGAGCCCGTGGACGCGGCAATCTCCGGGACCTTCGCCAGCAACTCCGCTCCGACGTGGCCGATGAAGTTGACGTTGAGCGTATTCGGCAAGCGCCTCTCGGGATGGCCGTTGAGGACGATGCGCTCGCCGAGGGCAATATGAAGTCTCTCCCAAAGGCGGTCGCGTAATTGGCGCATGCGCTCGGTTGTGCCGGGCTGCGATTGGCGGGCGATTTCACACGCTTTGCCAAGTGCGACGATGTACGGAACATTCTCCGTTCCCGCCCGCCGTCCCCCTTCGTGCCCTGCCCCGTGCAGGAACGGCTCCAGCGTCACGCCACGGCGCATGTAGAGAACGCCGACGCCTTTGGGAGCATAAAGCTTGTGCCCCGCGATCGAGAGCAGATCGACACCCAACGCATGGACGTTCACCGGCAGCTTGCCGACCGATTGCGCGGCGTCCGTATGCACGAGCGCGCCGTGTTCCTTCGCGATGGCGGCGATCTCGCGAATCGGTTGCAGCGTGCCGACTTCGTTATTGGCGTGCATCACGGTGACGAGGGTTGCTTTGCCGGCGATGGCTCGCCGCACGTCTTCTGGATCGACTTGGCCGTATCGATCGACGGGCACAACCGTCATTCGGCAACCGAGCCGTTTTAGCCACTCGCACGGCTTCAAAGTCGCCGGGTGTTCAATGGCGGTCGTCACGACGTGTGCGTCCGGCATCGACACTGGGAAGGTCGCGCCGAGCTTGCTGAACACGATGCCTTTGATGGCGTGATTGCTCGCCTCCGTGCCGCCGCTGGTGAAGACGATTTCATCCGGCTCGGCGCCGAGCACCGTCGCCACCTGAGCGCGCGCCTTTTCGACGGCCTGGTGCGCCGTCTTTCCGTAGATGTGCGTGCTCGACGGATTGCCGAATTCCGTGCGCAAATACGGCAGCATCGCTTCGACGACTGCGGGGTCGAGCGGTGTAGTAGCGTTGTAGTCAAGGTAAATTGGCAGCATGGGACAAGCGCCTCAGACTGGAGGATCGGCCCGCAAAGTTGACGAACTGACCCGATCACGTCGGCTTCAACTTCGTCATTTCCGTCCGCAACGTCGCTTCCGGCGTGACGCCCACGTGTTGTGCCGCGATCCTGCCGTCCTTAAAGATCAGCAGCGCCGGGATCGACGAGACATTGTAGCGCGCCGCCAACAGCTGATTGGTGTCCACGTTCACTTTGCACACTTTGAAATCGCGTGCCAGCGACTCGATCGTCGGATTCATCGCCCGGCACGGCGGACACCAGGTCGCCCAGAAATCGACGAGGACCGGTTCCTGCGACTGGAGCACCTCTTCTTTCCACTTGAATTCGTGGAGGAGCATGAGCGTTTCTCCGTGCGGTCGATGCAGTCGACTCAATCCCGCAAAGACATTCTACGTCGGCGGCCCCGGAGGGTCGCGTTGATCGGCGACCACTATGATGACTCCATGAGCCAGGCCGATGCACCAGCGGCAGCAGCGCCTCGGCGGACGTTGCCCCGTAACGTCAAAATCCTTGGCTTCGCCAGCCTCATCAACGACATCGCCAGCGAGATGATCTTCCCGCTGCTGCCGAGCTTTCTGCTGACGCTGTCCGGCGGCAACGCGGGTTGGCTCGGCGCTATCGAGGGAACGGCCGATTCGGTTGCGAGTTTTCTTAAGCTCTGGTCGGGCGGCCGATCGGACCAGGCGGGGAAACGGAAGGGATTCGTCGTCTTCGGCTATTCGCTGGCGGCGCTCGCGCGGCCGCTTGTCGGGTTCATTGCGGCGCCGTGGCAGCTTCTTCTCGTACGGGTCGCGGATCGCGTCGGGAAAGGGGTTCGCACGTCGCCGCGGGACGCGCTCATCGCCGATTCGACAGAGCCGCATATCCGTGGCCGTGCATTTGGCTTCGATCGGGCAATGGATCATCTCGGGGCTGCGCTCGGCCCGTTGTTGGCCACGGGGTTTCTGTTGCTATGGCCGGATCGGCTCCGGACGCTGTTTCTTCTCGCTCTCGTGCCCGGCGTGCTCGTTGTGGGCCTGCTCGCGCTCGGACTGCGCGAGACGGCGACGCCCGCGCCGCCGAAGGAGCGGTTGAAACTGACGCTGCGGCCCTTTGACCGCAATTTTCGACGCTACCTGCTGGCCTTGTTCGTGTTTACGCTGGGCAATTCGAGCGATGCGTTCCTGCTGCTGCGCGCGAAGGATCTGGGCGTTCACGAGGCGCTGCTGCCCGTGCTCTGGTGCGCCTTTCATGTGGTGAAGAGCACCGGCAACGTGGTGCTGGGCCGCGGCGTGGATCGGTTCGGTCCGCGGTTGTTCCTGAATCTCGGCTGGCTGGTTTACGGCGTCGTCTACCTGGCGTTCGGACTGGCGACGGAGGTGTGGCAGGTGTGGACTTGTTTTGCCGGTTACGCGATTTTCTACGGCTTATCCGAGCCGGCGGAGAAGGCATTCGTCGCACAACTTGCCGGGGCCGAGCGTAAGGGGTTGGCGTACGGCTGGTACAACTTCGCCCTCGGGGTTGCCACGCTGCCGGCGAGCTTGCTGTTTGGGGCGCTGTATCAGAACGTTGGGGCGCTGGCGGCGTTTGGCACGGGGGCGGGTCTGGCGGTGACAGCAGCGCTTTTGTTGATGGGGGTTCGAGACCGTGAGGGCGCTCGCAGCGCTAGCGAGGAAGTCTCGCGATGAGACTCTTACGCAAGGCTGCGGAGGGCGCGAAGACACAGCGCATACTTGACACCTTGGCTGCCAAGCTTGCGTTTTTGCGAGAGATTTGCTCTCCAAGCCGCATAGGATAGCTCGAACTCGCTCCTGCTTTCCGGCTCGAGGAGTCACCAGCATGATCCGCATCGGCATCGTCGGCGTCGGTTTCATGGGCATGATTCACTACCTCGCTGCCCGCAAGCTCAAGGGCGCGAAGGTGACGGCGATTTGCAGCCGCGATCCCAAGAAACTGGCCGGCGATTGGCGCTCGATCCGCGGCAACTTTGGGCCGCCGGGCGCGATGATGGATCTGTCGAAGATCAAGAAGTACGAACGGCTCGACGACTTGCTTGCCGATCCGGACATCGACCTGATCGACGTGTGCAACCCGACCGACCGCCATGCGCCGACGGCGCTGGCGGCGCTCCGGGCGGGCAAGCACGTGCTGGTCGAGAAGGCGATCGCGCTTGAGCCGCGCGAGGCGGATGGCATGCTCAAGGCCGCGGGGCAGGCGGGCAAGCTGCTGATGGTGGCCCACGTGCTGCCGTTTTTTCCAGAGTTCGCTTATGCGGCGGAAGTCGTGCGCAAGGGTACGTACGGCAAGCTGCTTGGCGCGCACTTCAAGCGGGTCATCGCGAAGCCGGATTGGTCGGCGGAGATCGGCGACGCGGCCAAGACGGGCGGGCCGGCGATTGATCTGCACATTCACGATACGCACTTCATCGGCCTGCTCGCCGGCGTGCCGGAAAAGGTGTTCGCGACGGGGATGGTCGAGAAAGGCACGGTGACCTACTTGACGACCGCGTACCTCTACGGACACGGCGGCCCAGCGGTGACGTGCGCCAGCGGCGCGGTGGCGCAGAGCGGGCGGCCGTTTGTTCACGGTTACGAGATTTATCTGGAGAAGGCGACATTAAGCTATGAGTCGGGGACTTGCCCGCTCACGGTTTATACGGCCGATGGTAAGGCGAAGCAGCCGAAGTTGAAAGGCGGCGGCGCTGCCACGGCTGCGTTCACGTCTGAGATCCAGGCCGCGGTGGCAGGGGTGGCGACGGGAAAGGCGCCCGATCTCCTTAGCAGCCAGCTTGCGCGGGATGCGCTCGTCGTCTGTTTCAAGGAATGTCAAGCGGTGAAGACGGGGAAAGCGGTAGCGGTTGCGTAGGTGCTCCGGTCAGGGCTCGACACATGAGCGAGCATCGTCGGCTCGGTTCCCGCACGGCGGGCTCGGAATGCTCGCGACTGGCGCTCTCGTTACAGGCCGAACCACTTGGGCGCGGCTCGCGTGTTTATCCCCGCTTCATTTGCACCGATCATTCCCGGCACGCCGACAACACTAATACTGCCGAAGTCTCCCAGATCGCGACACCGCGCTACTTACGGCAGCGGCGGAAGGGATTCCGCCTACAGGGCTCTCCACGTGGAGACACCAGGGATGGCATTCCGCGGCTTGCACGCTTTGTTGCGCACCGGGTTGCTGCTTTTTGCACTGTTCGCGGGGCCGGGATGCTTGGGCTTCGTGCATCCCATTCATCAACCTGCCGCCGAGTTGGTGGACCCGTGCCATACGTTGCCCCATTGCTGCCGCGATCATGTCTATGTCTTCATCATTCACGGTCTCGATCCGGTGGACCTGGCAAACTTGAGCGGTGTTAACGAATATCTGCACGATCTTGGCTTTAACAAGACGTATTACGGCCAGTTGTATCATGTCTGGTCGTTCGACAAGGAACTACACCGCATTCATCACGAAGATCCCGACGCACGCTTTGTGCTCGTCGGGTTTAGCTTCGGCGCCAACATGGTGCGGAACCTCGCCCGCTCTGCCAAGGAAGAGGACATCCCGATCGATCTGCTCGTCTACCTGGGCGGCAACACGCTGAAGAACATTCCGCGCGATCGGCCGGAGAACGCGCTGCGAATCGTCAATATCCTCGCGACCGGCTGGATTTGGAACGGCGACACGCTTGACGGCGCCGACAACACCGACGTGCCGGACGTCTATCACTTCGGTTCGCCGACGCATCGCTACACGCTCGAGATGCTGGCGCGTGAGCTGGCGGTTGTCGCGGGCTCGGTGCCGGTCGTGCAGCCGGCGGAGATGCCGGCCGCGCGCGAAACCGGACTCACGCCGAAGCCGGTCTCCGCCCGCAAGCCCGAGCCGCGCGATGAATGGGACTTCCTCAAACCGGTCGATCGCCTCAGCTTTCCGACCGTGAACTTGCCGGCGAATGATGCATCAGCAAAAGAAAAAACGGTCAAAGGGAAGCCGGGCACGGTGATCCTGACAGGCGGTTCGTCACGCCCGACAGCTGCATTTCAACCGCAATGACCACTTTTTTCGAGAGGCTCGCGCGAAGGATTTGAACAGGCGTTCCGTAGTCCGTGAATCATTCTTGTGCGTGTCGAAATCGGCCACAAAACATGATTGCAAATGGCATTACGAAATGGATGCGCGAAAGCCGCCGTGTCGCGCCTTCTGCGACACTCGTGAAGATTTCGTAATGTTAGGAAAAGTTTAGATTTTCTTCCAAAAAAAGCTTGCGTTCCAAATCAGAGCGGGTATAAGAGGAGACGAGGTCGAGAGAATTTTCAGAATTTGAAGCTGACTGGGCGACGGTTTCAGATTCTCCTCTCTCGACCTCTTTTTTTGCGCGCCGACCTTTCTGCGCAGCTACCAATTCCCAAGATTGAAGATAGGCGTTGCTCCCGTTGGTGGTACGGGCCGCTTGACGTTCAAGGCCACGCTCGGCAAGCCGCGCCTACGGTGACGCATGAAGCTCAAGCAGCAACCCGATGATTTTCAGGTCGAAGAGCTTACGGACGTGGTCCCGCAGCCGCAGGGGGCGTTTGCGCTTTATCGCATAGAGAAACGGGGTTGGTCTACGCTCGACGCGCTGGCGGCCATTCGCCGGCGCTGGCGCGTGGAGCCGCGACGATTGTCCTACGGCGGGCTCAAGGACCGGCATGCGTGGACCCGGCAATACCTCACGATCTTCCATGGGCCCAGCCGCAATTTGACGCAGCAAAGCGTGTACGTCGAGTATCTCGGCCAGGTTCCGGCGCCCTACACGTCACACGACATCCGCGCGAATCGCTTTGTGTTGACGCTGCGCGACTTCGACGAGGAGAGCCTCGAACGGGCCGTACACACGCTGGACGAATTGAAAAGCGACGGGCTGCCGAATTACTTCGACGACCAGCGCTTCGGCTCGGTTTCGGCTGACGGGGAATTTATCGCGAAGCACATCATTCTCGGACGCTATGAGGACGCGCTCAAACAGGCGCTCGTGCAGCCGTATGAATTCGACCGCTCGACGCACAAAAAGGAAAAAGCGCTCCTCCGTGCGCGGTGGGGCGACTGGGCGCTGTTAAGGGATCGGTTGCCGGACGTCCACACCCGCAGGTTGATGGCGTACCTGTCCCACCATCCCGCCGATTTCAAGGGCGCGCTCGAACGTCTGCGGCCGGAATTGCGCGGCCTTTATTTGGCGGCGTATCAGAGCTATTTGTGGAACCGCATGCTGGCACGCTGGCTGAAGGAACGCTTGCCGCCGGAACAGTTGGTTTCCGTTCGGTTACGGTTGGGCGACCTACCGATGCCACGGCGGTTGGACGCCGAGCAACGGGCGGCGCTGGCCGCTCTGCGCTTGCCGCTGCCTTCGGGTCGAACCGCTCTGGAGCCCGACCATCCGGGCAAGGTTTTGATGGACGCGGTGCTGGCGGAGGAAGGCCTGGCGGAAGCTCAGTTGAAGTTGAAGGATTTCCGCGAGCTGTTCTTCTCGAAGGGCGATCGGGCGGCACACTGCCAGCCGGAAACCTTGTCGAGTGAATCCGGGGAAGACGAGCGTCATCCGAACCGTAAGAAATTAATCCTGCGATTCGATCTGCCGCGCGGGTCGTATGCGACGTTAATCGTGAAGCGAATTACGCGGTGAAGAGAATTCTTCTTATTCGTCCTGTTCGTCCCATAAGTCCGGCGTGCGATCGCCCTACGGCAGTCGTGGAAAGTGCGACGACGATTGTCGCCCCGCGTCTGGCGATGACGCGATTCTGAAATCATCCGGCAGCATCAGCACGCGCGGGTCATTGCGGGCGGGGGGCGGGGCCGGCTTGGCGCGCGGCGCCACGCCCTTCGCCATCGGCGCCGCCGGTGCGACGCCCTCGGCGTCACTGAGCGGCACCGGCTCTTCGCACGACTCGAACGGCGGCGCGGGCCGCTCCGTATCTTTGGCGGTGGGTTTTTCTCGTTCCGCGGGGAGCCGGGGAGCAGGAGCAAGGGATTCCCATTGCACTTTGTAGCGGTGGTTGCCGATCGTCAGCTCGTCGCCGTCGCGAAGCTTGCCGTCGAGCACGCGCACGCCGTTGATGCGAACGCCGTTCGTGCTGCCGAGGTCGCGGACCACGAGATAGTCGCTCACCTGCGCGACGACACAATGGAGACGCGAGATCTTGCGCGAATTGATCTGGATATCGGATTCCGGGTGCCGGCCAATGAGAAGGATCGGCTTGTCCAACACAATGTTGGGACCGTCGGTAAGGGCCGTGAGTTGTGCCGGCATGAGAACGCCCATCGAACGGCGGCGACTGCCACATTTGTATCGTATCCCAGCCTTGCGGGCCGTGCAACCGACCCACCGGCGGAAACGGGGCAATACGTGTGCCAAATATGACGAAGAGACGGGCCAGGCGCGCGGGGACGTGCGCGGGGCGACGAACAAGCACTCGGCGCCGCTTGGCCTTCGCCCCTCGCCCCTCGCCCTTCCTGCCATATAATTGGCACTCTGAATGACGACCGACCGCAAAGGAGCGTCGCATGGCTGAAGACCGACTTGAGGCACGCGAGACCGATTGGCGCCAACTGCTGCCGTGGACTGCCTTGTTTCAGGGATTCCGCGTGGCGCTGGACTTGAATAAGCTGCTGCTGGCCGCGGGCGGCATTGTCGTCATGGCGCTGGGCTGGTGGTTGCTCGCCGTCATCTTCTATGGATTGTCGGAGAAGCCGGATTGGGGCAGCCCAAAGTACAAGGATGTTTCCGGCGAGGACGAGGCGGCACGCACCAGCAACTCATGGATCGCCTTCAAGCGCGATCGGGAGAAGTGGAATCTGCTGCACGCGGCTGCAGGGCCGTCCCAGTCGTCCGAGGTTGTCGAGCCCGTGGACGTCGCCGAATCGCCCGCTGAGATCGACACGATCCGCAAGCTCGCGGACGACATCGCGAAGCAAGTCAAGAGCGGCGCCAAGACCCTTGCTCAAGTTGAGCAGGAAGCACAGGTCAGCGGCAATTCTCTCGTGCTGAATGCCCTAAAGGTTCACAAACAGGAGCGGAAAGCGTCAGGCCTCCTCCGCACCTTGCCGTGGTTCGAGGATCGCGGACCCAATCCCTACCTGCTCGTGACCGGACAATCCGGGCGTGTCAGCGCCGACGGCACCGTCCACTATGTGCCGTGGGAGCGTGGTGATTTCCCCGGCTGGTTCATGGCGCGGGAGATGCCGGTTCTGCTCGAGCCGCTCTTCAAGTTTCTGGCGCCGATTCGGCTGTTCCTGAACCCGCACGCGGGGCTGTTGGCGAAAATCTATTTCCTGCTCGTCATTCTCGTCACGCTGGCGACGTGGGCCCTGTTCGGCGGCGCCATCACGCGCATCGCCGCGGTGCAGGTGGCGCGAAAGGAGAAAATCGGCATCGCCGAGGCGCTGCGCTTTACCGTGCGGCGCTATGTCTCCTACTTCTCGGCCCCGTTGTTCCCGATCATCCTGGTCGCCGCCCTGCTCGTTTTCATGATGATCTTCGGCCTGTTCCACATGATTCCGATCGTCGGCGAATTGCTCGACGGCGTGCTCTGGTGGCTGATGCTGATCCTCGGCCTGGTGATGGCGGTGGTCTTCGTTGGGTTGGTCGGTTGGCCGCTCATGTCGGCGACGATCAGCGCCGAGGGGACCGACGCCTGGGAGGCAGTCAGCCGCTCGTACAGCTACGTTTATCAGGCGCCGTGGCATTACATCTGGTACACGATCGTTGGGCTCGTCTACGGCGCGCTCGTCATCTTCTTCGTCGGCTTTATGGGCTCGTTCATGGTTTATCTGGCGAAGTGGGGCGTCGGGTCCACGCCAGGCGCGAGTGCCGCCAATCGCGATCCGACGTTTCTGTTCGTATACGCTCCGACGTCGTTTGGCTGGCGTGATTTGCTCCTACAGGGGACGGTTTTGGACGATGGCCGCCGTATCGTGCGCGACGGCGTCATCGAACCGTCCGCGTATGACGACTACGTCAAGAACTTCCGCGGTTGGAATTACATCGGCGCGTTTCTCGTCGCCGTTTGGTTGTACCTGATCTTCCTCATGGTGCTCGGTTTCGGCTACAGCTACTTCTGGAGTGCGAGCACCATTATCTATTTGTTGATGCGCCGCAAAGTGGACGACGCGGAGATGGACGAGGTGTATCTGGAGGACGAGGACCTGCCCGAGTCGTTCACGCCGTCCGCGGGGCCGATGGCCACGAGCCCGGCAGCCACAGACCCTGGCCGCGTCATGGTTGAATCCCCGACTCTCCGCGTGCCGCCCGCCGCGACGACAACGACGGTGCCGGAACCGAGCGCGGCGGGCGCCCCTACGCCTTCCGAAGCCGGGACGCCGACTCTACCCGGCGGCGACGGCAATTCGCCCACGTAAACAGAAGTCGGGAGCCGCGCACGCAGTAAGCGGTGTCGGACCGCTTACTGCGTACGCGGCTCCTGATCCCTGATTCCTGGTATCGCATGGCGCGCACTATCCTCCTGTTCACCGGTCAATGGACGGACCGCTCCCTGGAGGAGTTGGCCCAGAAAGCGAGCGAGTGGGGCTATCAAGGCCTCGAACTCGCTTGCTGGGGCGATCATCTCGAAGTGCAGCGGGCGGTGAGCGAGGAAGATTACTGCCAGAAAAAGCTCGATCTGCTGGCCCGTTACGATCTCACGGCGCCGACCGTCAGCAATCATCGCACCGGCACGGCGGTCTGTGACCCGGTCGACGCGCGTCATCAACCACTGCTTCCAGAGTACGTTTGGGGCGACGGCGATCCCGCCGGCGTACAGCAACGCGCCGCCGAGGAGATGATGGCTACGGTGCGAGCCTGCCAGAAACTCGGCGTCGGCGTGCTTGTTGGCTTCACGGGGTCGCCGCTGTGGGCCTACGTCTGCGGCTATCCTGGCCCGACGCGGGAGCAGGTCGCGACCGGCTTCGACACCGTTGTCCGCCGCTGGAATCCGATCCTCGACGTCTGCCGGGAGTGCGGCGTCAAATTCGCCTTCGAGGTCCATCCCGGTCAGATCGCCTTCGATCTGCACAGCGCCGAAATGGCGCTCGACGCCTTTCACGGCCGTGAGGAATTCGGCTTCACCTTCGACCCGAGCCATCTCCACTGGCAAGGAGTCGATCCGGTAGAGTTTTTGCGCCGCTTCCCCGACCGCATCTATCACGTACACATCAAGGACGTTGTCTTGACATTGAATGGCCGCAACAGCCTTCTCGGCTCCTATCTGCCGCTCGGCGACCCGAAGCGCGGCTGGGATTATCGCTCGCCCGGCCGCGGCGGCATCGACTGGGAGGCGATCATCCGTGCCCTCAACGAGATCGGTTACGACGGCCCGCTCTCCGTCGAATGGAAAGACGCCGGCATGAATCCCGATACGGGCGCCGAAGAAGCGTGCAAATTCGTCAAACGCCTCGATTTTGAACCCGCTTCGCGCGGCGACTTCACGTAAATGTCAGTTGTCCGTTATCGAGAGGGCGGGTCGGCGCCGCTCCAAATAGCCGCCCGCCACTCTTTGTGATAACCTGAGACTACGCCGGACAACTGACCACCGACAACCGACAACCGACAACTGACAACTGACCATGGACCAACCCTACGAAGCCCTCAAACGCGAGTGGACCGACCAATTCGTGGAAGTGAAGCTGGACCGGGCGGAACTGAAGCGCTTCGCCGGCATCGTCGGCCGCGTGATCACGGTGAATTTCAACCGTAAAGCGCTGATCGACTTCCAGGACGGCGGCTGGTACGACGTCGCCGCGTCCGAAGAATGCCTCACCAAGCTCGACCCTGCCACGGCGAAGGCGAAGTACGATGCTAAAGTGAACAGCGCGCAGGCGGTTCCGGAGAAGCAAAGCTAGTCCGTTGTCCGTGGTCAGTTGTCCGTTGTCCGTTGCAATCCCCGACTGACTACTGACAACGGACAACTGACGACGGACATGATTCTTCTCATCGATAATTATGACTCCTTTACCTACAACCTCGTCCAGCGGCTTGGCGAGCTGGATCCGAACATCGACTTGCAAGTCCATCGCAACGATCAAATCACGCCCGAGCGCGTCGCGGAGTTGAAGCCGTCGCACATCATTATTTCGCCGGGTCCGTGTACGCCGCGGGAAGCGGGCGTCTCGAACGAGGTGATTCGCCGTTTCGCGCCGACGGTGCCGACGCTCGGCGTCTGTCTCGGCCACCAGTGCATCGGCCACGTCTTCGGCGGCGAGGTGATTCGCAACTACCGCATCATGCACGGCAAGACGTCGCCGATCCACCACGACGGCCAGGGCGTCTTTCGCGGCATGTCGAACCCTTTTGAAGCGACACGCTACCACAGCCTGGTCATCAAGCGCGAAACCTTCCACAACCCCGATTTCGTCATCACCGCCTGGACCGAAGAAAACGAAATCATGGGCGTGCGCCACAAAACCTGGCCGCTGCACGGCGTGCAGTTTCACCCGGAGAGTTTCTTGACGGCAGAAGGGCCGACCTTGCTGAAGAATTTCGTGGAAATGAAGCCTCAAGCATCAATGCCGAATGTCGAATGCCGAATGTCGAATCAATGAAGAATGCCCAATGACGAATGATGGCTCGGCGATTTCTCTTGGGCATTCCAAATTCGGCATTGATTCGTCATTCGGCATTTCGACATTCGTCATTCAATTGCCCAACACCTTTTCAAAAATCACCAGATTATCCCCGCGATCCGGATCCCAGCGCATGCCGACGATGTCGTATTCCTTGGCGATGGCGAGGTGCAGCATCGGGCGGTGTTGGTTGTGGCACTCGAAGCGGATTGACTCGTAGTCGTTTTGCTTGGCCCATTCGTGGACGGCTTCCATGAGCTGCGACGCGATGCCTTGCCGCCGGAACTCGGGCGCGACGCCGTAGAACCAGGAGAAAAAGACGCCGGGTTTCAGCTCGAAGCCGAGGAAAAAGCCAACCGGCCGATCCTTGATGCGGGCAACGAGTTGCAGGATGTTGTAACGTCCGCGGAAACGCCGGCGGAATGATTCCACGTCGCGCGGCGGGCGGAAGATTTGACTGTAGAGCTGCGCGATCTCGGGCAGCTCGTCCGGACCGACAATATCAATGATGGCGTCGGCCATGAGAGCACCTCAACTCTTGCGAGCCAGCCGCCCAAACGAGGTAATGCCGAATGTCGAATGTCGCATCAATGACGAATGACAAAATGTCAAATTGCTCAGCGATTCCGCATTTGGGCTTCTGGCCTTGATTCGGCATTCGGCATTCGGCATTCGGCATTTGCCATTTTCGGCTCCCTCACTTGGTGCGTCGGGCTCCCATTCCGGTTACCGTTCCGGGCGGTACAGCGATGCGATCAGGTCCTGCCAGGACGGAATGTTCCAGTTCGAAAAGTCCTCGTCGTCGTCCTCGGCGGCGTCGGCGTGCGGCGTCGGCGGTTCCTCCCTATCGGCCGCGGCAATCTCGACAGGCGCTTCCGTCTCGTCCGTTTCCTTGTGTCGGCCGCGGCCGCGGCCGCGACGGCGACCGCCGCGCCGCTCTTCGTCGCCTGCTTTTTCCGTGTCTGCGCTGCCGTCCGCGGCCGCCGTGTCGGTCGTCGTCGCTTCGGCCGCGGCTTTCTTGTCGCGGCCGGAATGCCGACCGCGCCGCCGGCCACGCCGCGGCCGCTCTTCTTCGTCCGGCGCAGGTGCTTCGCCCGTCGGCGGGGCGGACTCGGTTTCCGCCTCCACCGCGTCCCGGACCGGCTCCTCGTCGGAATCGTCCACCCAGGTCGGATCGTCCGGTTCGTCGTGGGCATCCGGAACAGCGGTCGGCTCCTCAACCGGCTCGGCCACCTTGCGGGTCGTGGCGGGTGGCGTTGCCGCCGGCGCATCCCCTTCCAGGCCGAGCAACTCGGCAAGTTCCTGCCAGTGTTGACGCTGTCGCAGTTGTTCCTGTTCGTCCATTGCTTGTCCGCGATCTTAGAAATCTTGGGTGGCGTTGCCTGTCTGTTGACATTCTAGCAAATCACCGTTGCGCCCGCTGCGCGCGACAGGTAAGGACGCACACAGAACCGCCGCGCCCGAAAAGCGTAAACAAAATAGATGGCAAGCGCGTATAGATCGGTCAGAGGACGCCGCGCGGAATTTTCGGAATAATCGCCGCGCACGCGCGTCTATTGAACAGCACGCACTCTCGAAGGTCCGTGGGGCGCAGACACCTTTCTGGCGTCGCACGGGCCGCGCTGGCATTTTGTCTTCGTCCGTCCTTTCATCGGGGAGTTTGCCATGAACCACACGCGTTGGCACGTCCGCCGCGGCTCGGCCCTCGGAACAGGGCTCGTGTTGCTTTTGATCGGTACGCTCACGAGCGGTGTGAGCTGTTCTTCGGAGAAAAAGCCGGAAGAAATCGCGGCAAAGCAAGTGCCCGCAGAGACGGCAGCGCTGGAAGAACGCGCCAAGAGTTTGCCGAATGATTTGGACGCGGCACCGGCAAAGCCAGCGCCCGGTGCTGACGGCGGAAGTGGCAGCGGCATGGGGCGCGGCACCGCTGCGGGAAAGGGAATGATGTCGCCGCTCCCGCGCGGCGCTATGCCCAGCCTTCCGGCTCCGCCAGTTTCGTCGCATACTGGACCCGGCATGCCCGGAGCGCCTGCGACGCCGCCTTATCTAACTGGACAAACTGATCCCGAGCATAAGCCGGAGCCGGTCGGTCTCGTCGCTTCGGATCAGGTCCAGGGTTTGCGAGGCAAGTCGGTGAGTAAGCGGGATAGCGACGCGTCCGTGGCATCCAAGCCCCAAATCTGGCATCAAGACGGCCGCCGCCCCTCCTTCGCCCGCGTCTACGTCGGCGACGGCAACGCCCTGGAACTGGTGAGCCTGCAAGTCACCGTAACCGTGGAAGGGCCGCGTGCCCGCACGGTGGTCGATCACATCTTCCGCAATCCCTACGATCGCCGCTTGGAAGGCACGTTTGAGTACCCGTTGCCAACCGGCGCCAGTCCGAGCTACTTTGCGATGTTTCTTGGTCAGCAGCGCGACACCGCGCCGCCGCGATTCGGGCAGCGTGGCGACGTGCCGCCGTTGCCGGCCGACAAGCTGGCGTCGTTGCCGCCCGCGGAGCTGGTGAAGAACATCAGCACCGCCGATTGGGGACCGCTGCAAGAAGCCCGCATTGTCGGCAAGGTGAAGGCGCTCGAAACCTACGAAGAGATCGTACGCGGCCGTATCGACCCGGCGCTGCTCGAATACGCCGGCGGCAATACGTTCAGCGGCCGTGTGTTTCCGATTCAGGCGAAAGGCTACAACCGCGTCATCATCGCGTATGAGGAATTGCTGCCGTTCGCGCAGGAGCGCGTGCTCTATCGTTTCCCGCTGCCCGATTGCAAGGTGCAGGAATTGCAATTCGCGTTGTCGGCCGATCCGGCGGAGTGCCAGCAGGTCGCTTTTGGCCCCGGCGACGCCGAGAAATCGACCGCGGGTGGTCGCGTCGCGTTCCGCAAATCGTGGAAGGACAACGGCCCCGGTGGCGATGCCCTGTTCACCTACGTGCCTGCCCAACCGCAGATTCAAGTCCTCAGCGGGCGACAGGGCGAGAGCGGTCCCATCTACCTGATGGCCCGCGTGCGGCCCGAACTGCGGATCGAAGCCGCTACGCCGTACAGCGACCACGCCGTCTTTCTGCTCGACACCTCGCTGAGCGAGCATCCCGACCGCTTCGCCGTCAACATGAAGCTGCTGCGGAAGATTCTGGAAACCGACCCAACCATCAAGCGCTTCAACATCTTGACATTCAACGTGGCCGGCGCCTGGGTTGAACCGAATTCCTGGCTCGAAAACAACCCAACCGGCCGCGAGCGTGCGTTCGCCCGCGTGGACGGTCTGGTACTCGAAGGCGCGACCGACCTCTCCGCGGCATTGGACAATCTCATCACGCCGCGCTTCCTGATTGAGCCCGGTACGCGGCTGAACGTGTTCATGCTTTCCGACGGCCAGATCACGTGGGGCGAGTCGGACATCGCGACGTTGGTGGCCCGCTTCGAGAGCCGCTGCCCGTTCCCGACGCGCTTCCACTGCTATCGCACCGGCCTCGGCGCCGACAATCTTGAGTTGTTCGAGGCGTTGACCCGCCAAGGCGGCGGTATTTTCAATTGCTACGGCGACACCGACCTTAACGCGGCGGCGGCGGCGCATCGCAATCAATGTCTGCAAATCGAAAAGGTCAAATTCACCGGCGGCTCGACCAGCGACGTGCTTGTTGCCGGCCGAAAGGCCGCGGTTTATCCCGGCGGCGATGTGCTCGTGGCCGCCCGCGTGAATCAGCCCGGCAAGCTCCAACTCGTGATCGAAGGCCAATTCCTCGGCAAGAAGTTCGCTCAGGAATACCCGATTGAAGTGGCGTCCGCCGCCGAGCTGGCCCCGCGCGCCTGGGCGGAGGTCGCCGTCGCGTCGCTCTTGTCGCTCAACGATCCAAATCTCGACAGCCTGGTGACGGCGTACTGCCAGCAGTTCGGCGTCGGCAGCAAAGTCGCGTCGTTCCTCGTGCTCGAAAACGAGAATGACTACAAACGTCTCAACCTTCAGGACGAGCGCGGCAAGCTCGTTCCCGGCGGCGACCTCGGCATGTTCCTCGACGAAGCGTGGCAACGGCTGGGCCGCGCGCTGCCGGCGAAGGAGGCGTTCCAGCAATTCTTCGCCCGCATGCCGGCGCGTTTCTCGCTCCTCAGCGGTCCGAACGCGACCGAGGTACAACGCCTGCTCAACATTCTCGAACCCGCCGATTATGAGTTGCCGGCGAGCAACCTCGACGGCGCGCTATTGCACGCCAACGACGTCGCGGCAAATTATCTCACGGATCGCGAACGTGATTTGCGCAACGTCGGACCTTACCTGACCGAAGCGCGCCGCCGGGCCAACGCGAAAGACACCGACGGCGCTGTCCGCGTGCTGTCGAGCGTGATCGAACAGTTTCCGTCGCGGCCGGACGCATTGCGGCTCGTCGGCTATCGCTTACTCGATCTCCACCAGGCTGCCCAGGCCGCGCGGCTGTTCCAGCAGGTGCAGCGTAATCGCCCATTCGAGCCGCACAGCTATCGCGATCTTGCCCGCAGCCTGGAAGAGTGCGGCAAGTTCGGGCTCGCCGCGCTCTACTACGAAATGGTCCTCACCGGCCAATGGCACGCCCGCTTTGCTTCCGACTTGAAGACCGTCGCCCTTGAAGAATACGCACGCATGATGAACGACGCCATTCGTCGCAAGGACGTGGCGAAGGAGCTGAAAAACGTCTTTGGCAACCGCCTGGAAGCCTTACGCGGCGTGCTTCAGCCCAGCGACCTGCGCGTCGTCATCACCTGGAACACCGACGCCACCGACATCGACCTCTGGGTGATCGAGCCCGACGGCACCAAGTGCTTCTACCAACACCAGCGCACCAAGAACGGCGGCCAGCTCTCGCAAGATCAAACGCAGGGCTACGGTCCGGAACGCTACCAGGCGCTGCACGCCCTGAAGGGCGCCTACACGATCATCGTCCACTACTACCGCGCCAATCCGAACCTGCTCGCGGGTGAGACGCACGTCAACGTCGCCGTCACGCGCAACGCCGGCACGCCGCAAGAAGCGACGGAACGGCACAACGTGATACTAAAGAAGCACGACGAGCAGGCAGAGGTGTGCAAGGTGAAGTTTGGCGAGTGATGAGTGGTGAGTGGTGAGTGGTGAGTGGTGAGTGGTGACTCCGTATCCACTTCTCGTAACACGCGGATGGCTGTCAAAAAAAGCCCACGAGCGTAGTCCGCTCGTGGGCTTCCGGAGATGGCGAACATCGAACGCCGTGTGCGATTAGAAAATGAACGCGAGACCGGCTTGCCAGCCGTCCAGGGTGCGCGTCTGGTGCTTGTAGTAATCCGGGATCACGGAGCTGAAGTTGAAGTCCACGGGGCGCGGCGACGACACGGAGTTGAACAGCACCGAGAAGTCGTAACCGACGCGCAGCTCGATGCCCTCGATCGGATACCAGGTCATGTACGCCGTGGCGCCGACTTCGGGAGCAAGCGTGTAGTCGGTGCGGGCGTGTTTGTGGGCAGTGGAGCGGTCGCCGAGTTCGTACTTGGCCTCTTCTTTGACCACGTCGAGCAGTCCGGCGATGCGCGTGTCGAGGCTGACCGAGAAGCCATGACCGATGTAATACTCCGAGCCGATGCCAACCAGCGGGCCGTACAAGCGGTTCGACACGACGTTGCTGTAGTTGGCGACGTCCTGCGGGGCGCTGTTGCCCGGAGCAACGCCCGGCGGCGCCCCGGCGCTGACGGAGATGTTCTGCGCCTGGATCGCGGTGCCGGGCTGGAAGAGGGTGGTTCCCGGACCAATAATCGTGGGCGGCCCACCGATATTCAACGTGCCGACGCTCGCGGTGGCCTGCGTGGACGGGAAGACCGCTTCCACGTCCTGCGTACGCCACGTGAAGCGCTCCCACATAATGACGGCGCGGCCGCCGACGAGACCGTAGCAACGGCACGTCTCGCCCTGATAGATCGGGATGCGGCCGATAATGTCGAAGTCATCGTAGCGCTGGATGAATTCCAGAGTCATCACCGAGGCGGCATTCCAGATGCCGAAGGCCGACTGCGGAAAAATGGAGACGCCTTGCGACGTGGCGACGACGTTGGCCGTGATGCTGCCGCCCGTACCGACGTTCAGGACGCTCGAGACGCTTGTGATCTGGCCGTTTTGGTTGACGTTGGCCACGCTCTGGATCGTCACCTGGCCATTCACACCGAGAACCAGGGCGGCGCTGCTGCCGTTGCTGGGGTTCGGCACGCTCACGCCGACCTTCGACGCCGGGCCGGCGAATTCGTTCGGAAAGTTGAAGACGGGAGAAAACAGAAAGCTGTTCTCCAGGTTGTTGCCGAGCTGGAAATTGGCGGGAATGAAGGACGCCACGGCCGAGTACTTTGACTCGGCCAGGTGCCGCCAGCGCAATTCAACGGCTTCGATCGGGGAACCTTCACCGAACCGCCAGCCGAGCGTCAAGCCGAAGCCCGCTTGATACGTGCCGGGCCCGGAGACCTGTTCCGTGTCCAGCGCGGGGGACGCGTCGCCGAAGAATTTGCCCGGAATAATCGAAGTGGTGCCGCCGTTCACCGCCTGGATGGAGGCCTGAATCGACCCGTCCACGTCATTGAAGCCGCGGATGGCGATGACCTGGCTTTTGAGCGGGTTCGTCTGGCGCAGCAACCAGAAATCTGACGCCGTGTAAAAGCCGCCCGTTTCCGGGTGCGAATGATATAACGGGAACGGCCACGGCGAGTCACTCGGCGGCACGTCCGGCCCCGTCATGACCTGCGCTCGTGCTGTCGTCGGCGCCAGGGCCAACCCCGCGGTGAGCAGCAACCCCAGCCAGCCAGTTCGCGTTCGCATAAGCCCCATCTCCTTCATGGCGCAACCCCCCGGCCCGTTCCCCGGCGGCCCGTCCCCCCGGACGAAGCATCCGCACAACGGGGGGCGCACGCCGTGTGCCCCGTCGTTACGGTTCGCTCGCTGCCGATAGTGAATGCGAAGGTGCGGCACCATAGCGACGCGTCCCAACCAGTCAAGGCCTTTTTTTGGCTTTGCAAGGTGATTCTGCACGGAATCTGGGCTGATTCGCGGCGCAAGACGAAAAATGCGCAAGCTGGAAGGGGTCTTCGCGTTCTTCCCGGTAGTGTAATCTCTTGGCGCTCGGGTGCGAACGTCGTCGCACACCCTTTCGGTTGTGCCCGGCCCGCACAAAGCTAAAGCGTGTGCTAGCCCGACTTGCGCACTTGGCTAGGTCAGCGTAAGAATTCCTCGGGTTTCAGCGAGGGCGTCGGCCCAGGTCTTCACTACAAAACGCGGTCGGGACTCAAGCGTTCGGGCATCTCCAAGCGCAGGGCCTCCAAGAT
>JBGQKZ010000040.1:0-53906 GCA_041499805.1 Gemmataceae bacterium
GGAGCATGGCGAAATTGCAAGGGGGTAGGTCTTCACTACACGGCGTTTGGCCGACTTCCACTACGGAAAAACCGAGGAATTCACGCGGAGCCGGGGCGAAAATCGACAGAATTCTCTTACAAGTGCGCAACCTGGGCTAATCCTTGAAATGCATGGGGCGAATTGCTTACCCTAGGGCCAGTGAACAAATGAATAACTAACATAACACCCCATACATACAAAACGGCCTTTTTCGAAACTCGATGTTATGAATCCGGACTGGAGACAGCCATGACCGACGCCACGAACTTTGTTGCCGCGGAGCGAGCACCCACACCCCGTGACGGAAGCGCAATTCGGACACCTAACGCCTTTTCTGGGCTGACGTTAGACGACCTTCGCACGCTGGCGACCCGGGAAACACACTGGCTGTGGCAGGGTTATCTTGCCGCTCGAAACGTCACCTTGTTGACGAGTCAATGGAAGTCCGGGAAAACGACACTCGTATCCGTCCTCATCTCGAAGTTGAAGGAGGGCGGCACGCTTGGCGGTCAGCAGCTGCACGCCGGCAAGGCGGCCGTCGTGTCGGAGGAGGACGCCGGAATTTGGCTGGGGCGAAGTCAGACGGTTGATTTCGGGACGCACGTTCGGTGGTTCTGCCGGCCGTTCCGCGGCCAGCCGACAGGCGAAGGTTGGCTCGCCCTCGTCGATTCCCTTTGTGATTTGCGCCGCCACGAAGGTCTAGATCTCGTCGTTATTGATCCGTTGGCGTCGTTTCTTCCCGGTCGGAGCGAAAACAACGCTACCGTGGTGCTTGGCGCGTTGCTCCCCTTACAACGTCTCGCCGCCGAAGGCGTCAGCGTATTGATCCTGCACCATCCGCGGAAGAAGGAAGCCGCGGAAGGGCAGCTGGCGCGCGGCAGCGGCGCGCTGTCCGGCTTCGTGGACATTTTGATGGAAATGCACGTCTACACGCGCGGCGAGCCGACGGACCGCCGCCGGCGCATCCAGGCCTTCTCGCGGCACGCCGAGACGCCGGCGCACGTGGTGCTGGAATTAAACGCCGCCGGCACCGACTACCTGGGCCGCGGCGACTACGACGAACGCTCCGTCGGCGACTGTTGGGGTGCGCTCGAACGCGTCCTCGGCACGGCCCGCCGCAAACTGGCGCGCCGCGACATCCTCGACGAGTGGCCGGACGATTCGCCGAAGCCGACGGACATGACGCTCGGCCGCTGGCTGGCGCATGCGCTCGACAAAAACCAAGTCCTGCGCGACGGGGCGGGCACGAAGAGCAAGCCGTATCGGTATTGGGTGAAATCACAAGAGAAGTTCTTCGGCGTGAACGGGCTGATGGAGCTCGATTTGGACGAGTTGTGGTCATGAGCCGCAAAACCGTAGGCGTTCCCGCGCCACGCAGTGCGTCCAATTCTTTCTCTGGTTCCCAGGCTCCGCCTGGGAACCGCCCTGCGAGGCTCCGCCTCGCGGCCGTGAGCGAGCAGTCGTACCGAGCGCGAGGCAGAGCCTCGGGGCTCGCGGTGAGTTCTACGCTACACAGAGCCGGAGATCGAGGACTTCCACCAGGCGGTGGCCGAGTTCAAAGAACGCGTCCCGGAGCTGGCGACGGGGCTGGTCAAGATTCTGACCGCCGCCCACAAGAGCAACAAGAAGTTCCAGGCCGCGTTCGACAGCTTCTTCACGCTCTGCCAGACCACGCTGAACCCGAATATCCGCCGCGAAGCGGTGGACGAGATGCTCGCGCAGCACTTGCTGACCGAACGGCTGTTGCCATTTGCTAACCTGACGATATGATCGTGAGCGATTCCTCCGTTTCAGCTTTGAGATGTGAACCGGATTGGGAGTCGTCGACTGCGTGAACCTTAAATTCACCCGTATATACACCGACGTGGCACTGACTTCCGCTCGCAAGCTTGCAGACAGACATTCGGAAAGCGCTGACCTCGAACGCCGGCGAGCGCTGGGGCAGTTCTTCACGCCTCCGGTCGTGGCCCGGTTCATGTTCGATATGGTGCGTGTCTTCCGGGGCCGCAGCTTTGCGCGGACGGCCCGCATCATTGACCCAGCTTGTGGCGAGGGCGTCTTCCTCCGCACGGCTGTGGAGCGGGGAAAGATCGCGACCAGCCAGTTGTTCGGCGTGGATATCGACGAGACGCTTGTTCCCGTTTGGCGCAAGGACACTGTCCTCAGCGGCGCGCACCTGCATTGTGCGAACGGCTTGCTGGATGTCCCGTCGATCAAGCTTTTGCCCGGCGCCTTTGACCTCGTAATCGGCAACCCACCGTTCAGCGGCGCCGGAGTCAAGTCTCTCTTACGATTGCTCGTCGCCGGGCGAGAAGCGAGCAGGGAACGAGATCTATTCGATTCAGCTCTGCGAGCGGAGTTGAGTGCTGCCGACTCACCCCTCGCTGCCGTCGAGCGAACCAAGCTGGATCAATTGGTTCGGGAACTGAGCCAATACGATTGCTGGCGATTTCGCGACGATTCGGACGCTGATTCCTCCAATTCAACGAACGGCAGCTCTGTCCAGAAAGGGCTGTTCTCGGATTTGAAACTATCCGAGGAGCGAGCGACGCCGGGGGTAAATTACGATCGTGCGGCACGGCTCATTGTCGATTGGCCCGCGGAGCGGCCGCTGGACACGAACCGCCCCGACCTGCGCGAGCTGGTTCGGCGGCTGGCGAGCGTTGCGATTGAGGTGTTTTTCGTCGAACGGTTCATCCGGCTCGCCAAGCCGGGCGGTATGGTTGCGGTGATTGTGCCGGAAAGTATTCTCGCGAGCGATCAACTCAAGGGACTGCGACGCTGGCTCCTCGAACGCGTGCGCCTGTTTGGTGTCGTGTCGTTGCCGCAACATGTCTTCACCGGCGTCGGCGCCAAGGCTAAGACGGGAATCCTGTTCGCGCGCCGGTTGACGAAAGCGGAAGAGCGGGCGACAAGACAATTGAAACCTCCAGGTGACGCGATTCGCTTGCTGCCTAAGCTTGCTAAGTGCCCAGTCATACTGGTCAGGCCCGACCTTGACTGGAGTGATTGGACGTTGGACGAGTACCTGCAAGATATACTCAAGAAGGCGATGACCGCTCATTGCGGCGATCGATAAGCGCGAGTCTTCCCATGAGCACGGAGCAAGTTCAAGGAACCGCCTACACGTTCGTGTCCTTGGGCGACCTCGTTGTCCCGTCGTTTCGTCTCAATCCAGCGTACTTTGAGCAAACGTTCACGGAGGTCGAGGATACGCTAAGGGCGCTCGGTGCCGTACCGCTGGGTCGGTTCATTCCCGACGAACACCCCGATGGTTCAAAAGGGATCACATACGGACAGGTGGGCGCTCGTAAGTTGGATCCGCGCGGCAGCGTGCGTTACTTGCAGGTCATCAACATTCGGGAAACCGGAATCGACTTCGCAATCAAGCCTGACCGGGTCGCGGAAGGGAGCCACAACGATCCGCCACGCAGTCGGGTTCGTCCCGGAGACGTTCTGTTCACGAATAATGCGTTTCGAGATACGGAGACTCTCCTAGGACGATGTGTGGCCGTTGTGGATGATCTTGGAAAAGTGAACATCAGCCAGCACATTGATCGAATCCGTGTTGCAGGTATTAACCCCTTCTACATTTGTTGCTTTCTCAAATGCAAGTATGGGTCAGGGCAAATTCAACGAATGATGCACGGGGTAGACTCCACCGGAATCAGTTTCGGTCGAATCCGTGAGCTTCTTATTCCTGTCGTTTCGATGGAACTCCAACAAGTTGTGGAAAACCAATACGTCACCATGTCGAAGTTCCACGAGAGAGGGATGGCGGTCAAAGAGCGTCTGTTGCAAGAGACGCGCATCGCGCCCGGTCAGTACGGCGAAGCAATCAATTCTCTCGCAATGGAGAAACCCGCATATCGCCGCGCGATGCACGAAGCCAAAGCGCGTCTCGACCACTTGATTGCGCAACTGGACGCCGTCATCGAGAAGAAACAGAAAAGCATCAAACCGTATCCACGATAATTCGCAGGCGCCCGATGAAGACCAACGGCCGCATCCGCGAACTTCTCCAACTCACCTGCGCGGATGACTACCAATACTCCTTTCGCGTCGTCCAGCCGTTGCTGCAATACCTCGGCATCCCACCCGAACAGTGCTGGCCGCAGTTTCGCATTGAAAACCCATTCGGCGGCGGGCTGCTCCGGCTCGACTTTCTGGTACACGTCGGCGACGTGCCGATGCTGACGATCGAGAGCGAGCCGCGCGCCGCGCAATTTGACGAAGGTTACCGACAAGCCAAAAACTACAGCACCAATTTCAAGCCTCGACAGCCCGGTTCTGCGATGCAAGAACGGACGGTTCCGTTTCTCCTTGTGTCGGCAGGAACACGGGCCGAAATGCGTCGCGCGGTAATCCGCGGCCTGAACATCGAATACGAGCCGATTCTGGATAGTGGCCGACCGGCCTTCTTGGAATGGGAAGAACTGGAAACGGAGGCCCGGCGCCTTGCGGGCACGATTGGCGAGCAACACCCGATCCTCAAAGCGGAGGCGGCGCAGCAGTTTTTTGAAGACCTTTACGCTGCCATCCATTCGGCGCCCGCTCTCCGGAGGAAGGATGACCGCAAGATTGTGTTGTTCAATCACGTTATCGACTACGCACGCGCAGGCGCTCCTTCGAAGGTGCGGGCGACGTGTCTGAGCGCTGGGTTAACGCCGCGGGCCGCGCAACGCGTGCTTCGCGCCATCGCGCAGTATCAGCAGAAAGTCGAGGCCAACGAATTCTCGGGCCCGGCGGTAGCGCGTGGCTACCGGACATTTCTTTTGCAGCCGGGCGGCAGGGGCGCGCACGAGTACTTCACGGGGGAATCACAAAACCGGCCGTACCTGGTTGGCGGCCGGGTCCGCTACCGCAACGTGGCACGCTATTTCACGCCGGGGGAAGTCATCCAGCAGATGGTGCGCTTGGCTGACCCGCGTTGCAACGAACGTGTAATCGACATGACGTGCGGCAGCGGCGGCTTCCTAGCCGAAGCTGCATCATACGTTGCCGAGGGCGAGGGCCCGGCGCAAGCCACACAATTCTTGACGAAACAACTCGTCGGCGTCGATGACGACCCGTTCTGCGTGTCGTGCGCGCGGGAGTTATTGACGTTTCTCTATCCGGACCGCGGGGACCAGCTTCACGTTTACCTCCACAATTGCCTTTACCAACGCGCTCCGGCGACGAGTGAAATCCGCGAAGACCGTCGAGCTGAGCGACTGTTGCGACCGGGGCGCTACGATCTGGTCATCGGCAATCCGCCGGGGAGCGACGAATACTCGGGCACGAACCCAGAGGAAGTCGCCCAGCAATGGGAGCGTCGTTTCGGCCACACGCGCGGCGGGCTCATGGACCACCATTGCTTCATTCGCCGTGCCGTCGAACTGGCACGCCCCGACGGCGGGCGTATTTGTCTGCTCGTTCCAGAGGGTTTACTGGCGCGCGATAATCGCGACCTGCCCCGCGTGCGCTATGAACTGCTGCGCGAATGCGAAGTGCGTGCGATCATCTCGTTGCCGCGGGTGTTCCGGAACAACAATGCGCGCATGGCGATTCTCTATTTGGTGCGGAACACGAATTGGAACGCGGCGCGGAAGGTCCTCTTGGCGCGGGTGCTGCCTCAATGGACCGACGAGACCGGCGAATCCCGACCTACGGAACTCTTTGCCGAATTAGAGGCGGTGGTCGATCGCTACCGCGCAGAGGTCGAACCGTCGAACGATCGCTTGGCACCCGGTGAGGGACTCGCTGGGTTCGCGGACGTAGAAGTTGCGGTTGATGATAGCAATGAGCCGTAGAAACAGATCAGATGACTGGTCGGCGACGTTCCTCCCCTTCCGCGCCTTCGCCGCCGCCGGCAAGGAGCTGGCCCGGCTGCACCTGGAGTACGAGCAAGCGGAACCGTATCCGCTGAAATTCGTCACCACCGACGACGTGCCGCTCTCCTACCGCGCCCTGGACAAGATGCGGCTCAGCAAGGACACGACGAGCCTGCGCGTCAACCCGTCGCTGACCCTGACCGGCATTCCGCCGGAGACGTTCCAATACCGCCTCGGCAACCGCAGTGCCCTGGAATGGGTGATCAACCAGTATCAAGTCAAGCAAGACAAACGCAGCGGCATTCGCTCCGATCCGAACCGGGACGACGATGAGGAGTACATCGTGCGGCTGGTCGGGCAGGTGGTGCGGGTGAGCTTGGAGACGGTGCGGATTGTGAACGGGCTGCCGGAGAAGTATGCGGAGTAACGTGACGTGTCCGCGATTGGCTGGACCAATTTTCGAACGAAGCCTAGAATCGAAAGCGATTTCAAATCCAACGCGGTGAGAGCCGAATCATGATCAAGTTTGTCCGCATCACGAATTTTAAGAGCCTCGGGGACGTATCGGTTCAATTGGAGCCGGTTACCGTTCTTATCGGCCGCAGCGGGACGGGAAAAAGCAATTTCCTCGACGCCTTGCGTTTTCTTCGCGACTGTGTCGCTTCTCGTAGCGGTGAAACGGCGGCCACGAACTTAGGCGGCTGGGGGCGGGTAACCCCCGCCACCGCCAAAAGCTCTGTGGCAACCAGCTTCTTGGTTCGTTTCGTCGGTCCGGGCGCCGGCGAGGAATTTGAATACTACGCCGTGTTTCAGCAACAGCAGCCGTACCCGGGTCCGCAATTGACGGAGGAAAAACTCTCGCTTGGAACGCGCGTTCTATTTCATCGCAAGTCTGGAAGCTGGGTCAGTGCGCCTCAAGTCGTAAACGCGACGCCGCCTAATACTGCTTCGCTGATGCTCGGCATGATTACAGGGATACGCGAAATCAATCGCGCACATTTCCTCCTTGGAAGCGGTCTGGCGTTTTACGCGTTTCCGGACGACACGTTGCTTCCGTCAAGTGTCGGGCAGACGCCCGGGCTCACTCAGCTACAAACCGGGCTTTTCCAAAAAGGCGAGAATTATTTGCAAGTGCTCAACGCCATGGACTATGATCCCCAGGCGTGGGACCACCAACAGGAGCTCGTGGCAGCGCTAAGGCAACTGAACTCATCCATCAAGAGCGTCGACCTCAACATGCCCGCTCGGGACAAGATCGTGATTAGTCACGATGTTGCGGGGAGAATTCTGCCGTTGGAGTTGGTGTACGAATCCGAAGGCCTGCGGCGGTTGCTCGCCCACTTGATCGCGCTCTATCAAACGCCCCTGAAACAGACGCTGTTTTTCGAAGAGCCGGAAAAGGGTATTCATCCCGGCGCTTTAGAGGTGCTCGCCGAACAATTCAAGGCGTGTCCCGCGGGAGGCCGTGGGCAAGTCATCCTGACCTCGCATAGCCCGGACTTGCTGGATCACTTCCAACCGGAGCAGTTACGCGTGGTTGAGATCGAAGACTATTTGACCAAGATTGGCCGCGTGGCGTCGGAACAAGTCGAAGCGATTCGCGAGCAACTGATGAGCCCAGGCGAGTTGCTCACGGTTGACGCCGCGCGAGTCGCTGAGCCGGCTGGGGTCTAGGAAAGCTTGTCCATGTCCGCACCAAAGCGGCTTGTTCTCTTCGTCGAGGGCCAAGGGGACGCGGATGCGGTTCCCACGTTGGTTGCGCGCCTCTTGGAAGAGCAGAACGCCAGCGATTGCCTTTTTCTGGGCGAATCGTTTATTTTGCACGGACTTCAAAAGATCACCGGAAAAAACGTAGCGGAATGGACGAAGAAGCTGCGCGCGGCCATCAAGCGTTCGAACACGGGGGCGGTGCTGTTCTTGATGGACGGCGATCCGGACAAGTTTGAGGGTAAACCGTTCTGCGCTGCAACTGTCGCCAAAGAACTGTGCAACCGGGCCCGCACAGTCGGCGCCGGCGTGACGTTTTCACTAGCATGTGTGTTCGCGTGCAAGGAATACGAATCGTGGTTTCTTGCCAGCCTGCACACCCTGGCCGGTAAACCGTTGCCGCCCGATCAGCGACCCGGAGTCCGCGCGGGCGCCCAATCCGTGCCCGATTCAGAGAACACCCCGCGCGACGCGAAGGGAGAGCTCGGTCGGAATATGCTATCGGGGTACAAGCAGACGACCGACCAGGGGCCGCTCACACGTCTCCTGGTCGCGGATCTTTCCGCCGTTCGGGCGGCCAAGTTGAGATCGTTCGCACGTTTGGAACACGCCGTTGCCCAACTCGTAAACGCGATTCGCACCGGGCAGCATGTCGCGACACCTTAATGTTATCGCGCGCTTCCTGCCGCTGCCCGCGCCTGCTGTACCACCCCAGTTATCAGCGCATCCCGTTCGCGCCGGACCTCCGCGCCTTCGCCGCCGCGGGCAAGGAGCTGGCCCGGCTGCACCTGGAGTATGAGCAGCTCGACCCGCATCCGCTGAAGTTCGTCACCACCGACGACGTGCCGCTGTCGTACCGCGTCGAGGACAAGATGCGGCTCGCCAAAGACAAGACAACCCTGCGCGTCAACCCGTCGCTCACCCTGGCCGGCATTCCGCCGGAAGTCTTCGCCTACCGCCTCGGCAACCGCAGTGCCCTGGAATGGGTGATCGACCAGTATCAAGTCACGGAAGACAAACGCAGCGGCATCCGCTCGGATCCGAACCGGGACGATGATCCGGAATTCATCGTGCGGCTGGTTGGGCAGGTAGTGCGGGTTAGCTTGGAGACGGTGCGGATTTTGAACGGGCTGCCGAAGGAGTTCGCGCCGTGACTGTCTTTCGCTCGACAAGAGCAGCCTGTTGCCGCTATCATTATTCCGGAGGCAGTCATTATGAGCATTCAGGTCAAGGCAATCTACGAGAATGGCGTTTTTCGCCCTCTGCAAGCGGTGCGGCTGCCCGAGCAACAGGAAGTGACCGTCACCATTGACGGGCATGGCGCGGATTCCTCGGACAGTGGGGGTGGGGATCAAGGCATGTTTGCCTTGACGCCGGAGCGTTGGCAGTCTTTCTGCGCTGCCCTAGACGCGCCGCCGAGGGAGATTCCGGCGCTGCGCAAACTCCTCACGGAAGCGAGCCTCTTCGATGGCAACGGCAACTCCCCTGCAAAGTCCGGTTCCACTTGAGACGGGGCACGACTCCTCCGCCTTCGACTGCGGCGCCGCTGCCTTGAACGACTATCTTCGCAAGTATGCCTTGCAAAACCATCAGAACCGCTCGGCCCGAACCTATGTCGCTTTGCGTGGCAATAGCGTAGTTGGCTACTATTCCCTTGCCGCAGGCTCGGTCCGGCGCGAAGACGTTACGCTTCGTGTCGCCAAGGGGTTGGCCAATCATCCCGTGCCCGTTTTTCTTCTCGCCCGACTCGCCGTCGATCAAAGTGAACAGGGGAAGGGCCTCGGCGCGGCTCTCTTGAAGGATGCGCTTCTTCGGTCACTTAAGGGAGCTGATATCGTCGGTTGCCGAGCCGTTCTGGTTCATGCTAAGGACCAAGCAGCGCAAGCGTTCTACCGCAAATACGAGTTTGAATCCTCGCCAGTGGATGAATTCCATCTTTATTTGCTTATGAAGGACATCAAAGCGAGCCTGACGAGTTAAGCCCGGCTACCGCACGAAGTTCGCCGACAACCTCAAGCGCGAGCTGCCGCGCATCCCGTTCGCGCCGGACTTCCGCGCGTTCGCCGCCGCGGGCAAGGAGCTGGCCCGGCTGCACCTGGATCCGAGCAGCTCGACCCGTATCCGCTGAACTTCGTCACGACCGACGACGTGCCGCTGTCTTACCGCGCCCTGGACAAGATGCGGCTCCGCAAGGACAAGACGACCCTGCGCGTCAACCCGTCGCTGCCCCTAGCCGAATGAGGACTGAAGGAACCGCTCTTACAAAAGCAAAGACCCCGGCGCGACTGGGTCGCCGGGGTCTTGGGTGCAACCTTGCGAGTCAGGAAACAAGCGCGTTTCCCACGATCTCCTCCCTGTTACGTCGGCCACGGGTTGCTCGTCGGATCAACCGGCGGCAGGTTGGTCGAGCCGGGGTTGGTCACCACGATGCTCGTGGGGTCGGGCGGCGGCGGCGGCAAAGTCGGGTCGGTTGGGTTGACCGGCGGCGGGTCGAGCGGGTCGCTGACCGCGACGCCGAGCAACTGATACGCCGTCAGTGGGATGTTGTAGCCGTTGCTCTTGCTGGCGCCGACGAACCGGGCGTAGTAGGTCCCCTTGCCGAGCGTCACGTTGGCGCTCACCGTGTTGCCATCCTGGCAGTCGAGGGTGAGGAGGATCTTGTTGTTGGCATCGAACACCTGCATGCGGACCGCCACGTCCACGCCGACGCCGCCCGTATCGACCGACAGCACGAAGTGGTAGAGCTGCACCTGGTTGGATACCAGGGCATAGGTTTCGACGTATTGGGTCGAAGTCAGCGAATCGTTCACGAGCGTTTGCAGGACGATGGGCGCACCCGCGAAGTTAACTCCAAGCGTGTACGAGCCCGTCAGGTTGCCCTGGGCGCCGAACGCATCGGGGCTGACTTCGATAAAGTACTTGGTGTTGGCGCCCGGATTCTGGATCTGCACCACAAACGATGTGGCGTCGTTGCTGAGAATCTGAGCGTTTAACGTGTTGCCGTCGGCATCATAGACCGTGAGACACGGATTGAGGACGCTCCCCGCGCCGGCCGTCACCGTTACGATCAAGGCGCCGGGCGCCGTCGCGGGCGTCGTCACACTGTAGTAATCGAGGTCGCTGGAATCGCTGAGCGAGGCGTTGATCGAGTAGTTGAACCGCGCGTCGAGGGCGTAAACGCCTTGATCGAGCTTGGAAGACGAGTTGAGCGTGTCGTCATGGTGGTGGTCGTCGAAGAGATTCGCGGGACCGCCGTTGAGCAAGACGTCGATGGCGGCGATTTGTCCCTGCGAGACGAGGCCGCTGTTGATCTTCAGCCGGTAGCTGCCGATGCCGAACACGTCGTTACGGGCGCCTTCCACCTTGAGGACGTAGCGCGTGCCGCGTTTGACGTTGGTCAACGTGATCGAGGGATCACCGCTGAGCGGGTCGATGGCGGAAGTGGTGGCGACCAAGCCACCGGTCGACGTGTACACGGTCAGCTTCGCGGTGAGCAGACTGATTCCGGTCGTGTTCACCGTGAAGGTTACTTTGTTGTTGGCGTAGGAGGGAATGGTGAACTTATAGTAATCGGCTTCGCCCAGCGTGGTGATGTCGCCGGCGGTGTTGGGTAGCTTGATGGTGGCCGCGGTCGCCAAGGTGTTGTTGCCCGCGTAGCGATCCGGTGTGCGGGCGCCGTAGAGCGACTGGAGCATGGCGATGTCGGCCGCGCTCGGCTTGCTCGTGAGGCCGCTGTAGACCGCGTATTCAACCGACGTGGGATCGGTGTTGTCCGCCAGGCCGAAGACGTGGCCGGCCTCGTGCAAGGCGGTCGTGAAGAGGTCGTACGCGGCGCTGCCGATGCTGAAGGCCTGCGCGGAATTGAAGACCATGTCGCCGGCGCGGGTGCCCGCGACCGGATCGTACGGCGACGTGATCGCCAGCGGGGCGGCCGTGCCGAGCGGCTCGGAGGCGACGCGGATGTCGCCGAAACGAGTGTCCCCCTGGACTTGACCGCTGGAGCCGAGGGCCTGACCGCCGTCGGCAGCCAGCCCGATGTTGATGTTGGCGTTGACGGCCCAGGTTTGCAGGGCGCGCAGGATTTCCATCTCCCAGGTTCGGGCCGAGCCCAGGGTATTGAGCTTGCCAATGAGCCCGCTTTGGTACGAGTCCACGTTCGTACCGTCCGGGACAAAGCTCAGGGTGATATGGCCGGCATTGGGCCAGGCCAAACCCCAAGACAAAAGATTGCGGTCTTCGAGCGTCTCGACCGTCAACCGCGTTGTCTGCTTCTTCACGACGGGAACCCTTTCTTATTATTCATTCCGCGGCGTCTGTTCGCCCGGAATGAGCTTCTCAACTTCTTGGCGGTTGTCCCGCTGCACCGTTGAAGCAGGACTTTTTCAAAACCAGGGCCTCATTCACTGCGTGTATGTTTCACTTCCCCGGACCGGCATCGTCGGGCGAAACCAGGACCGTTAAGGCAAGAACGCCTCCGGTCGCCCGGCCGGGGTTGGCGGCGGCGGCGGTCCCGTGCCACACGCCGCGGCGTGTTGAGACGAATCCACGTTCCAGGCTTCCACAGCGTACCGGAAGGCCGACGAGGCCTGCGACTGCGAGGGCTTCTCGCAAATCGCTTGCAGGTGCGGGCGGCACACCAGATACGTTTTGACAACGCACGGATCCCATTGCCGGCCGGCGCCGTCGGCCAAAATGGCTTCGACCTCGGCGCCCGGCAGCGCGGGCCGGTGCGGGCGTGCCGAGAGCATGGCGTCCACGCCGTCGGCGACGGCCAGGATGCGGGCCATGAGCGGAATGCGGTCGCCCGCGAGGCCGTCGGGATAGCCGGCGCCGTCGAAGCGTTCGTGATGATGACGCACGGCGGGCCGCAGGTGGGCGAGCTGCTTGATGCCCGCCATGATGTCGTCGCCGAAAATCGGGTAGGTCTTCACCTGGGCAAATTCGTCGTCCGTTAATTTGCCCGGTTTGAGCAGCAAACTTTGCCGCACGCCGGTAATGCCGATGTCGTGCAGCAGGCCGGCGAAATACAGATCGCTCAGCACCGGAGCAGGCAGCGTCATGCGCTTGCCGATCTCCACCGCGATCTTGGCCACGCGTTCGCTGTGACCGTGGGCGTATGGGATATGGGCGTCGATGGAGGTCGTCAGGCAGCGGACCAGCCAGGCGAGCGTGTCCGACATGCGGCTGGTGAGCTCCGCATGACGGCGTTGGTTGACCAGGACTTGCCGGATCAACGTCATGATCCGCAGGTCGGTCACCTGGAACGACCGCCGTGCGTTCATGCTCAAGGCGCCCATCCAAATGGAGTGCGATTGGCTGACGCGGACAAGGGCGGCGCTGTGCGGTTGGAAGGCGCCGCCGCGAAATTCGGACGGCAGCACGGAGCGCAGAAGCTGCCCATCAAGGCCTGGGGTCTCGGCGAGCAGCTTCTGCGTAAGCGCATGGCACGCGTCGGCGGCGACGTCATGGTCGCCGATCACTTCCGCGGCCTCGCCGCTTGTGCCCGGGTGCCAATAGACGAGGTCCGCGCCAAGACAGTCACGGACGGTGTTGAGAGCGAGTCGTTTGCGGTTCGTCGCGCCATCGCACCGTGCGATTTCGCGGGTGTACCGCTCCAGCGTCTCCCAGACTTCATTCTGGGAGAGCAAAGGACTTCCCGCATACGCGCCGGGAAGGATCAACCGGTGTTTGCAGCTAATCATGCTCACGACGGGATTACCTCTTCACGGTTTTGGGCTGTTTGTCCACGGCGCTGGACCGGATCGCCTGGGCGGCGTCCACCAGCTTGCGGAATTCCGGGCTGCTCCGGACCGGATCGAGATCGCGATCGATCTCGAGCACGTCGAAACCGAATCCTTTTTGCAAGGCGACTGAGAGCAGGTGCAACGCCTGCCGGCGGTCGTCGGGGTTCTTCTGCGACGTCAGGGCGTAGATGCCGGCGAGCTGATATAAGGTCGAAGGCTGGTTGTCGCGGGCCAAGCACTCGTCGGCGTCGCGATGGGCAGCCTCGCGCTCGCCGATCCGAGCCAGGACGACGCCCCGGCCCGCACGGGCGCGGATGAAATCGGGATACAACTCCACCGCCTGGTCGAGGACGCGGGCCGCCTCGTCGTTGCGATTGAGTCGGCCGAGAACGTGCGCTTTGTTTTGCAAGGCGACCAGCGAGCGCGGATTCAGCTTGAGGGCTTCGTCGAAGTCGCGAAGGGCGGCTTCCGGTTCGGCGGCCATGCGGGCGTACCCGCGTGAAACCCAGTCCATGTCGTCGCTCGGCTTCCGTTGCATCCCCGCGGCACGGTCGCTCTTGGCGCCGTCACGATCGCCGGAGCGGTCGCGGATTTCGGCACGGAGGAAGTACAGTTGCGTCGCCGAGCCGCCGAGTTCCAACGCACGCGTCACGTCGGCAATAGCGCCGTCGTAGTCCTTCAACCCTTGGCGGGCGAGGGCACGCTGCCGGTACGATTCGATCAACGTCGGCTCGAGCGCGATGGCTTGGTCGAAATCGGAGGCGGCTTGCCGGTACTTCAATTGCCGCAGCAGCGCCACGCCACGGTGATGGTAGGCCCACGGAAAGCGCGGCGAGAGGGCGATACAAGTGCCGTAGCAAGCGGCAGCGTCGGCACTGCGCGACAGACCATCGTTGCACGCGCCCTGGAGGAACCACGACCAGAAGTCCTGCGGGTTCTTCTCGGTGGCGTCGGACAACAGCGGCAGAGCCAGGCCGTAGCGAGCCTGCGAGATGTGCTCGGCCGCAACGAGGTAGCGATCGGAGGCGGTCCGCAGCGGCGTGGCGCCGGCGCGATCGCGGAGGTCCTGGGCTTCGTGTTTGTTGCCCAGGAGTTCCGTAAGGTGCGCCCGCTGCGTCAACACAGCCCGCGAGTCTTCGTCCGACCCGAAGCAGGAAGCCGCCATCCCATTGAGCCGCACCGCCTCGCCAAGCAATTCTTCCCGAGCGGCACGGTCGCTTTGGTTGGCCGCCTGGAGCGACAGCCCTTGGGCGACGAGCAAGAGCAGACCGCCGGTGTTTTCCCGCAGCACGGCTTGGTCGGCCGCTGTCAGGTATTGCACGGCGGGCGAGTCGTCCCACGCCGGATTTTGCAGCACGTCATAGGAGCCCAGCAAGCGGCGGCCGAGGGCGATGCCGGCGTCCAGTTGACCGGTCTCGTTGGTTCGCGTCGTCAACAGGTAGCGGACCGCTTTCGTTTCATCCAAAAACCGATTCATCGAATTCCGCGCGTCCACGGCGGCGAGTCGTTCGCCCCGAATCAGCACCAGGCTGAACAGTGCGAAAATCAAAACCGCGGTGACGGCTCCTACCGTTGTCGTCGAAGCGAGACGCGGGTGGCGGCGAACCCACTTGCGCGACCGCTCGATGAGCGACGGCTCCGGTGCGTAACGGAGGGGCAGATTGTCGAGGTGTCGATCCAGGTCTTCCTTAAGCTGGCGGGCGCTCTGGTAGCGACCGTTCAGATCCGGTTCCAGACAACGGCGGACGAGCGACTCGACCGCGGGCGAAACCGCCTTGTTCCAGCAACGCAGCGCCGGCGGCGGCCCCTGCCGATCCTGGATCATTTGCACGAGGACTTCTTGCACGGGGCCGCGATGCACGGGGAACGGATGACGCCCCGTGAGCAGCTCGTACAAAATCACGCCGAACGAATAGATATCGCTGCGGCAATCGACGAGCAGGGTCTCGGTGCGGAACGCTTCAATCTGCTCCGGCGCCATGAACGGCAACGTACCGCCGACCTGGGCGCCGGCGGCGCTGCCGCGCAACTTCGTGTCTTGGGCGAGATTAAAGTCCAGCAACATCGGCTGGCCGTCATCGGTCAGCAGGATGTTGGCCGGTTTCAAGTCGCGGTGGACGATGCCGCGCTCGTGGGCGTGGGCCAGACCGTCGGCGATTCGGGCGCCGATCCAGAGCACCGCTTCGACGTAGCTCAGACGCTCGAGGACTTCAAAATTCGCCGTCGATTCGACCGCGTCGGACGGGAGGGCGGCGCTGAAGCTGGAATCCGCGGCCGGCTCAAAAAGGGACGGCGGCATGACGCCTGTCGGCGTCGCGCTTTTGACTTTAGTGAGTGCGACCGACGAAGGCGGCGCCGTCTGCGCCGAGGGCGGCGCGCTTTTCCGCGCGATGATGGTGCTGACCAGCTCGCGGCCGGTCAGCGGCAGCGAGTCACGAACCTGTAAGTCCTTTTGCACGTGCGCCAGCGTCGTGGCGCCGAAGTACGGCATGCAGACCGCCTGGAGCGGCCCGGCGCGGTGTATCGAGTACACCGGCACGATATTCGTGTGTTGCAGTCGGGCCAGCGTCCGCGATTCGCCGTTGTGAACATCGGGGCAGATCTTGAGGACAACGGAGCGGTCCGCCAGATCGCCCTGTTGGGCCAGATAAACGCGACCGAAGGCCCCTTTGCCGAGTTCCGCGAGCAGCCGGAAGCCCAGCAGCTCCGTGCCTACTTCCGGCAGCGTCAGCACCGCCTGAGCCAGCCGGTGGGCGGCTTCAGGATCCGAGCGGTGCAGGTCGGCGAAAAGCCGGGCTTGATCGGAGTTGCCGTGGACCGATTTGCCCCAGGAATTCAGGCCGAGCGATTGCGGGCTCTGCAAACGGACCGCGGCGACGGCGGTCACGGCGTCCAAGTGGGAAGAATCCGGGTCGAAGCCGGCATCGCTGCCGGCGCGATCGACTCGTTCTTCGAGTGACGGGGAACTCAAAGTTGCCTGTCCCATGCCTGCCTCCAAATCAATCCGTGCGAACCGTGAGGGGGAATACGGTAACCATCCTGGATGCATCGCCCCGTTGCGTGGGGCCATTCCTCACCGGCGCGGTGCAGCACGCAGCACGCCTACCCTACCGCAAGAAGCTCGCGACCCGGCCGCACCGGCCGCTCGGCAAAAGTTTGGGGGTCGAACCGTTCGCCGAACTGTTGCGTGAGGCTCACCGACTGTTGTTGCTCGAAACGCGACTCGATCAGCGGCCGCAAGCGCACGAACGCATGGGCGCATTCGGGGTCGAATTGCACCCCCGCGCCTTCCTCGATCTGCGCAAAAGCTTCGCGCGGGGCCAGCCCCGCACGATACGGCCGATCGGTGGTCATGGCGTCAAACGTATCCGCCACGGCGACCATGCGCGCCAGCCGCGGAATGCCTTCGCCGGCGAACCTGTCCGGGTAGCCCGTGCCGTCCCAGCGTTCGTGGTGGTTACGGACGATGGGAACGATGGCTTCGAGGCCCGGAATCATTTCAACGATCGCCGCGCCTTTGGTGGTGTGCGACTTCATGTGCTCGTACTCGCTCGGCGTCAGCCGCGTGCGCTTCCGCAGCACCGCGTCGTCAACGCCGATCTTGCCGATGTCATGAAGCGGCGCCCCAATCCGCAGCGAATACGTGTCGCCTTCCGACAGCCCCATTTCTTCGGCCAGCAGCAGCGAATAATCGGTCACGCGCTGGGTGTGACCGCCGGTGTACTGGTCCCGCAGCTCGATCGCGCCGGAAAAAGCGAGCACGGTCTGGATGAAGATGACCCGCTGCCGCTCTTGAAGAATCTGGGCGCTCTCGATGGACGACGACATGTTCGCCGCGAGCGCGTCCGCCAGGTGCAAATCTTCACGGGTGAACGGCGTGTCGCTCGGACCGCGATCGAGATGGAGCACGCCGAGGGGTTGCCGGGGCGAACGCAAAAGCGCGCAGATGATGGAACTCATCGGCGAGGCGGTGACGCTGGCGGTGCGCAACAGCTCGGGGTCGTCGTGGATGTCGGCACAAAGAAGCGATTGGCCGCCGCGAAAACAGCGGGCCGCGAGCGTCTGGCTGAAGCACCGCCGCGTTCCGTCCGCGTCGGACTTCGTATCGTGAATCGCGCGGACCTTGAACTTGCCGGCGCCGGGATCGATCAGGACCACGGCGCCGCGGCGCGCTTTCAAAGCGGTCGCGGTGTCCTGAAGATTGAGACGAAGCAATTCATCCAGCGAATCGAACGCGTGGAGATGCTGCCCGGCCCGCAGGAGATTCAGCAGCTGTTCGCCGGGCCGGTTGCTGCGCGTGACGTCCAGTGCAAGCACCTGAGCCGCCTCTTGCAACGACTGGCGCGTGGTGGCCTGCACCTGGAGCGTACCGCACGGCGTTTCGGTCAGATCGAGAGGTTCTTCGCTGAGTTGCTCGACCACGAGAACGATGTTGCCGCACTGCAACAAGTCGCGCTCGCGAATGCGTTGATCGGTGCGCCCGGCGCGGACGCCGTTCAGGAAGGTGCCGTTCGTGCTGCCGAGGTCGCGAACCACCCAACCGAGTTCGGTGAACTCGACCTGCGCATGCCGCCGGCTGATGGAAGAGTCGTGCAGCAGGACTTCGAAGTCCTCCAGCCGACCGATGCGGAGGAGGCGCTCGGCCTCCCAGGTGACATTCGAGTCGGGACCAACCGCACGTAGACGGATACGGCGTTCGCCCATGGGCGTTCCCTTCGCGTTCGACCAAATTGTGACTGCACAATACGCGGACTTATGGTTCGACCATCCCCGATGGGACGGTCTCTCCTCGTAGTCCGCCGCGACGCCTTGGCCTGCACCGACGAGGGGTCGGCGATCCTTGGCCCGGACGACGCGCCTTACACCAAAGGGGAATGTCCAGCCGATCCGTCAGCGAACTGTGGCCCGCTTGCCAGGGACTAAAGGGAGGCACCCGCGGAATTTGTCCCGTGGGTGGAGGGAAAAACTGGGAGGAGAACCGTCCACGGCGTTGTCGCTCGCCGGCGGTTCGGCATGCAGTAACTGGGGAACTTGAGCGAACTCTAGCCCACAGATTTGATGAGTCAAAAAAAAATACGCGCGTGGAAGGAAAAACCGCTACTTGCGCTACAGCTACCAGTTACGTTAGGAGCGGCAAACCCCCCCACCGCGGAAGAAATGGAGGGGAGCGGGTGCCGTTTGCCAGATCGTGCGCACTTCGAAAGGAAAAGATATGGTATATGGTGAAAAATGAGGTGTCACAACAATGAGCAAGACTGGGCGCTACTGGATTCGAACCAGTGACTTCCACCGTGTGAGGATGGCACTCTAGCCGCTGAGTTAAGCGCCCGGGCGGTCTCTGCTCTCTCTTCAAATATCGCGTTGCAGCCGATCTGTCAACGGACTTCGGCGGTCAGACCTCAACCAGCTCGTCGGGTTTGCTCTCAAACTCGTCCTCGGGCTTGCGCGCGGTGTACTGCACCAGGAGGATGCCGAGTTCGTACAAGAGGCACATCGGCACCCAGAGCATAACCATGCTGAGCGCGTCTACGGGAGTGATGATGGCGCATAAAATCGCCATCGTGAACCAGGCGATGCGGCGTTTCTTGCGGAACGAGTTGGCGTCGAGGATGCCGATCTTGCCGAGGAACAGCATGACAAGAGGCGTCTGGAACGAGACGCCAAACACCAGCGGCAGCATGATCGCGAACGAGAGCCATTCATTCAGCCGAAGGTCCGGCTCGAGGCCGAGCCATTCGTTAAACGCCAATAAGCCCTGAACCGCCTTTGGAATGACGGCGAACTCGCACACGGCGACGCCGATCAGGAAGAGTCCGAGGCTGAAGGGCAGGTAATAGTGAACGTATTTTTTTTCGTGCCGATACAAGCCGGCGGCGATGAACGCCCACATTTGCAAGAAGATCCACGGACTCGTGAGCACGATGCCCGCCATCGCGCAGACTTTGAAGTAGACCATGAAGCCTTCCATGATGTTCATGGTTGAAAGAGTCGCGCGTCTGCCGACCACTCGTTCCGCGTCCTGCAGCGCAATCATCCATCGCAACGGCTCAACACGGCACGAAACGGTGACCCAGTCCTGTTCCGGGTCGGCTTGCGCGGCCTCTTCTGGCGCCTTCACGCCAAGGGCGTGTCGTAGCTCAGAGAGTCTCAATTGAATTGGCAGTTCTCTGGCTTCGTTCATCGCGACGGCGTTGGCTTCACCGTGGTCAAGCTCCTCCGCAACTTTTGCGACGCGCTTTTGGTAAAAGAGCTTAAGTTGATTCACAACCGGCGCCTGGATGAACTTGAGGATTGGTTCTCCAATCGGCGGCAGAAAGCAGATCAACATGCCGGCGACAAAGCCGACGATCGCCCGGATCATGTGCGAGCGCAATTCCTCGATGTGCTCGCCAAACGACATGCGTGTCTCGGCGAAGTGGTCTTCAGAATCGGCGGGCGCGTTTGTCCGGCGCATGGGAACAATCTCCGCGGTCGCGAGGTGGCTGGCTGATCGAAGACGCGAGGTTGTCCGCCGCTCGGGCAAGCGACGTGCGGGCATTACCACCGCTTGAATGCAAGCGGTAGCATGAAAGTCGGGGCAGGTTCTTACCACTGCTTGTACTTAAGCAGCGGGCAGACTTCCCCAAAAGGAAGAATCCCTGGCCTTCGTGGTGTGGATCGCGCTTTAGACCGTGGGAGGCTGCTGCGTGCCCGGAGTGTCCTCGAACTTCGGCGCTGTGGTCGGCACGCGCTGCGGCGGCCGTGGCGGTTCGAGGGTTTGCGGCTCCTGCCGAGCGGCGTGGGCAGTTCCCCCCGAGTCGGTTTCGTCTTCCAGGCCCTTGAGGCCCTTCTTGAACTCGATGATGCCCTTGCCGAGCGAGCGCCCGACTTCCGGAAGCCGTTTGCCGAAGAGGAGGATGCCGATGCCGGCGACGATGATCCAGTGAATGATGCTCATCTCGCCAAGCAGTGCGAATTGCGGGGTCATTGCGGTAACTCCTCAATCTGAATGCCCAAACCGGCATCCCGCCAAACAACTTATCCGTTTGAATGGACGAGAAGAATCGCCTCGGAAGCCGAGGCTGCGGGATGCAGCGCGTTAGAGGGGTCGGAGCAACGACGCCCTGCGGGGAATCCAACAACGGTTGGATACTTCAACTATAGCGACCACCGCCGGGGCAGGGCAAGCGCGAAAACAAAAAAAACTCGTGCGGCGCCTGACTTCAGCTCCTGTCATTCCCAGAGGCGTTTCTCGCAAAGGCGCGAAGAAGGCAAAGCTCGCAAAGACACCGCTGCCTCTCTGCGTGCTTCGCCAACTTTGCGCCTTTGCGAGAAATTCAGAGTTCATTGACGTGCAAGCGAACCGTAACCGGGAAATGATCGCTGTATCCGCGTTCCGCTTTTTCGTGCTCATTGCCAAAGCGCCACGGCCGGTGTTGCCGGTCGCGCGGGTTCGCCAGGCTGTTGATCGTCTGCACCGAATCGGGGTCACAGCTCCAACCGCGTTCGTCCAGCATGCCGGGCGCGACGACGATGTGATCGAAGATAAACCACTTGTGGTAGAAATGCGTGCCGTAGCGGTTCGGGTCCTTGTCCGCGAGGAGATCGAGGAGCAGCGGCGGATCGCCGCCGCGGCGCACCGACTCGATGTCGCCGGTCGCGTGGAGATGTTTCGTCACACTTTCGGCGTCCGGGGGATCGTTGAAGTCGCCGCAGACGACGAGATCGACCTCCGGGTTGCTCTTCACCATGGCACGGCAGCGGCCGTAAATGTGGTCGGCATAATCGTCGCGTTTGTTCCCTTCCTTGTCGGTCAGCCGTGAAGTCCAGTGGCTCGCGATGACGACGAGGTCGTGGCCGTTCGCGGTGATGTGCCCTTCGAGAATGCGCTGCCGGCGGCCGAGAAGCTGTGTGCGGTTGGCATCGACGGGTAGCCGCGTCAGAATCATCGGCGCGATGTGCCTCCCGCCGGAAACCTCCTTCATCAAGATGTGCGTGTAGTGCAGGGCCGGGTCGTTCAAGCGCTTGTTCAGCGCATCGCACAGCAGCTCCGCCGCCCGTGCGCTTTCCACTTCGACGCCGGCGAATATGTCCGGCCCTTTGCCGTCGTTCAACTTCAGGAGCGCGGCGCTCAAATGATCCAGCTTTTCGCGCAGCGCGCTCGGGTCGTTTGCAAACCAGGCATCGTACTCCCTGTCGGCGCCGGTGCGGTGGTCATCCTGGTCGTCGAAGAAGTTTTCCAGATTCCAAGAGCAAAAGAGGAAATCACCGCCCGCTCGCGCCTCTGGCGGCCCGTCGACCGGCTGCCCTTGCCGCCGATCCGACCAGAGACGCAGAAGTACAACCGCAAGCAGCGCAAGGAAGGCAACGGCGAGCGTCCGGCGAAGAGATGCGGACATGGCAATCCTTTCCTGTGCCCGTAGCGAAACCACGCAAGATGGGAAGGCGTCCCTGCCCATCGCAGAATGATATACGACGACCCGCGGCGGCCGGCCAACCTAAGTGTGGTTGCTGCTTTGGGGACGGTTTCTTATAGTCCGTGCGTGTGATAGGAGGGAGGGTTTCCGAGTTCGCGAAAACCTCGGAAGCGTGGCGGGAGGAGAAGAATCATGAAGGACTCCGGGCGTCTGCTTTGGTTGGTCGTCGGTCTCGTGCTCGGCGGAATCGGCGTCGGCTACTTTGTCGGCCAGACGCCGCGGGTCGAGGCGGCCAATGACCGGCACGAAGATTTCGTCATCTGCACCGGCGCGGTCAGCGTCACGCCGCGTTTCCAGACCGACGGCGTGTGGCTGCTCGACTATCGCAGCGGCAAGCTGCTTGGCACGGTGATCGATCGCGACAAAGGAAAGATCGTGGGCTGGGCCGAAGTCGATCTCGTCAATGAGTTCGGCCTGGCGCCGCGGCAGAACGTTCACTTCCTGATGACGACCGGCATGATCGCGTTCGGCCAGGCGGCGTTGTACGTCGCCGAGACGAATTCGGGTAAATTCGGCGTCTACACCATGGCGCCGCGCGGCGACAACCAACCGGGCGTCGTGATTAAGCGGCACGACATGGTGATGTTCCGCCAGCCGGCGCCGAAGGCAAACTAATGTTCGCCGCGAATACGTTTCGCGCCCGCGCGACGCCTTGCGGGCGCGAAACGTGAACGATCAGACGATTTCCTTGCGCGGCGCGATCATGCCCGCGAGCACCGCAATCCACCGGCTCACCGCCATCAGCAACAGCGTCATCACGCTCGTCACGACGAACAGCGTGAGCGATAGGTTCAACACGCCCGTCCACTTCTGCGGACCATCGGTCTCCGTCATCGCCCAGAACTGTTTCATCATCGTCGCGCCGGCCGTCAGTGTAGTCGCGGTCACGAACAGCATCGGCAGAATCGTGATCGGTGCGTAGCGCGCTCGCCCCGTGTTGATGAGCAAGGTGGTCACCAGCGCGAGCGCCACGACGGCCAGCAGCTGATTCGCGATGCCGAACATCGGCCAGATCGTGCTGATTGAGCCCGTCTCGATAAGGATTCCCCAACCGGCGGTCACGATGAGCGTCGCCAGCATCGCGCCCGGCAGCCAGTCGGTGCGCTCAAACTTCGGATGCACTTTGCCGAGCGCCTCTTGAAGTAAGAAACGTGCGATACGCGTCCCGGCGTCAATGGTGGTGAGGATAAACAGCGCCTCAAACATGATCGCGAAGTGGTACCAGTACTTCATGATTCCTTCGATGGGCAGCCCCGTCCAGCCGAGGGCGTCTTTGAAGATGAACGCCATGCCGACGGCCAACGTCACGGCGCCGCCGGTGCGGCCGCGGAGCGCTTCGCCGCCAACCATGTGTTCAACGTCGGCGAGATCGACGCGCAAATGTTGCGGGGCGTCGACGTTGGCGACGTGCAGCGGATCCTTGCTCTCCGGGCCGATGCCGAGCGAAGTGTAGAGTTCATCGAGCTGCGATTGATACTTCGGCGCGTCGGGCAACGCGGTGTTGATGTCGTAATAAAGCTTCGGATCGAGCGATGCCGCCGCGATCAGGGCCACGATGCCGACCAACCCTTCCATCAACATCGCCCCATAGCCGATGGGCCGAATGTGGCTTTCCTTGTCGATCATCTTCGGCGTCGTGCCCGACGAGACGAGCGCATGGAAGCCGGAGATCGCACCGCACATGATGCAGATGAAGACGAAGGGAAAGATATCGCCTCGGAACGTCGGGCCGCCGTGCAGGAATGTCTCATTCAACGCCGGCGCTTCGAGTCGCGGATTCGCGACGAACACGCCGAGCACGATGAGACCGACCGTGCCGATTTTGAGGAAGCTCGACAAATAGTCGCGCGGGCAGAGGAGCAGCCAGACGGGAAGCACCGCGGCGATGAAGCCGTAGCCGCAGAGAGCCCAAATCGTTTGCGTCTTGGTAAGCGAAAAGAAGCTCTCCAGCGACGAGCCCGGAATCCAGTTGCCGACAATCACCGCTGCGAGCACGCCGACAGCGCCGATTACCGATGCCTCAACCACACGGCCTTTGCGCCATTTCGTCATGTAGACGCCCATGAAGAGGGCGATGGGGATGGTGCAGGCGATGGTGAAGGTGCCCCAAGAGCTGCCGGGAACCAGTTGCACGCAACCGACCGGCAGCGTATCGACATTCCGTTCCGTAGGTCCAATGTTCAGCTCTCGAAGGTTTCGCGTTGTGTCCGGACGCGGAAAGTCGATCTCAAAGGACTCCGGCCGAACCGTTCGGACGCCGGTCGCAGGGTAGCGAATCTCGCATCCTTCGGGATATCGAAGGACAATTCGACCCGCGCTTGATTTCTTTTCAATTACGATCACGTCGTCTGCTTCCTTGCCTGGTGGCAAGGCGATTTTGGTGCCCTGCGCTAATTTGACCTCTTCGCCCCCCAGCGCCTTCACGACGACGAAGCCAAGCCCCGCCAACGCGATGACAACAATGAAGAGAATCGCTGCCGACACGACGATATTGGCCCACGGTCCCAGTTCCGCACGAGCGATGGCGGCGAGCGATTTGCCGTCACGTCGCACGGACGCGGCAAGCACGAGCATGTCTTGCACCGCGCCTGCCAGCGTGACACCGATGACCAGCCATAGAAGTCCGGGCATGTAGCCGTATTGGATCGCCAGTACCGGCCCGATTAGCGGTCCGGCCCCGGCGATGGCGGCGAAGTGGTGGCCGAACAGCACCCACTTGTTCGTCGGATCGTAGTTGTGGCCGTCACGAAAACGGTGTGCCGGCGTCTCACGGCTGTCAGCAAGGGCCATCACCTTCGCGGCGAGAAAGGCGCTGTAATAGCGATAGGCGATGGCGAGCACGCACAACGCTCCAAGTAGGAGCGGCATGGCGTGCAGGATCGTGCGGCCGTTGGAGTCGTCGTAGAAGAGATTGGCGAGGAGAAGATCGGACATGTCGGAGTTCTTCCCGTGAGGGCGAAGGGCGAGTGTTCCGTTAGAGATTGAACAGCCTCCGCAAACGAGCCTCCACTTCCGTCTGTAGCTTCGGTGGCAAGAATCCCAACTCGCGCTGAATCAAGGCGGTTGTCGCAGTCAGCAAACGGTGCAACCGAAGCGTGCTGCGGCCCCGCAAACCGGTCGCGACGAAATCGGGATGACTGGGATCGAGCACGAGATCCGTGTCCAGCAACGGCGCCGCCGGCTGGCTCGTTAGAAAAGCAAGTACGACGTGCCGAAACGAACCGATGGGGTCCGTCAAGCAAAGGGCGGGGCGCACTTTCGTCGCCGAGAAGTCATCGAACGGAAACGGCACAAGGACGAGCTTACCCTTTGTCATGGAATGGCTTTCCATCCGTGAGCGAGTACACGTCTTCCGCCCCGTCTCTCAAGTAATCGAACGCTGGGCTCGCCACGGCAGCCTGAAGCCATTCTACCTCTGTCGGCTCATTCGTTTCCGGAATCAGTACAAGGACACGGACCACGCCAGCAGCCACATCGGGCAGGCGGGTGTCTATCTGTAATCGATGATCCGCGTCAACGGCGCCTGCGAGTTCAATTGCCTTGTAGCCAACGGGCATAGTTGCACTCGTGATGGAAGTCGATGGATTGCATCGTAACGCGTTGCACAACTACCGGCAAGTTCTGGCGGGCCGGCTGTCAGCCGTTTCTCTTAAGGTACTCGTCCTCGCGGCGTTTTTCTTCGAGGCACTCGATGTAATCTTGGCGAACAGACGGATGCAGCCGTTTGGCGAACGACTCGTCGAGATCATGAGCATCAACGAGGCTGACAACGTCCGCGAAATCTTGATGGCGGTGGGCGGCTAGTTTGAGTTGGATGAGGGTGGCGAAATCGATGTAGTCGATCTTGTCGATCCGCTGTCGGACCGCATCGGGATCGGGAAACGCAATTGGCCCCGGTAGGCCGCGCCCGGGGTAGAGTCCGGTGACGAGAATGTCCACCGTTACGTTATCTTTCCTGTCGCGGAACCGGCGGCCCCGCTTCGGATCTTGCTCGTAGAACTTTGGTATGAAGCGCTTGCGAAACTCTTCAAGCCCCGCACGAGTCAACAGGATGTCAACGTCGTTTGTCAATCGTTCATGGCCGTGTGCAAAAACCGCCAAGCCGCCCATGACCGCATAGACAATGCCCGCTCGTTCGAGGCGGCGTACGAGTCGGCGCATGACCAGCGGAACCGGGTCACGTCCTTGTTTGAACATGGCAAAAGCCCAAAGTGGGTCGGTCCCCCGGGAAGGGATGCGGTGCCGCCGCAGAGGGATGCCAGTCGAGGACATGCGTCAATCGCCTCACGCCGAGGGCGCACGGGAGAATCCGATAGCACCCATCATGCACCAACCCCTGCGCAGCATCAATGCCGCGGCGCCCGAGCGTCCGTCCCTTCCTTCGGCGGAATGCGCATCGCATAGAACGACCGCCACACGAATACGATGGCGACCGCCAGCAAGAAGAGGCCCACGATCGGGAGGTAGTTGTTGGCCCCTCCCGTGAGAGACGCTTTCTTGAACGGGATCGAAATCTCGACGGCCAAGAGCCCGAACAGCGTCGAGAATTTGATAATCGGGTTTAGCGCCACCGAGGTCGTGTCTTTGAACGGATCGCCGACGGTGTCGCCGACGACGGTCGCCGCATGGAGCGCCGTGCCTTTTTCCTTGAAATCGACCTCGACCAGCTTCTTAGCGTTGTCCCAGGCGCCGCCGGCGTTCGCCATGTAAATCGCCTGGAACAGGCCGAAGACCGCGATGGAGACGAGGTATGCGACGAAGAAGTTCGCATCGAAGAACGCGAAGGCGAGCGTGAACGACATCAGGGCGAGGAAGATATTCCACATACCGCTCTGGGCGTACTCCGTGCAGATGCGAACGACGGTTTTGGAGTCGTTGATGTCGGCTTCTTTCTTGGTGAGGTCCATGTTCTTCTTGATGAACTCGACGGCCCGGTACGCGCCGGTGGTCACGGCCTGCATCGACGCCCCGCAGAACCAGTAGATAACGGCCCCGCCGCAAATGAAGCCAAGCAGCACCGGGGCGTCGGTCAGGCTCAGGTGGAGCATTTTTTCCTTATCGAGCAGCAGGATGATCGAGAAAATCATCGTCGTCGCGCCGACGACGGCCGTGCCGATGAGCACAGGTTTGGCCGTGGCCTTGAAGGTGTTGCCCGCGGAGTCATTGGCCTCCAGATAGTGCTTGCCCACCTCGAAATCCGGGGTGAAGCCGAACTCGCGCTTGATCTCCTCCTTGATGCCGGAAATCTTCTCGGTCTGGGCCAGCTCGAAGATGGACTGAGCGTTATCCGTGACGGGGCCGTAGCTATCGACGGCGATGTTGACCGGCCCCATGCAAAGGAAGCCGAATGCCACCAGGCCAAACGCGAAAATGGAAGCAGGCACGATGTGGGAGGGTGTCTCGCCCATGACCCTTTGCAGATCATACTGGCTGACGAAAAAGGCGCACGCCATCAGGCCGGCGATCAGCAGGCCTTTCCAGAAGGCGCTGAAGTTGCCTGCCACCAGACCGGAGAGGATTGTCAGCGACGCCCCGCCTTCGCGGGACGCGGTGACGATCTCATGCACGTGCTTGGAGTGGGAACTGGTAAAAACCTTCGTGAACTCGGGGATGAGCACGGCAGCGAGCGTGCCGCAGCTAATGATGACGGCCAATTGCCACCAGAGGTTGGTCAGGAAAATCGGCGCGGCGCCCGCCCTCGTCACAATGGAAAAATCGCCGATGAGCAGATAGCTCATGCCGAACGACGTTGAGATACAAAGGATGGAAGCGATCCAGATGAGCCGCGTCAACGGGGCCTCGAAGTTGAATTCTTTCTGGCCCCGGTACAGCGCTTCCGACCACGCTTGGTTGATGAAGTACGAAATGCCGGACATGAAATCCATCAAGAAGCGCATCGCAAAAATCCAGACGATGAGCTTGGCCTGAATGTCCTCGTAATTGTAAACGCCGGCGGCCTGCGTGACGGCGAGCGTAATAAAAGTGATGAGGGCGACGCCCGTGACGCCGTAGGTCTCGAAGCCGTCGGCCGTCGGACCCACCGAGTCGCCGGCATTGTCGCCGGTGCAGTCGGCGATGACGCCGGGGTTGCGCGGATCGTCTTCCTTGACGTTGAAGACGATCTTCATGAGGTCGGAGCCGATATCGGCGATCTTGGTGAAGATGCCGCCCGCGATCCGCAGCGCCGAAGCGCCGAGCGATTCACCGATCGCGAAGCCAAGGAAGCAGAAGCCGACGATCTGGCGCGGCAAGGCCAGCAAGATAATCACCATCATGACCAGTTCGAGGGAGATCAGAAACAAGCCGATCGACATGCCGGCTCGCAGCGGAATGTTGACCACGTCCCAGGGTTGGCCGCGGAGGGAGGCGAACGCGGTCCGCGAATTGGCGAACGTGTTGACGCGGATCCCATACCACGCCACCGCGTAGGACCCGCCCATGCCGACGAGTGCGAAGCAGAGGACGATGACCAGCGTGACGATGGGGCTAAACCGTGCTACCGGCTCCGCGGCCGCAGCGGCGTCATGCGGGAAGTTAGGTAGGTAAGCGGGCGCTAGCAGGTAGAACCCCATCGCAACGGCGATAAAGCAAAAGAGCATCAGCAGGAACTTGCCTTGCTGAATGAGGTAGGTCTTGCAAGTCTGAAAGATGATCTCGGAAATGTCCAGCATCGACTTATGCGCCGGCTGCTTGTGAATCTGCCATAGCTGGTAGAGGCTGATCCCGAGCGTGCCCAGGATCACAAAGGAGCCCCAGAACAGGAGCGTGCCGGACTTGATGCCCCCTAATTTATCGAACTGACCGTGCAGATCGAGGTCAGGAATGGCCAGGTCCGCGTCGCTGGCATGTAACGACGACCCCGCCAGGAGCAAAACGACGAGTGCCCCGAGGAGCAGCTTGAGACGATTCAAGGGAGAGTTCTCCGATGGTAAGGACCAAACAAGGCGGGTCTTCCCATCTGACCCGGCCGCGAGTTCTGACCTATTGCTAAGGTAGGTATAAAGATAGGTACCGCATGCCGGCAAGTCTACCGGGCGGACAAAACCTGACCCGGAATATCCACCGCCACCTTCGCACTCCACGCCGTCAACAAAGTCCGCAAAACCGGACCAGGCCACGGGATGCGCTGACCGTTGATGCGGCGGACGCCCGCCAGACAGTACGGGGTGCTGGCGAGCATCGCCTCGTCTGCGGCAAGGCAATCGGCGACGGTGAGCGGCCGCTCTTCAAAGGCGATGCCGAGCTCGCGACACAACTCTTCAACGACGAGCAGACTTATACCGCCCAGCACCGACGAACGCGGCGGCGTGAGAACCGCGTCGTTCTTCACAATGAGAAAGTTCGCGCCTGCGGTCTCGGTGACGTAATCGTTGGCGTCGAGCAGCAGGGCGCTTGAGCCCGGTTCAACGTCGTGCGCTTCACATTCGGCGATCCACCAAGTGAGCCGGCTGCGCTGCTTGATGCGCGGATCAACGCACTCCAGCGGCACATGACGAGTCGTTGGGACGACGATGTGAGCCCCGTCGCGGAAGAAACGGGCGTAACGGGAGAGAGGCAGCGGGAACGTGTGCAGAGCGAGCGTCGGCGGCCCATCGCCGGGACCGCCAGGCAAGCCGGCGTAGTAGCTGATCGGCCCCGGCGTGGCGTAGACGACGAGGGCCAACTCCTGATCGGGAGCCAGAAGTCCCGCATTATGCGTGACCAGCCGTTCTGCGATTTCGGCCAACTCCGCATCGGTCGCCGACTGGGGAATGCGCGCGGCGTTGCAGCTTCGGCGAAAACGAGCCAGATGATCGTCGAGGCGAAACAATCGTTGGCGAAATGTGCGAAGAAGATCGGCGCCGGTCGCGCCGAGGATGAAGCCCGCATCGAAGTAGGCAACATGCAGGTCGGACTGCGGGAGGAATCGGCCATTCAAACACGCAAGGGGTTCGGACATGCCTAACTCTTTGGAGCAGAAGCCGCGACCGAACGCCGCGTTCGGCTCGCGCTTGACGGAAATGCGGTCCATTCATTAAGCCATGCCGTCAAGCGATTTACGTCGATTCCTAACATCGAGATGGAAGAATCGCCTTTTTTGCCCTATTGGGGTATTCTGTTTGTTATCCATTTTTCTCTCGCTGGGACAAGGACTTACGGAATCGATGCCAAACAAGGGTAACACGCGCCTCGTTGCGACGCCGCCCCGCAACCAGCCGCCTTACGCCGCGACCTCGAATTGAGCTCTTGCTGCGATCAAGTGTGAAATGAGGTCGACCGTTCGTTCCGTTGCGCCGCGCTGCTCGCTGACGAATTGCCGGGCCGCGTCGCCGAACCGCTGGCGCTCAGCGGAGTCTGTAAGCAATTTGCGAACGACGTTTTCCAATTCGACGCCGTCGCGCACTTGCAACGCCGCCCCCGCATCGACTAGCCTAGTCGCCGTATTGCGGAAGTTCCAGACGTGCGGGCCGAAGACGACCGCCGCTCCGTAGGCGGCGGGCTCGATCATGTTCTGGCCGCCACGTTTTCCGTCGAGGCTGCCGCCGACGAACGCCACGTCCGCCAGACCCCAAAGCGCGCCTAGTTCGCCGATGGTATCCACGAGCACAACGGGCGGCCGAGCCGACGGCAACACGGGCCGAACAAGGTCGTTGTCAAGGCGGCTGCGGCGGACGAAGGACAATCGACTCTTTTCGAGCAGCGACGCCACTTCCTCGAAACGGTCTTTCTGTCGCGGCACAACGAGCAGACGCAATTTCGGATGGTTCGGCCGCAGCCGGCGGTAGATGTCGAGGACGATCTGCTCTTCCGTCGCCTGCGTGCTGCCGGCGATCCAGACAAGGTCGTCGCCGCCGATGCCGAGCAATCGGCGTAACTGTTCCGTCCGCGAATTGTGCCGGTCGCCTTCAACGCCGTCGTATTTCACGGAGCCGGTGACATGCACCGTTTCCGGCCGCGCTCCCAACTCGCGGAAGTGAACCGCGTACTCCTCGGTCTGCACAGCGAAACAATCCACACGAGCGAGGACCGGCCGCAGCAGACCGCCGCACAGGCGATAACGCCGAAAGCTGCGCGGGCTCATGCGGCCGTTGACGACGACCACCGGCACGCCGCGCTCGTCGGCCGCTTGCAGAAAGTTCGGCCACATTTCCCCCTCGGCGAGCACGACGAGACTCGGATTCACCCGCCGCAGTCCACGCCGCACCGCCCACGAGAAGTCGAACGGCCAGTAGAACACCGGCAAATCGGAGAAGCGCTTGCACGCCTCGTCGTAGCCGGTGTCGGTCGTCGTGGAGACGGCGCAATCCCAATCCGGATGTTCGCGTTGGAATTGAGCGATGACTTGTCGCAGCAAATGAATCTCGCCGACGCTGACGCCGTGGAACCAGGCACACGGGCGGTCGCCGTTGCGGAGGAGCGTCGCCCCGGTCAGCTTCCGCCACACGCCACGGCGGTATTTGCCGGTGGTTAGCGATTTGTAGAGAAGCCAGGGGGAGAGGATGAGGAGGGCGAGGAGGTAGAGGGTGTTGAGGAGGTAGGGCATGGGGAGTCCTTTCCCAGAAAGCCGTCCGCTTGGTGCGCGATTGACAATCGTTAGGCGGGCGTGTGCGTTTTCATTACGGACCGCAACGCGTTATTGACCGCCTCATTGGTCGGGAAAGCCACGCGCACATCCGGAGCAAGAAGGGCGAGGTTTGTTCCGGCCCGGTAACGCGCCAGATACTTCCCGCGAACTGCGCCTTTGAGCTCTGTCAAATCGTATTCAGGGCGGAGATCGTCATCATTTTTCTTCGTTTTACCCTTTCTCATACGCCTTCCTTTCTCGACGCGTCGCCCGCCGAGCGCTGATGATGCGGATTCGGTCGCCGTGCCAATCTTGAGATCGCGACCGCGCCAATCCGGCACGACTGTTGAACGGTTTGTCGCCGCGTTGTCCACTTGCGATGCGAGCCGCTGCCTTTCCGTGGTGTTTCAGTGCAGCCTAGCGCCGTCAGCTTCCGAACCACGTCGCGGTACTTCATGGGCTGCCTACTAAAGCATCAGACCAGACCACTTCGCCTGACGCTGGTAGAGAGATGTTTGCGGGTAGTAGGCGCCCTTGCTCCGTGTAGAGCTCAACAACCGCCTCAAAGGCATCGCGGACGTTGGCCTGTGCTTCCTGCAACGTATCGCCTTCGGTAAGCAGTTCCGGCAACACGGCGGAGGTGACCGTGTAGCCACCCTCCGGCTGCGGGGTAAGCACCAAGGGAACGCGGTACATCACGCTCTAAATCCTCTAACGGACTCAGTCAGCTTCACCGCCGGATCAAGAGGCCGCACTAAGCCGTTCTCCACAACGCCGGCATCGGCAACTGGCTGTTTTCCCAGTCGTCCAAGGTGTGCCTCCATCGGCAAGGGCACCGCATCGGAAGGAATCTGAGGCGGCTCCAGGTGCGGCTCGGAGGCAATCTGCTCGTCCTGCGCGCGGCGTTGGGGGCTTCGCGGGTCGTCTCGCGCAGTGCTCATCAAATGCTCCCTCTCACGCAGCACTCCCCGAATCAGCCGGTGATTGAACATCCAGTTCCGTCACCAAGTACAAGTCCACGATGCCGAAATTCTCTCCCGATCCATACACGATGATAGTCCGCCCGCCAGGCGATTGGGACACGAAGTCGCGATGCCGAACGGACAGGGTGCGACCGTCCGCTAAATGAATCGGGGAACGGACGGAACGGGCTGGCTTCGCGCATCGCACGCAGTTGTTCAGCGGTCATCGGCCGTTTTTCCTCCCCCGGCTGCCAGTAGCGGTTGTTTTTCGGCGTTGTCCGCTGCCGTTGTGATTTCCGATTTTCTGTAGCACCCACTGGCGAAGCAGGTCTTCCGAGGAGACGCCTTTCGTTTGCGCCATTTGTCGGACAGCCTCCGCTTCTGTCGGGCGCAAATGCAGCTCGATGGGAGCGTCGCCTACAAATACCGGCTCGGCAACCTCTTCCAATTCTCCCTCAAAATCGGACAAGTCATGAGTGTCCCAGAACTTGGCCAGTTCTTGAACAGAATCGGTTTTTGGGAGCTTGCGGCGCGTCATCGCTTTTTCCTTTTCCGGAATCGGCGCTTCTCCTTTGCAGTCATCTCCCGAGCGGTCACAGGGTAGCCGTTGCCGTCGGGAAATCGGATGATCGCCGAGAACAGGTAACGACCGGCTCGGGTACGTCCTAACACGTAGTATACCGGATTCATGCCCTCGGATTTTCCCCGCAACACGAACGGCCGTCCGAAACAGACCTCTTCCACTTCCTGCGGCGTCACGCCGTGCCGCGCGATGTGGTCAATCCGCTCTGGCGGCCAAATGAGGTTGTGAATTCTCATGTCGGGCCATCACGGAATCGCTCACACCGCCGCCTGCCTCATGCAGCAATTCTTATACTTCTTCCCGCTGCCGCACGGACACGGCTCATTGCGGCCGACGCGTTCGCCGCGGTTGCGGATGGGTTCGGCTTTCTTCCCTTCCTTGCCGCTCGTGGCAATCGCCTGATCGTCCGGGTTCATCGGCAGCGTGCGCGGGGCTTGCTCGTGGACCAGCGAGGTGATCGCCCAGACAGAATCCTGGAAGCCTTCTTGTTCTTCCATGCGGAAGACGGTTTCGGTGACGCGGTCCTTGACGCCTTCCCACATGGCGTCGAACTCTTTCATGCCCTGACGTTTGTACTCGGTCTTTGGATCGACCTGGGCGTAGCTGACCAGGCCGATGCCGGAGCGGAGGTGGTCCATCGTGTGCAGGTGGTTTTTCCAGGTCACGTCGAGCTGGTGCAGGAGGAGGCTGCGCTCGGCTCCGCGCATTTCGGCGCGGAAGCGGGCGTCGAAGGCGTTCCACAGGACGCTGCGGACCTGGTCGCGCGACACGCCGGTGAGGTCGGCGGGCGGCACTTCAACTTTCAGTTCGGTGCGGGCCCATTCGGCCAGCTCGGCGGCGTCCTCGGCTTCGGAAACGCCGGTACCCTCCAGCGACTCGTCTATTTTCTCGTCGATCTTCTCCTCGCCGACTCTCGGGTAGTAATCCTTGCTCACGTTCAGCAGCATCTCGTGCAGCCGGGAGCGCGACTGCGTGCGGAAATCTTCCTCGGTAATCGACTCGGAGAGGATGGGGAAGCGCAGCCGCGACCAGGCGAAGAGGCCTTCGCGGTCGTAGCGTTGGCCGCCGGCGGGAGTGTGGCCGCGGTCGGCCATGAATTGGGCCATCGCGGCCTTCACGGGGAATTCGATCTCGCGCTGACGGTAAAGCTGCATCACCTGCGTGTGTACTAGCCCCTTGATCTCGTCGGCGTTTTTACCGGCCAATGCTTCGGGCTCGATGCGGAGCTGAAACTTCAGGCGGGCCCAATCGCTGATGGCACGGCGGCCCCAATCGTCGTCGAGGAACGATTCGCCGCCCGCGAGATCGACGTCGCCGACCGCCTGCCCGGCCTGCTCGATGAGGAACGGGCCGAGGTTGTCCTTGCCCATTTGCTTCAGCTGCCGTTCGCTCGTCTTCAGGTTCCAGCGCGTGTTGACCTGGTGCGACAGCGCCTGCCAGTTCCATTCGCGCGGGTCTTCGTCGCCCAGGTTTTCGTCGATCGATTCCTGCACCTGGGTCTGGATCATGCGGTTGGCCTTGTCGCGGGCGGCCTTGTCCGCCTCGGTGAACGAACAACGGACGAAGTCGGCGGCGTCGTACTCGATGCCGAGTCGATTGGCCGCGAATTCCGCGAAGCAGGCGGGGCCGTAGTCGGCGTCGAGGAATTTGTCCACGGCGAGGCCGATCACGTCGTCGAGCATGGCGAGCACGCGCAGCTTGCAGTTGGCGCCGTCGAGGATTTCCTGGCGGTAGCCGTACACGCTCTTCCGCTGGTAGTCCATCACTTCGTCGTATTCGAGCAGATTCTTGCGGATGTCGAAATTGCGTTCCTCGACCTTCTTTTGGGCGGCCTCGATGCGGCGGCTGACCATGCGGCTCTCGATCGCCTGCCCGTCCTCCATGCCAAGGCGGGTCAGCATGTTGGCGACCCACTCGCCGGCAAAAATGCGCATCAGGTCATCGGCCAACGAGAGATAGAACCGCGACGAACCCGGATCGCCTTGCCGGCCCGCACGGCCGCGGAGCTGGTTGTCGATGCGGCGGGCTTCGTGGCGTTCCGTGCCGATGATGTGCAGGCCGCCCATGTCGGCGACGCGACGGCCTTCCTCCTTCATCTTCTCCTTCGACTCGATGTCATCGACGGTCTGCTTCCAGATGTCTTCCGGTACGTCGAGGCGGGTGGCGAATTGATCGCGGAGCTTGGCCCACGCGAGTGTTTCGGAGTTGCCGCCTAGAATGATGTCGGTGCCGCGGCCGGCCATGTTGGTGGCGATCGTCACGGCGCCGATGCGGCCCGCCTGGGCGACGATCTCGGACTCGCGGGCGGCGTATTCGGGCTTGGCGTTGAGCAGCTCGTGCTTGACGCCGCGTCGTTTCAACATGCCGGCGAGCTTTTCCGATTTGGCCACATCGGTGGTGCCGATCAACATCGGCCGGCCGGCTTGATTGACCTCGACGATCTCCTCCACCACCGCATCCCACTTTTCTTTCTCGGTGCGGAAGATCACGTCCTGATGATTTTTGCGGATCAAGGGTTTGTTCGTTGGGATGGCGATGACTTCGAGCTTGTAGATCTTCCAGAACTCGTTCGCCTCGGTCATGGCGGTGCCGGTCATGCCGGCCAGCTTGTTGTAAAGCTTGAAGAAGTTTTGCAGCGTGATCGTCGCCAACGTCTGCGTCTCTTCCTTGATCTTGACGCCCTCGCGGGCGTGCTTGGCTTCGACTGCCTGGTGCAGGCCGTCGGACCATTGCCGGCCGACCATCAAGCGGCCGGTGAATTCGTCCACGATGATGATGCTCAGCTCGCGCGTCTCCGGGTGCTGCATCACGACGTAGTTCTTATCCTTCTTGTAGAGGTGATGCGCTTTCAGGCTGTTGTCGATGAGGTGCGGCCATTCCATGTTGCCGGCGGTGTAAAAGCTCTCGACGCCGGCCAATTCCTCGGCCTTTCGGATGCCTTCGTCCGTCAAGTGGCAGGTGTGCTCCTTTTCCTTGACCTCGAAATACTTGCCCGGTTCGGCTTTCTGGAATTCGTCAAGCTGCACCGCGACGTCGTTGGCCTTGATGTAGCGCTTTGGGTCGTCGTGGGCCTGGCCGGAGATGATGAGGGGCGTGCGCGCCTCGTCCACGAGGATGTTGTCCACCTCGTCGATGACGGCGAAGTTGAGCGGGACGCGCTGGGCTTGCTGATAAAACGGCGGAAAGTGCGGATCGCCGCGGCGGGCAGGCTTCATGTTGTCGCGGAGGTAGTCGAAGCCGAACTCGCTATTCGTGCCGTAGGTGATGTCGCTGTCATACGCCTGCCAGCGCTGCTCGGGCTGCATGTCGCTTTGGATGTAGCCGGCGTTTAGACCGAGGGCTTTGTAGATCGGCAGCATCCATTCGCAGTCGCGGCGGGCGAGGTAATCGTTGACCGTGACGACGTGAACGCCCTTCTGTTCCAGCGCGTTGAGATACGCGGGCAACGTGGCGACAAGCGTTTTGCCTTCGCCGGTGACCATTTCCGCGATATTGCCGCGGTGCAGCACGATGCCGCCGAGAATTTGCACGTCGAAATGCCGCATGTTCTTCGTGCGGAAGGCAGCCTCGCGACAGGCCGCGAACGCTTCGGGCAACAAGTCCTCAAGCGTGGCGCCGTTCTTAAGTCGCTCACGCAGTTGCGGCGTCAAATTCCGCAGTTCCTCAGCGCTGAGCGCCTGCATCTTCGGCTCGAACGCATTTACCTGCGCGAGCAGCGAACCGGGCGTCACGGTGTACGAGCCGTTCTTGTTGCGGGCGTAGCCGAGACTTCGGATGTAGCGCTCGTTGCTGGAGCCGAACAGTCGAGTAAGCGAACGGCTCGTCCATTCGGAAAACGCCGTCATGGCGTCCCCCAGCTTGTCCCAAATCCCCACGTTCATTGCCGTGTCAGTCGCCATTTTGCCCAGGCCTCCGCGGTCCGGAAAAGGTGTCTGGAACTTTTCCTGAGCGTTCCAGACACCTTTTCCGGACCCTTAGCGCAAGTGCTGAAGGGTTCAAGCTCTCAGTCTAAGGAGTTACCGGCGGCAGGGTCAATACAGACCAAACAACCCGCAAAATCGGGCTGCATCTGCCCTTAGCTTAGATGGGACGGAGGAACAAGGGATTCTCGCGGCAAGCGTCGCGGCGTGCGCCACAGCTGTTATCGGCGGGACGGCAGCGCGAGCGATCGGAGTGCGATTTCGTGTCGTTTACGAGGCCGCCAACTGTTAGACGCTCTGGCGCTGCAATGGGGCTGGCTCCGCCGCGGCGTCGGTGCGCTTGGCCTCGCCGTTCAAGGGCAGGCTCGCAGAACTCTTGTGCTCGCCGTTGCGACTGACCGCGACAACCGCCCGCGGCTCGTCGCGCCGTGTGATTCGCCCCGCCAAGCGGTGCAGGCCAACCGTGCTGATGTCGAGCAGTACCACCGCCGCGAGGCGCATTGGGCGCGAGGTGAAAACGCGACTCGCGCTCAGCCCGCTGATGACGAAGAAGAACACCGGCGTGAGCAGCACGCCAACGAGCGTGACGCCGAGCATGCCGCTGAATACCGCTGTGCCGAGCGTGTGCCGCATCTCCGCCCCGGCGCCGTGGGAGAGCATCAGCGGCACTACGCCGAGGATGAACGCAAACGACGTCATCACAATCGGCCGCAGCCGGAGCTGGCAGGCGGAAAGAATCGACTCTCGTCGCGAGACTCCTGCGTCGCGTTTCAGCTTGGCGAACTCGACGATAAGAATTGCGTTTTTACTCGCCAAGCCGACCAGCACCACGAAGCCGACTTGCGTGAGAATGTTGATATCAAGGTTCGCCAGCCAAATGCCCGTAACCGCGCTGAGCAGGCAGACCGGCACGACAAGAATGACGGCGAGCGGCAGCGACCAACTTTCATAGAGCGCCGCGAGGAGCAGGAAAACCATTGCGACCGAGAAGCCGAACAGCACCATGCCGGTGCGCCCGGCTTGCAGCTCCAGATAAGCGAGCTCCGTCCATTCATAGTGCATCGCCGCCGGCAGATTACGGTCGGCCAGCTGTTGCATCCTGTCGATCGCCTGGCCGGAGCTGGTGCCGTGCTTTGTGTTGCCGCTGACAAACGCAGCCGGATACATGTTGTAGCGCGTCACGATGAGCGGACCGTTTACCTCATGGATGTCGGACAACGAGCCGAGCGGCACCATCCGCCCCTGGTCGCTGCGGACACGAAGCTGGCCGACCGTACCGACCCGCCGGCGGAAAGGGGCCTCGGCTTGCACGATGACCTGCCAGGTGCGGCCGAAAAGATTGAAGTCATTGACGTAAAGGCCGCCGAGATAGGCTTCGAGCGTATCGCTCACATCGTGCAATGGAACGTGCCGCTGCATGCTGGCCTTGCGGTCCACGTCCATGTAGAGCTGCGGCACGTTGGCGCGGAAGATCGACGAGATGCCCACGAGCCCACTCTGGCGCTTCGCGTCGGCGGCGAGACGATCGGCTTGTTCTTGCAGCGCGGTGAAACCGAGATCGCCACGGTCCTCGATCATCAGTTTGAAACCACCCGCACGGCCGACGCCACGTAACGGCGGCGGCGGGTACACGACAAAGTCGGCTTCCGGAATCTCCTCTTGAAAGCGCTGCCGCAACGTGGCTGCCACCGCGTCGGCGTACAGCTCCGGCGCCTGACGCTTGTCGAAGTCATCGAGAATGATGAACATCGAGCCGAAGTTTGAACCATAAGCGCTCAGTACGAACGATTGGCCGCCGACGGCGAGGGCATGGCGGATGCCCGGCGTGGCGAGCGTGATCCGCTCCGCCCGGTTCATCACGTCGCGGGCGCGCTCCGCCGAGGCGGCGTCGGGAAGCTGCACGTTGACCATCAAGTAACCCATGTCTTGCGACGGAATGAATCCAGTCGGTAGGCTGCGCACGCCCACCCACGTCAGCACCAACATGCCGCCATAAACGACCAGCACAACGACGCTGACGCGCAGCAACCGGCCCACGAGACGGGTGTAGAAGCCGGTCAGCCGTTGGAAGCCGGCGTTGAAGAGCGCGAAGAGCGAACCCAACAGCGCGTTGAGCACGGGCGCTGCAAACCAGGCAGCGAGCGCGCCGACGAGCCCAAGTGCGTATGGCGCCGCCGAGCGCACGTAAGCGGCGATGCCCGTCGGAAAAACGTTTGAGACGAAGAGCAGTTGCGGCGCGAGGAAGCGGTAGCCGAGCCACGCGCCGACCAGGATGAAGGCCACGCGCGGCATCGGCGCCCGCACACCCTTCTTGTGCGGCCGAAGCAGCAACGCCGTCAATGCCGGGCTCAGCGTCAGCGAGTTCACCGCAGAAAGGAAGGTGGAAACGGCGATGGTCAGCGCGAACTGGCGGAAGAACAGGCCCGTGATGCCGCCCATGAACGCGCACGGGACGAACACGGCGCTGAGCACGAGGCCGACGGCGATCACCGGACCCGACACCTGCTCCATCGCCTTGATCGTCGCCTCGCGCGGCTTCAGCCCAAGCTCGATGTGATGCTCGACGGCTTCCACGACGACGATTGCGTCGTCCACGACGATGCCGATGGCGAGCACCAGTCCAAACAGGGTCAGATTGTTCAGACTAAAGCCGAGCATCGCCATCACGGCAAACGTGCCGATGATGGCGACCGGCACGGCGACGAGCGGAATAATTGCCGACCGCCAGTTTTGCAGGAACACGAGCACCACGACGGCGACCAGGATGATGGCGTCCCGGAGCGACTTAAACACCTCAAAGATCGACTCGCTGATGAACGGCGTTGTGTCGTAACGGATGACATAATCGACGCCCGGCGGGAAGGTCTTCTTGAGTTCCTCCAACTTGGCCTTCACCAGTTTGGCGGTGTCGAGCGCATTGGAATCGGGCAACTGCCAGACGGTAACAGACGCCGACGGCCTGCCGTCCACATGACACGTCAGATCTTCGTTCTTGGCGCCGAGTTCGACGCGGGCCACGTCCTTGAGCCGCAGCACGCGGCCGCCGGCGCCGCGTTTGAGGATGATATTCTCGAACTGCTCCACGTCGGTGAGGCGGCCGAGGACGGCGAGCGGGACTTGAAACGGCTGTCCGCCTACCGCGGGTTCCTGGCCGACTTGCCCGCTGGCGACGGCGGCGTTCTGCTCGCGCAGCGCCTTGACCACGTCGGTTGCCGTCAGGTTGCGGGCTGCGAGTCGATCCGGATCGACCCAAATGCGCATGCTGTAGTCGCGCTCGCCGACCATCGTCACGTCGGCGACGCCGGGAATGCGCGCGATTTCGTCGCGCACTTGCATCAGCGCATAGTTGCTAAGGTAAAGCTGGTCGTACCGCTCGTCGGACGAGTAGAAACCGGCGGAAAGCAGAATGTCCGGCGACCGCTTCCGCGTGGTGACGCCGGTGCGCCGGATCACGTCGGGGAGCTGCGGCACGGCGAGGTTGACGCGGTTCTGCAACAGCACCTGCGCCATGTTCAGATCGACGCCGTGCTCGAACGTCACCATCAAGTTGTAGCTGCCGTCGTTGCCGCACTGCGAGGCCATGTACATCATGCCCTCGACGCCGTTGACCTGCTGCTCGATCGGAGCGGCGACGGTTTCGGACACGACGGTGGCGCTGGCGCCGGGATAATTGCAATCAACCTGAACCATTGGCGGCGTGATCGGCGGGTAAAGTGCGAGCGGCAAGTTAAACACCGCGAGCGCCCCGGCCAGGAGAATGACCAGGGACAGCACCGTGGCAAAGATCGGTCGATCTATGAAAAAGCGCGACAGCACAGCAGCGTGGTTGGCTCGTATCTCGCCGGCGAACGGCGGCCGGCGGGAGGCCCTCTCGGGGCCAGGTGCGGCAGGTCGAGTCAGCCGATCATTATAGACGGTCCGTCACACCGCCTCCAATCAGAATCTACGCCGGCACGGAGTTCGTCGCGGCCCATTCCTGCAGTTTTCTTCGTCCCTGCCCCCTCCCGGACTCTTGATCACGGGTTGGGCGAACCTTTCTTGATTGCAGAAATGGGGGGCGAATCAGCGCGAAATACAGTTTTTTGCTGCGTTTCCATTATGGGTCGGCTATCCTGCCGTATCAACACGGAGCTTCGTTCCCATTGCAGAAGGACGACGTCTCGATGCGCCTCTGCTTCATGGTTTTGATGGTGTTCATCGCAATTGCACCGCGGCGCGCCTGCGCCGCGGCAGACACGCCGCTCACGCTTGAGGCGCTGAAAAAGAGTGCCGCGACCGTCATCACCGACGACGGGGCGCCGGCGAACGAGATCAAAGTCTATCGCGATTGGTCCGCGCCGCTCTGCCGCTCGCGGGTCGTGAACGACGGCAAGAGGCCGGTACGCGTCAAAGAAGTTATCCTCTTTCACGTGCCGCACGCCTATCCGCCGGAGACGCATCTTTACGGCGAAGGCTTCACCATGCTCTCGCAGACGGCGGGGACATTGGGCAAGTCGGTCGACCTCGGTCTCACCGATCGCAAGCATTACAAGATTCCGCAGCCCGACGACGCGACGACGCTCTATGGATTACTGCTGTTGTCGCCGTCGCCGCGCGAACACGCGCTGTTCGCATTCACGTCGTGCCGTCGATTCAATGGCCGCTTCTACTTGCGGCCTACCTCGATTCAGGTTGTCATCGACACGGAAGGGCTAACCCTCGCACCCGGCCAGACGTGGGAGTTGGAAGAATGCACGTTCGCCACCGGCGATGACCGCAATGCTCTCCTGGCGACGCTCGCGGATTGGATTGTCAAGAATCATCCGCCGATCCACAAAAAGCCCGTGCCGACAGGCTGGTGTTCGTGGTACTGCTTCGGATCGCGGGTGAAGGCGGAGCAGGTTCTGGCCAATGTGGATTTCATCTCCAAAAACTTGCCGTCGCTACGCTATGTCCAGGTGGACGACGGCTATCAACCGGCGATGGGCGACTGGCTCGAAACCGGCCCCAGCTTCGGCGGCGGCGTGCGCGACGTGCTCCGCAAGATCAAGGAGAAAGGCGGCGAGCCCGCGCTCTGGGTCGCGCCGTTCATTGCCGAGAAGGGTTCGCATCTCTTCCAGCAACATCCCGATTGGTTCATGAAAGACGCGGACGGCCAGCCGCTCAGCGCCGACAAGGTCACATTCCAGGGTTGGCGACGCGGTCCGTGGTATGCGCTCGATGGCACGCATCCCGAGGTGCAAAAACACTTGGAACGCTTGTTCCGCATCCTGCGTCAAGAATGGGGCGTGACCTATTTCAAGCTCGACGCCAACTTCTGGGGCGCGATGCAGAGCGGCAAGCTGCACGATCCGAACGCCACTCGCATCGAGGCCTATCGCCGCGGCATGGAAGCGATCTTGCGCGGCGCCGGCCCCGACAGCTTCATCCTTGGCTGCAATCACCCGATTTGGCCGTCGTTCGGCTTGATCCACGGCTCACGCAGCTCCGGCGACATCAAGCGGACCTGGAGCAAGTTCGCGGGCACCGCGCGGCAGAATCTCTTTCGCAACTGGCAGAACGGCCGGCTATGGTGGAACGACCCGGACTGTGCGGTGCTGACGGGCGATTTGACAGAAGACGAGTATCGGTTTCACGCGACGGTGTTGTACGCGACGGGCGGAATGCTCCTTTCAGGGGATGATTTGACGAAGACCAGTCCGGAGCAGCTGGCGATGTTGCGAAAACTGGCGCCGCCGACCGGGATCGCCGCGACATTTTCGGATGACTCCTTACAGGTAGGCACGGTGCGGTTGAACGAGCGCAGTGTCGTTTGCGTGCTGAATTGGGGTGAGCGGCCGCAATCGTATTCGGCAACGCTTCCCGGCTCGCCGCGCGTCACGGATTTTTGGACCGGCGCGTCCATGGGACGCCATGAGGGCACGCTCTGGATCAAAGACGTACCCAAGCACGCCGCCCGGCTGCTTGTCTGTGAGCCTGAGAGGTAAAGCATGAAACCGCTTGTTGTCGTCGCATGGCTGTTGGTCGCAATCGTGCCGCTGCACGCCGCGGATTATCCCGCGCCGACGCAGGGCGAGTTCACCGTCCGCGACTTCAAGTTCACGTCCGGCGAAACACTGCCGCAAGTCCGCATTCACTACCGCACGCTCGGCGAACCACGGCGTGATGGCCAGGGGCATACCGTCAACGCCGTGCTGATCCTGCACGGCACTACCGGCGAAGGCGGCAACTTCATTCGACCGGAGTTCGCGGGCGAGTTGTTCGGCAAAGGCCAACCGCTCGACGCCGAGCGCTATTTCATCATCCTGCCCGACAACCTCGGCCACGGCAAATCGAGCCGGCCGAGCGAGGGGCTGCACGCCAAGTTCCCGCGCTACGGTTACCACGACATGATCGCCGCTCAATACCGCTTGCTGACGGACGGCTTGAAGGTCGATCATCTGCGGCTGGTCATGGGCACGTCAATGGGCGGCATGCACACGTGGCTATGGGGCGAGTTGCACCCCGATTTCATGGATGCGCTGCTGCCGCTCGCTAGTTTGCCGACGCAGATTGCCGGGCGAAATCGCATGTGGCGAAAGATAATCAGCGATGCGATTCGCAAAGATCCTGAATGGCAGAACGGCGACTACACCACGCCGCCCGGCAGTCTGCGGACCGCCGCGGGGATGCTGATGTTCATGAGCAGCAACCCGGTGATCCGTCAGAAAGCGGCCCCCACGCGCGAACAATTGGACGCTCAATTGGAGCAGTTCGAGAACACCTATGTGCAGACGCGCGACGCCAATGACATTCTTTACGCGGTGGAAGCCTCGTTCGACTACGATCCGGGGCCCGCTTTGGAAAGCATCAAACGGCCGCTGCTCGCGCTTAACTTTGCGGACGACCTGATCAATCCGCCGGAGCTAGGGATTTTGGAACGTGAGATCAAGCGCGTGCCGCACGGAAAGGCGATCGTCTTTCCGATGAGCGAGAAGACGGCGGGCCACGGGACGCACACGCTGGCGGCCGTGTGGAAGGATCGACTCGTCAAATTCTTAAAGCAAACGGAGCGATGATGTCAGTGCGCCGCGGCGACGGCATCGCCGCGTGCGTGGGCCGCGACGCGCAACTGGGCGCGCGCCCGCTCTTGTGCTTTCGAGTGCTCGACTTGCTGGTCGCCGGTCGCCGCCGTGTGGGTCGTCGCCAGCAGCTGCTCGGCGGCCTGGACGTTGATGTCCGTGCCCTTGATGGCTCGCGGCGTCAGCACGGTGACAATATTGCTCCGCACCTGGGCGAAGCCGCCGTCGACAAAGTACACCTCGGTTTGTCCGTCGTGACGAATGCGCAGCTCGCCGTACCCAAGGCGGCCGATGAGCGGCGCCCGGCCCGGCAGCACGCCCAATTCGCCGTCGTACATCGGCAACGCGACGAAATCGACCGTCTGATCGAGGACGGCGCGTTCCGGCGTCACTACCACGCACTGCAACGTTCGCAAGGAGAGTTCCTCCATCGCCGCTACTTCCCTTCTCCGGCCATGCGTTTGGCCTGGTCGGCCGCCTCTTCGATGCCGCCCACGTACATGAACGCGGCTTCCGGCAGGTGGTCCCACTTGCCGTCGCACAGCTCCTGAAAGCTGAGCAGCGTTTCTTTTAGCGGCGTCACCTTGCCCGGTTTGTTGGTAAACGCCTCGGCGACGATGAACGGCTGCGACAGGAACTTCTCGATGCGCCGAGCCCTGTTTACCACTTGCTTGTCTTCCTCGCTCAACTCCTCGACGCCGAGGATGGCGATGATGTCTTGCAGCTCGCGATACCGTTGCAAGATGGCGCGGACCCGGCTGGCGATGGCAAAATGCTCCTCGCCGACGTACTGCGCGGACAGCAGGTTCGAGTACGACGCCAGCGGATCGACGGCCGGGTAGATGCCCTTCTCGGAAATCTTTCTTTCCAGATAGATAAAGGCGTCGAGGTGCTGGAAGGCATTGGCCGGGGCGGGATCGGTAGGGTCATCGGCGGGCACATAGACGGCCTGCACCGAGGTGATGGCGCCCTTCGTCGTGCTCGTGATGCGCTCTTGCAGCTCGCCCATCTCGGTGGCGAGCGTCGGTTGATAGCCGACGGCGCTCGGCATACGGCCGAGGAGGGCCGACACTTCGGAGCCGGCTTGCGAGAAGCGGAAAATGTTGTCGACGAACAAGAGCGTGTCGGTGCCCGTCGCGTCGCGGAACCATTCGCACATCGTCAATGCGGACAAGGCCACGCGCAGCCGCGCGCCCGGCGGCTCGTTCATCTGACCGAACACCATCGCGGTTTGCGTGATGACCGAGCGGTCGGTCTTGCCGATCTTCGTTTCCTGCATTTCGAGCCAAAGATCGTTGCCTTCACGGGTGCGCTCGCCGACGCCGGCGAAGACGGAGTAGCCGCCGTGCTGGCTGGCGATGCGGGCGATCAGCTCCGTGAGGATGACCGTCTTGCCCAGCCCGGCGCCGCCGAATAGGCCGGCTTTGCCGCCGCGGACGAGCGGCGTCAACAAGTCGATGACCTTGATGCCGGTTTCGAACAGCTCGGTCTTCGGCGACAGCTCGGCGAAGGGGGGCGGATCGCGGTGAATCGGCCGATATTCGGCGGCGTTCACGGGACCGCGGCCGTCAATCGGGTCGCCTAGGAGGTTGAATACGCGGCCCAATGTCTCTTTGCCGACCGGCACGGTGACGGCTTTGCCGGTGTCGATCGCCTGCATCCCGCGGACGAGGCCGTCGGTCGAGCCGAGGGCCACGCAGCGCACCCGATTGCCGCCGAGGTGCTGTTGCACTTCACCCGTCAGGCGAATGCGCACGCCCTTCGACTCGGTTTCAACACGAAGCGCGTTGTAAATCTCCGGCAGGTGGCCTTCGTCGAACTCGGCGTCGAACGTCGAGCCGATGATCTGGACGATCTTGCCCTTCTTGTGGGCGACGCCGTTGCCGTTGGTTGCGATGGACATGGGAACTCCGTCCTTTTTCGAGATCACACTTGAAGCGGCCGGCCGGCATCAAGATCTTCTACGATCTTCAGAATCTCGTCACCGCCGTTGGGATAAACTTTGTCGCCTAATCGTTTGAGCTTTTTCAAATCCAGCTTGCTGCGATTGAAAAGCACCACATTGGCAAAATCGCCAATATCTACATGTTTCTTATCCACGCGCCGGTTGGGGGAAACCATGGCAGCGAACTTCGACGCCAAAGCCATCTCCAGATCGGGAATCTCGTGCGTGTCGCCCACGGAAATCGTGTGACCGAAGATTACACTGAACACTTTCTGGGTTGGCTTCATGACGTCGATAACGGCTTTGTTCGTCTCTGGGTCAATGAATCGCGTTACGACGGGGAATTCCGAAACCTTCAGCTCTGGATATACTCTCCGCAAAGCCGCAACAGCTCTTTTCACTTCCTTCTTGCGCACGAGCACGTCGACATCTTGTGTAGCGCGGGCTTCACTCCGGTAGGTAATTAAGGCGTGCGTCCCTATGAGCACACACTTGATTCCCACCTTGCACAGGGCCTCAATCACTCGCTCCGGCGTAACTTCTACCATCTTCGGCTCGCGCACTTCGCGGAAGAGCGTGGTCAGCCGGCTGCTCGTGCGTAGCGCTTGGTGGTGCGTTCGCACCAGCGCACTCAATTCCGTGCTTGCCGCTCGAACCATCTTCCGACTCCGCGACCGTTAGCCGAGCGGCAGGAGATAATCTCCCCGTCGGCCCGCCTCGCGGTGCGAGGCGGCTGCCATGTGGAGCCCTCGCTCCGCGAGGGCCTGGTAACTTTTCGTCTGCCGCGCGCCGAACGCCGCGGCTATGAAACCGACCCATAACCACCGTTAACCACCGGAAAATCAAAAAGGTCTCAGAACGGTGGTTATGCGTAGGTTAAGTCGCAACAAGAGGTTACGTTGACAAATCATTGAGAAACCGACCAAGCGTCCCAATTTATGACCTCTAAGTTCTTGTTCCACAGGGATTTGTTTGCTCACAGCCCCGTTTTCCGGGTTTGGCCCTCTCCAGCAGACGCACGTGGATAGTATACATAAATACCCTGATAGATTCCAGCTCAGAATCTTCTCGAGGGTCGTGGGCGAGCGGCAGGGGATAATCTACCTCCCGGCCCGCCTCGCCCAGCGAGGCGGCAACCATGTGGAGCCCTCGCTCTGCGAGGGCCGGGTAAATTTTCGTCTGCCGCTCGCCTTATTCCAGTGCCGCCGCCCCGCCGATCACCTCCGCGATTTCCTTTGTAATCTGCGCCTGCCGCGCCCGGTTGTACGCGCGGGTCAGATTCTTGATCATCTCGTCCGCATTTTCCGTGGCCGCCTTCATCGTCACGCGGCGGGCGATTTGCTCGCTGACCGCGGCGTCGAGGAAGCACTTGAAGAGCCGCACTTTGAACGACACCGGCAACAGCTCCTCTAGGATGTCCTTCGCGCTCGGCAGGAACTCGTATTCCACCGGCGTCGCGGGAGGCGGCGGCGGCGCGCCGCGACGACTCGTCTCGATTTTTGTGCCCGAGAGCGGCAAGAGCGTTTCGACGATCGGCGTCTGGCGGGCCGCGTTCACAAACTTCATGTAGGCCACGTCCACCCGGTCGATCTTGCCGGCGATGAAATCGGCCAGGTAGCGATCGGCCAACGCTTCCACTTCGTCGTAGCGCGGCTTATCGTCGAAATGCGTGAACGATTGGTCGGCCCGAATACGCTGATAGCGGAAATAAGTAATGGCCCGCTTGCCGGATAACTCAAGATGCAGCGTGACGGCTTCCGCGGCCGTCATGCGGATGCGCTGGTTCGCCTCACGCAAAATGCTGGCGTTGTAACCGCCACAAAGGCCGCGATTGGAACAAATCACAAGCAGGACGCTGTTCTTGACCAGCTCGCGCTTTTGCAGCAACGGATGCGTGACGTTCGTGACCGTGGCGCTGAGATCGGCGGCCAGCTCGGCGATTTTCGCCGTGTACGCGGCCGCTTCGGTGGCGCGGTCGAAGGCTTTCTTAAAGCGCGCCGTGGCGATCAGCTCCATCGTCCGCGTAATCTTGCGGATGTTGCGCACCGCCTTGCGGCGATTGACAAGTGCCCGTGAGTTGGCCATAGCTCTTGTTTCGTCAGGCGAGCCCGACGCGTAAGCGAGGGAAGCCGAATCCGTCGCTCACGCGTCGGGCTCGCGGTTCAGTATCGGTTCTTACGCCTTGAACTGCGGCTGGAAGGCAGCGATGGCCTTCTCCAAGCCTTCGTGAATCGGTTTGCCGTCTGCGTCCTTTTTCCACTGTTTCATGTCCTTGACGTTGGCCCGCACCTGGGGTTGCTGTTCGGTCATGTAGCGCAGGAACTGCTCCTCCCACTTTTGCACGTGGCGGCGTTCGACCTTGTCGAGATGACCGCGCGTGCCGGCGTATAGGATGATTACCTGGTCGAGGACATTCATCGGCTTGAACTGCGGCTGCTTGAGCACCTCCACCATGCGATAACCGCGGTCGAGCTGGCTCTGCGTGGCCTTGTCCAACTCGGTGCCGAGCTGGGCAAAGGCCTCGAGCTCGCGAAACGATGCGAGGTCGAGTCGCAAGCTGCCGGCGATGGTCTTCATCGCGCTGATCTGGGCTTTGCCGCCGACGCTGGAGACGCTGATGCCGACGTCCACGGCGGGCCAGATCCCGGCGCGGCCGAGGGCGGGTTGGAGATAAATCTGACCGTCGGTAATGGAGATGACGTTGGTCGGAATATAGGCCGACACTTCGCCTTCGAGCGTTTCGATAACCGGGAGAGCGGTCAGCGAGCCGCCCGTGCCCGGAATCTTTGCGAGCTTGAAGCCCGCGCCGAGCTTGGGCAGGTCGTGCTTTTGGGCGTTTTCTTTGCCCGAAGGACCGATGTAGACCATGCCCATTTCGCCGGGACCGCGGCGGTCGCCGCGCTCGTTGGTGACGCCCCAATCGCGGCCAACTTGCTTGTCATCGGCGTCGGCCGGCACGAGGACGTACTCTTCGGCCAACTTCGCCGACCGTTCGAGCAGACGCGAGTGTGCGTAGAAGATGTCGCCGGGGAACGCCTCACGACCTGGTGGGCGCCGCATGAGCAGCGACAACTGGCGATAGGCCGCCGCTTGCTTCGACAAATCGTCGTACACGCAGAGCGTGTCGCCGCCTAATTCATATACGAAATACTCGGCCATCGCACAGCCGGCGTAAGGCGCGATGTATTGCAGCGGCGCGGGGTCGGCCGACGAAGAGGTGACGACGATCGTATAGTCCATGGCTCCGGCGGCGCGGAGGCTCTCGACCACGCGAGCGACGGTCGCCTCCTTTTGACCGATGGCGACATACACGCAGATCATGTTCTCGCCGCGCTGGTTGATGATCGTATCAACCGCGATGGCCGTCTTGCCGGTCTTGCGGTCGCCGATGATGAGCTCGCGCTGACCGCGGCCGATAGGCGTCATGGCGTCGATAGCCTTAATGCCGGTCTGACACGGCTGATCGACGGGCTGCCGGCCGGCCACGCCGGGGGCCGTGGATTCGACGGGCCGGAAGCGGTCGGTGACGATCGGTCCTTTGCCGTCACGCGGGTTGCCGAGCGGATCGACGACGCGGCCGATCAGCGCCGGGCCGACCGGCACCTGCAAGAGCTGGCCGGTGCTGCGGACTTCATCGCCTTCGGTGATCGCCTTGTAATCGCCAAGGATGATGACGCCAACCGAGTTTTCCTCAAGGTTGAACGCCAGACCGCGCACGCCGGTGCGGCTGAACTCGACCATTTCGCCGGACATCACGTCGGACAGCCCGTAGACGCGCGCGATGCCGTCGCCTACTTCGAGGACCTTGCCGACTTCGCGTGTGTCGAGCTTGGCCTGATAGTCGCTGATCTCCCTAGTCAGCACGGAAACGATCTCGTCCGCTTTGAATCTCATAACTGCTTCTCTCGATGAGTTGTTTGCAAAGCGTCTGCAAGCGGGTGCGGACGGAGTCGTCGAGCACCCAGTCGCCGACGCGGACGACCAGGCCGCCGAGCAGCTCCGGGTCCACTTGGGCATCCAGCACCGGCTCGCGCTTGAACATGCCGCGCAGCTCTTGCTGCAATCTGGCTCGTTGATCGTCCGGCAAGGCGACGGCGGAGCGAACGGAAACACGCATCCGCCCGGAACGCTGGTCGAACTGTTCGCGCCCCGCCTGGGCGATGCCGCGCAGCAGGTCGAGCCGATCATGGTCGTTCAGTACCAGAAGGAAATTCAACAGCACCAGGCTGGCGCGGCCGGTGAGGGCGTCGCGCAACGCTTTGGCCTTCAACCCGCGGCTGATCGCGGCGCTGGCGAGGAACACGAACAAGCGCGGATCGGCCTGGAGCACTTGGGAGAGAAGGGCGTCGAGCTCATCCATCACGTCGCCGGCGTTCGGCCCGGCAGCGTTCAGCAGGGCGTCGGCATAGACGCGCGCGACCCGCTGTTCGCCCACGTCCATCACAGTGGCGTGATGGACGCGCGGCACTTGATGCTCGCTGCCTTCCGAGGAGAACGCGCCGCTGTGATTCATGGTTTAGAGGCCCACCTCGCGTCGCAAGCCGTCGCCGGCGTTGCGCATGTCGGCCATCGCCTCTTCGACCAAACGGCGTTGATCGTCCGGGGTCAGCTGCCGGCGAATCGCTTTCGCCGAGACGAGCGTGGCGAGCTGCGCGGTCTGGGTCCAAATCTCTTGCAGCGCCTGGTCCTTGGCAATGCTGATTTCGCGGCGATGGCGCTCGCGTTCCGCCTGGATTTCGGACCGCGCCTTGTTCACCATCTCGTCACTCATCTGCTGGGCAGAGCGGCGCGCCTCTTCCATGGTTTGGCGAACTTTTTCGCTTGCCTGATTCATTTCCCGTTGCAGTTGCTCGCGCAACTTCTGGGCCTCTTCCTTGGCCAGTTGGGCTTCGTGCATTGCCCCGTGGATGAGCTGTTCGCGTTTCTGCAAGCCGGCCAACATCGGCTTCCAGGCTGCCCCACGCAACACGAAGAACAAGAGCAGAAAGACAACGACGGTCCAGATGGCGAGGTCGAGCAGACCGCTGAAGATGCCGCCGTCGTCGTTGCCGTGGCCGCCCGACTCGGTTTTGCCGCCGTGGCCGGCCGCCTCGCCTTTCACCGGCGTCTGAGCGGCCGTCGGCGCGTGCTCGTCCGCGACGGAGAGGCCGCCGCCGAACAAGGCGAACGCCAGAACCGCGAAACCGGCCAGTAACCAATAGTGACGCATGGCCGCGCTACCCCTTGCACCGATTACCATGTCGCCTTGCCCCCGATCTGAATGCACACCAGCAATGCGAAGAACGTGGCGCCTTCGAGAAGGGCGGCGATGACGATCATCGCCGTCTGGACGCGGGCGGCGATCTCCGGCTGCCGGGCCATGCTTTCTAGGGCGGACGCGCCGATCCTGCCGAAGCCGATGCCGGCGCCGATGATCGCCAACCCGGCACCGACGCCGCCGCCGACCGCCGCCCCGGAGAATGTTGCGTTGGTCGGTTCCGCCAGCGCGGGGGCCGCCATCACCAGCATCACCATCACCACCAGCCCGACCAGGTGCAAGAATTTCATGTGTACTGTTACTCCTGTGAAATCTGTGGTTGACGCGCCTTCGGGAAGGGGAGACTCCCGCCAGCCGCTGTGCCCGGATTCAGCAAAGGCCTGGCCCTCCCGGCCGAGCCGTTTTCGGATAGACTCTCAGTGCTCCGGATGGAGCGCCATGCCCACGAACAATGCCGTCAAAAATGTGAACACGTATGCCTGCAGGAACGCCACGAACAACTCGAGCAGGCTTAAGGCGACGACGCCGACCACGCTCGAAAGCGTTACTACCGGCCAGAGGTTGGTGTAGCCGCCTTCGCCGACGATCACGATGAACAACAGAATGCTGGCCAACACCATGTGGCCGGCGATCATATTGGCGAACAAACGCACGGCCAACACGAAACACTTGATGGCCGTCCCAAACATCTCGATGAGAAAGACAAAAAGGCTAAGGAAGCCGCCGACGATCATGGCGATCACGCCATGGCCCACCTCAATGTGCGGCCATTGCGACTTCAAATAGTGAAAGAGTCCGCCCTTGGCAATCGGCGCCCCATGGATCAGGACGAAGGACAAACTCGCCAGCGCGCCCGTGACCCAAATGTTCGCCGTCGGCGAGCCGAGGAACGGAATCATGCCGAGCAGATTACAGAACAGAATGAACAAGAACACGGTCCAGAGGTACGGTACAAACGTGTCGGCGTCGTGCTCGCCGATGCTCGGCTTGGCCACCTCGTCGCGGATAAAAGTCAGGAGGGACTCGAAAGCGTTCCACCGTGCGCCCTTCGGCAATTCGCCGTTTTGCGAGCGCCGCGCCAGCGGGATGTAAATTGCGGCGATGAGAATCGCCACCAATAGCTCGAGGATCATGTATTTCGTGAGATAGAACTCATGACCGAACAACGTGAAATGCGGCAGCGGAATGCTCCAGCCGCCAAACAGCCGGTCGAAGATGTGCCAGTGCTCGACCTGATCCTGAACGTGTTCGAGTGCGTTTGCCATACGATTTTTTAATGTGCCGCTTGATCCACGGTGACGCCAGCGCCTGCTTGTTCGCCCCGATCCTTGTCCGCCAACTCCGTTTGCGCCCGCACGAGCAACGTTACTTCGAGCGCGAGCGTGAACAGATAGAAGACCAGAATGCAGGTCCAGAAGCCCGGCGCCTGTTGCAAGTACGGGACGTTGTTATAGAGAAGCCACGCCCCGAACAGTACGCCGAACATTCGCGCGCCCGTGCCGCCGAGCACCATCGTCAACTGCTGCTCGGGCGCTTGCCGGGACGCCCAGGCCCCCCACACCAACGTGAGAACGGTCGGCACGAGACAGAGGCCCAAGGCAACGGAGCTGTAGACGGCCGCCTCCGTGCTCCAGAGCCAGCGCGCCGCACCGGCGACCACTGCCCAGAATGCAAGCGAACCGACAATCAGCGTTAGGATGCGCTTCTTCACGGGAGGTTCCGCGGCGGCCGCTTCGACTCTTCGTTGTTAAGCTGCTTCAGTTGGATCAGCAAGTGGGTAAAGCCGCCGACCAGGCCGACCACGGCGCCGACGACGACGCCCCACGGCTGGCACCCAAAGTAATTGTCAACCGCGAGTCCGATGCCGATCGGCACGACCATCTCGAGTCCGACCTGGCTGAGCGAGAAATAACGGCCCATCTCCTTGGGGTCTGGGCGCCAGGCCGGCATGAGATCATTCCCTCTCTCCGCAGACCATCACGGGGAAGCGTCCCGGCGACTCGTCGGCATCCGTTTTTTCTTGGTGACGCGGGGGTATTTTCAGAACCGGGGAGGGAAAGTCAACGCCGCTTGTGTGTTTTTTCACGAAGTTGGGCGCGCGTTGTTCGGGCTGGAGACGGCCTGCTTTCCCAGCGGCAACCGAACATGAACGGCTGCACCGAAGCGACCGGAAGCCTAAAAGCATGGCTCGCGCCGCGCGAAATGACCGTTGACGACGACTCCGCGCGTCGTTAATGATGATAGATTATTCAACGGCCGCAGGTGAACGTATGCCTATGGCCCGCCAACGTGTCCATCCAGAAGGGAGGATAAGGGTATCAACGACCGTTTTTCGCATCCGCATCACGACCGAAACAGCCAGCGGATCAACGAACAGATTCGTATCAGTCCGATTCGCCTCATCGGGGCGGCGGGCGAGCAGCTCGGCGTGATTCCAACCGCGCAGGCCCTGGAAATGGCGAAGCAAGCGGGGCTCGACCTGGTCGAGGTTGCTGCCGCGGAACGGCCGCCGGTCTGCAAGATTATGGACTACGGCAAGTTCCGCTACCAGCAGTCCCGCAAGAAGGACAAAGCAACCAAGACGCACCACCAGAAGCTGAAGGAGATTCGCGTCCGGCCCAAAACCGGCGAACACGACGTCGACACCAAAATCAATCAGGCCCGCAAGTTCCTCGAACACAAAGACAAGGTGCTCGTGAACGTGCTCTTCCGCGGCCGCGAGTTACAGCACATTGACGAGGGGCAACGCATCATCGTGTCGATCCTTGAAAAGCTGGCCGACTGCTGCAAGGTCGAGAAAGCGCCGTCCATGGAAGGAAAACGCATGACGGCGATGCTGGCGCCGAAATAGAGATTGATGCCAGCGGCTTCGCGACGGGAAAAAGGGGTCGGGAACTCTGAATTCAAAAGTACC
>JBGQKZ010000041.1:0-53718 GCA_041499805.1 Gemmataceae bacterium
TCGCTTGCCCCTTTTTATCCCCACCCCGGGCGCAACCCCCCGCGTGGGGCCGCCGCGCCCCGGGGGGCGGCCACTCTCTATTCCTCCAGCTTCTTGCGGCGCAGGATGTGATGGTAATGTTGCGCGAACCGATGAGCCTCATCGCGAACGTATTGCAGCAATCGCAGCGCCGCCGCGTGCCGGCTGAGCCGCAACGGCTCGCTTTCGCCCGGCCGGTAGATTTCTTCTTCTTGCTTCGCCAACGAAATGAGGCACGGCGGCTCGATGCCGAACGTGCGGAACACCTCCAGCGCCGCGTTGAGCTGCCCTTTGCCGCCGTCGATGAGCAGAATGTCGGGAAAAACACGCTCGTCGTTTGGATCGCGGCTCGGTCGAAAACGCCGGGAAACCACCTCGCGGATCGCGGCAAAATCGTCCACGCCTTCCACAGAACGGATGCGATAGCGGCGATACCCCGGCTTGAACGGCAACCCGTCGATGAACTGCACCAGCGACGCGACCGTTTCCTGTCCACCGAGATGAGCGATGTCGATGCCCTCAATGGTCCGCGGCGTTTGTGGCAGTCCGAGCACTTTTCGCAGGCCGATCAATCCCTTCTTCGGTTCGATGTAAAAGACTTTCGGCTGCACGTCCTTATCCACTTCACCGCGCAGGCTGAGATCTTGCAGCGCGTTGATCTCGTCGCGAATTCGCGCCGCCTTCTCGAAGCGCGTCGCGGCGCTCGCCTCCTGCATTTCCTTTTCCATGAGGGCGATCAATTTCTTGCGTTTGCCTTCGAGCACCATGCGCAGCGCGCGGATTTGCCGGCGATAATCCTCCTTCGTCACCCGAAAGTTGCACGGAGCCGTGCATTGCCGAATGCTGTGCAGCAAGCACGGGCGAAACCAGCGCCAGCGCTCGTCGTCCGCCTTGATGTCGAGCGTACACGTGCGAAACTTGAAGATGCGCTGGAGCACCTGCATTGCCCGCCGTAAGCTCTTGGCGCTCGTGAACGGACCGTAGAGCTTGACGCCGCGGCGGCGCGGCGTGCGCGTGAATTCAACCCGCGGGAAATCCTCGCGCACGCGGATTTGCAGATAGGGAAAACTCTTATCGTCCTTCTGCACGATGTTGAAACGCGGCTGGATGTCCTTGATGAGCCGGGCTTCCATCAAGAGCGCATCGACCTCGGTGTCGGCTTCAAGAAAGTCGATGTCGGCGATTGCTTTGACGAGATCGGCCGTGCGCTCCTCGACGGCCGCGATCTGCGTGAAGTAGTGCGCCGCCCGGTTGCGCAGGTTCTTCGCCTTGCCGACGTAGATAACGCGGCCTTGGGCGTCTTTCATCAGATAGACGCCGGGCCTGCCGGGAAACTGCTTTACCTTGTCGCCCGGCAAAACGACGTCGGGCGCGGCTTGCGATTGTTCATCCGACATGAATGCACCGAGGGCACAAATCCTTCGTGCGGCCCGCGATTCCAGCGCAGGCCCTCGCGGCCATTCTAGCAGACGGGGAAAACGAAACGCAGATTCTCGCAGAAGTGGATTCTCGTCGATTTCTGCGTGAATCCGCGGAATCTGCGTTTGATTTCTAGCGCACCGTAACTTCAACCGGCAGCACGTGGCTGATCACGTAGTGCCGCCGATCCGGATCACGTTCTAACGGCTGCACGCGGCCTTGATCGTCGGTTGCCCGCGCCATCAACGTCGTTTTGCCGGGATGCGCCTGCGTGCGCCAGGTGTACTCCCATAGCCGCCAGGCAAACGGCTCGGCTTTGCCGGTCAGCATGGCGGGATGCCAGGTCTTGCCTCCGTCGGTGCTGATCTCCACCTTCGCCACTTCGCCCGCCGCCCATGCCGCGCCTTCGACGCGGACGTTCGCGTTGGCCGCGACCGTGTCGCCGGCGACGGGCCGTGCGATGGACGCTTTCGGCTGCATTTCGGTAATCGGCTTGAGGGACGGCACGCCGTTTTGTCGCTCTACGGTCGTGTAATCCACGGTTTGGAAATAGCCCTCGAACGGCTTTTCCGTGACGAGAATCCGGGTGAGCCATTTGACGGAAGCCACGCCGTACCAGCCCGGCACTACGGCGCGAAGCGGGTAACCGTGCTCGGGCGGCAACGTCTTGCCGTTCATCTGATGCGCGAGAACGACTTCGGTCCGGCGTGCCTTGTCAAGCGGCAGGCTGCGCGCGAAAGGAAACGTAGCAGGCCACTGCGGCGCCTCGCCAACCGTGCCGCTGTCGGCGCCGACGAGCACGACATCGACGGCGTTGCTTTTGACGCCTGCCTTCTCCAAAAGCACGGCCAGCGGCACGCCGGTCCACGCGGCGTTGCTCACGGCGCCAAGCTCCCATTGAACGCCCTTGGCTTTGGGGGTCAAAAATGCACGCCCATTGCCGGCGCACTCGAGCGTCGCGGTCTGCGTCCGCGACGGCAACTTTCGTAGATCGCCGTAACTTAGCTCCAACGGCTGCGCGACCGCGCCTTCCACCTTCAGACGCCAAGTGTTCGCGTCGAGCTGTGGCTGGGCGAAGTGGTTGCGGACGAAAAAACGCTCATTCGGCGTGATAAAGTTGTCAACCGCACTGAATGGCGCTTCGAGGTTATTGGGGTCCTTCTGGCGCGACACCAGCGCGCCGCCGCCGGCCGCGTCCGCGGCCCAAAGCCGCCAAGCGGGATGGGTGAGTGCGGGGATGGCAGCCGTCGCCGCCGCGAGAAACGCCCGGCGATGCGGTCTCACTAAACCCCATCGATCCGACATGATTTCTTCCTCCGGAGGACCAAACACGCGTCCGCGACTGCTCGCGGAACACCCTGGCGAACTTGCATTCTTGACTGCGAAAATCCGCGCAATCTGCGTTTCGGTTTTCTCACGCCGATTTCTGACGTGCGCGGATGACGTCCGTGCCTACCCACGGCCGCAGCGCCTCCGGCACGACCACCGTGCCGTCCGCCTGTTGATAATTCTCCAAAATCGCCAGTATCGCTCGCGTACAGGCGACCGCCGTGCCGTTGAGCGTGTGGACGAACCGCGTCCCTTTTTGGCCGGGGACTTTGTAGCGCACATTGAGCCGCCGCGCCTGATAGTCGGTGCAATTCGACGTGCTCGTCACCTCGCCGAACTCGCCGCCCGGGCCTCGGCCTGGCATCCACGCTTCGAGATCGTATTTTCGGTACGCCGGTCCGCCCAGGTCGCCGGTGCAAGTGTCGATAACCTGATACGGCAGGCCGAGGCCTTGGAAAATCGACTCCTCGATCCGCAGCAGCTCCTGATGAATCGCCTCGCTTTGATCCGGCGTGCAGAAGGCGAACATCTCGACCTTTGTAAACTGATGAACACGATACAAACCGCGGGTATCGCGCCCCGGCGCCCCGGCTTCGGTGCGGAAGCAATGCGACAGGCCGACGTATTTGAGCGGCAGAGCCAACTCGTCGAGAATCTTGTCGCGGTGCATGCCGCCGAGCGTAATTTCCGCCGTGGCGATCAGGCACAGGTCGCTATTCTCTATGGCATAGATTTGCGTCTCCGGCCCGCGCGGGATGAAACCGATTCCTTCCAGCACTTCCTGCCGGGCCAAGTCGGGCGTGATGACCGGCGTGTAGCCTTCGCCGGTCAACGTGCGCATCGCGTACTGGACGAGAGCCATTTCCAGCAAGGCGCCTTCGTTCTTGAGGAAATAGAATTTCTGTCCCGCGACGGACGAGCCCGCTTCAAAATCCACGAGATCGAGTGATTCCGCGAGCGCCACGTGGTCCTTCACCGGGAAATCAAACGTCCGCGGCTCGCCCCATTTCTTGAGGATGCGGTTGCCGTGCGGATCGGTGCTGACCGGGGCGTCGGCATGCGTCATGTTTGGGATGGCGACGAGGGCCGCGCGCAGGTCGGTCGCGACCTGTTTTGTTTGCGCTTCCAACGCGGCCACCTGCTCGCGATGTTGCCGGCCCTCTTGGATCAGCTCCTCTCGCTTCGCCTTATCCTTCTCTTTGCCGGTAAGCTTGGCGAGTTCATTCGCGCGCTGTTGAAGGGTTTGCATCTCCTGCGCGATCTTGCGGCGTTCGTCATCGAGTTGAACGACGCGGTCCACGTCCGCCTTGACGTTGCGATTGCGGCAGTTCGCCTTGACCTCGTCGAGATGCTCGCGGATGAATTGTGCGTCCAGCATGGGTTGTGATCCTACTGCACGTGCGGCTTTCTTTCCGTGGCAGTTTATATTTTCGACGCGTCCGCGTCAGGGGTGCTCGCGCCAAGGGGCTCGCTAAATCATCGCGGGGTCGGTTCTCACATTACGGTCAGCATTCCAGAGACCCCGGTGCCAACTCTCTCCATTACGAGGCGTACGTCGTTGTGATCTACAAGGCTCAGCCCTAGGACGACGACGCGCTCGAAAGCTTTGTTTACCGGTCGTCGCGGAAACTTGGCCAAAACCCGTAGCGGATCGCTTCGGACGCCTGTGGTTAGATTGACGCAACGCAGTTCGGTCACTGCGAGGTCGCAAGGAACACCCAACCACGTCAACGGAGACGCTACGGATTGATGCGGTGCGCTGAGGATTGTGGCGACAGGCTGGCGCGCCACCTGTTGTCCGTAGGAAAACGGGATAACGCTGAAGGGCGCAGCGGTATCGATAAACGCGTCGCAGAGGATCGGCGCGCTCACAAATTCGCATAGCAGAAAGGTCCGTTTCGCTCGGATCAACTGACCGTGCTCATTCTGGAAATCGGCGCTGCGGACTTGAAGCGGAAAGTCAATCATGACTGAATTCAGGGTCGGTTTCCAGCACGTGCTCGAGCCAGGTGGAGGGATCTTCCGGAGCGCAATATATGACACGATGAGCGCGCCCCGGCACGAGATGCGCGGCATCGGCCAGAGGCTGTCTGACGCCCGTGCCATGCGCGATGATTTGTCGCCCGTGGGCGACGACCCATTGCCCCGCGTATCGCTCCTGAACGTCGGGATCGTGCAGCGCCCATTCGGCGTCCAGGTAACACTCCCGCTCGTCCACCGGAATGGATTCCCCGCGCGCGGTGATTAGGGACATGGCTGCTCCGTTCGATGTTACCCGGTAGGCTCTCGCTCCATCTTTTATACTTGAACGGGAAGATGACGTAAATCGTGGCCGGCTTAGTGTCGTCGCGACGACGTGTCTGGACAGTCCTCGCCGAGCAGTGAAGAATGGGAATCATGGTTCCTAACCCATGCGTATGTCCTTATTGCAACTCTTATGTGACGGCCGAAGCCGGAGGTCGGACGGGCCAGCGCCTGAAGTGTCCGCGGTGCGGCGAGTCATTTTCTTATCGCCCTGGCGATGACGACGTCCCCGTTGGCGAAGCCGCATTCAACCAAACCGCCTTGCCGCGCGATGAGGGCGGATTAACTCCCGTCCGCTGGTCCAATCGCCGTCTCGCGACCGTTGTCCTTGGCGGCATGGCAGTGATGGCAGCGCTCGGTTTGGCGTTCGCGCTGACAACTACCTCCCTGCGCCGCAGCCACGACCGTGTTGGTTCGGCGGATCCGCAAAAGGCCGTCCCGATCAAGACCGTGCCGCCCGCCGAGCTTGAAGGGCTCGGCTATCTCCCTGCGGACACCGATCTGGTGGTCGGTGTTCACGTCGCGGAATTGCTGCAAGAACCGGCCGGGCGCGAGCTGCTGCCGCGACTCTTCACGGCGTGGCCGAACCTGTCGCCGGTCAATCTCGAAAAATCGACGGGACTGCGCCTTGCGGAGGTGGATCACGTCGTGCTCGCCGCGGAGCTGCAAAAGACGCTCTTGCCCCGGGTTTATCTCATCGTGCAAACGAAAACGCCGATCGATTGGGAGCAGCATCTCCGGTCTAAACTGAAAGCGACGCGGCACCCCGAAGCGGGCCACAAGCCGTGGTATCGAATCCATGTGGAACAACCGCCCATTGATCCGGTGCTGTGGCCGCTGAACGAACGAACGTTGGCGGTCTGTCTCAACGTCGCGGACTTCAAGAAGCTCCGGCCGGAGCAGCCACGCGGCATCGATCAATTGTCGGCGCCGCTCCAAGGGCTCATCAAGGAGCGCATGGGCAACGCGGCGCCGCTGTGGATCGCGGCCCATTTAGAGGACTGGAACCAGCCGCTCTTGCAAGTGCTTCTCGCCGACTTGCGGCCGGAATCGCGCACGACGTTGCAATCGGTTCGCTCGCTCGCTGCCTGGATCGCTCTGACCGATGCCGCAACGTTCAACGCGGCGGTGGAATGCTCCGACGCATCGAGTACCGAACGCGTCGCCGCATTTTTCAGCCCCGCGGGAGCGCAGGCTGGCGATCTCGAACGGCGCTTCAGCCCGGCCAACGCGGCCTTCCTGCGGGAGCTGGCTGCAAACTGGAAGCAAAACGTGAATGGGAAATGGTTTACCGCACAAAGCCGTGCAACGCTTGCGGGGACGACCGACGTTCGCTAACGGCGACAAAAGAAAGTTACGGCGAAATAACGGCGAAAATGATTATGGCCAAGTCGGCCCAACGCCGCCCGGACGCGGTGTCGCAAGTACCAATGCCATGACGACTTGTGAAATTGTTAGAAAACGGCGTGCGCGCAAGAGTGGCTACGAACGGCTATTATCCGTTCGCGAGAATTCGTCGTAAGTACGAAGCAGATTGGGCCTGGGATGCACAAGGAAGTCCGGGCCGCGCGTGCCGTTACGCCTTCAGCATCTCATCATGCCTCATGCCGCTCGGTGGCAGATCCGCCTTGCGAACGTTGGCAAGCCCGGCCTTGGCGCCGGCGAGTTGCTCCGCGTCGTTGTCTTCCCATTCGATGCTCACCGCGCCGTCATAGCCGACGCGGTTCAATTCAATCACGATTTCCTCGATGCTGTTCGCGTCGCGCTGCGTGCCGGCGGTGACGAAGTTCCAGCCGTTGAGCGGATGCCCCATCGGCCGATGACCGCCAAGCCGCCCGGCGCGCGTGTGCTCCTTCGCCACCCAGACGCCCTTGATGTGGGCACAATGGATGTAGTTTCCCAATTCCCGGATGAATTGCACAGCGGAGACGCCTTGCCACTCCATGTGCGAGCCGTCGAGGTTGAAACCGACAACGCCCTCGTAGCCGGCCTTGTTCAGGAAGTTGATGTAGTCCGTCGCCGACTCGATGTCGCCCATCGCCCGTTCGCTGGGGTGGCATTCGAGATCGAAGGTGACGCCGTATTTCTTGCACTCGTCCCACACGGGGCCGAAACGCTCGACGAGCAGTTCTAGACTCACCTGGCGCGCATCCGGAATCGCGTGACCTTCCAGGCTCGACGGCAGTGGCGGAAACAGGAAGAAATGGCTCCAGCAATGAGCCGGCGAGCCGACGAAACCGGGAAGCGCAACTTTCCGGTTTTGCAGCTTGCTGAGATGCCCCGCTAAACGTACCGACGCGAGCAAATCGCGTTTCGCTTCCTGGTGCAGCAGCTTGCCGACTTCGTCCGGCACGAAATAGGGATCGGTCCGCGGCGGGTTGTTGCCTTTCCCGCGCCACGCCTTGTACGCCGCCCGCGCCTCTCCTGGCCCGACGAATTGCAGCGTCTTTGCGGTTGGCTCATCGCCGAGGGCCTGCCCTTGAAGATGGGTCGCTACGGTGAAGATTTCGAGGCCGTGCTTTTGCGCGAGGGCAATGCGTTCCTTCGCATATTCCGCGGCGCCCGCGTCCGTGTCGCAGCGGCGTAAATCGAGCTCCCAGCTCGCTTCCTCCCAGCCGTCGAAACCGGTCTCCTTGAGGAACGGCACCCACTTGTCCATCGGGATGTTCCCGAATTGCCCGCGGACGAGGCCGATCTGGTGATAGGAACCCTTGCCATAACGATGCGTGGCGGTCTGCTTGAAACCCATCGATGCACTCTCCCTCGACGCTGGCGCTAACGGTTTGCTTGTGAACGACATCGGTGCGCCAATATACCCGCGATTTTTCCGGCCGCAAGCGTTCGCGCCGCCAAGTGACGCAACTGCGTCAACGGGGTATGATGAGAATCCGGAGAACGTACATGGGCGCGGCGGGGCAGATCACGGTGGAGTTTTTCGGCATCCCACGCCTACGGGCCGGGCGCGCCGACCTGAAAGTGACGGCGCGAACGCTCGGCGAGTTGTTGGCGGCGGTGCGTATCGCCTGTCCGCAGCTCAGCGACGTCATCTCCAACTGTCACCTAGCGCCGCACTATCTTGTGTCGCTGAATGGCGCCGAGTTCATTACGAAGCCGGGGCAAGCGTTGAACGCCGGCGATCGCGTCCTGCTGCTCTCCGCCGACGCGGGAGGATGACCGCCCATGTTCGGCTATCACGGCTGCTATCTGCACGTCGATTTGAGCACGGGTAAAGCCGAACGAAAGCTGCTCGCTGACGATGTGCTCCGACGGTTTCTCGGCGGCGTGGGCCTTGGCACGTATCTGCTGCACTGTGAGAGTCGGCCGAAGATCGACCCGCTGGCGCCGGAAGCGCCGTTGATCTTTTCGTTGAGCCCGCTCGTCGGGACGCCGCTCACCACATCGGCGAAATTCGCGGTCGTCGCCAAGTCGCCGCTCACCGATCGACTCAACGACGCCCTCTCGTCCTCGCATTTCGCGCTTGCCGCGAAACGGGCCGGATTTGACGCGCTGGTCATTGCCGGGAGTTGCGAGCGACCGTCAGTCTTGGTGATCGACAACGACGCGCTGCGCATCGAGCCCGCGGGCGACTTGTGGGGACTGTCGGCGGCGGAAACCCATGAGCACCTGATCGAACGGCTAGGCGCTCGGTTTCATTCAGCTGCCATCGGGCTGGCGGGCGAGAACCTCGTGCGCTACGCGACGATTAGCCACGAGAAGAGGCATGCGGGCCGCGGCGGGCTTGGCGCGGTGATGGGTTCAAAAAAGCTCAAGGCGGTCGCGGTCACGGGGACGCGCCACGTCGATGTCGCCGATCCGGCCGGCGTCATCGCGGCCGCCAAGGACTTGTCGCGGCGCTCGTTTGGCCCGGCGACGGCGAAATATCGCGAACTCGGCACGGTCGCCAACCTCATCACGTTCAACCGCTTTGCCGCGTTGCCGACGCGCAACTTTCAACAGGGGCAGTTCGAAGGCGCCGGCGCGCTGGCCGGCGACCAACTCACCGCGGCACGCCGCGTCGCCCGAAATTCCTGCGCGGCTTGCACGATCGGTTGCGAACACATCTACGCGGCGCCGGGCGGCGACGTGCGGTTGGAGTACGAAAGCCTGTTTGCGTTCGGATCGCTGTGCGGCATCGCCGACCAAGCCGCCGTACTCGACGCTATCCGACAGTGCGATCGGCTCGGCCTCGACACCATCTCCGCCGGAGCGACCATCGCGTTCGCCATGGAATGTGTCGAAAAAGGGCTGTTGCACGAGCCTGGCTTGCGTTTCGGAAACGCCGAAATACTGTTGCCGCTGTTGGAACGCATTGCTAGTCGGGAAGGCCTCGGGGACTTGCTGGCGGAAGGGACGCGCCGGGCAGCGGCGGCGATCGGCGGCGCGGCGCCGGGCTTCGCACCGCACGTCAAAGGCATGGAGTTGCCCGGCTACGAGCCGCGGGCATTGCAGACGATGGCGCTGGGCCTCGCGGTCGGAAGCCGCGGCGCCGATCACAACCGCAGCGGCGCTTACGAAGCCGATTTCTCCGCAAGTGTGGATCGTCTACACGGCTCACCAGAAAACGCGCATCTGGCCGTCGAGACCGAAGATCGGGCGGCGTTGATGGATTCGCTGATCCTCTGCAAATTCCTCCGCGGCGTGTTCGGCGACCTTTTCGTGGAAGGAGCGGAACTGCTCGCGAAAGTCACCGGATGGAACGTGACCGCGGAAGAAGTCCGAACCGCGGCGCGACGGATCGTCACGGCGAAGAAGCTCTACAACCTCCGCGAAGGTTGGACGCCCGCGGAAGACACCCTGCCGGAGCGCTTCTTTGCCGAGTCATTACCGACGGCGACGAACGGCCTCGCGTCCTTGCCACGTGACCGGCTGCGCGCCATGATCGTGGCCTACTACCGGGCGCGCGAGTGGGACGGCGAAGGCAACGTGCCCGCATCCGTTGTTGACAAACTCCAACTGGCGGACATGCGATGAGAACCGCCGGCATCGTCCTCTGTGGCGGGCAGAGCAAGCGGATGGGACGGCCAAAGGCCTGGCTGCCCTTCGGCGGCGAGCTGATGCTGCCGCGCGTGGTGCGCTTGCTGGGCGAGGCCGTGTCGCCGATTATCGTCGTCGCCGCGCCCGATCAAGACGTACCGCCACTCCCGGACGGGATAACGATCGTTCGCGACCTGGAGCGAGGCCGTGGGCCGTTGCAAGGGCTTGCCGCGGGACTGACGGCGTTGCAAGGACAGGCGGACGCGGCGTATCTCTCGTCGTGCGATGTCCCGTTCCTGCAACCAGCGTTCGTCCGGCGGCTCATCGAATTGCTCGGCGAGCATTCCATTTGCGTGCCGCGCGTGGGCGAGTACCATCATCCGCTCGCCGCGGTATATCGGCTCGATGTGTTGCCGGCGGTGCGGCGATTGCTGAAGGACGACCGATTGCGGCCGTTCTTCTTGTTCGAGGCTGTGCCGACGCGCGTTGTGGAAGCGGCGGAACTCGCAGACGTGGATCCGACGTTTGAGACGCTGCGGAACTTGAATTCGCCGGAGGATTACGAGGCGGCGTTGTTCTTGGCAACCGCGGGCCAGCGCGCCGTTGACCCTTCAAGAAAGTCCATGTAAGTCTTAGTCGCCGTTGAATTGCCCTTTTGGAGTCGGGCCATGAACTGGGACGAACACTATGTAAACCGCACTCGCATCTCAAAAGAAGAGCTTGCCAAGCACTTCGGGAAGCATGTGGCGTGGAGCATGGACGGAAAAGAGATTCTGGCTTCGGGTGACGACGATCAAGAAGTCTTCAATGCCGTAAAGGCTGCCGGGCTCGACCCCGAACAGGTCATTTTCTCATACGTCGCACCGCCCAATGAGGTTTCTTGGGGTGAACTGGGTTCTGGGGATCATGGAGGCCGCGACGTGAGATTTCGCTATGTGCCGGGCAGCGCACAAGCGCCTCTGCCGTCGCTAGGCGGCGTCACGGTCCGTCACCGCCCATTGGTGCCAATTCGGATCTTCGGCCCCGCCGGCTCGGATCTGCGCGACGGACTCGTGGACTCCGGCTCGGACGACACGGTCTTTGAAGAGCGTGTCGCGCAAGCCGGCGCGGCCGCGTCTACGCGGGTCGAATCAATGGCTCGCTATCCCACCAACTGCCGTATCGGCTTCCCTTCCGGCACCAGTTCAATCGGCCGCCCGTCCTGAGCCCGGTACCACGTGTGCAGCGGGATGCCGAGCGCGTGATAGATGGTCGCCGCCAGATCCTCGGGCGCGACGGGGTTGTCGATAACGAATTCGCCTATCGCGTTCGTCGCGCCGACGACTTCGCCGGTCTTCACGCCGCCGCCGCCCATGCAGGCGACGCCGGCGGAGGCCCAGTGATCGCGGCCGGCGGACGGGTTGATCTTCGGGGTGCGGCCGAAGTCGCCGAACCAGACGACCAGCGTGTCGTGCAGCATCCCGCGTTCGTGCAGGTCTTGCAGCAATGCGGAATAACCGCGATCCAAGCGCGGCAGCAGCCGATCCTTCAGGCTCCTGAAGTTATTCTGGTGTGTGTCCCAACCGCCGTCGGTGACGGTGACGAAATGGACGCCCGCTTCGATGAGCCGGCGAGCCAGCAAGCACGATTGGCCGAGTGGGTTGCGGCCGTATGCTTCGCGAACGCGATCGGGCTCCTGGTCGAGATCGAAGGCTCTTTTCGCGGCGGGCGAGGTGATGAGGCCGTGGGCTTTTTCGTAGAAAATGTCCCGCGCTTTGACGGCCTGAGCATTCTCTTCGACGGTCTTCTGATAGTGGTCCATCGCCGTCAACATGGCGTAACGCCGTTCGAGGCGTTTCTGCTCGGCGGCGGCGACGCTCAGGTCGCGAACCTTGAAGTTCGCCGCGCTTGGATCGTCGATAACTTCAAATGCGTTGTACTGATCGCCGAGGAAGCCCGCGACGCCGCCGTTGAAGCGGCGGTCGATGTAGCGGCCGAGCTGCACGAACGGAAACATGCCGTTCTGGTAGCCGCGTTCCTTCGCGACGACAGAGCCGTAGCACGGGAACGCCATCGACGGGTTGAACTTGTGCCCCGACATCATCAGGTGATCCGCCGTGCCGTGGCTGCCGTTTTTCGGATCGTGCCCGCGGATGATGCTATATTTGTCGGTCTGCTTGGCGAGCAGCGGCAGATGTTCCACGAGGCGGATGCCGGGCAGCGTGGTCGGAATCGTGTTGAATTCGCCACGAATCTCGACGGGGGCCTCGGGCTTCGGATCGAACGTGTCGTGATGGCTGGGGCCGCCCTGCATCCACATGAGGATGCAGCGGGTCGTTTTCTTCGTTGCGCCGGCTGCCGCCGCCAGGTGCTGCAACCGCAGGAAGCCCGGCAGCGACAGTCCGAGAGCGGACAGGCCGCCGATTCGTAGAAACTCACGTCGGGAAACGCCGGTGCAGTCGCGCGACCGGCCGGTGATCAGATCGAGCATGGCGCTCTTACCCCCAAGGTCGAGGCGGGAAGGATGATGGTGGGAAGGATGCCGTGGGGAGACATCCTGCGTTAAGAATCGTCGGGATTCGGCGTGAAGTCAACTGGAAAAATGAGAACTCGCGCTTTGCGGGCGTGCCGCTGTGCCTAATCGACAAATTCCACATGCACCGGCGACGCGATCACCCCGGCCCGGTGGGCTTCATCGAGCAGCCGGCAAACCGCCTCGCGGCCGCGGGAACCGTAGTCGAGGGTCCACTTGTTGACGTACATGCCGACGAAGCGGTCCGCGAGGCTCATGTCCATGTCGCGCGCGTAGCGGAGCGCGTAGGCCAAGGCATCCTGCCGGTGATCGAGCGCGTAAAGGATGCTCTCCTTCAGAAGCCGACTGATGTGGCGGATTGTTTGCTCTCCAAGGTCGCGGCGAACGACGTTGCCCCCAAGCGGTAACGGCAACCCGGTCTTCTCGTGCCACCACACGCCGAGATCGACGATGAGATTCAATCCCTGATTCTGAAACGTGAGCTGTCCTTCGTGGATGACGAGCCCCGCCTCGTACTGGCCGGATGCAACGGCGCCGATGATCTGGTCAAACGGCACAACGTCGTACGGGAAGTCGCCGCCGATGCAGAGTCGCAGCGTGAGAAACGCCGTCGTTAACGTACCTGGCACGGCGATGCGGATGTTCTTCAATTCGTCAATCTTCATCGGCCGGCGGGCGACAACCATCGGGCCATACTTGTCGCCCATGCTGCAACCACTCGGCAGCAACGCGTATTTGTCGAGCAAATGCGCGTACGCATGAATGCTGACCGCCGTCACCTCCAATTCGCCGCGCAGTGCGCGACGATTGAGCGTCTCGATGTCCTGCAATTCATGGCGAAAACGCAGGTTGCCGGTGTCGAGCTTGTCGTGCGCGAGGGCGTAGAACATGAACGCGTCGTCGGGATCGGGGCTGTGGCCGACGGTAATAAGCTGGGTCGTCATAATTCTCCCTTTCGTTTAGCCGCCCGTCTCGGACGGGCGCTTCGCGCATGCGCGCCCGTTCGAGACGGGCGGCCAAAGAGTGGATCGTTATTTGGCCTCGGCGATAAACGTCCGCGTGACTTCCTCACGCGGGTTGTCAAAAACTTGCTCCGGCGGGCCGGACTCCGCAATCCGCCCCTGCTGCATCACGTGGACCGTCTTTGCCACGCGGCGGGCAAAGCCCATCGCGTGCGTGACGACGACCATCGTCTGGCCGGCCTGGGCGAGATCGGTGATGACGCCGAGCACCTCGGCCGCCATCCGCGGGTCGAGAGCGCTGGTCGGCTCATCAAACAGAATTGCGCCGGGTTTCATCGCGAGGGCGCGCGCGATGGCGACGCGCTGCTGCTGGCCGCCGGAAAGCTGATCGGGCATCGCCGTCGCCTTCTCCGCCAGGCCGACGCGATCAAGCAAGCGCCGTGCCTCCGGTTCCACCTCCACGCGCGGCCGGCCCAACGACCAGAGCGGGCCAGACATCACGTTTTGCAACACGTTGAGGTGTGGAAACAGGTGGAACTGCTGGAACACCATGCCGACCCGGCGGCGCAAGCGGCGCAGGGAGTCGCCCGTATCGCCGTTCGCCGCCCGCAAGCAAACGTCGTCCACGTGGACTTCGCCTTGCTGAAACATCTCGAGCCCGTTGATGCAGCGAAGCAAAGTACTCTTGCCGCCGCCGGATGGCCCGATAACGGCCGCCACTTCGCCGCGCTCCACGGACAGCGAAACACCGTCCAGCACACGCAGCGTGCCGTGGTCTTTCACCAGATTCTGCACTTGGATCACTGAACGCGCCTCCTCTCCGTCAGACGACTACTCTAGGAAACCGACGTTCCAGGCGGCGGGCAACCAGCGACAACGGATAGCTCATCAACAAATAGAGTGTGGCCGTCATCAAACCGAGTTCCGCCACGAGCCGTGGATGATCCACGACCAAATAACGGTACTGTTGTGACAATTCCGTCACCGCGATCACCGCGCAGACGGATGTATCCTTGAAAAGCGCGATGAAATCGTTCGTAACCGGTGGAATGACGATGCGCAACGCCTGCGGGACGATTACGCGGCGAAGGGCGGTGCGCGTACTCATGCCGAGCGAGAGCGCGGCTTCCATCTGGCCGCGCGGAATCGCGAGCAAGCCCGCTCGGTAGTTCTCCGCTTCATACGCCGAGTAGTTGATCGCCAACCCGACCACGCCGGCCCAGAACGCCGGCAGGAAGATGCCGACGGTAGGGAGCAGATAATAGATTACCAGCAGTTGGAGCAGCAGCGGCGTGCCGCGAAGCAGCTCGACGTAACCACTTAAGGGCAACGCGAGCCAGAGCGGGCCGTAAAGCCGTCCGATGGCGACCAAGAGGCCGATCAGCATCGCGAGCGGCATGGACAGAAACGTCAGCTCGATGGTCTTCACCGAAGCTCGCGCGAGGAGGCCCGCGTAACGCAGCCATTCCGACTCTGCCGCAGCCATCTCCGGCGGCCATTTCTCCGCTACCGACTCCAATTCTTCCTGATCCGCGTTCCATAGACCGTACGCCTCGAAAATCCGGCGCAGCGTGCCGTCGCGCAACCCGTCGCGGAGCGCGGCGTTGAGCTGGTCGCGCAGCTCGGCGTCTTGGGAACGCACGAAGATGACGAAGTAGCCAGGCTCGACGGCCTCGCCGACGAAGTGCAGCTTCGGAAACTCCCGGCCGACGCCAACGTAATACGTCGCGGTCGGCGTGTCTTGCACCGTCGCGTCGAGATTGCCGGTGTCCACCGACAGCATCACGCCGGTGGTGCCTTCCTCGCCTTTTGCCTCCAGGTCGATGTCGTCGGCGAATGCTCGGTCCAGATAGTGGTGCGCCGCGGAGCTGGCGAGCACGCCGACGCGCTTCTTCCGCTGCCCTGGTTTCCTGCGCAGGTCATCCCATGAGGTAAGAGAGCTGTCGTTCGCGCGAGCAATGAGTTGAAGCTTGTAAACGTAGTAAGGAATGGTCGAGCGCATTTCACGCTCGCGCTCGGCGGTCCATTCATAACCGTTGAGGATGCAGTCGATGTCGCCGCGGGCCAAGTCTTGAGGCAGGCTGTCCCATTCTTTCTGGACAAACTCGGCACGGCGGCCGATTTTCTTGGCGAGATAGTCGGCAAGTTGTACTTCGAAGCCGGTCAGTCGGCCGTCCTTGCCTTCGATGATGAAGGGAGCGCCGCCGCCTTTGTCGCCGCCCCAACGCAGTACGGTGGGGTCGGCAGCGGTGACGCGCGTCGAAGAAGAGAAGAGCAGCGCGGCGAGGAATACACCGCGAAGCGAGCGGACGGGTCGGGAGTTGGTCAATTCAGGTAACACCCCCATTCGCGAATCGAAGCGATCCGAGCGAACCTTACTCTTATCGAAACGTGGTCTTCACCTCAGGACTCATCAAAACGACCAAGGACCAGATGCCGAACGGAATGCCCAGAATGCAGCAAGGCGATGTCACGCACGGAATCAACGCCAAGATCGACCCGAAGATCGCCAGCCCATACGAGCCGTGTTGCATCATGCGGATGCCCGCAAGCACGACGAACAGCGACGCAACGAGCACCAGGCCGCCATAGGCGAAGAAGCCGCCGGGCAACTTTTCCATAAAGCCGACGATCCTCTCCGGCGTCCAGCCCATTTGCTCCAGTTGCTTCCGCTCGTCGTCTGGGTGCTTGGCCATCTCCTTTTCGAGAGCTTCCTGTGCTTCCTTTCGCTTCTCGGGATCCTTGAGGTCTTGTACGTCGCGCGTCAGGTTCGTACCCGCGTAGAGGACCCAGACCGCGAACAGGCCGTTCACGATGCCAGTAACGATAAGAAAGATGCCCGGAAGGTTCGTTTTGCCCGCCGGGTCCGAGGCGCGACCATAACTGTCTTCGTCCGCCATGCTCACTTTGGGTTCTCCCGCGTCTCCCACGGACGGACGCCACGTTCCTCTCGCATTGTTGGTTACCTTCGGAACGCGGCTTTTACCTCCGGATTGAAAAGTACGACGAGCGACCAGATACCGAATGGCAGGCCGAAAATGCAGCACGGCGAGGTGATGCAGGGGATCGTCGTCAAGACCGCGCCGGTTACCGCAAGGCCGTAGGCTTTGCCCGATAACATCATTGCACCGCCCGCGATCGTCAGAATGGAGGAGATGATCGACAGAGCCCCGATTGCCAGAAACGCGCCAGCATAACCTTTCAGGATCTTATCGAGGCTGAAGCCTTGTTTTTCCAATTCCTCGATTTGTTTTCGGTTCACTTCAGGCTGCTGTTTCATCGCTTCCTTCATTACGTCGGCCGGCGCATAGAAGATGACCACGCTATTGAAGATCAGGTAGCCGCCGAGCAACAAATTCAAGACGGCCGTGATGATGAGGAAAATCGCCGGCAACTTAACCTTTTCCAGTCCGCGCGATGGCCCCCCGAGGTGCAGTTCGTCGGCTTCTTCGGGTTCGTAGCTCATCATTTCTCCTCAATTGGTATGTGACACTCGTGCGCGCGGGAATCCGCTGTTGCCGTGAAATTGGCACTATTGTATATCCCGTCGCCGGAAAGCAAGCAAATAGGGCGCGGAATCGGGCGGGTAAAATCGCTTGGCAAGCGCAAAATAATTGTTTTGCCGGACTTGCGGTCTCGGGTTAGAATTACCGCTGCCCCTCGTCTACTTCAATTCGCCGTTGCGGAGGCCTCTCCATGTTGACCAGCTATCTGGTCCGCTGTCCTCACGTCGGCTGCCGGTGGTTTGGAAGCCTGCTCCCTTCGGGCAACGCCGAGGCGTGGCGTGGCTTCGCGCCGAGCATGCGCATCGTGCAGTTCCAGTGTCCGCAGTGCCAGGGACAGTGGCAAGCGCGCGTCAAGGGGGACGACGTCGAGCCGCTGCCGCTGGAAAACGTGCCGGCGTTGCAGGCGTAGTGCAATCGTCTCGCGCACAGGCGCAAAGAAGGCAAAGCTCGCGAAGGATCACTTGGCGAGCTTTGCCTTCTTTGCGCCTTTGCGCGAAACTCTGAAACACCACCCACTTCCGCTGACTCCCCTCAATCCGTACCGACTTCCCTTCTCCGCTTCACGGATTTGTAGTGTGCGCGCCCGCCACACACTACAATGCAAGACCGTAATCCAGCACGATTCATGCGGCGACCGGAGGGTTCGGCATGGCCAGCAGTACGCCCGAGCATTACGACCTGATCGTGATCGGCTCCGGACCCGCGGGAGAAAAGGGCGCCGCCCAGGCCGCGTATTTTGGCAAGCGCGTCGCCCTCGTGGAAAAAGAACCGCACCTTGGCGGCGCGGCGGTCAACACCGGCACCATCTCCTCCAAGACGTTGCGCGAAACCGCCCTCTATCTCTCGGGTTTCCGCAAACGCGAGCTTTACGGTCTGCACTTCAGCCTCAAACAGCAATTGCACGTCCGCGAGCTGCTGGCCCGCGAACGGATGGTGAAGGAAACCGAGCGCGAGCTGATTCAGGAAAACCTGGAACGGCATCGGGTGCGCGTCTACCAGGGAACGGCCTCTTTCGTCGACTCGCATACGATCGCCGTCTGTCCGGCACGCTGCCCGGAGCTGCGCATCCACGGCGACATCATTCTGATCGCCACCGGCTCGTACCCGTATCGGCCGGCGGTATTTCCCTTCAGCGACCCGCGCGTGTACGACTCCGATTCCGTCCTCAACCTGCACAGTATTCCGCCGTCGCTCTTAGTGGTGGGCGGCGGCGTCATTGGTTGTGAATACGCCTGCACCTTCGCGGTGCTCGGCATCAAGGTCACGCTCGTCGAAAAGCGTGAACGGCTCATCGGCTCGCTCGACGCCGAGATCGCCGAATCGCTGCGCGCGCACATGGAGGACCTCGGCATCCAATTGCTCTTCAACGACAGCGTGGCCGAGGTCCGCGACGGCGACGATCAACTCACCGTCGTTCTCGAATCCGGCGCCACGTTGCAGACGTTCGCGATCCTCGTCTCGTCCGGCCGCTGCGGGCAGATCGAGGGACTGGGACTTGAACGCGTCGGCATTCCGCCGCGCGACCGCGGCCGCATTCCGGTGAACGAGCACTACCAAACGTGCGTGCCGCACGTCTACGCGGCCGGCGACGTGATCGGAGCACCGGCGTTGGCGTCTACCTCGATCCAGCAGGCCCGGCTGGCGATGGTGCATGCGTTCAACCTGCAGTACCTCGACGCCATGCCGCAGATTCTGCCCTATGGCATCTACACCATCCCCGAATGCTCGATGGTGGGCGAGACTGAGGAGGCGCTGATCGAAAAGAAAGTGCCCTATGTTGCCGGCAAGGCTTCCTACGGCCGCAACCCACGCGGGCAAATCGTCGGCGACCTCAACGGATTCTTGAAACTGCTCTTTAACAAAGGCGACATGAAGTTGCTCGGCGTCCACATGATCGGCGAACTGGCGACGGAGTTGATCCATATCGGTCTTACCGCGCTGCTGGCGAACCAAGGCGCCGACCTGTTCCTGCACACCTGCTACAACTACCCGACGCTGAGCGACCTCTATAAATATGCGACGTACGATGCCCTCGGTCAGCGGGCGAAACCGCAGAAGGCAGAAGGCGGAGGGAAGAAGACAGAAGTCAGAAGTCAGAAGTCAGAATGAGCGGAGTTGGTTGTTCAGCGTTCCGCGTCCCGCCCTCCGTCTCCCGAGGAGCATTCATTTTGGCTGGCACCGTGAGCTTGAACGAGCGAGCGCAAAGGCTGGCCGATCATTTGGCTGCGCAGGGGAGCCTCCTCCGTGTCGCGAGTCATCAGCTGGAATGCGGGGGCAGGGTCATCGATTGTGGCGTGAAGGTGGAAGGCGGGCTGCAAGCGGGTCTCGGCCTCGCGCGGGTCTGCGTATCCGGGCTGGCGGAAATCTCTCTCGCGCCCGGCGACCTGGGTGGCATGCCGATTCTAACCGTCGGTGTTTACAGCGACAGTCCGGTTCTTGCGTGCATGGCGTCGCAATACGCCGGCTGGCAAATCGCGGTCGGCAAGTTTTTTGCGATGGGTTCGGGGCCGATGCGCGCGGCCTACGGAAAGGAAGAATTGTTCGACAAAATCCTGGGTCGCGAGCACGCGCCGGTCGCCGTCGGCCTCCTGGAAACGCGGAAGCTGCCCAGCGAAGACGTGCTCGCCCACTTAAGCGAAAAGCTCGATCTTCCCGCGAATAAGATCACATTGCTGGCGGCGCCTACCGCAAGCCTGGCGGGAACCGTGCAGATTGTCGCACGCGCTCTTGAAACAGCGTTGCACAAGTTATTCGAGCTGGGCTTTGACTTGAGCCAGATCGTGTCCGGCAGCGGTGTGGCGCCGCTCCCGCCGGTCGCCAAGGATGACATGCAGGCCATCGGCCGGACCAATGATTCGATCCTCTACGGCGGCCGTGTTCTTGTGTGGGTCCGCGCGGAGGATGATCAACTCGCCGAGCTTGGGCCAAGGGTGCCGTCGTCCGCGTCGCCGGACCACGGCGAGCCGTTCGGCGCCGTGTTCGAGCGTTACGAGCGCGACTTCTACAAGATCGACCCCATGTTGTTCAGCCCGGCGGAGATCGTGTTTCACAACCTGAAAACCGGCCGAACGCACGCGTTCGGACAGGTGGAGCCGGAAATCCTTCTGCGTTCCTTTTATGCTGATTCGTAAGAGAGAATCGGGCGCTCGATCTGCCGGCGATTGAGGGAAGCCGTCCTCGCTGGCGCATCGGGCTCCCCTACGACCATGCGTATTGCCATACTAGCCGCGGGTTCGGGATGGCACGTTCGCGATTTGCAACGTGCCGCGGGTCCGCTCGGACATGACGCGGTCGCCGTCGATTTTCGCCGCGTCACCGCGGGTGTGGCGACGGCCGCTGATTCTCTGGCTGGGTTCGACGGCGTGCTCGTCCGCACGATGCCGCCGGGCTCGCTGGAACAGGTCGTCTTTCGGATGGACGTACTCCATCGCCTTCAGGCCCGAGGCATCGCCGTACTGAATCCCCCCGCGGCAGTCGAAGCGTGCGTCGATAAGTATCTGGCCACCGCAAAACTCGCCGCCGCGGGTCTTCCGGTGCCGCCCACCATCGCTTGCCAGGACGCCGACGCGGCGCTGGAAGCATTCACGCAGCTCGGCGGCGACGTGGTCGTGAAGCCGTTGTTCGGCTCGGAAGGCCGCGGCATGATGCGCATCCATGACACGGAAATGGCCTGGCGGACGTTCCGCACGCTCGAACGGCTGCAAGCCGTACTCTACTTGCAGCGGTTCGTGCGCCATCCCGGCTGGGATTTGCGTATCTTCGTTCTCGCGGGAAAAGTGCTGACCGCGATGCGCCGGCACAATGCGAGCGACTGGCGAACCAACGTCGCTCAAGGCGGCCGTGGCGAAGTGGTGGGCGTGAACGAGGAGGAAACTGCCCTGGCGCTCCGTGCCGCGGCGGCGCTTGGGGCGCCGTTGGCGGGCGTCGATTTGCTGCCCGGGCCGAGCGGCGTATGGTACGTGATCGAAGTCAACGCGGTCCCCGGCTGGCGGGCGTTGGCGCCGGTGACCGGTGTGGATGTCGCCGCCGCGATCCTCCGTTTCCTTACCGAGGAGTTCTGTGGCCGATAACGCGGACATCCCGTCTATCGCTCTCTGTGCGCAAACGGCCTGCATCTGGGAGGCGACCGCGCGGAAGCCCGGCAATGTCCACCGCTACCGCGATTTTGACGACACGAGCTACGTCGATTTTCTCTTGAGCGCCGCCGCCATTGCCCCCGCCTTGGAAGATGCTGCCACGCGCCCGCTCGGCGCCACGATCCTTGCTGCGGTGCAAGCGACCCGACGGGTCGTCCGCGGCAACACGAATCTCGGCATCGTGCTTCTGCTCGCGCCGTTTGCCATGGTTCCGCGACAAACGCCGCTTGCCGAGGGAGTGGCTCCAGTTCTCAACAGAACAACCGTGGACGACGCGCGCGCGACTTACGAGGCAATCCGTCTTGTTTCGCCGGGAGGGCTCGGGCAGGCGCCCGAGCAAGACGTCCGCGAAGAGCCGACGGCAACGTTAACGCAGGTGATGGCTCTCGCGGCCGACCGCGATCTCGTGGCCCGCCAGTATGCGAACGGCTTTCGCGAAGTTCTGAAGGGCGGTCTCAACGCCTTGCAACGCGGAATGCACGCTTGTGACTCGCTCGAAGACGCGATCATCATGGTTCATCTTCAGTTGTTGGCGCTCCTTCCCGACAGCCTCATCGTGCGCAAGCGTGGCGCGGCGGTTGCGCACACGGCGTCCAAGCTCAGCGGCGAGGTTCTCGCGGCCGGCTGGCCGTCGTCCCAGGTAAGTTGGGATGCGCTGGCCGATCTGGATTCGTGGCTGCGTGCCGACGGCAACGCCCGCAACCCCGGAACGACCGCCGATCTCGTAACGGCAACTCTCTTCGCTGCTCTGCGCGACGGCATGATCCGGTTGCCTCTTGTACTCCCCTGGAGCGTTCGCTGATTTGAGAAGAAAGGACGGCTATGGCGAAGAAACGACCAATGTCCAAGGCGACCGGGACGAAGCGAGCGGTGACGGAAGCCGCCGCTCCGCCCAAGGCTTACATTCCCAACGTCTCCCTAAGCCGGGTCGCCCGCACCGGCGAGGCGACCGAGGACGAGCTGCTGCTGCAACGCCCCAAACACGCCCAGCCGGTGCCGCGCGACGCCCGCATGGCCGCTTTCACCCACGGCGACCCGTGGCGGACTTTGCGCATCATGGGCGAATACGTCCAGGCGTTCGACGCACTCGCCGAGGTGGCGGCCGCGATCACAATCTTCGGCTCGGCGCGCACGGCGGATAGCGACCCGATGTACCAGGCCGCCCGTCGGCTTTCCACTTTAATCGCTCAAGCCGGTTTCGCGATCATCACGGGCGGCGGCCCCGGCATCATGGAGGCGGCCAACCGCGGCGCACGCGAAGCCGGTGGTCTGTCGATCGGCCTCAACATCGAGCTGCCGCACGAGCAGGGGATGAACCCTTACGTCGATGTCGCCGTCAATTTCCGCTATTTCTTCTGCCGTAAAACGATGTTCGTGAAATACGCCGAAGGCTTCGTCCTCTTTCCCGGCGGCTTCGGTACGCTCGACGAGCTGTTCGAGTCGCTCACGCTCATTCAGACGCGCAAAGTAAGCCGCTTTCCCGTGATTCTGTTTGGCACCGCCTACTGGCAAGGGCTCGTGGATTGGATGAAGGACAAATTGCTGGAAGACGCCAAGATCGACGCCGACGATCTGAATCTGTTCACGCTCACCGATTCGCCGGAAGAGGCGTGCAAGCGTCTTTACGATTGTTACCTGGAAGAATGCTGGCGGCCGAATCAGAATCCGGTCATGGACGACGTGGCCGGCGTGAAACGCAACGGCGCGCGTGCCACGTAGTTTCGCCGCGATCTGCCGGGGAACCCGGCCGGCGCCGTGCGCGGGCGTCAACCTAGCTCGGGCTGGCCGAGCACTTCGCGGACTTTCTCCAGCAGCGATTTTGACGTGTAGGGCTTCTGCAAACACTCGATTTGCCCGGCGAGCGCGCCGTGGCGCAGGAGAACGCTGTCGGTGAAGCCGGAGACAAAAAGCACCTTCATGTCCCGCCGCTGGGCCGTCAGGCGCTCGGCCAGCGTGGTGCCGCTCATCTTCGGCATGACCACGTCACTGACGAGTAAGTCGATGGGGCCGGCAAAAGCGGCGGCGATGGTCAACGCTTCTTCCCCATCGCGCGCCTCCAGCACCTGGTAACCCGTCTCCCCCAGCGCCAGCCGGGCCAGTCCGCGAACGGCGTCCTCATCTTCAACCAGCAACACGGTCTCCGTCCCTGGCTCCGGTGGCGGCACGTGCGGCAGCGCGCGGACGTGCGCGTCCGTCGGTTCAAAGGACGGCACGAAGACGCGAATGCTCGTTCCCTTGCCGGGTTCGCTCGTGAACTGGATGGCGCCGTTGCTTTGCTGAACGATCCCATACACGGTCGCCAAGCCCAGGCCGGTGCCTTTCCCCAGTTCCTTCGTGGTGAAGAACGGTTCGAACACGTGCGCCTTGACCTCGTCGCTCATCCCGCAGCCGGTGTCGGTCACCGCGAGCGCAATGTACGAGCCGGGGCTTAGATCGGAAACGCCGGCGCTGCCCTCCTCGTCCACGATGACGTTGCGCGATTCGATGGTGAGCCTGCCCCCCTTGGGCATGGCGTCGCGCGCGTTGACGACCAGATTCATTACGACCTGCTCGATCTGGCTCTTGTCAGCCCGGATCGCGCGCAGATTCGGCTCCAACGAGGTCACGACCTCGATGTCTTCGCCCAGCAGCCGATGGATCAACGGTCGTAGCTCGAAGAGCAGGTCGTTGATGTGCAATTCCTTCGGCGCGAGCATTTGCCGGCGGCTGAACGCAAGCAATTGGCGTGTCAGGCCGGCCGCACGTTCGCCCGCCTGCTTGATCTCGGCGGCCGCGCCACAGAGAGGTCCGCCTTCGCCCAGACCGTTTAGAAGCACGTCGGCATAACCGACGATGACGGTGAGAAGGTTATTGAAATCGTGGGCAATTCCGCCTGCCAGCCGACCAACCGCCTCCATCTTCTGCGCGTGGCGGAACTCCTGTTCCAGCCGCCGCTGCGCGGTCATGTCGCGCGCCAGGACGGAATAGAACTCGACGGCGCCGGTCGAGGTCTTGTGCGCGAGAATTACTTGCGAGACAGGGATTTCGCTCTCCCGGCGCGTGGTCAGGATGACTTCATCGCTCCACGCGCCCTTTTCCACGGCACACGTCAGGCCCTGTTCGAGCAAGCGTCGGCTCTCGCGCGTGGGATAGAGATCGACCAGGGAAAGATGGCCGATCTCGTCTTCCGGACCGACGCCGAGGATTTCACGGCCGGCGCGATTGATGAAGGTCAAGCGGCGATTCATGTCGGCGATGGCGACAAAGTCGGTCGTCGCTTCGAGGATCGCAACGAGCCGCATCCGCGCTTCTTCCACGCGGCGTCGCTCCATCGCACTGGCCAGAACGTTGGCAACCGCTTGCAGGAAGTTTACGTCGTCGCCGCTAAACTTTCGTTTCCTGACGGCAAACACGCTGAGTACACCCGTTGTGGCCTTTTTTCCCAGGATCGGCACCGACGCCATCGAGGTAAAGCTCACGGCCGCGCCGGCCTCGAAGCTTGTCGCCGCGGACGTCGCCAGGTCTTCCGCTACCACGGGTTCTCCGGTCACAACCGCTTGTCGTTCGCGTGCCTGGGCCGTACTCGATTGAGGCGGGGAAAACACCCGGTCTTCGCGCGATGCCGACGCCAGCATTTTCTGACTACAACGTTTGGCATCGACCTCGGAGAGCACACAATAATCGATCTGCAGCGTTGTACAGACCAGGCGCGTGGCCCGGTCGAACAGCGGCACGAGATCGCGGCCGGCGAGGGCGGCGCGTCCAAGTTCGGCGATGGTCGCCTGCTGACGCGCCCGCGCCTTCAACTCCTCGATGCGTTCCTTCGTCTCCGTGATGTCGAGCACGATGCCGATCGTGCCGGCGATATTCTTCTGGCTGTCGCGCAGCGGCTCAACACGCACTTGGAAAATGCGGTCCTTCCAGTCCATCTCGTAGTTGACCGACTCGCCGCGGATCGCGCCGACATAGGCCGCGATCGGCGTGCAATCGAGGCTGTCCTTGCCGAGGTGCTCGAGCATCGTGAGGCCGACAATCTCTTCGGCTTTCATGCCGAGATGGCTCAGGCCGCCGCCAAGAGTAGAGGTGATCCGCAGGCGCCGGTCGGTCGTCCACAGGATTGCGGGCATCTGCTCGACCAACATGCGCAGCTGTGTGTCCTTTTCTTGCAGCGCCGTCTCCATCTGGCTGCGGCGCGCGGCGTCGCGCAGGAACAGGATGCGCTGCGGCCTTTGGCCATCGACGAAGTCGCGGCACTGCACTTCGAGCGGAATGGACGTACCGTCCTTGCGTGTGCCGACGGCGTTCTGACGGTTCTGATGAGTCGCATCGGCACTGAATTTCCCCGCGGCCTTCATTAGCCAGGAACGCAACGACTCCGGCTCCTGGAGCAGGTCGTGCAGCGAGCGCCCGGTGACCTCGCCGATTGTGTAGCCGAGCAATGCTTCGATTGCTTTGCTGGCCGCTCGCACCTGGTTCAATTCATCGACAAGAAGAGCGGGCTCGGGGATCGATTCGAGAAGACAGACGACGGCGGCGCTCACGTCGCGCTGCGCCTGTTCGCGATAGCGGCGCCCGGTTCCGCGTACAAGTAGTGCGATGAGAAGAATCGCGATAGGCGTGAGCGCGGCGGCGACAAGGATGGACGCGGTTTCGTATCCCGGCGGGACGATCCAATAGGACGCTTGGATGACGGCGCCAAGAATCACCACCAGGACAAAGAGGCCGGCAATGGCAGCCGCTCGATGGCAGACGGGTCGCCAGTTCATGCATCGAGACCTGAAGGACGGGTCGATCGCCCCCGCCCGCGCAGCAACGAATCGCCTCACGCATCCCGCGCCAAGGCAGTCTGCGAGTCCGAAGCGCACGGCGGAATGAACATTAAGAGGATAGCTCACACGTAGCGACAGCGACGGAAGCGCGCGCGGATTTAATAATGCCGAACATCCCGCGCGAAGCCAACTTGCCGTTTGCAGCGGCTGGGTGAAGAACACCGTGTGATGCCCGGCGAGTTGATCGTTTCCCCCTTGAAAAGATCGCTCCGCGATTTACAATTCTTTTTGATGTAATGCGGGTGTAGCTCAGCGGTAGAGCGCCACGTTGCCAACGTGGCTGTCGTGGGTTCGATCCCCATCACCCGCTCTTACGCCGGAATGGGGACCGTTTCCGTGAATTCCTAGGATTGTGTCCCGTTCCTACGCACAGTGGCCGAGACGGCTCGGAAGACGTAAACCTTCTCTGGTTGCGTATTTCCCGGCTTTCTCGGCTTTCTTCGCAATGGGGACTACGCAACCTCATAGGAAACTGCCCCCATTGCTTATTGGAGTTTTGCCATGGCGGACGAAACACCGCAGGATGAAGTAAGCGCCAGCGTCGCCGAACCGCAGCCGGCAGCCGAGGAAACCGACGGCGCCGAGGGGGACAAGAAGCCGCCGAAGCTCGTGCAGACAGTCGAGATGAAGGACATCGGCCCGTGCAAAAAGCACATCAAGGTAACGGTCGACCGCGGCAGCGTTGACGCACGGCTTAACGGTAAATTCAGCGAGCTCGTCGTTGACGCCAATGTTTCCGGCTTCCGCCCCGGCAAAGCGCCGCGGAAAATCATCGAGAAACGCTTTCACAAAGAAGTCAGCGATCAGGTGAAAGCAGAAGTGTTGCTGGAAAGCCTCGAGCAGCTTGCGGAAGAGAATGACATCGCCCCGTTGAGTGCGCCAAATATCGATCCGCTCGGCCTGGAAATTCCAAAGGAAGGGCCGTTCATCTACGAGTTCGACGTGGAAGTGCGGCCGGACTTCGATTTGCCGACCTACAAAGGCCTGAAGATAAAGCGGCCGGTTCGCGAATTCACCGAGGAAGACGTGGCGCGCGAAGAGCGCCGACTGCTCGCTCCGCACGGCAAGCTGATCGACAAGCAGGGCGGCGCGGAGGACGGCGACATCCTCGTTACCGATGTTACGTCGCGCGACGGCGAGCGCGTTCTCAGCGAAATCAAGAGCACGTCCGTCCGCATCGAACCGCGGCTGGCCTTCAAGGACGGCGTTGCCGAGGGCTTCAGCGACCAGGTGCGCGGCGTCAAGGCCGGCGATTCCCGCGTCGTGGATGTGAAGCTCTCTACCGGTGTCGCCGACGAGTCGCTCCGCGGCAAAACCGTCAAGGCGACGTTCCAGGTCAAGGAGGTCAAAGCCCAAGTGCTGCCGGAACTCACGCATGAGTTTCTGCACAAGTTCGGCGTCCACACGCCCGACCAGCTGCACGAGTTGGTTCGGGTCGTCCTCCAACGCCGGCTTGAATATCAACAGCGACAAGCCGCCCGCGAGCAGGTGATGGACCAGCTTGCCGCCAACGCCAACTGGGACCTGCCCGAAGAGCTGCTGCTGCGCCAGGCCCGCAAGGCGATGATGCGGCGGGCGATGGAGATGCGTGCCGAAGGCATTTCCGAGGAAGAAATCAGCGGCCGGCTGCGGCTGCTCCAGCAGGACATCCTCCGTAACACGGCGTCGGCCCTGAAGGAACATTTCGTCCTTCAGAAGATCGCCGAGGACGAAAAGATCGACATTGACGAGGACGATCTCGATGCCGAAATCGACCGCATCGCCGACCAGAACAACGAGTCGCCACGCAAGGTGCGGGCGCGGTTGGAAAAAGACGACCTGATGGACGCCCTCGCCGCGGAGATCATCGAACGGCGTGCGCTAGACCTAATTCTCGAATCGGCCGAGTACGAGGACGTACCGTTTGCGAAAGAAGAAGGCGCGGTCACCACGATGGAAGAGCAGACCGTGCCCGGTGAAATGAACGACCCGGTGGCGTCGCCGCCGCCGGAACCATCGGCCACGCCGTCGCAGGAGTAAGAGGCATCGGGAATCAGGCAAATTCGGTAGCCCGCGGGTTGCGGCCCGCGGGCGTTTTCGTCTACAACCCTGATTCCCGATTCCCGCCAGCCATTGTCTCCGCCCGCCCTGACCCTAAGAATACGGTTGCAGATGTTTCAATGTGCCGGCCGACCTTTCGAGGGCCTTCGACATGTACGAGTTGAACGCCGGCGGCATGCCGTTTGTGCCGCAGATTCAGCGTTATCGCGACTACGCCCGCCAGCGGCAAATGACGCTGGCCGACTTGCTCCTGGAAAACCGCATCATTTTCTTCGGCAGCTCGCCGGAAACGGGCGGCGACCCGCGCATCACCGATTACCTGGCGAACATCACCATTCAGAAGATGCTGTTTCTCCAATACGAGAACAAAAACCAGGAAATCCACCTTTACATCAACTGTCCCGGCGGCTCAGTGACGGCCACGCTCGCGGTCTACGACACCATGCAGTTCCTCGAATGCCCCATTTCGACCTACTGCATGGGCCTGGCGGCGAGCGGGGCAGCGATCATCCTCGCCGCCGGCACCAAAGGCAAGCGCTACGCCTTGCCCGAGTCCAAGATCATGGCCCATCAACCGTGGGGGCAGATCGGCGGTCAGGTCTCGGACATCGAAATCCAGGCCAACGAAATCATGAAGGATCGCCACCGCCTCAACGAAATCCTCGCCAAACACACCGGTCAGCCGATCGAGGTCATCGAACGCGAAACCGACCGCGACCGCTACTTCAGCGCCACGGAAGCCAAAGCGTTCGGCCTCGTGGACGATGTCCTCGTGAAAATGTCTGACGAAAAAAAGAAGTGATCAGTCAAGAGCCGCGCACGCAGTAAGCGGATGGCAGCACACACAGCACACGCTATCATGCGGAGTTACAATCATGACGCTCGTACCATACGTCGTTGAACGCAGCGGCCGCGAAGAGCGCGTGTTCGACATATACAGCCGGCTCCTCAAGGACCGCATTGTCTTCATGCAAGGCGTGGTGGACGACGCCAGCGCCAACGTGATCGTGGCGCAGATGTTGTTCTTGCAGTTCGACGACCCGAAAGCCGACATTCACCTATACATCAACTCGCCGGGCGGTTCGGTGACGGCGGGACTGAGCATTTACGACACGATGCAGTACGTGACCTGCGACGTCGCCACGTATTGCATCGGGCAGTGCGCCAGCATGGGGGCCGTTCTGCTGGCCGCCGGCGCCAAGGGCAAACGCAGCGCGTTGCCGCACGCGCGCGTCATGATCCATCAGCCGCTGGCGGGTACGGAAGGAACCACCACGGAACTCCTCATTCACACCAAGGAGTTCCTGCGGCTGAAGAAGGACCTGAACGAAATCCTCATCCGCCACACGGGCCAAAGCCTGGAGCGGATCGAGCGCGACACCGATCGCGACAAATTCATGTCGGCGCAGGAAGCGCTGGAATACGGGCTCGTGGACAAAGTGCTCGACCGGGTACCCGTGGCGCAGCTCCAAGCGAAGCCAGCAACATGATCTTCACGCAGAAGACAGAAGTCAGAAGACAGAAGACAGAAGACAGAAGGCGGCGGTTTACGGAAAGAGAAGCCTACGGGCGCCGAGCGGCGTCCTCTTCCCGTTGGACCTTCTGTCTTCTGTCTTCTGTCTTCTGCCTTCTGTCTTCCGTCTTCTGCTCCGGCTGTCACCGCACCGATCTCGTCGAAGCGGAGCTGCGCACCAAGGATAACGATTTGCGCGAGATGCGCGCCGAGTTGGCTCGCTGTGAGGCGTACAATTGCGCGATGGGTCGGGAAATGAAGGCTTTGCGTGCCGCCGGCGGGGCCAAATTGAGTCCCGAAGACGCGGCCCGCATATATACGCTACGCTCGATCAAGCTTGGCCGCCAGACCGGCGGTTACGACGATGACGGCGTGCCCGGCGATGAAGCTCTTCAAGTGGTCGTCGAGCCGCAAGATCCTGATGGCCATTCGATCAAGGCGCCCGGCACGCTCCGCGTGCTGGCGCTGGAAGTCCTGCCGGAAGGCGTCAAGAAAGAACTCTCGTGCTGGGTCGTGCCGCCGGACGAGCTGCGCCGGCGTTGGCAGAACGGCTTGCTCAGCACCGGCTACTTCGTCGTCCTGCCGTGGAAAGCGTGGCCGACAACCGACAAACTCCGCGTCGTCGCTCAGTTCACGCTGCCGGACGGCAGGCTGTTCGAAGCGGACAAGGACGTGACCGTGCGTCTCGTCGCACAGCACCGGCCGACGCCAAGAAATGTCATTGAAATCCCAATGGACGGGCCGGAATTCATCCTGCCGCCGCCGCGAAAGGCGGAGCCGCCGATCGGCGCCATGCCGCAAGCGGTGTCGGCGCAGAAGCCGGCGAACGGCGTCGAATTGCTACGGCCCGTGCCTCTCCGCCGCGCGCCCTAGCGCCGCTCGATCAAGCGCAGCACCAACAGCCCGATCAAGCCCGTAAACATCGCGACGAACAGCACGCCAGCCAGCCCCAGAAACCACGTTGCTGCCGGATTGCCTCGACTCGCGATCCGCGGCAACACTTTCGCCAACTCCCCTTCAATCTCCTGCCGCAAGCCGTCGTCGTTGTTCTGCCACTTGAGCGTAATGTGACGGAACGCGGGAAACGGTTCGACGGCGATTGTGGTCGATGCGACCTGTGGCGTCGTGGCGATAGCGACCGCCGCGTCCGCGTCCGCGTCCGTCTCACCGATCGCCGCCGCCGATGCCTCCCTGTCCCCGTTGTTCGGATAGCTTACGAATACGCGGTTCCCGGCCCGCGTCCAGCACAGTCCTAATCCATTCAGCACGTCGCCGAGGGCATCATCGAACGCTACCGACGACATGTTGTAAATCGCCGTGGAACGCCGCCGGCGGAGCACGAAATACGCTGCCGCACCCGCTACGCTGATGAAGTAGAAAACGCACAGCAGCATCCAGAAGTCACGGCCCTCGTCGCGGAAGATGCTTGAATTGGGATTCTGCCCCAGCAGCCAGAAGTAACGCCAGCGCTCGCTGACGCTGCTCAGAACGCCCGGCCCGACCGCGATCACCAGCCCTGACGCGCCAAACAAAAGCGCGATGGCGTCCCACACGCCGGACAGCATCACCGGATGACCCCGGCGGTTGAGCAGCGACAGGATCAGGAAATAAATGGCGAGCGGGATCAGAAAGATGAGGAAGAAAATCAAGGATGCAGCCTCGGCACATCGACCAGGGAACGAGCGCCCCGTGCAAGACGAGCCATTGTACTAGGCCGTGCGAGCAGTGGTCAATTCGCACGACGGCGGTGCGACAGAGTTCCCCAGCGGCGCCAAAAGCACCAAAAGCACCGCGTTTTTGAGTTTTCGCCATGCGGCGTCGGTTCGTAACATACTTTTCTACAACGTGTTACAACAACAACGATCGGATCCAGAGGTCGAGCGTTGGTGCTTTTGCTTCAACTCCTTGTCGCATCGTCACATACGGTAAAAACCGTTCGGAATTGACGAAATCGCAGCCGACGACTAAGACGCACGCGGGAAACCGTATGGTCAAGGGAGTGCATCCATGCGATCCAGTGGTCTACTCCGGTTCGCGGTGCCGTTCGCGCTGAGCCTCGCCCTGGGTTGCAACAAGGCGGAGGATGCCAATTCGATCACGTTGCCGGAAGACCCGACGCCGGTCGCGCCGGCGGCGGTGACGCCACATCCGGGAATCGATCCGCGTTGGCAACAATCCTTTGCCGACGCCACGCGCGCGGAACCGGTCGCCGATTGGCGGCCGCCGGAAATGACGCTCACCGGCAAATCGGTCGGCAAGCTCTATCTCGAAGTGCAGAAATTGTGGGACAGCACCCGGCTCGCCAACGACGCCGGCAAGCTGCGCAGCCACAAGGCGATCCTTGAAACGTCGCAAGGCGACATCGAAATCACGCTTCGCCCCGACTGGGCGCCGAATCACGTCCGCAATTTCCTTACGCTGATCCGCGCCGGCTACTACGACGGCCTTGTCTTCGAGCGCGTCCACCGCGAGGAATCAGAGGCGAAAGACACGCTTGAGCTGATCGAAGGCGGCTGCCCGCTCGGCACCGGCGAAACCGGCTCGGGAAGCATCGGCTACTGGCTCAAACCCGAGTTCAACGCCGATGCGAAGCATGAAGAAGGCACCGTGGGCGCCGTTCGCGATGCCGAGGAGGACACCACGGCGTGCAGGTTCTACATTACACTCAGCAAAGCCCCACTGCTCGACGGCAACTTCACCGCCTTCGGGCAGGTGACGCGCGGGCTAGACATCGTGCGTAAAATATCGGTGCAGCCGGTGCGCCAAGATGAAGAAGCGCCGTCAGGAAGCTGGAGGCCGGTTGTGCCGGTCGTTATTCTCAAAGTGATTATCGTCAGCACGGGTTGATGAAATGCCGAATGTCGAGTGACGAACCGTTGCGCACTCTTGGGATTTCGGAATTCGTTATTCGTCATTGATTCGGCATTCGGCATTCAGCATTCGGCATTCGGAATTCATCATTTACTGATGCCCGCGGTAGGGAACTGCGAGGGTTCCCACGCAAAGGAAAGTTGTGAACCTGGTCAGGCCGGAAGGTGCAGCCATAAGCAATGGACCTTGTGCGTGGATCAAGCTCTCGCGGGGAACTGCCGTGGGCTCCAAATTCTGTTCGTGGTCAGTCTTAAGTTGTCTCCCCCGTTGTGGCACGCTCTCCCGTCTCCTCACGTGGCACGGTCTCCTGACCGTGCCACAACAGGGTCAGGAGACCGTGCCACAACAGCGTCAACGTGCCACAACGGCGATCGTTGGCTACAACGGACCACGAACAACTGACGACTGACGACGAACATGGCCAAACGCGCCACTTCTCCTGAAAAAGAACCTGTTCAGCAAGAAGCCTACACCGTCCTCGCACGTCGTTATCGGCCGCAGCAATTTGGCGATCTCATCGGGCAGGAGCCGGTTGCCCAGGCGCTCATCAATGCTCTGAAGAGCAATCGCGTCGCGCACGCCTATTTGTTCACCGGCGCTCGCGGCGTCGGGAAGACGAGTTGCGCGCGCATCCTCGCGAAAGCACTCAATTGCGTGAACGGCCCGACGCCGACTCCGTGCGGCGAGTGCGACATGTGCCAGGGCATCGCGTCGGGCGACGACATCGACGTGCTGGAAATCGACGGCGCCAGCAACCGCGGCATCGACGAGGTGCGGAGCCTGCGCGAAGGGATCGGCAGCCGGCCGGCGCGGGCGCGGTACAAGGTCTACATCATCGACGAAGTTCACATGCTGACGACGCCCGCGTTCAACGCCCTGTTGAAGACGCTGGAAGAGCCGCCGCCGCACGTTAAATTCATCTTCGCGACGACGGAAGTGCAGAAGATTCCCGTTACCATCCTGTCGCGCTGCCAGCGCTTCGATTTCGCCGGCATCGGCACGCCGCGGATTGTGGAACGGCTGCGCCGTGTCGTCGCCGACGAGAAACGGGAAGCCGACGACGAGGCGTTGGAGATCGTCGCCCGCCGCGCCGGCGGCTCCATGCGGGATGCGCAATCGCTGCTCGATCAGCTGCTGGCATTCGGCAATGAAAGGCTCGCGGCGGAGCAGGTACACAGTCTCCTTGGCACCGCGAACGATGACCGGGTCGTCGAGCTGGCGGCCGCGCTGCTCGAACGCGATCCGAAACGGGCGCTCGAACTCTTCACCGCGTTCGCCGATGAGGGCGTACAGCTCGGCGAGTTAATGGACCAGTTGATCGCCTACTGGCGCGACCTGATGGTCCTGCAAGCCGCCGGCGAACAGGCGAAGGATTTGAGCCTCCCCAATCGCCATCGACCGACGCTGGCAAAGCAGGCCGGCGCGGTGAGCCTCGACACGATCTTGGCCGGGCTGGATGTGCTTAGCAGCGCGAAGGCGCGCATGCGTACCAGCGCCCACGGCCGCACGTTGGTGGAAATGGCCCTCGTCCGCCTGGCCCGGCTGGATGATCTCGTCTCCATCACCCAGCTGGCTCAGCTATTTAGCGGCGAGAGCGGTGCATTCGCTCCGCGTGTGCCGAATCAGAGTGCGCCGCCCGCGCCGCGACTGGCCCCTCGGCTCGCGGAACGAGCCGACCACGCTCCAGACGCTGTAAAAAAAAAGTCCCTGACTGATCCCGCTGAGTCTCCGCTAACCGCGCCGGCGCTTGAACTTACGGAATCCAATCTCGCGCAAGTCTGGGAGGAGATCGTTCGCCAGGGCGGCTTGGCGCTTGGAAGCGTATTAAGGAATTGCGAATTACCTGCAATTTCTGCGCCGAACACTCTGGTATTGCGCGCGAGCACTGGCTACAATGCCCTGCGTGAGAACGTGGCCCGCATCGAGGAGATGATGCGGAAGGTAGTCGGCGCGGCTTGGCGCGTCCAGGTCGAAGCCTGGCAGAACCCGCCCTCGAAGGCCCCGCAAGCTCACACGACATCCGCGACCGCCCCCCCATTACCCAGCTCACAACGTCAGTGGGCCGACCTGGTCGCGCGGGAGCCTCTCCTGCAACGGGCCGTCGAGGTCCTGGGGGCTCAGCGCGTCCAATGCGACCCCGAGTTCGCGGTTGCGCCTTCATCGCCGGCAGACGCCGGACCCGAAGAGGAAAGCGCCTCACCGGACCGATAGGACTCATCGGACCTATAAGTCCAATAGGAAACTACCCCAATGTTCAAAGAAATCGGCCAATTCGCCGGCCTGCTCAAACAATTGCCGAAGATTCGCGAGGAGATGGACAAGCTCCAGCAGCGCCTCGGCGAAATCACCGCCGAGGGGGACGCCGGCGCCGGCATGGTCCGCGTGAAGGTCAACGGCAAGATGGAGATGCTCTCCTGCACGATCAGCGACGAGCTGATGCAGCTCAACGACCGCGAAATGCTCGAAGACCTAATCCGCGCCGCCACCAACCAGGCCATGGAACGCGTACGTAAATCGGTGCAGGAAGAAACCGGCAAAATGGCCTCGGGCTTCGGCCTGCCGGCGGGGATGGGGTTGCCGGGGATGCCGCAATAACAGATCCGCGGAACCTGAAAGGTTCAGGATGCGTTGCAATGTCCGCACGATTCCAGGCAGTCCTGCTAGCGGGTGTCGGGCTGATGTACGCGTTCATTGTTAGTTTTCTCGCAATGGGTCTTTCGGGCGGGGGACACGGATGGAATTCGGCGGGCGGATCGGTATTGGGCCTCTTCGCTTTGCCGCTGTTTGGCGTCGCCTTCGCTTACCGAAAACACCGCCTCGGCCGCGTACTGATCCAGCTCGTTATCGTCGCGGCGATGGCAATTGACGCAGCGATCACGTGGTTTGCCTGGGGTGAAGGCAGCTATTACCTGCAGCGCGTGTTGTCCTCCACGGAGGGCCGTGCGATCTGGTTCGTGTGGCTTGCTCTTTGGCTCGGATGGCAGATCTCGTTGGTGGTGGTAGGCCTTCGCTCCCTCAAGCGCGACAGTCCGCCCAGCCCCGTTCACGGGGCTTGTCCGCGAGGCGGTTTAGGCCCGCCGCTTGACGGCGGGTAACCGGGGCGAAACGTGGGCAGTGGGAGGCCCGTTCACGGGCCTTCTCGCGGTGATTGCTTGAGCGCCGGACGCCTGAAGGCAGCGCATCGAGAAGCCCCGTGAACGGGGCTGACTGGTATTTGGTTCGTTCGCCCACCCGCCGTTCAACGGCGGGCCTAAACCGCTGTCGCGGGCAAGCCCCGTGAACGGGGCTGGCGAGGGCGGCGTGCAATGACGGGTATACGTAATGAGCACTCGAACGCGCGATTGGAAGGCTGACGTCGATGTTATTCGGAAGATTCTCACGTCGGATTGGAACCCAATCGGCTGCGGCGTCCCGGACGACGAATACGACGGCTACATCCCTGCGATCTACCGGATGGTGCATTCACGAGCCGAGGTAGAGGAGTTGGCTTCGCATCTAAGTGAGATCGTCACGGAAAACATGGGACTAGACGCGGACGCGGCAAAGGACCGGCGTGTTGCAAAGATGCTGCTGGAGCTAATGGACTGATCGTTCTTGGAAGTGAGAGGACCCCGCATCGTGTCACCCGACTCCGAAGGCGCTATCGCCCGTTTGACCCAAGAGTTGGGCCGGTTGCCCGGTATTGGGCCGAAGTCGGCGGAGCGGTTGACGCATCATTTGTTGGCGGCGGATCGGGGTACGGTGCTGGCCCTGGCCGAGGCGCTGCGGGCGATCAAGGAGCAGGTGCGGCGGTGCAGTCAGTGTTGCAATTTGACCGAGGGGGAGCTGTGTTCGATCTGTGCCGATCCGCGGCGGGATGCGTCGTTGATCTGCGTTGTCGAGCAGCCGCGCGATTTGGCGGCGTTGGAGCGGACGGCGAGCTATCGTGGGCTCTATCACGTGCTGCACGGCCGGCTGGCGCCGCTCGACAACATGGGGCCGGAGCAACTGACCATCGACCGCCTCGTCGAGCGCGTCCGCGGCGGCCGGCCCGAAAAAGGTGTCTGGAACTCTGAGGAAAAGTTCCAGACACCTTTTTCGGGCGACCGGCCGCCGGTGCAGGAGATCATCATGGCGACCAACCCGACACTGGAAGGGGACGGCACGGCGCTGTTTATTTCCAACGTGCTGGCTTCAAGTGGCGTCCGCATCACCCGGCTGGCTCGCGGACTGCCGTCGGGGTCGGTGCTTGAATTCGCCAATAATCAGATGTTGGCGGATGCGCTTGAAGGCAGGAGAACGTTTTGATTGCAGATTCGAGATTGCGGATTGCAGATTGCGAATGACGGGTCCGGAAATCTGCAATCTCAAATCTGCAATCTGCAATCGCGAAGCTAGGAGCAGCTATGCGACTCGATACGACGATGCATCAGCGGATGGACCAGAGGATGATTCTGGCGCCGCGCATGATTCAGTCGATGGAGATATTGCAGCTCCCGATCATGGCGTTGCAGGAGCGCATTCAGCAAGAGCTGCAAGAGAATCCCGTTCTGGAATTGAAAGAGACCACGCCGGAGGAGCAGGCGGCTCAGGCGGAGGAGGATGGGGAGCCGCTGCCGGAGCAGGAGAAAGAGCCGGAGCGCGAAGAAGAGCTGGTCATCGACGAGAAGGACGACAGCCTTGATTTCGACCGGCTCGAAGCGCTGAACAAGGACTGGGAAGATCAATTCAACGAGGAGCACCGGCCGTCGCGCGGGGCCCTCGACGAGGAGAGCGACAAGAAGCACGACGCGATGCAGAACATGGCGTCGCGGCCGCAGTCCCTCCAGGAATATCTCAACGAACAGCTTACGTTCGTGGACGCGCCCGCCGAGCAGATGGAGCTGATTCGCTACATCATCTCGCACATCGACGAACGCGGCTACGTCGTCACGCCGCTCGTGGACATCTCGCAAAGCTACAACCCGCCGGTGACGGAAACGCAGGTCGAGGAAGCGTTGACGGTCATTCAAAAGTTGGAGCCGCTCGGCGTCGGCGCCCGCAATCTGCGCGAATGCCTGCTGCTGCAAGTCACGCCCGACACGCCGCAGCGCGAGGTGGTGCGGGTATTGATCGGCAACCATTTGGAGGATATCGAGCACAACCGCTTGCCGGTGATCCAACGGCGGACCGGCTTCGACATCCAGGTCATCAAGAGCGCCATCGACGACGTCATCAAGCACCTGAACCCGCGGCCCGGATCGCAATATACCGCGGAGAACATTCCGTACGTCGTCCCCGACATCGTCGTCGAACGCACCGAAGACGGGGACTACACGGTGCGGCTGCTCGACGACTGGGTGCCGAACATCTACATCAGCCGCCGGTACATGGACGCTTACAAGGACAAGTCGTCCGACGCGAAAACCAAGGAATATCTCAAGCGGAAGATTCAGGCCGCCCAATGGCTGCTCGAATCGATCGAACAACGGCGGAATACGCTGGAAAAAGTCACGCGGGCGATCATCGCCCATCAGCGTGCGTTTCTCGACAAGGGACCGGACAACATCGAGCCGCTCAAGATGCAGCAAATCGCCGACCAGGTCGGCGTCCACGTCACGACAGTCAGCCGGGCCGTGGACGACAAGTGGGTGCAGACGCCGCGCGGCATCTTCCCGCTGAAACGCTTCTTCGGCGGCGGCACGCAGACCACAACGGGCGAAGAAGTCGCATGGGAGACGATCAAGCAAAAGCTGCTCGAAATCATCGACCGCGAAGACAAATCGAACCCGCTGTCGGATGAGGACCTTGTAAGGAAGTTGAATGAGGCGGGATATCCGGTGGCACGGCGGACGGTGACGAAATATCGGAAGACGCTCAATATCCCACAATCACGGCAGCGGAAGGATTGGACGTTGGGGGATATGAAGTAAACGTTTTGGCGTACGGGACCAACGATGCTCCCGATTGTGCGGTACATGATTGTGTGCGAGGATTGGGACACCGATCCTGACAATCCTCTGCGGGTCAACGTTTATGGTCTTCTGAGTAATATCACCTCGGTTGAAGACCCGCCGTACCCGTTGCTCTTCGAGGAGCTTTGCGTTCTCCTCGTATTGACCGAAGGCCGCGGCACGGGTTCCGCAGGAATTGTGTGCCGATTTGAGGATACCGGGCAACAGATTTTCGGGACGGCGGAGCGCACCGTTACGTTTGGGAGCGACCCGCTTGCAGTCGTCGGCGTGGCATTCCGGATTCGGAACTGTTTGTTCCGACGGACGGGGCTGTATTCCATTCAGTTTTGGTACGATAACCAACTGGTTGATGAGCGTCCTTTGCGATTGAGGTGATTTATGGCGAGCCATCGTGGAAGGAACGAGGGAATTCATATGCTCCCGGAGTTCGTTTGCGAAGCTATTCCTTGTCCATCCGGGGACGAGGATGAACCGACCTTCCCGGAGGCGGGCGCAACGACTGACACGACCAACGGGGACGGCGAGGCGATCAAGCAGAGGCTACTGGACATCATTAAGAACGAAGACAAAAGGTATCCTCTTTCGGATGAAGACCTTGTTGTGCAATTGAATCAAGCCGGCTTCTCGGTTGCTCGACAGGGGGTGACGAAGTATCGCAAGACGCTGAACATTCCGTCGGCGGCGCAGCGCAAGGATTGGACCCTGGGCGACAAACAATGATCCTGCTCGGCGACGGCCGAACGGCGTGTTCAAGCGGGGTGCAGTCGCTTAAACACGCCGCGGCCTCGTACATATCCTGAAACTCATGTCCCTCGATCTTCCACTTCTCGTCGAAGAAATCCATCGCGAAGAACGCATCATCGCCGAAGGTGGCGGCGGCAAGGCGATTGCCCGGCAGCATGAAAAAGGCCGGCTCACGGCGCGGGAGCGCATCGCTCGGCTGCTTGATGCCCACACCAATCTGTTTGAACTTGGTTTATGGGCCGCGTGGGGCGTATACGACGGCTGGGGCGGAGCGCCCTCGGCGGGTGTTGTCACGGGCATCGGCACGGTCGCCGGCCGGCGGGTGATGATTATCGCCAACGACGCCACGGTGAAGGCCGGCTCGTTCTTTCCGCTCACTTGCAAGAAGGTTTTGCGCGCGCAGCGCATCGCGATGGAGAACCGGCTGCCGTTGGTTTACCTCGTCGATTCCGCCGGCGTTTTTCTGCCGCTGCAAGATGACGTTTTTCCCGACGAAGACGATTTCGGCCGCATCTTCCGCAACAACGCCGTCATTTCCGCGATGGGCATTCCGCAATTCGCCGCCATCATGGGCAACTGCGTGGCAGGCGGCGCCTACTTGCCGGTCCTGTGCGACAAGCTGCTGATGACGGAGGGGAGCGGTCTCTACCTTGCGGGGCCGGCGCTGGTGAAGGCGGCGATCGGTCAAACGGTGAGCCATGAAGACCTGGGCGGCGCGAAGATGCATGCGGCGATCAGCGGCACCATCGACTTCCGCGAGCCGGACGATCCCGCATGTTTGGAGCGCTTGCGACGCCTGATTGACGCGCTGCCGCCGGAGAGTGGTCGTCTCGCTCCGCGAGACGATTCCCGTTTCGCGGAGCGAAACGACCACCTTGGCCGTAACGTTGATCTCCGAATTCCAGCCGGCCGGCCGGCGGAGGACGTGTATCTCATTGCTAAGCCGCAGGCGCGCGAAGAGTACGACATCCGCGACCTGCTGCCGTGTATTCTCGACGCCGGGCCGTTCGATGAATACAAGGCGGAGTACGGTCAAACGCTGGTCTGCGGCTACGGCCGCCTCGGCGGGCTGCCGATCGGCGTGATCGCGAATCAGCGAAAGAGATGCCGTCCCGTTCTCCCCTCGCCCCCCGGGGGAGAGGGGTGGGGGGTGAGGGGAGCGATCCAATACGGCGGCGTGATTTACGTGGACAGCGCCGACAAGGCGGCCCGCTTCATCATGGACTGCAACCAAGGGCGCATCCCCCTGCTCTTCCTTCAGGACGTCAACGGCTTCATGGTCGGCCGCGAGTCGGAGCAAGCCGGCATCATCAAGGCCGGCGCCAAGCTCGTGAACGTCATCGCCAACAGCGTGGTGCCGAAGCTGACGGTGATCCTCGGCGGCTCGTTCGGGGCCGGCAATTACGCCCTGTGCGGCAAGGCGTTCGATCCGCGGTTCATTTTCGCCTGGCCGACGGCGCGCTACGCCGTCATGGGCGGCGAACAGGCGGCGAGTACGTTGCTGGACATCACCGTCAGCGCTTTACGCCGGCAGGGACACGAACCGGACGCGGCGGAACTGGACGAATTGCGGAAAAAAGTAGAAGCGAGCTACGCCGAACAAACCGACGTGCGCTACGCCGCCGCCCGGTTGTGGGTGGACGCGATTCTCGATCCGGCGGAAACGCGGACGGCGTTGTTGACCGCTCTCGACGTCGCCACGCGCTACGACGACGGCCGGCCGTTCAAGACCGGCGTTTTGCAAGTGTAGGTCCCGCTTGCCGAGCGGGACCTTCTTCAATTGTCACGCAAGATTTCGCGGGCCGCGTTCCAGCCCGCGGCGCCCATGACGCCGCCGCCGGGGTGGGCGGCAGCGCCGCACAAATAGAGCCCGCGAATCGGCGTGCGGTAGCTCGCGAAACCGGGCGCTGGTCGCAGAAAGAAGAGTTGGTGCAGCGACATCGCCCCCTGAAAGATGTTGCCGCCGGTCAGATTGAAAGTCCGTTCCAAATCGAGCGGCGTCAACACTTGCCGAGCGATCACGGACCGTTTGAAGTTCGGTGCGTACGCGTTGAGCACGTCGAAACAACGATCGGCGAACGAATCGCGCAACTCATCCCAGGAACCCGCCCGCAATTGATACGGCGCGTACTGAATGAACATCGACATGAGGTGTTTGCCCGGCGGCGCGACGGTGTCATCGACGACCGATGGAATGGTGATTTCCAATATCGGCTGCTCCGACGGCCGGCCATACTTGGCGTCGTCGTAGGCGCGCTCGATGTAGTCGAGGTCAGGGCTAATGTGAATGGTGCCGCGGTGCTGCGGTCCGGGCGTGACGCCGGGACACGCCGTGAAGTCGGGCAGCTCCGACAACGCGACGTTGATTTTCAGCGAAGCGCTTTCGTAGCCGATGCGGCGCACGGCTTCGGCAAAGTCGGGCGGCAGGACCGTGGAATCGAGCAGTTTCAAGAACGTGATGTTGGCGTCGGCGTTACTGGCGACGATTGGCGCGACGAATTCTTCGCCGCCTTTGAGGGCGACGCCGCGCACGCGACGGTCTTGAAGCAAAATGCGGGAGACCTCGGCGTCGCAACGAATGTTCACGCCGAGGTCTGCGCCGGCTTTCGCGAGCGCTTGCGTCAAACCGCCCATGCCGCCGCGGACGTAACCCCACACGCCGCGTTTGCCGTTCGTTTCGCCCATGACATGGTGAAAGAGGACATACGCGGTACCGGGCATTGACGGCGAGGCCATGGCGCCGATGATGGCGTCGGTAGCCAGTGTCGCCTTGAGTTGCTCCGACTCGAACCAGCGGTCGAGGATCGGCCGGGCTGGACCCGTCAGGATTTCAATCGCCTCACCCATGCCGGTTCCGAGTTTGCGGAAGCCGCGCGCGATTTGGAAAAGTCGCCACAGATCGCCCACGCCGGGGCGAATGATGTTCGGCGGCGTCATCGTCAGCGTCGGCTCGATCACCGCGGCGACCCGCTCCAACATCGCCTCATATTTCGGATAGCTCTCCGCGTCGCGCGGGCTGAACTTCGCGATCTCGCGGCGCGCCATCGCCGCGTCGGGGCCGAGCAGTAAGTAGCGGCCGTCGGGAAAGGGCGTGAAGGACGACGGGTTGCGCTCCAGCATCGCGAAGCCGTATTGATCGAGCTTCAAATCGTGGACGATTTCCTTGCGAAAAAGGCTGTTGACGTACGCCGCGGTTGAGACTTTGAAACCGGGAAATGTTTCCTCCGTCACGCACGCGCCGCCGACCAAGGGCCGGCGTTCGAGCACGAGAACGCGCTTCTTCGCCTTCGCCAGGTAACACGCGGTGACCAGGCCGTTATGGCCGCCGCCGATGATGATCGCGTCGTAGTTGCCGGCCATGACGAGTTCCTCGGGTAAATCGCCCTCTCAATCTACGAGCGGATGGCAATACGGAAACGGGATTCGTCGGCGAACGCAGCAATACATTAGCCGTATGTCGAACCCGGAAACACAAGCGGTCCCGAGCGGCGACGGTCAACATGGCATGACCGCGCTCGCCGGCACGCTTCATATTTGCGTCGCCTTTGACTGGGGCGACGAGATCGACATGGAGCGTGCGCGGCATTTGGTTCCAGCGGAGACGCAGCTTCTGCCGCGACGCCGGCGCACGCCGTCGTCGGTGGGCTATCGGCCGTCGCCCTTGCGGATCGTGTTGCCGTCGATCGCGGTGAAGCTGCCGGAGCTGGGCGAGGTGCTGGCGCCGGCGGTGGCGACGGTGTTCGACTTCGCGGCCGTAAGCGTAAGACTGCAAGCGCCTTTTTTGCTTTCGGAAGCAAGCTTGCTGCGGCTGGCCGCGGCGCTGGCCGATCCGAACACGGTAACGCGCACCGTGCGTGCTGCCCTGGAGCCGCTGTATCGACAACTCTTGCCGGCGGTCCACGACCCGCTCTGGACGGATGACTTAAGCGAGGAATACTTCGTCTTCCAATTTCCGCCGCGCGCGCCGCTCTTGCCGGAGGAATTGTTGGAAGCCGAAGCCGCGTGGACCGCGGGCCTGTTGCGGCTCGAGTCGGGGCCGCTCAGCGACGATGAGGTGGGTGAAGCATTGCGGCTGCACTTGAGCTACAGCCCGGAGGACCTCTTCGTGCCCGACTGGGGCGCGGCCGTCCTGCTCGACGCCGCTTGCGAGGAGACGTTGCAGACCATCGAGTTCGCGAACCTACAACTGCTTGAGTATCGCCACATCGACGACCGGCTCGACAAACGCCTGGCGGACGCCTACGGACTGGTGCAAGCCGCGAGCCGCCGCCGGGTGGCTTTCTGGCGGAGCCACGATCGGCCGCTCCGCGCGCTCGGCGAATTGAAAGTGGAAGCGAACGGCCTATTCGAGCGCACCGGGAACGTGCTCAAACTCGTCGGCGATCAGTATTTGGCCCGTGTTTATCGGTTGCTTGCCACGCGCTTCCATCTTCGCGAATGGGAGCGGAGCATTCAGCGCAAGCTCGAAGTGGTCGAGGGCGTTTACCAGGTAATCGCCGACCAGGCGGTGAACTATCGAACGGAGTTTTTGGAAATCATCGTCATACTCTTGATCCTGCTCGAAATTGTGCTCGCCCTGGTCCGTCATTGAGCGGGCAATTCGCGGGCGCGCAGCTCGCGGCGTTTGATCTTGCCGGAGGTCGTCTTGGGCAGCGACGCGACGAACTCGATTTTGCGCGGATGTTTGTAACCCGCCATTTGACGGCGGCAGAAGTCCTCGATCGCGCTTTTCAATTCATCGGACGCGTGGACCTCCGGCCGCAACACGAGAAAAGCCTTTACGACGTTGCCGCGAAGCGGATCGGGACTTTCGACGGCAGCGGCTTCGAGCACGGCGGGATGGCAGACGAGGCAGTTTTCCACTTCAAACGGCGAGATGCGGTAGCCGCTCGCCTTGATGACGTCGTCGTTGCGGCCTTTGAACCAGAAGTAGCCGTCTTCATCGCGCACGACCACGTCGCCGGAGTAGTACCAATCGCCGCGCAGAATCTCGGCGGTGCGTTCGGGCTTGTTCCAGTACTCCTTCATCATCCCCGGCTGCGAATCGCGGCGGACGCAGAGGACGCCTTCTTTTCCGCAAGGCAGCGGGTTCAGATCTTCGTCCATGACTTCGATGGTGCTGCCCGGCCCCGGTACGCCGCAACTTCCCGGTTTGAGCGGCATGCCGACGCGGTTGTAGCAGTAGACGTAGCACTCGCTCATGCCGATGCCATCGAGCACGGTGACGCCGAAGTGTTTGCGGATCGCGTCGAACGTGTCGGCCGGCAACGGCTCGCCGGCACTGACGCCGTGCCGCCAAGCGGAGAGATTGAACCGCGTCGCCTCGTTCGCAGCGCTCATCAGCATTCGATAAGTAGTCGGCGGGGCCGTAAAGCTCGTGATGCGGTATTTCTCGATCAGCCCGAACCACCGCACCGGATCGAAGCGGCCGCCCTGGGCATCGTAGAGCACTACCGTCAGACCACGGCCGAGAGCGAATAGAAACGTCGAAGCGACGGGAAGCAACCAACCGAGTTCGGAAGGGCACGCGACGATGTCGTCTGCTTGGTATGCGTGCCAATGGCGAATAAGCGCCTCGTGCGCGATGGCATAACGGTGCAGATGCACGACGCCTTTGGGATCGCCCGTGGTGCCGGACGTGTACGCGATGAAGGCAACGTCGTCGCTGCGCGTGTCAGCCGCCTCAAAATGCGGGGATCCGATTGCAAGCAGCTCGGCGAAGTCTTCGCGGTCTTCGCCGGCGGGATAACCGGGTTCATTCACGACAACCACGTGCTGCAAGTCGGGGCATTCCGAGCGAACCACATCGAATACGGCCGCCAAGCCGCCGGTGGTGATCGCCGCCTTCACCCCAGCGTCGCGCAAGCGGTAGCGAACCTCGGCCTCACGAAACTGCGTGCTGGACGGGATGAACACGCCCCCCAGTTTTGCAACCGCGAGGGCCGCGATGTAGAACTCGGGGCGGTTCGGTAGCCGCAAGAAGACGCGATCGCCACGCTTGACGCCAAGGCGTTGAAGCGAAGAGGCGAGTCGATTGCTTTGATCGTCGAGCTGTGCGTACGTCAGCGTCCACGACCCGCCGGCGATGTTATCCCAGTGAATCGCCGGCTTGTCGCCAAGGCCGCGCTCGACCTGACCACGAGTTAGCGCAACGCCGAGATTGTAGTGCGCCGGGATGCCGGCCCACGGGTCGCAGATATTAGCGGTCAGCCTCGACATCGCCATGCTCCGAGCGCTCAGGCGAGATGAGTTGCAACAGTTTGTCCGCCGCCTGCTCGGGAGTCAAGCTGCCGCCCCTCCATTCGCGCACGATCTCTTGGAACGGGCCGTTTGCGGATTGCTCCAATTTGCAGAAGCGGGATGCGACGGCATCGCGCAGTAAATCCAGAAGCCCACGTGCTTCGGGATTGAAACGCGGTCGGCGAAGTGGGAGGGTCCGGGTCGCTTCCCAAAGTGCAGCCACGGCATCGCCTGATTTGGATGAAACGCGCAGCACCGGGACCGCCGGCCCGTGAGACAACGCGAGACTTGCTTTGACTTGTGCTTCCGCGGCATCCGCGCCGGGCAAGTCCGCCTTGTGAATGACGACGATGTCGGCAACTTCGAGGAGACCTGCCTTTTCCCACTGCAAATCGTCACCGGTTTCTGGTTGCAAAAGGAGGACGACGACATCGGCGAGCGGACGGACCGCTGTGTCGCCCTGGCCGGCGCCGACGGTCTCGATGAGGACGACGCCGAAGCCGAACGCTTCGAGAAGGCGGATCATCAAGTCCAAATGCTCGGCGACGGCGCCTTGCCCGCCCGGCGTGGCGAGGCTGCGGATGAAGACACCGTCATCATCCGGCCGCGACGGCATGCGGAAGCGATCGCCAAGCAAAGCGCCGCCGCTCAGCGGACTCTGCGGGTCGCACGCCAGCACGGCGACCTTTTCCTTCAGAGCGCGGAGATGCTCGATCAACTTGCCGATGAGGGTGCTCTTGCCGACGCCGCCGCTGCCGGTGATGGCCACCACGCGGGCCGGTTTTGCGGCAGCGGGGATTTGCGCCAGCGCTTCCGAGCCGATCTCGCCGCGCGCCGCCATGCTTAGCAGCCTAGCCAGCGCGTTGCGGTCGTGCTTTCGGAAGCGATCCAGAAGCGGCTCAAGCATGAGCGGCCTCGCTGCGCTCGCGCAGGAATTCGACGATGCCTTGAATCGGCGTGCCGGGACCGAAGACGCGGGCAACGCCCATTTCCTGCAAACGCGGAATGTCGGCCTCCGGAACAATGCCGCCGACAAGCACGCCGACATGTCCTAGGCCCGCGTCGCGGAGCAATTGCATCACGCGCGGAATCAGCGTCATGTGTGCGCCACTGAGAAGACTCAGGCCAAGCCAATCGGCATCTTCATCGGCGATCGTTCGCACCACGGCCTCCGGCGTCTGCCACAGGCCGGCGTAAATGACATGAAAGCCGGCGTCGCGCAGACCACGGGCCACGACCTTGACGCCACGGTCGTGGCCATCGAGGCCGATTTTGGCGAGGACGATGCGGAGAGGAGCGGAAGGCGCTTGCATGGAGTAAGGAACTCTTAACGCCATTGATTGAGGACGATCACTTGGTTCGCACAAACAAATCCAGCCCTTTGAAGATTGCCCAGCGCGGCGACTATATGTTTTGGCCGCATGTCGCGTACCCGATCATTTGCGTCGGCCACCAAATCGCCCCCGGATGGTTGCCTCTCGACGTCAGAACAAGTTGATGGAGGTCGCGAAAGTCCTCCTCGTCTTTGGTTAGGACAATCGCTCCTTGACGAATGGCGCCTTCGAAATGACGGGCGGCAGCCGCGCCGTCCAGATGCAGGTCAGCGGGTAGGACCACCTTGAAGCCAGCATTCCTAAGTCTTCCAACAAGTTCACGACCTTTGAAATTATCATCCAAGTAGATCGTCATTTTCAGGCTTATAGTCCGGGGGGTAAGAGAGGCGGGTGCTTCTTGAGAAACTCGCGTAGTGACGCCCGCCGACGTTGGCGTTCCTCAAGAAGGAAGGCCTCGTTCTCCTTGCAGTAGGCGATGGCCTCCAACACCGCGCCTACCGGGATTTCGAAATCCTCTACCACCTGTTCCGGCGTCCGGGCATCTTCACCCTCGGTATGACCGTACAGTGTCTCCGCCCAAATGCCGCGGCCCTTCACGAAAGGCTGGCGAACGCTGCTGCGCGGGCGGAATTCCAGATACTGAAAGCCGTTCAGGTCGGTCATACAACACCTTCGCTGAGATCAAACTCCCTCATCATTCTACCATTTCGCCGCCCCATCATACCGCCCGAACACCTCGGTCAGTGCGTACATGATTTCCCCGACGGTGCAGCGCGCACGGGCGGCGTCGATCATGGCGGGCATGAGGTTTTGCGGCGTGGCGGCCACGCGGCGAACATCGGTAAGACAACGAGCCACCGCGGCAGGGTCGCGACGATCTTTGAGCTTTTTCAGCGCCGCCACCTGCTCACGCTCGACGTTCTCATCAAGTACAAGCGTCTCAATCGGTTTCTCTTCCGCCTCGACGAAGGCGTTGACGCCCACAAGCAACTTGCGCTTGGCATCCACATCCCGTTGATACGCGAAGGCGGCGTCCGCGATCTCACGGCGGAAAAAGCCGGCTTCGATGGCGTCAATCATCCCGCCCTTGTCTTCGATGCGTTCAAAGTAGTGCCGCGCCTCCTGCTCCATCTGTTTCGTGAGCGTCTCCACAAAGTAGCTGCCGCCGACCGGGTCCACGGTGTTGGTGACGCCGGTTTCATAGGCGAGCACTTGCTGCGTGCGGAGCGCGAGGGTAGCGGCATGCTCGGACGGAAGGGCCAGCGTCTCATCCATGCTGTTCGTGTGCAGCGACTGGCAGCCGCCGAGCGCCGCGGCCATCGCTTGATAGGCGACGCGAATCAAGTTGACTTCGGGCTGCTTGTCTTGCAGCGAGCAACCGGCTGTTTGGGCGTGGAAACGCAGTTTCCAAGACGCTTCCTTCTTTGCGCCGTATCTCTCGCGCACCGTCTCGGCCCAGAGCATGCGGGCGGCGCGGTACTTGGCGATTTCCTCGAAGAAATCATTGTGAGCGTTGAAAAAGAAGCTCAGGCGAGGAGCAAACGCGTCGATATCCATACCGCGCGCCAAGCATGTATCCGCGTAATGGAAGCCGTCCGCCAACGTGAAGGCGAGTTCCTGAACCGCGGTCGAGCCCGCTTCACGAATGTGATAGCCGCTGATGGAAACGGGGTTCCACTGCGGCACGTGCTCGGCGCAGAACTCAATCGCGTCGCAAACCAGCCGCACGGACGGTTCCGGCGGGAAAACAAACTCGTTTTGAGCGTGAAACTCCTTGAGGATGTCATTCTGCGTCGTGCCGCGCAGCTTGCGCCAATCAACGCCGTGGTCCTGTGCGTTCGCCAGGAAAAACGCCATCACAACAAGGGCCGGGGCATTGATCGTCATCGACACGGATACGTCCGCAAGATCAATGCCGGCGAAGAGCTGCCGCATGTCGTCGAGCGTATCCACCGTAACGCCGAGCCGGCCGACTTCCCCGAGCGAGCGCGGATCGTCGCTGTCGAGCCCCATGAGCGTCGGCAAATCGAACGCTGTGCTGAGGCCGGTTTGGCCCTTCGACAAGAGAAACTTGAAGCGCTCGTTCGTCTGCCGCGCCGTGCCGAAGCCGGCGAATTGGCGCATGGTCCACAAACGGCTGCGGTACATGCTGGCATGGACGCCGCGCGTGAACGGATACTGGCCGGGATAGCCGAGGTCGGTGTCGTAGTCGAAGCCGTTCATGCTCTCCGGCGTGTAGAGCGGCTCGATCGGCACGCCACTGACCGTCGTCGGCGGCTGCTCGCGCGGCGGGGCGGCGGCGTTGTCGTGCTCCCAGCGGTCGCGGGCGGCGGTGTCGATGGCGGTGGCCATGATTTGTCTCCGGGCGGTATCTGCGCTAGCTCTTCAGGAAAACTTTCACGTGAGCGGGATCGTCAGGCCAAAGTCGCTTTCTTAGCCAACTCGCGCTCGGCCACGAAGGCTCAGGCATGTCCTCGCCGTCGAGCCACGCTTCGATCCAGCTTTGGAACGAGTTCTTCAGGTGCCAAAAGGCGTTCGTCCAGCGTACTACAGCCTCATCCCTCTCGGCCTCGTTCTCGTCAAGATTGTTTGGATCAAAAACAAAGACGGATTCCTTCGGCGTGAGACAGTCGACGCACGCCCACATTCCGCAGCCCAAGTTGCCGATCGGAAGCAAGCCGTTGGGCCAGCGCCACCACGGGTTTTGCTTAGCTACCCACTGCATTGTCCGATACTGCGGCACGAGCGTAGCTCATGATCCGCCTGCTGGGGCGGCGGTCGATGGGTCATAATGGTTGCCATTAGCTAACCTCCTGAAGTCGCGCGATAAACGCCGCATGTTCGGGTGTCGCACAGCCCTGGCGGACCACTTCGGTCACCCTCGCCATGTCGCCCTTCATCAAAGCGGCGGCGTCGAGCCAGAGACCGGGGAACGTTTCACTCTGGCGGATGCCGTCGGCTGATGCGACAAGACGCTCATAGTTGCCATTGCGGAGAACGAACCAGTCGATCTCGCCATCAAAGACTCGCCACACGACATACTCTCGGACACCGTTTCGACGATAGGCGTTCAGCTTGACATGCAGATCGTAGTTCGCGCTCGTCGCAGCGACCTCCGCAGCCAAGTCGGGAGCGCCCTCAATGTAGCCGTCGTCGCCAATGCGCGCTTGTGCCAACGAAGGCGCTACGATGATAAGGCACGCATCGGGCTGCGGCTCGTTCTCCATGTCGAGCCGTACCGTTGAATTGTCACCGCCCAAAACGCCTGGGGTCAGCGCTGCGTAGGCGCCCAACCAGTGGATCGTATTGAAATGTGGATTGCCGTGGTACTTCATGGAGACGGGGGAAGGCATGTAGACGACTCCGTCAATCAGTTCGGCCTTTTTGAGGTGCGGCATGGCCTCGTAACGGCGTTCGAATTCGTCCCGCGTGAGGCGGTCGCCATTCTGTAACGGAGGCAGGCGGCGAGGCGGCTCCGGCGCTGGCTTTTCCTTCGGGATCGCGCTCATCGTGCGAACTCCTGAATTACACTTTTTCCACAATCATCGCCACCGCATTGCCGCCGCCCAAACATAGCGATGCGAGCCCGCGTTTCGCTCCGCGTTGCTCCATCGCGTACAGCAGCGTGACCAATACACGAGCGCCGGACGCACCGATCGGATGTCCTAGCGCGATCGCTCCGCCGTTCACGTTCACGCGGCTCTCATCCAGCTTCAGTTCATTGCCGCAGGCCAGCATCTGGGCTGCGAACGCCTCGTTCAACTCAAAAACGTCGATATCGCTCAGTCGCAGTCCCGCTTTTTCGAGAACGTGCCGCACCGCGTGGACCGGCGCGATGAAGATGTCCTTCGGCGCCACGCCGCTGGTTGCGTATGCGACGATGCGGGCCAGCGGCTTGGCGCCGAGGCGCTCGGTGGCCTTGGCGCTGGCGATGACCACCGCCGCAGCGCCGTCGCTGAGCGTCGATGCATTGCCGGCCGTCACCGTACCGCCTTCGCGGAAGAATGGCTTCAATTTCGCCAACGTCCCCGCCGTTGTTTCCGGGCGCAGGCCTTCATCACGGTTGACCGTCTTTGCCTTCGCTCCAGCGCCAATCGTAACGGGCACGATCTCCGCATCGAAAGCGCCGCGCTGCCACGCCGCTGCGGCGCGCGTCTGGCTTTGCGCAGCGAAGCGATCTTGATCGGCGCGCGAAACACCGCACTTCGCCGCGATGTGCTCCGCTGCTTCACCCATGTGCCAGCATTCGAACGGGCACCAGAGGCCGTCGTGGATCATCGCGTCCACCGCCTTTTGGTCGCCGTATTTCCAGCCCGCGCGAGCGCCGAACAGCAGGTAGGGCGCGCGGCTCATGCTCTCCATGCCGCCGGCCGCGACGAGATCGGCATCGCCGGCTTTGATGGACTGGGCGGCGAGCATTACCGCCTTCAAACCCGATCCACACACCTTGTTCACGGTGTACGCGGCAATGGTGTCGGGAAGTCCCGCCTTGAGCGCCGCTTGCCGGGCCGGATTCTGGCCGACGCCTGCTTGCAGCACGTTCCCCATTACGACTTCGTCGACGCGGGCGAACGGGACATGGGCGCGACGCAACGCTTCGGCGACCGCCACGGACCCGAGCTGCGGCGCCGGCGCCTCGGCGAGCGCGCCTAGGTACTTGCCGATGGGCGTGCGGGCGGCAGACAGAACAAAGGCATCGGGCACGGTGGCATCCTTTTGCGTGGCGGGCGGAGCGAACGCTTCTTAGATTATAAGTCTACGCCTTGGGTGAACAATCCGAAGGTCTCCTCCCCGGAGTGTCGCATGGTTCGACGACACGGCATGGCTCTCCTTTTTATCTTCGCCACGGTTCCCGCATTGGCCGGCGATTGGCCGGCGTGGCGCGGTCCCCATGGGGACGGTCACACGGCCGAAAGAAACTTGCCGCTCAAATGGACTTCGACGGAAAACGTCAAATGGAAAGTGGCGCTGCCGGATGAGGGCAACTCCACGCCGATCATCTGGGGCGACCGCATTTTTCTTACCCAGGCGCTCGAGCGCGTCGATTGGCCGCCGAAGCCCGCCGCCGGCGGTCCGGCGTCGGCGCAACGGCGCGCGGTGCTGTGTTTGCAGCGGTCCGACGGCAAGCTTCTCTGGCAGCGCGACACGCTCTACAAAGAGAAGGAATCGACGCATCCAACAAATCCTTTTTGCTCCGCCTCACCCGTCACGGACGGCGAACGCGTCATCGCCAGCCTCGGCTCGGCCGGCATGGTCTGTTACGACTTCGCCGGCAACGAGCTGTGGCGCAAGGAACTCGGCAAGTTGGAGCATATTTGGGGCAACGGCTCGTCGCCCGTTCTTTACGGCAACCTCGCCATCCTCTGGTGCGGGCCGGGTCAGCGTCAGTTCCTGCTCGCGGTGAACAAGGTGAGCGGCAAGACCGTGTGGGAGAAGGAGGTGCCCGGCGGCAAAGGCGACAGCGGCCGGCCGTACATCGGTTCGTGGAGCACGCCGATCCTGGTTCGCGTCGGCGACCAGGATCAGCTCGTCGTTCCCGCGCCGGAGCGTTTGAAGGCGTTTGATCCAAGAACGGGCGCCGAGCTATGGTCGTGCGACGGGCTGCACAATCCGAACGCCGATGAGCTGGTCTATACCTCGCCGGTCTACCGCGACGGCATCGTGGTCGCGATGGCCGGCTTCGGCGGCGCCGACATGGCGGTTCGGGCAGACGGCAAGGGCGATGTCAGCAAAACGCATCGGCTGTGGCGCATCATCCGCGCAATCCGCAGCGCATCGGCTCGCCGGTGATTGTCGGCGACGCCGTCTATGTCCTCAACGAGCCCGGCGGCGCACAATGCCTCGATCTGAAAACGGGGAAGGATCGTTGGAAGCAGGAGCGGGCGAGCAGCTCGAGTTGGGGCTCGTTCGTCGCGGCGGGAGATCGACTGTATGTCACCAACCTCGAAGGTGAGACGTTGGTGTTCGCGGCCAGTCCGGATAAATTCGAGCTACTGGCAAAGAACGATATCAAAGAACGTACGCTCGCGTCCATCGCCGTGTCGGACGGCGAGCTTTTTTTCCGCACGTACAAGCATCTCTGGTGCATCAGCGAGAAAAAGTAATCGGCATGTTGTTGCAGACGGACCATCTGACGAAAGACTACGGCCGCTTCCGCGCCGTCGATGACCTGTCGTTGAAGGTCGCGCCGGGCGAGGTGTTCGGCTTGCTTGGCCCGAACGGTTCCGGAAAGACGACGGCGCTGCGACTGCTCCTCGGCTTCCTGCGGCCAACGTCGGGCCTTGCGACGATATACGGGCACGACTGCTGGAACGACGCGGTCCAGGCCCGCCGGCACGCCGCCTACCTGCCGGGCGAGCTGCGGCTCTACGAGAACATGACCGGCCGGCAGCTCATCACGTTTCTGAGCCGGCTGCGCAATCAGCCGGTCGACGGCGATCTCGATACGCTGGCCCGGCGGTTCGACATCGATCTCAATAGGCCGCTGGCGCAAATGTCCTCCGGTATGAAACGCAAGGTGGCGCTCCTGCAAGTGCTCGTCACGCGCGCGCCGTTGTTGATCCTCGACGAGCCGACCAACACCCTCGACCCCAGCATGCGCGATGAATTGATGAAGCACTTGCGCCAGGCGCGGCGACGCGGTCAAGCGGTGCTCTTCTCCTCGCACGTCCTTGCGGAAGTCGAACAGATCTGCGACCGCGTAGGCATCTTGCAGCGCGGCAAGCTCGTTCACGAGCAAGCCATGTCGGAACTGCGCGAGTCGCGTTTGGTGCGCGTGCGCTTTGGGGGTGTCGTCGCCGGCTTGCCGGAGATTCCCGGCGTCCAGGTGCGGGAGCGCTCGGACGGCGAAGTGACGTTCGAGCAAAACGGACCGCTGCCGCCGTTGCTCGCGTGGCTCGCGACGCAGCCGGTGGCCGATCTGCGCGTCGAACCGTTTGGGCGTAACCGCTCGTCCTCTACGCCGCCAAGGCGAAGAAAGCCTCACCGGCGACGAGTTTGCGCTGAGGGTATAACCGCTCGGTTTCGTTTTGGATGCGCTGCTCTTGGAAGGTGGCCCAGTGGCCGCTAATCCACA
>JBGQKZ010000042.1:0-53541 GCA_041499805.1 Gemmataceae bacterium
CGAGCAGCGCCTCGACCAACGGCGTTCGTTGCTCTACTGGAATGTCCGGAAGTGCGGGGAGTCCCTTCGCCATCCCTGATAAGATACAAGCAGACGGAGCGATCAGCTGCGCCTCTTTCCAGGGTTATTGGGAAGTTACTTTTCTTGGCAATAAACCGTTTGGGCAGAAGCACTTGTGCAAGAATCTGTATAAAGATTCAGTCCGAGCTCAATCACAGGTAGCGTTATGGGGCACTTTTCCAACGTGCTCGTGGCCACCAGCGAGGCACGTTGGAAACGTGCCCCCATCATCGGTGTGATCCGGAGATGCAAGTTCTTGAACCATGCCAAGAATCCACCGACAAGCGGGAATTCCTTTGTTGCCTGCAAACCATCGACTGTACGCGATCTGAAACGAACCCACCGGGATTACTTGACTGAAAAGTATAGCTTCCTAGAATTACAACGTGGTTCGCGTGCATGAGAGGTCGAGATTCCCATGAAAATCACGGCCCAAGAAGAATACGGCCTTCGCTGCCTGCTCCGGATCGCTCGCGAAGACGACCGGCATTCGCTCACGATTACGGAAGTGTCGGCGGCGGAAGGGCTCTCGGTCCCTTATGTCGGCAAGCTCCTCGCGGTCTTACGACAAGCGGGGTTAATCGAGAGCGTTCGTGGCCGGTTAGGCGGGTACCGTTTGGCGCTGCCCGCGTCGGACATCACCGTCGGATCGGTCATGCTGGTGCTGGGCGAACCGCTGTTCGACGATCCAGGTTACTGCCAACGGCACGCCGGCTCGGAGAGTGAAGGCAATTGCGTCCACCACGGCGGCTGCACGCTGAAAGCGATCTGGCAGACGCTCGAACATTGGATGCGCCGGGCCCTCGATCAGATCAGCATTGCCGACCTGCTCCAAAGTGAGGGGAACATTGTTGAACTGTTGCGCTCTCGACTGATTGCGGAGGTGGCTGACGTGACGCCCGAAACACCGCCGCTGACGGAAGTGGGCCTGACGAACCTCTTCCGAACGTCCGAACCTTTGACCGCGAAGAGTTAATAAAAGAGATTACCGGAGTTGCCATGTCTACCGCCACGAGCACCATCGAAGAGCTTGCCAATCGCGAGTACAAGTACGGCTTCTATACGCCCGTGGAAACCGATGAGGTGCCGCGCGGCCTGAACGAAGACATCATCCGCGCGATCTCCGCCAAGAAGTACGAGCCCGAATGGCTGCTCGAGTGGCGGCTAAAGGCGTATCGGCATTGGCTCACGATGGAAGAGCCGCGCTGGTGGCCGAACCTCAAAATCGCGCCGATCAATTATCAAGACGTCATCTATTACTCCGCGCCGAAACGGAAAAAACAACTCAACAGCCTCGATGAAGTCGATCCAGAGATGCGCGCGACGTTCGAGAAGCTCGGCATTTCGCTCGACGAGCAGAAACGGCTCAGCGGCGTCGCGGTCGACGCCGTGTTCGACAGCGTGTCCGTGGCGACAACCTTCAAGGAAGAACTCGGGAAGCTCGGAATCATCTTTTGCTCGTTCTCCGATGCGGTGCAAAACCATCCAGAGCTGGTGCGCAAGTACCTTGGTTCGGTTGTGCCCTACAACGATAACTTTTTCGCCGCCCTGAACGCCGCCGTTTTTACCGACGGCTCGTTCTGCTACATCCCCAAGGGCGTCCGTTGCCCGATGGAGCTGTCCACGTATTTCCGCATCAACGCGAAGGAAACCGGCCAGTTCGAGCGGACGCTGATCGTCGCGGAAGCGGGCGCCTACGTCAGCTATCTCGAAGGTTGCACCGCTCCGATGCGCGACGAGAACCAGTTGCACGCCGCCGTCGTCGAGTTGGCCGCGGTCGGCGACAACGCCCAGATAAAATACTCGACCGTACAGAACTGGTACCCCGGCGACAAGGAAGGCAAGGGGGGCATTTATAACTTCGTGACCAAGCGCGGCGCCTGCCGCGGGCGCGATTCCAAGATTTCGTGGACGCAGGTCGAAACCGGCTCCGCGATCACCTGGAAATACCCGAGCTGCATCCTGCAAGGCGAGGGCTCGGTCGGGGAGTTTTACTCGGTGGCGCTCACGAACCATAAACAGCAAGCCGACACCGGCACGAAGATGCTGCACATCGGCAAGAACACGCGCAGCACGATCGTGTCAAAAGGCATTTCCGCGGGTAACGGCCAGAACACGTATCGCGGCCTTGTAAAGGTATTGAAGGGCGCCGAACATGCCAGGAACTACTCGCAGTGCGATTCGCTGCTCCTCGGCGATCGCTGCGGCGCCCATACGTTCCCCTACATCGAAGTGAAGAACCCGACCGCCCGCGTCGAGCACGAGGCGAGCACGTCGAAGATCGGCGAAGACCAGATTTTCTATTGCAAGCAACGCGGCCTTTCGGCTGAGGACGCCGTGGGCCTGATCGTCAACGGCTTCTGCAAGGAAGTCTTCCGCGAATTGCCGATGGAATTCGCCGTGGAGGCGCAGAAATTGTTGGGGGTAAGCCTTGAAGGCAGCGTGGGCTAATCGTGGAATTCCGGAGGATTTGAGAGATGGCAATTTTGACGGCGGACCACAATTTACAGGAGTATCTCGCTCCGCTGCGAGAGAAGACCGAGATCAAGGACGACAACGGCAAATTGCTAGGTGTGTTCATCCCAGCGATCGGGAAAGTCGGCGACGAAATCCGTACGCTGTTCGATCCCGCGGAGATCAAGCGGCGCAAGGAACGGGAAGGTGACGCCCCCGGCCATACGACGGACCATGTGCTTGCTTATCTACATTCCCTGGAGATACCTCGATGAGGTGGCGCCTTTTCTAGTTGCCAAGCGCCAGGCAAGAACTCGCGGCGGTGTGGATGGCGGCCTCGTCCGAACACCGGCACGCGATCACCCAGGCCCTTGGACGCATTGAAGCGGCGCTCGAGCGCGATTCGGAGGTCGGCGAAGACTTCTATGGCGATTGGATCTATCAGTATGGCCCATTGGCTTTGGTCTATTCGATCTATCCCAAGAAGCACACGATTAAGGTCGTACAACTGATGCGAGTTCGTGAGACGGATTGAGGACCGCCAGATTACCCATTCGGAGCGAAGCCATGAATCATCTTGCCGACGATGAACTCCGAGCCCGACTCGCCGGTTTTGAGGAGCCAGTGGACTTCGTTGACGCGAACGGCCGCTTGCTCGGGCGGTTCATTCCTGCGGTACCGAAGGACCAAGCGGCTCTTCACGAGCGGTATAAGCACGTATTCGACCTGGAAGCGGCGGAGAGGGCGCTTCAGAACAAAGCCAAAGGGCGGACAATTCGTGAATTCCTTGAACACTTTCACGCGCAAGGAAAGTAATCATGCGTTTCACGGTGGTTTGGGCGCCGGAAGCAGACGCCCAATTCATTGACCTGTACGTCGTGGCGCCGGATCGAAGCACGCTGACGGATTCGAGTAACAGAATCGAGAGCGAACTGCGAACTGATCCGGAAAGCAAAGGCGTCGCATTTTCGGGTAACTATACACGGCTTCTACGACGACCCCCTCGCTGTGCTTTACCACGTAGAGCCCGATGACAGGATGGTGCGGATCATTCAGGTCAAACGAATCTCTGACGATTGATGAGGAGAGCTTAACGTTGAATTCACCCATGCTAACAATTACGAACCTCCACGCCCGTGTCGCCGCCAACGAAATCCTCCGCGGCGTCGATCTGCAAATCAATGCCGGCGAAGTTCACGCCATCATGGGGCCGAACGGCTCCGGCAAGAGCACGTTGGCCGGCGTGCTCGCGGGCCGCGACGCCTACGAAGTCACCGAGGGCGAGGTCCTGTTCGACGGCAAGAACCTGCTCGACATGGACCCGGAAGAACGGGCCCGCGACGGCGTCTTTTTGGCATTTCAGTACCCGGTTGAGATTCCGGGCGTGAGCAACACGTACTTCCTGCGTGCGGCGTTGAATGCCGTCCGCAAACATCGCCATCAGCCGGAGCTGGACGCCGTGCAGTTTTTGAAGCTGGTGCGACAGAAGATGAAGGTGCTGAACATCGACGAGGAGTTGCTAAAACGGCCAGTGAACGAGGGCTTTTCCGGCGGCGAGAAGAAACGCAACGAAATCTTCCAGATGGCGGTATTGGAGCCGCGGCTCTGCATCCTGGACGAAACCGATTCCGGACTCGACATTGACGCGCTACGGATCGTGGCCGACGGCGTCAACGCACTACGCGGCAAGGATCGGGCGATGCTGGTCATCACACACTACCAGCGGCTGCTCAACCACATTGTGCCGGACCACGTACACGTGCTCGTCGATGGCCAGATCGTCGAATCCGGCCGCAAGGAGCTGGCGTTGGAGCTGGAAGCGAATGGTTACCGCAAGTACGGCGTCGAGGAAGCAGTCCCGCAACCGGCGGCAGTAGGAGCGAGGTAAGAGATGAGCGGCGCCATGACGGACATGCCGAGAGCACGAACCGACCAGGACCCGTACACCGCGCAATTCGACCGGCTGGAGCGGCGACTTGCCAGCCAGGGACCGCATTGGCTGCCTCGGCTGCGGCGCGCCGCGATTGCCAGCTTCGGCGAACTTGGTCTGCCGACGTCACGCAATGAAGATTGGAAGTTCACAAGCGTCGCGCACCTCACGAAAGAGCCGTTCACGTTCGCGCTGGACGGGGCGCCGCAGCTCGACATGGCTGCGGTGCGCGACCAGCTGTTCGACGACGCGGTGCGGCTGGTCTTCGTCAACGGTCGCTTCAGCCCCACCGCATCGGTGGTGAACGGCCTGCCGAAGGGTGCGTTGGTCGAGAGCTTGGCTACTGCGCTGGCAAGCCGGCCTGAGCTCATCGAGGCTCATCTTGGCCGCACCGCGAATCACCGTGAGCTGCCCTTCACGGCCTTGAACACCGCCTTTCTCACGGACGGGGCTTTTGTTTACCTGCCGACGGGCGCGGTGCTCGACCGCCCCGTCCACTTCTTGTACGTTACGGCTCCGGACGGCGGCCGGCCATTGACGTATCCGCGCAACTTGATCGTCGCGGAGCGCGGCGCTCAAGCCGCGATTGTTGAGACCTACGTTGGCCTGGCCGACGCCGCCTATTTCACGAACGCGGTGACGGAGGTCGTCGTCGGCGAGAACGTGATCCTCGACCATTACAAAGTGCAGCAAGAAGGCCCGCAGGCGACGCACATCGCCAACACGCAAATACAGCAGGGCAAGGGCAGTAACTTCAAGTCGCACTACATCGGCTTGGGCGGCGCACTTATCCGCAACGAGGCGCGTCTGCTGTTCACCGCCGAGGGGTCCGAAGCGACGATCAACGGCCTCTACCTCGCGAGCGGCCGGCAGCACATGGACAATCACACCGTCATTGACCACGCGAAACCTCATTGTGCCAGCCACGAGCTGTACAAGGGCATCCTCGACGGCAAGGCGCACGGCGTGTTCAACGGCAAAATCTTCGTCCGGCAGGACGCGCAAAAGACCGACGCGAAGCAAACGAATCAGACGTTGCTCCTCTCCGACGAAGCGACGATTGATACCAAGCCGCAACTCGAAATCTTCGCCGATGACGTGAAATGCACGCACGGCGCGACGGTCGGGCAACTCGACGCGGAGAGCCTGTTCTATTTGCGGTCGCGCGGCCTCGGATTGGAGGAGGCCCGCAGCCTGCTCTTGTTTGCGTTCGCCAACGACATCGTCAGCCGGATCAAGATTCCGACGGTGCGCAACCGGCTGGAAATGATGCTGCTCGAAGCCCGGCGCCTGCCGAAACGGGGAGAAGGCGCATGAGTATCCGCACCATGCCGGACAGTATGATGCGCCGCCGGGAAAGCGATGCGCCCGCCGAGCCGGTGCGCCCAAACAACTCGTTGGGCGCCTCTCCTTCCCACGACACGCCGCCCGGCCTGGACGTGCGCGCGGTTCGTGCGGATTTCCCCATCCTCACGCAAGAAGTTAACGGTAAGCCGCTCGTTTATCTCGACAACGCCGCCTCGACGCAGAAGCCCCGGCAAGTGCTTGACGCGATCCAAAGCCTCTACACCCACGACTACGCCAACGTCCATCGCGGGGTACACACGCTCAGTCAGCGCGCGACGGCCGCGTACGAAGCGGCGCGTGTCAAGGTGCAGCGGTTCCTGAACGCCGCGGAAGCGCGCGAGATCGTCTTCACCCGCGGCACCACCGAGGCGATCAATCTCGTCGCGCAAACTTTCGGCCGGCAGAACCTAGGCAAGGGCGACGAAGTCATCATCAGCCACCTGGAGCATCACTCCAACATCGTGCCGTGGCAAATGATCTGCGAGGCGACCGGCGCCGTTCTTCGTGTCGTACCGATTAACGCCGAAGGCGAACTGATCCTTGAAGAGTACGAACGCCTTTTGAGCGCCGGCACGAAGATCGTTGCGATCGCGCACCTCTCGAACGCACTCGGCACCGTTAACCCGGTCCGGCGGATCATCCAGTCGGCCCATGCCCGCGGCGTGCCCGTTCTCCTGGACGGCGCCCAGGCCGCGTCGCATCTGCACGTCGATGTCCGCGAGCTGGATTGTGATTTCTTTGCTTTTTCGGGCCACAAGATCTATGGACCGACGGGCATCGGCGTCCTGTACGGCAAGGCGGCGCTGCTCGAAAGGATGCCGCCGTACCAGGGCGGTGGCGACATGATCAAGTCGGTCACCTTCGCCAAGACGATTTATGCCGACTTGCCGAATAAGTTCGAAGCCGGCACGCCGCATATTGCTGGAGCGGTGGGCCTGGGGGCGGCGATCGACTACGTACACAGCCTAGGCTTGGAGAACATCGCCGCCCACGAAGACCAGCTCCTCCGCTACGCGACGGAGCAGTTGCGTGGAATTCCCGGCGTCCGCATCCTCGGCGACGCGGTACACAAGGCGGCTCTCGCCTCGTTCGTGGTGGAAGACCCCCCGATTTCAACGCTCGACGTAGGCGCGAAGCTGGACCTGGAAGGAATCGCAGTCCGTACCGGCCACCATTGCTGTCAGCCGGCGATGGATCGTTACGGCGTATCCGGCACGGTGCGGGCATCCTTCGGTGTGTACAACACCAATGAGGAAATCGACCGTCTCGCCACCGCGCTGAAGAAGATCATTGCGGAGGCGGCGTCACGCGCCAAGACGGCGCTGCCGTTGGCGCGTCCCGACCTCACGTTTCCGTCCGCGGCCGCCGCCAGTCCTCAAGAGGCGGCGGATGAGCTGGCGGGCGACTTCGAGTTGTTCGACCACTGGGACGAGCGCTATCACTATTTGCTGGAATTGGGTGAGAAGATTCCGCCGCTGCCCGAGGAGATGAAAACGGAGGCCAACCGCGTCCACGGCTGCCAGAGCATCGTGCATCTCGTGACCCGCGTAAAGCCAGGCACAAAGGAGGTCGTGGAGTTTCTCGCGGACAGCAATGCCGACCTCGTGCGCGGTCTGATCGCGATTCTCGAGAAGCTCTTCAGCGGCCAGCGGGCGGAGCAGTTATTGTCGTTTGACGTTGGGCGATTTTTCGGACGCATCGGGCTGGATCAAAATCTCACGCTTGGCCGGCGCAATGGGCTGGCCGCGATGGTGCAACGAATCCGCAAATTTGCCGCCAATCTCACAGGACAGCCGAGTTAAGCATGGATCCAAAACCGCAGCGCGTTCCCCTTCCCACAATGGAGCCTGAACCCCCGGCCGCCGCCGCGCCGTCGGCGCCATCCCCTGCACCACAAACGGATGTCCGCCATTCACCCGAAGCGATCGAGCGCATCGAGACGGAAGTCATCGAAGCGCTCGAATCGTGTTATGACCCCGAAATCCCCGTCAACATCTATGAACTCGGACTGATCTACGACGTTGATATCAAGCCCAACGGCGCGGTGACGGTGAAGATGACACTTACCTCGCCCGCGTGTCCTGTCGCTGGTTCGCTGCCGCCCGAAGTCGAGACGAAGATTCGCTTCATCCCCGGCGTCACGTCGGCGCGCGTCGAACTCGTCTGGGAACCGCCTTGGGACAAGAACATGATGACCGAAGCGGCCCGGCTGCAACTTGGGCTGTTTGATTAGCTCCTGTTCCCACGTCACCGCGCTTGCAACGCTCTGTTCCCTCCCACCTATAATGATGTGTACGCCCGATACCTTTGAGGAGTCAACCCGCGCATGCAGGCCACGCCCCGACCGATGAATCTGAAACAGCTCCGCGACAGCGGCTGGCAATCGAAGACGGTCAAACAAGAGATTCGCGACAATTTTCTGAAAATGTTGGAAAACGGCGAGGAGCTGTTTCCCGGCATCGTCGGTTACGAGAATACGGTCATTCCGGAGATCAACATCGCGTTGCTTGCCGGCCATGACGTGCTCTTCCTCGGCGAGAAGGGGCAAGCGAAAAGCCGCCTCATGCGTTCGCTGGTCCGTTTTCTGGATGAAACGATCCCGTTCCTCGACGACTCATCGTGCCCCGTCCACGAGGATCCATTTCGGCCGATCTCGAAAGCGGGAAAGCTCATCGTCGAAGGCCGGCCGGCGGAAGACGTGCCGATCGCCTGGTGGCCGCGGAAGGAACGCTACGCGGAGCGGCTGTCGCCGGGCACCAAATTCGCCGACGTGATCGGTGAGATCGACCCGGCCAAGCTCGCCGGCGGCGCCAGCATGGCGGCCGAGGAAGCGCTGCACTTCGGGCTCATCCCGCGCATGCACCGCGGCATCTTCGCCATGAACGAGATTCCCGAGCTGGATGAGCTGGTGCAGGTCGGCCTCTTCAACATCCTCGAAGAGCGCGACGTGCAAATCCGCGGCTATCCGATTCAGTTCGATATCGACGTATTGATTCTCTTCTCCGCGAATCCGGCGACGTACAACCGCTCGGGCAAGGTGATCCCGCAGCTCAAGGACCGCATCGGCTCGGTGATCCACACGCACTATCCGCTCGACCGCGCGGTCGGCATCGAGATCATGGAGCAGGAAGCCGGCCTCGACGTGGGCGGTCCTTACCCGGTGCAGATTCCGTATTTTATGAAAGAGATCATTGAGCAGATTACAGTCAGCGCCCGCAAATCGAAGTACGTCGACCAAAACTCCGGGGTTAGCGCTCGCTTCAGCATCGCCAACTACCGCACGATGGTCGCCAGTGCGCGGCAGCGAGCGGTGCGGCTCGGCGAAAGACCCGCGGTGCCGCGTATCAGCGATCTGGCCCATCTCGCGTCGTCCTCGCTCGGCAAGTTGGAACTCGACATGATGGGAAGCCATCAAATGTCGGAACGCCAAGTGCTCGACGCCATCCAGGCCGAGGCGATTCAAACCGTGTTCGATGAATACGTGGACAAGCACGGCCTCGATGAAATCGTGGACGTGTTCAGCAAGGGCGTGAAAATCGAGGTCGGCGACATGCTGCCGTCGTCGCAGTACGCCGAACGACTCAAGCGCGTGCCGAAAGCGTGGGAAAAAGCGTTCGAAGTCAATCCTGGTGAGAATGACGCGGTGCGCGCGTCGTGCATGGAATTTGTGCTCGCGGGGTTGTATGCCGGCGATCGCATTTCGCGGTCGCAGAAACACGGGCGAATCACGTATGAAATCCGATGACTTCCGGTCTACCTTTCGCGCTCGCCGGGCGCCACACGGGCTCGACACGTAAACTCCAACTAATATGACCAAACCCAACGACCTCGGCGGTGTCATCCACACGTATCAGAAGTACGACCCCGCCAATTTTCCGAGTCCGACGGCGCCGCCGCCCGACCTTGTGTCGCCGGCAATGGAACATCTGCTGATGTACGGCAACACGCGCCGGCTCACCGAGGAGGAGTTGGCCAACGCCGTTCATCTCGATCCGAGCCAGATTGCCGGCCTCGGCCCGAGCATCGAAGCGCTTATGGAAATCCTCCGCGAGCGCAAGCGAAAAATTCTCGCGACGTATGAGACGGGCAAGGTGCAGATGGAAGCACGAGGAGCATTCCACAGCCTCGCCGAACAGACCAAGCCGCCGCGCAAATTGCAAAAGCGCTTCGATCAAGCCGTGCGTGAGGAACAGCTTCACGATCTGGAACGCCTCTGGTACCAGTCCGGCGACGAGCAGGGACGCTTCGCCAAGGATTTGCTGCGCCTCGTCAGCCGGCTGGGCGACAAATATCAAGTGGATGAATTGGCCGCCAAATACGAATTCACCGGCCGCGAGTCGATGACGGTGCCGAAAGCGCTCGAAGTCAAAGAAGAACTGGAGACGATCGACCGGCTGCTCAAGCAATTGGAGGAGGCGGCGAAAACGGCTCAGATCGGCATCATCGACATGGAGGCTCTCGCGCAGTTTGCCGAGCCGGGCGACGTCGATCAATTGTCCGCGCTTCAACAGCAAATTCAGGAGTATCTGCGCGAAGTGGCGGAGCGGCAGGGCGTCGAGCAAGGCAAGCGCGGCGGCTTTCAGGTGACGCCCAAGGCGTACCGCGTGTTTCAGTCGAAGCTGCTCGACCGCATATTCAGTGCGCTGCAAGCCTCGAGGTCCGGACGGCATCGGGGGCCAATCACCGGCGAAGGCGCCATCGAGATGCAGCAAACGAAGCCGTATGAGTTTGGCGACTCGGTCACGCAGATGGACATTCCGCAGTCGATGGTCAACGCCATGCTACGCGCCGGGCCGGGACTGCCGGTGCGGTTGAAAGCGGAGGACATCGAGATTCACCGCACGCGCAACAATCCGAAATGTGCGACCGCCGTACTGCTCGACATGAGCGGGTCGATGCGCTACGACGGACAGTACGTCAACGTGAAGCGCATGGGGCTGGCGCTCGACGGGCTTATTAAGAAGGAATACCCCGGCGATTTTTTGCAGTTCATCGAGATGTATACCGTTGCCAAGCCGCGGCGCTCCTCGGAAATCGCGGAGCTGATGTACAAGCCGGTGACCATCAACAGTTGGCAAGTGGCGTTAAAGGCCGACATGAGCGACCCGAACGTCAGCGAGGTAATGCTGCCGCCGCACTTTACGAACATCCAGCACGGGCTTCACCTGGCGCGCAAGTTTCTTTCGGTCCAGGACACGCCGAACCGGCAAGTCATTATTATCACGGACGGCTTGCCGACCGCCCATTTCGACGGTTCCGTGCTGTACATGCTCTATCCGCCCGATATTCGCACGGAGGAAGCGACGTTGCGTGAAGGCCAAATCTGTGCGCGCGAGGGAATCACGATCAATCTCTTCCTGCTGCAAACGTGGAACCAGAGCGAAGAGGATGTACGCTTCGCCTACCGCCTGGCGGAATCGACGAAAGGGCGCGTATTCTTCACGGCGGGCAAGGAATTGGACCGCTATGTCGTATGGGACTACATCGCACGGCGGAAGGATATCATTTCGTAAGAGCACTTATCAATTCATCACCCACGGATCCCGCAACGATGCCGCCAAATTGCCCGTGTTCGCTCGCGTCGTTCTCGAAGTGGTTCCAAAAGTGCGGTCCTTCACGGAACAACGTCACGGCGCCGACCACGGGGAGGTAAAGCGCCCCGAGGCATGCCGCCTGACGCGTGTGGCCGCATTCGTGCGCCAGGACTTCGCTGGCAGTAGCGAACGAAGCACCACCCGCGTTTCCGCGGCGCGTCAGGTCGCGTATGCGGCCGCCGGACACTTCCACGGGAATCTCACGAGACGCCGGTCGGTCGCGCTGTTCGCGCAGAACGGATTCCGCAAAGTCCCGGCCAACGGCGATGACATGAGAAGTCCAGGTGATGCACGTACCGCGCCAGAGCGGCCAGCGCCCGCCCATGTTGCGTGCAGCGTTGGCGAACACGTCGACGACGCGCCAATCCTTTTCCGAGCGCTGCTTGCCGTAAATCTGAAAACAAGGCCGACCGCCGTACCAGCGAAACCAGGACGTGAGGATGTCATTGAGCATGACGCTGTTCGGGCGAGCGGACCGGCCGCGACAGGTGCGACGCGGGTAGTTGGGCAGCCGGATCAAGCCGCAGGCCGTTGCCGAGCGGGCGCGGCTTCTGTTGCTCGGCGCGGCGTGCGTACGACAGTAACACGGGGCCGGCATCATTCGCGAGCGCTGCCGCGGCGCGGGTTTCTTGCTGCGCGCGGCGCATTTGTTGGAAGCGGAAATCATTCCAAAGCTGTGCAAAGCGCATGTCACGCGGGTGGCGGAAGCGCGCGAGGCGCAAAACCTGTTCAGCTTCTTCGGCCTGACCGCAGCGTCGCAGACCAACGGCCAAGTGGCGAAGATTCTCCGGCTCGTCGGGCGACAACTCAGCGGCCTCACGCAGGCGGGCGAGGCCTTCGTCACGATCTCCCAAGCGGACCGCAAGCAAGCCACACGCAATAAGGCAGCAAACTTGCCGCGGTTCCAGTTCCAGCGAGCGGCGATAGTGCTCGGTCGCGCGTTCGGCATCCCCCTTGCCGTCGGCGTCGGCCGCCTGTCCCATGAGGTAATGATAGCGAGCATTATCGGCGTTGTGGAGGAGTGCGGCGGCGAGGCAACGCCGGGCTTTAAGGTAGCGCCGGCGGCGCAACATGATCTCGGCAAGGCGCACGAGTGCTTCTTCCGCGAGCTGCGGGCTAAGCTCCTTCAACCCTGTCAGTCTGGTGAGCAGGTGTTGGGCGTCGAAATGCCGGCCCAGGTCGTGGAATCGGCGGGCGCGCTCGAGAAGATGGTCGGCCAGGTTGAGCGTCCTGCTCATGGCGCTGCCTCCGTGCAGGTCGTGGAAGTGAACACGCTCCGCAGGCGAACATGATACCCAGCTGGTGGGACTGGGCAAGAGAAGTTTCAAGGCGTTCTTTGCACGCAACGCGGTCGTGCGTATAGTAGGGCGACCTGGAGGAATGCCGTGATGTCTGCCGCTGTACCGCGCGTGCTCTTTTGTACCGATAACTCCGCGCGCGTCGGGGAAGTCCGCGCGCACCTGGAACATGCCGGATTTGTGTCCGGGTTTGCGGGGTTCGCCGAACCCGATCGTACGGAGTTGAACGGCTGGCATCTGGCCGTCATCGATGCCGCGGTCAACGTGCCCGCAGCCCTGGAGTTCTGCCGCCGGCTCCGCAACCGCCTGACCGACACGTTTGTTCCGCTTCTCGTGCTCGCCGACGAGCCGCTTGCGACGGTCCGACTCGCCGCGTTCGACCACGGCGCCGATGCCGTCCTGTCCCAGCCGTTCGCGCCGCGAGAACTTGTGACGCAAATACTCGCCCTCCTGCGCGTGAAAGAATCGCACGACCGCTCGGCCGAGAAGACCGCCGAGGTGAGCAGAATCAACAAGCGCCTCCAAGCGGCGCATCAGCAAATTGATCAAGAACTTGATCTCGCGCGACGGTTGCAGCAGAGCTTTCTCCCGCAAGCGCTGCCGCAGGTGCCGCGGTTGCGGTTCGCGGTGCAATACCTCCTGTGCGGGCGCGTCGGCGGGGATTTCTACGACGTATTTCGGCTCGATGAGCATCATGTCGGGTTCTACGTCGCTGACGCGATGGGCCACGGCGTGCCGGCGAGCTTGCTGACGATCTTTGTCAAACGAGGCGTACGCGCGAAGGAGATTTTCGGATCGCAATACCGCCTGGTGCCGCCCGCCGAGGTTTTGGATCGGTTGAACCGCGATCTGGTCGAGTTGGCGTTGTCCGAGCACCCCTTCATTACGATGGTCTACGCGCTGCTCGATTTCCGTGACGGCACGTTACGGTTCGCGCGGGCCGGTCATCCGCATCCGCTGCTGGTTCCGCGGAGCGGCGAACCGCGGTTGCTGGAAGTGCGCGGCAGCTTGCTCGGCGTGTTTGAGACTGACTTTCCCGAACTGTCGGTCCGCCTGCGGCCCGGCGACAAGTTGGTGATCTACTCAGACGGCATCGACAACGTCAGCTACGAGGGTCATGCTCCAGGCGCCGCGAGTTTGTTGGCATGCGCCGCGCGCCACCGGTCGTTGGCGGTCCCGGATTTGATTGAAGTGTTCCGCCGCGATCTCGCGGGGTCATTGGAACAGGCGGACGATTTGACGCTGCTCGGTCTTGAAATCTGTCCTACGTAGCGCTACGGCGGGTTGCTAGACGACCCCGAAGCCCGCTGCTATAGTTCAATCAATGCCCTGCCGTGGTGTGTTCCGCATTTCCGGTGAAGCGTCATGTTCGAGAGCTACAAGGTCCGCGTCACCAAGGACCATCTGGTCTTCTGCTCGGGACATTTCATCAGCTATGAGGGCGATAAATGTGAGCACCTGCACGGGCACAATTACCGCACGACGGTTGAGATTGAAGGCGAACTCGACTCTGTTTCGTATTACGTCTTCGACTTCATCGCGTTAAAGCAGCGCACGAAGGCAATTACGGACGAGTTGGATCATCGGATGTTGCTACCGACGCGGAACCCGGTTGTGACGTTGACGGAGTCGGCACGCAGCATTCATGTACGATACAAGGACCGGGAATGGCTGTTTCCGCGTACGGACTGCGTGCTGTTGCCGCTCGAAAACACAACCGCGGAATTGCTGGCGCGCTACATCGCGCGGCGGCTGCTGGAGGAGATTCGCCGCGCGCACGGTTACGAGCCGCGTGTGCTCCGCGTCGAGGTCGAGGAGAACGTCGGACAGTCAGCGACCTACGAATGGCGGCCCGCTGAACCGGGCCAGGTCGCGCGGGGTTAGACGGCCGTCATGCAGCGCGGAGGCGACGAGCGCCGCCTTGACGCCGCATCGTTCCAGTCGTGTCAAATCGGCGCTATCGCGCACGCCGCCGCCGGCGATCACTTCAAGGTCCGGAAAACGGTTTGCGAGCTGCCCGCAAAGCTCCTCGGTGCCGGTCCCGCCGCCCATCCCTACTTGAGCCACGTCGAGGACAATCATCCGTTGTACGCCGCGTTCGACCGCGGCAATGGCGATTTCCCAGGGCGTCATCTCGGACCAGCCCTGTAGAACGGCGAGCGGTCGTCCTTGTTTCAGGTCGAGCGAGAAAATTATTCTCTTTTCAAAATCGCGACAGGCTTCGGCGAGCATTCTCGAATCCGGAAGTGTTTCGAGGCCGACGACAACGCCAGCGACCGCGGCGGCGTTGAGCGCGGCGATTTCATTCATATCGCGGATTCCGGCATCCACCCAAAGACGGAAGCCTTGGCTTATCAACAGATTATACGTTTGCCGGGCCGGCGCGGCCCCGGCGATCGCATCCAGATCAGCCAGATAATACAGCTCAAAACCAAAGTGGGCGCGCAGGGCATCCGCCACTGCCAGAGGAGCGGCGGATGGCGTCAATCGGCTCACGATGGGGCGATACTCCGACCGCCGGCCCGCGATGCCGCGGACGACGACGTTATCCTGCAAGTCGAGCACGGGGATGATCTGCATTTCTTTTTCTGTTCGGAGCCTGATGCGTCTGGCGCGGAAAGTTTGCCGACGCGCCGGGAATCTGTGAGCTATAGTTTCTGCGCCGCAAATTCAGGAGAGAGATCATGCCGGAAATTCGATCCAGCGACGCGTCGGGGCAATCATTCCCCTTCGGTTTCTTGGTGACGGCCGTTTTCGCGAGCTGTCTGCTCTGGCTGTACGCCGTGCTCGGAATGTTCGCCACGCCGTGATGATTCCAAGACGGTCACGTCGACTCCCGCCTCGCGCCATATTTCGGGCAGGGGCGCGATTACCGTAATCGGCTCAAAACGAATCGGGTGCAAAAACGTGAGCTGCCGGGCGTGCAGCGCGATCGCTCGATCGCGCGCTAATTCCGCGGCCGGCCCAAACGCCTGCCGCGCGCCGTAAAGCAGATCACCGCGAATCGGCCACCCGCGGCTCGCCGCCTGAACGCGGATTTGGTGCATGCGGCCGGTTTGTGGTTCAATCTCCAACAACGTACCGTCCGCCGTCGCCTGTAGTCGTCGGTAGCGCAATGCCGCGTGACGGGCGCCCGGCGCATCCGGCCGAACGATCTCCGTCCGCGCTTCTTCCGGAATCTTCAGCAGCCAGTCTTCCCAGACAGCATCGGCCGGTTGCACGTCGCCTTCCACCAGTGCCCAGTATACCTTTTGAACGCGCCGCTCCTGGAACTGCTCCGCGAAGCGTCGTGCTGCCTTCGTGTTGCGGGCAAAGAGCACGACGCCGGAGACCGGCCGATCCAGCCGATGCGGGATGCCAAGGTAGACATTGCCGGGCTTCTGATAGCGGGTCTTGAGATAACTCTTCACCATCGCTTCGAGCGTTGGGATGCCAGCCGGCACGCCCTGGGTCAAAAGCGGCGCGGGCTTGGCGACCGCCAGGCAGTGATTGTCCTCGTACAGGATCACGATATCGCTCGTCATTGCCTTGCCCACTCTGCCCGGTCTCGCCGACCGCGACGCTTTCCCGCCACGGAAACCGGGACAACGCGCACAGCGCACACGGCATTCATCCTATCCCTCGCCGGGAGCCGATGAAGTCCTCAACCCGCGCACGTTGCAGAATGTCCGCCCGGACCAAGGAGGGTCGAAGATGGCGACACGGCTCGCGGCGGCACTGACTGGTTTGGTCTTGGCCGGCGGAAGCGTCATCGCGGATTCGCGCGAGGCAGAGACGTGCGTCGTGCCAACCAAGATGATGCCGCCAGTCACGGTCTATCGTCAGCCGCCGCCGGGGCCTGTCGAGTTGGGTCCGCCCGTGTGTGTCCCCGGACCGAAAGTGTTTCCCGCGGCAGTGTCGCCGCCAATTCTTGCTGAATCGAAGCCGCTGCCGCCCGTTACCTTGATGGTGCGCGTGCCCCAGCCCGTGACGCTGTTGGCGAAGACACCGTCCCGCGCGCCGCTCTTCCGCGTCGAGGCGAGCCCGCCGGTGTTCGTAACGAAGGCCGCTCCGCCAGCACCAACCGTGTTCGCCAAGCACATTAGCGCACCGGAAAGCGCGTCCGGCATTGTGTTGCCGCCCGTCAAAGTATTTCGCGTGACGCAGCCGCCGGCTTGTGCGGCGAACTGCGCGCCCGGCTGTCAACCCACGCCGTAGCATGGTGCGCAAACGACGCGAGGCCGTGGAGTTTGCATTCCACGGCCTCCCGGTCGTTCTTGCCGTATCGCACATCGTTCAGCTTGGTACGGTGAGCGGCAGCCCGCGTCCCGCGGCCGCCTTCTGAACCTCGCCGCGAAGGTGCTCCAGGGCACGGTCCAGCACCTTGTCTACGTACGGCTTCGCGTCCTTATCCGTTTTTGCCTTGGCCGACTCCGGCGGCGTGCTCTTACCGTAAACGACGTCACGCTTCGCCCGGCCGCGTGCGTAGGCGATCCGTTCCTCGTCGGTCAGTTTCACCTCGAAGCCGGGGTTCGGCTGCACGCCCCATTCCTGTTTCTCGGTGCTGTCGGGAAAGCGGTGGATATTCTTGCCGCTCGGCCGCCAGTAGCTCGCGGTGGTCAGCTTCAGAGCGCTCTGGTGGTTTTCCATCTCGATGACGTTTTGCACGCTCCCTTTGCCGAAGCTGCGTTCGCCGACGATGACGGCTCGCTTGTGGTCCTGCAGTGCGGCGGAGACGATCTCGCTGGCGCTCGCGCTGTAGCGATTTACAAGCACGACCAGCGGACAGTCGTGGGCAGTGAGCAGATTCTTCTTCGGCTCGGCGTCGTAAATCTCTTCCTTTTGGTCGCGCCCCTTTGTACTGACGATGCGGCCGTCTTCGAGAAAGTAGTTGCTGATGTCCACGGCGGCCTTCAGAAGCCCGCCGGGATTGCTGCGCAGATCAAGCACGAGGCCGCGCATGCCGTCTTTCTTTGCCTGTTCGAGCGCGGCCTTCAACTCGGCCGGCGACGTTTCGGTGAACGTGGTCAGGCGGATGTAGGCGAGCTTGTTATCTTTGTCGATGATGAAGTCCCATTCTTTCGGGTTGTCGGCCTTGCGAAGGTCGCCCATCACACACTGCATTTCGATCTCGGCGCGCTTCATTTCCAGGTCGACGGTCTCGCGCGAGCCCTCGTGGAGAACGGTCAACGTCACCGGCGTGCCGGGGTCGCCCATGATCATGTCGACGGCTTCGTTCATCCGCATGCTGTCGGTGGACTTGCCGTCGATCTTGACGATCAGATCGCCTGCCAGCACGCCGGCTTCGTAGGCGGGGGAGCCGACCATCGGGCTTTCCACGATGAGCGCGCCCGATCCTTGGCGGTCGAGGCGGATGTGGATGCCGACGCCGCCGAACTTGCCTTTGCTCTGGCGATTGAACTGCTTGTAATCGTGGGCGGCGATGAAATTCGAGTGCGGATCGAGATGCTCGAGACCGCCGTTGATCATGTCCTCGACCAGCTTTCGTTTGCGGTCTGGGTCGAGTTCTTTAACATACTTATGGTCCACCTCGTCGAGCACATCGACCATCAGGCGGACCAACTCGTAGTTCTTGTCCTTCTCGCGGGGCGGCGCGCTGTAGGAAACGGTGAGGCCGAGCAGGGCCACGGCCGCGATGCCGAGCAGCCAGGCAAGATTGCGGCGGGACATGGAGCAAACTCCTCCGAAAAGCACGACTGCGGAACGCAGGGGATTATACCGCTGAACCGGGGAGCATGCGAGGTGAGATGGTGCGCGCACTGCTCGTTCGTAGTGGCCGAATTTACCAGGCCCGCTCGAAAGACAAGGCGGTAGCGGCACACCGAACAGCGGTCATTCCTGATTCGTTGCGTCCGGACCGGGCGTTAGCCGGGATTATCTTGCGTATCTAACCTAAATTGCTTTGACTGTGCATCCGGCAGTTCTTATTCTCGTAACTAGGCGCCCTCCCCGCGGGGCCTGATCGGACTTGGCTCTGCCGGAGTTTCCTGCGCCATCTGGAGAGCTTGACCAGTGGAGGTACTGACGCATGTATAGTCTTGTGTTGGCCACCATGCTCACAGCCGGGGGCGCGACGCCCGCGTGGGGCTTTGGTTGCCATGGCTGCCATGGGTGCTGCGGTGGTTGCTACGGCAACGCGTTTAGCTGCCACGGTTGCTGTGGCGGCTGCTACGGCGGCTGCCAAGGCTGCTGGGGTGGGTGCTACGGCTGCTCTGGATGCTATGGCGGCTGCTACGGCAGTTGCTACGGCAGCGCGGGCGGCGCTTACATGTACTCATCCGGCACGTGCTACGGCTGCAACGGGTGCAGTGGTTACTCGGTTGGCTGCTACGGCTGCTTTGGGATGCATCCGCAGATGGCAGCGCCGCAGCCGCAGCCCTTCGTGCCGCCGGCACGCATGGCGCCGGGCCGCGTTGGTGGACCGGAGGGTGCCGGCGCCCCCCCTGGAGGCGCCACCGTACGCCCCCGCGGCGAGCGGCCGAATGCCCCCCCGCCGAGCGACCATCGGCCGATGCCGCCCGCTCCGACGCCGCGTCCGAGTGGCGAGGGCAGCGAGACGGAACAGGCCGCCGCACACGTCACCGTGACGCTGCCGGCCGATGCGGTGCTTTATGTACAGGACGTGCCGTGCCCGTTGAGTTCCTCGACTCGCACGTTTGACACGCCTGAACTCCAAGCCGGCCAAACGTACTACTACACCGTGCGGGCGGAAGTGGTTCGCGACGGTCAGAAGCGAGCGCAGACACGAACGGTTTCGATTGAGGCAGGACAGCCGGTCCAAGTCGATTTCGGCGACTTGACCACTGCGCCGATTGTGAAACGCTAATCGTGGATTCCATGAACAACGGAAGCCCGGCGGTTCAAAGCGCCGGGCTTCTTTCTTGCGCTTCGCGGTGGGGATCGGTGCAGAAAACTGTTTTCGTGAGGTTTGGCGAAGAAATCGCGGGGCCCTCGCCCGGCATCTTGCCGAGTCGAGGGCCCTCCATGCCAGCGATTCGATTCCACGAACGAATTGCATCGGAATACTTGCGCGCTTATTCGTGCCGCAGCGCCTCAATCGGATCGAGAAGCGCCGCACGGAAGGCGGGATAGAGGCCGGACACGACGCCGACCATCACAGCGGCGGCGAGCGCGAGGAAAATCGATAGCACGTGCAATTTGGCCGGCAAGTTCGCTTCCCAGATCAGGGCGCCAACCCACGGCACCACGAGGATCACACTTAAACCCAGCAACACGCCGGCGATCCCGCCGATGCTCGTTTGCACTACGGCTTCCACCAGAAACTGCATGGTGATGTCGCGCCGCTTGGCGCCAAGCGCCCGGCGGATGCCGATTTCGCGCGTGCGCTCGGTCACTGTCGCCAGCATGATGTTCATAATGCCGATGCCGCCGACGATCAGCGAGATGGACGCGATCAGGGCCAGCAGCATTTTGTAACGATCCTTCGCCCGCTCTGCTTCTTCCAGGCGATCGAGCGGCACCGTCAGGGCCGTGTCGTTCTTCTGATGCCGGTCCAGGATTGCCCGGATCGACTCGCCGGTGGGCCGCACTTCGTCAATGTCGGAGACCGTGGCGGTAATCTGGCTGAACTCCACCTGCTCGCCGCTGCGCGTGCCGGATTGACGCAGAAAAACGGTCTTGCCGAAGCGCCCCTCCGACGTGTCCATCGGAATGTAAACGTCGTTATTGAAGTCTTCCGCCGCCTGGCTGCCGCCGCTGCCTCCGGTGGGCATGCGTTCCGCAACGACGCCGACCACGAGATAATCGAATTTGTCGATGAGCACCGTCTGATCGATCGGGCTGCCGAGCGGGAACAGCCTTGCGGCGGTCGCGGCGCCGAGGACGGCTACGTTGCGCTTTTCGAGGGAGTCCTGCTCGACCAAAAAACGTCCGGCCCCCTCCTGGAGCTGATTGATCGCCTTGTATTCCGGCGTGGTCGCCACGATGCGGCAGTTGTGCATGTACTGATCGTGGTAGACCGGTTTGGGGAAAATCCGCATCGGCACCATGCGGACGATCGTCGGAATCGTCGAGAAGAGATCGTAGTCGGTGTGCGTAAGGCCGTACCGAGCGACGAACGTGCGTGATTGCGTGCTTATCTCATCCGGCGGTTTCACGCTGCGGATGATGATGTTGGTAGCGCCAAGCCGCTTAATGTCTTCGAGGGCGTCCTGCATGGAGCCTTCGCCGAACGCCATAAGCGAGATGACGGCGGCCGTGCCGATGATGATGCCAAGCACGGACAACATGGCCCGCAGCTTGTGCAGCCACAGGCTGCGCAGGGCCAGCATCACGGTCCGCCGACCCTTGTCGTTGGTCAGCATCGTCATCAGCGCTATGAGATACGCGATGACAAAGACAACGGACAACGCGTAAAGGCCGGTTTCGAGGAATTGCATGGCGGTGGGATCGGGGATCAGGGGTCAGGGTTCGGGGATCTGGGCTCGGGTTTCGATTGCGGCTTTTGTTGTCAAACGCCGAGGCGTCGGGCTGCTACTACGCCGGTGGCGGCGCCTGCGTCCGCCGGCACAACGTGTCCTGCTTGCCGCGGATTGTTGCGGTCGTCGGATTCAATGTGGCCGTCACGCATGCGGACGACGCGGCGCGACCAGGCGGCGATGTCGGTTTCATGTGTTACCATGATAATAGTCTTGCCGGACTGATTGAGCCGCGTCAGCAAGCCCATGATCTCCTCGCTGGTCTGCGAGTCGAGATTGCCGGTCGGCTCGTCGGCAAGAATCAAGTGGGGGCTGTTGACCAGCGCGCGGGCAATGGCGACGCGCTGCTGCTGACCGCCGGATAGCTGCGTCGGCCGGTGCCCGAGCCGATCGCCAAGGCCGACGAGGTCGGCGAGGTCGATGCAATGGTTGCGCGTTTCTTCCGAAAGCCGCATGTTTTGATAAAGCAGCGGCACTTCGATGTTTTCGACGACCGTGTACTGCGGCAGCAAGTTGTAGGACTGGAAAATGAACCCAAGATAGCGGCTGCGGATTTCGGAGAGCTGGTCGTCGTCCATGCCGGCGACGTCTTCATCGCCCAGGAAATAATTGCCGCTGGTCGGGCGATCCAGGCAGCCGAGGACGTTGAGCAGCGTGGACTTGCCGGAGCCGGACGGACCCATCAGGGCGACAAAATCGCCTTCCTCGACGTCCAGCGAAACGCCCCGCAAAGCGCGGACAATACCGCCTTCGAGTTCGTAGTTTTTGACGACGTCTAGGATGCGAACGACAGCGGGCATGGTGCGTTCCGGTTTCGGGATTGCGGACGAGGCGAGGCTTGGGTCGGCCGAAGCGCCAAGCAAGAGTGTCTTGCCCTCCCTCGCTGGCGCATCGGGCTCCCCGAATCATGGCTTGTTTAGGCGGCCGGGGCCGCCGCCGGCGCCGTTGAAGGAAGGAGTCCCATTCGGCTTCCCTTTGTCGCCGGGCGCGCCGGGCTTAGCGCCGCCTTTGCGATCGGGGTTGATCTTGTCGTCTTCCTTCGTGGCTTTCTTTTCCTTATCGCTCAGGAGAGCGCGGGGGTTCAGGACGACGTCTTCGCCCTCTTGCAAGCCGTCCTTGATTTCGACGAGCTTCTCGTCGTTCAAGCCAACTTCAACGTCGCGCGCCTCGGGTCCCGTCGGCGTGATGACAAAGCAGCGCGGCTTTTTCCCCTTTTCGAGCGGGCTAACGATCGCCTGAAGCGGCACCGCCAGCACGTGCTCCACTTTCGACTCGCTGAACACCGTCACCTGGGCGCTGAGACCGGGTTTTAGCTTCATCCCCTCGACCGAATCGTCGATCTCAACCAGTGCCTGATAAACCTTCACGTCGGGCGACATCCAGTCTTGCGGGGAAGCGATGTTGGCCACCATTTTGACGTGGCCTTTGAGCAGCTTTTGCGGCGCGGCATCAACGCGGATTAAAGAAGGCAGCCCGTCCTTCATGTAGTTGATGAACGCTTCGTGAATGCGCACGTTGACCTGCATGTGCGCCAGATCGGGAATGCTCATCAGTTTTTGGCCGTATTGCACCGGCTCGCCCTGGGCAATGATCGACTGGGTCGCCCCGCTGCCGGACCGTGTTTGCTCCGGCGTGTAATAGACGACGAGTCCCGACGACGGTGCGTAGATTTTGCAGTTCTTGATATCTTCTTGGTAATCGTTGTACTTCTGATTCTCGACCTTGAATACCAGGCGCTTGGATTCGCGATCGGCCAAAGCCTGTTTCTCTTGGGACTTAGCATCGAGAATCTTGTTTCCGAGGTCCCGAAGACTCGTTTGGTTCTCGTACTCGGTGAGGACTTTTTTCTGTTCTTGAAGCTTAAGCAGGTTGAGCTGATATCCGCGGAATCTGGATTGTTCGGCCTCCTCTTGGCTCGCGGTCATGTAACCTTTTTTCACCATTCGCGCGGCCCAGGAGGCGCGCTCTTGCTGCTGGAGCAGATCCGATTCAGCGATTTGGATTTGACCTTCAAAATCGTGTAGCTTCTGTAGGTAATCGCCCTTCTCCCACCTTTCCAGGTTTAGCTCGGCGAGTTTGACGTTTACCTGAGTGACCGGGTATTTCTCTTCGGCGGCGATCTTGTCGGACTCGGCCTTGTCGCGAACGACCTTCTGTGTCTGAGCCTGTTCCTGCAAGCCCGAGTCGTCAATAACGACGAGCAACTCGCCCTTCTCCACGAGCTTGCCGTTGTCCGCGACCGACATGATCTTTGGATTGGTCCGAAGGCCGGGCCTAACCTCACACTTCACATCGTGGTTGTTCGCCGCTTCCAATGCGCCGCGTTCGACGATTTTCAGCTGGAGATCCTTGTACTCGACCTTGTTGGTGACGAGATCGGTCCGGACCTGGGGGCCGCGGAACATGAAGAACCAGGCGGCGCCGCCTCCGGCTGCTACGAGGAGACAGAGCACGCCGAGCACCAGAAGCCGAAAACCTCTACCGCGCCGGCGCGTTTGCGGCAGGCGGGAGGCTTTGAGCGGGGCGCCATTGAGGTTGTTCGGCGGCAGGACCGTTGAGCGGGTCGCTTGCGGGACAGGCTGTTCCAGCGGAGTTGCAGAAGCTGGCAACGTCATCGATCCACACTCCTCGGGCGTTCAAGGGCAGCAGCTCCATGTCGCGATAGAGCTGCATCCGCGAATTCATGTAGTTGATCCACACCGTCAGCAGTTGGTTCTGCGCTAGCGGGAGCTTACTTTGAGCCGAGAGCAACTGGGCCGTCAAACTGGCGGCACGGGCGGCGGGGTCCTGTGCAGGGGCATTGACTGCGGTCGGCTGAGGCGGCTGGTTGAACTGGTCGAGGGAACTCTCGACCGTGAGGTAGGCCAGTTCCACCTGCCGTTGCTGAATTCTATAGTTTTCCGCGAGCACACGCAACTGTCTTAGTTCGCCGCGGACCGAATTGGCAACGAGGTCCTCACCTTCCTGAAGCGTCCGGCGTTCGCGCTGGTAGGCGATCTGGGCGGCACGGTACGCGTTACGCTCCGCTTTGCGGACGAGAGGCAACTCGCCGTTGAGAATGATTTCTTGTCGGGACCGGCTGCCGCCGAAATTGAACGGCTCGCTCGCGCCCGCCGGCGTCGCGGTGTCGGCGTGGTATTGGGCGGTGAACACGCCGAGAAGCGCGTTGGCAAACACCTTGATCTGTCGCCACGCGTCCACCACTTGAGCGCGCACGTTCATCAAATCTAAGCGATTCTCAAGGGCGACCTGCGCGGCGACGGCTTGCGCCTCGTCCACTTCCGCCTTCAGAAGGTCCACGCCGTTGACGCAAAGCGGTGGCATATCCGGCCACGATCCGTGCAATTGCTGCAAGCGTTCGTTACGTGCTTCGGCCAGCACCAGCACGAAGCTATCAACGACGCCGCGAAAACCCGCAATTTGCAAGCGCGCACGCCGGTCTGCGGCGGCAACTTCCTTCCATTTTTGCTCCTCATAGCTGCGCAGCGAGCGCTCAAAGATGCCCCGTGCGATATCGGCGTCCAGTTCGCGGAGTTGCAGTTGTTCGGCGTCGCTGAGGTCTTTGCCCTGCGTCTGGAGTTCCGTTTGCCGATCCAAGATCTTGCCGCGGTCCAGGATGTGGTTTTGAAGTTTCTCACGGAGTTCTTTGCTGTCGTCCGCTTTCGACAATTTTTCCCAGACGGCCCAGCGGCCGAGGATGGTGTTGCGGAACGTCGTCCCCTGAACGACCGGCAGCGTCGTAAACAGCCGCCGCAATTCGTCGCGCAGTTTCGGAGCGAAGTCGGCCGCTTTGAACTTACTTGCCTCGTCGCCGGCGGCCTTATACTGCGCGAGCACCTCTTCGTAGCGGTGGAACTGGCGGTTGAGCGGTTCCAGCGGCGTCCCATCGAGGCGCAGGCCCAGGTCAACCGGCATGCCGAGTTGAACCTTGAAGCTGTCGATCGCTTGCTCGTACTGTTGCTGGTCATTCAACAGGTTCGTGCGGCCCTGGAGGATTTGCTGCTCGATTTGATCGACTTGAAGCTGGGAGACGTCCCCGCCCTCCTTCAGCTCTTGGAAGAGGTGATAGAACTCGTCAAGCTTGGCGACGTTCTTGCGGTCGAGGTCGATCTGTGTGAATTGAAGCAGCGTACCGAGGTAGCCTGAGACCGGCGCCGGGATCGCCTGGTTCAAGATGAGGTTGCCCGCGGCGCCGGGAATCTGCTGCAACGAGGCACTGGTCAAATTCGGCTGGGAGGTAATGCCCGGAACGACGCGGGAAATCCCGATGCCGCCGGTGGGTGAGTAGGGAACGGGCGCGATGACGCCCGTGGGGACGAACACGCCGCCGGAGATGCTGCCGCCGCCGCCGCCCGCGATGGAGACGAAGAACTCCTTGCGGAAGCGGGCATAACTACGGATTTCATAGAGGAGATTGCGCTCCGACTGGGTCAACGGCTCGAGCGTGACCGCAAAGCCTCCGCCGCGCAGCAGCGGCTGGATGAAATCGAAATTCAACGAGGATTGGCTGAACGTCTGGCCGGGATTACCGAGGTTAATCACCGTCTGATTGGCGAAGTCGAGCAGCAGTAGGGCGCCGGTTGGGAACAGCTTGGCAAGTCCGGTATTGCTGTTGAGCATCCAGGAGTTTGTCTTTCCTTCCGGCGTATCTCGTCCGCTCCACTGCCGGATCGCCTGCCCCGCGGCCACGAACTGAGATGCGAACGAGAATCGTTGCAACGTCACGGGGAGGGCGGTGAAGTACAGGTTTTCTCGCCGATCTTGGAACTCGCGGCTGTTGACGAGGCCCAACTCCACGGCTTGCTCGAGCGTGATCAAGAATGGTCGGCCCGGCGAGCCGGGCACCGCGTTCGGGTCTTCCTTCTGGGCCAGCGGCGTATCCGGCGGCGTAGGAGCGGCGGGCGCCGGTGGGGTCGGCGCCTCGGCATCGTCCTTTTTCGCGTGGTTCGCGGCGTCCCACGCGGCCAGCATTTCCAAATAGCCGGTCCCTTCGATGCGCTTGACGCCGTCTTTGCCGGGATGTTGGGGGTGCGGTGAGAGATCATAGGCGGCGACGTCGTCCGGCGGCATCGGCGGCCGGTCCGGATTGCTCGGATCGCTAAAACGGGCCCGCGGATCGGCATAGACGTGCGAGTTTTCAATCTTCCACTGCGGATACTTGTCCTTTTCGGCCAGCACGTCGGCGACTTCCTTGTCGGCCTGATCGCGGTAGAAGCGGCGCGTGCAGCCGTGACTGCTCACCGCCAGCGTGACGACCAATCCCCCGCATAGCGCCCGCTGAAAAAGGTGTCTGGAACCCTGAGGAAAGGTTCCAGACACCTTTTTCAGCGCCCGTTGCCAGAGCCGGCGAAGTTTGCCCCGTTTACGGTCCGCGGTCGATCCTGCCATAGCGCATCGCTCCCCTAGTCGACACAAGAGGATAATCCGGCTTCTTCGTTATCGGTCGCACGGTTTGCCTACTTGAAGAGTGAGTGGTGAGTGGTGACTCATGAAGTTGTCGGTTGTCAGTGGTCAGATTTCTGCTGTCCGGTAGAACTGACCACTGATTACCACTCACGACTCACCACTCACGAATCACCAGCCATGAAAGCCGTCGTTTTCGAGCATTTTGGCGATCCTGCGGAAGTGTTGCAGGTGAAGGAGCTGCCCGTGCCGGAGCCGGGGCCGGGGCAGGTGCGCGTGCGCATGATCGCGAGCCCGATCAATCCGTCGGACCTGCTCGTGGTGCGCGGCGAATATGGCCGGAAGCCGAACTTGCCCGCGACGCCGGGTTTTGAAGGCGTCGGCGTGGTCGAGGCCTCGGGCGGTGGTTTCCTAGGCCGGTTGGTGATGGGCCGCCGGGTGGCCGTGCTCAACGGCGCAGGCGGGAATTGGCGGGAACACGTCGTTGTTCCCGCGCGTCAAGCCGTCCGCCTGCCCGCGTCGATTCCCGATGAACAGGCGGCGGCGTTTTTCGTGAACCCCGCCACCGCGGCCATTATGACGCGTTCCCTCCTCAAGGTGCCGAGCGGCGCCTGGCTCTTGCAAACGGCGGCAGGCAGCGCGCTCGGCCGCATGGTGATTCGGCTCGGCAAGCACTATGGCTTTCGCACGATCAATGTCGTTCGCCGACGTGAACAAGGCGAGGAGTTGCTACGCGCCGGCGCTGACGCCGTCATCTGCACCAGCGATGAATCCATTCCCGAGCGGGTGCAAGCGTTGACCGGCGGCGACGGCGTGAAATATGCCCTTGATGCCGTCGGCGGCGACACGACGTTGGAGGTCATCAAAGCGCTCGGCGCCCACGGCCGGCTCTTGGTTTACGGCACTCTCGCGATGGCGCCGATGGCGCTCGACACGCGGTTGCTCATGACCGGACAAAAGCGCGTAGAAGGCTTCTGGCTATCCGAATGGACGCGCGAGCAACGCCCGTTGACAATGTTGATGCTGTTCCGCACGATCAAACGCCTGATGCGAGCCGGCGTGTTGACTTCCGACGTCGGCGCCACGTTTCCACTCGATGACATTCAAGCCGCCGTCCGCGCGGCAGCGCAGCCCGGTCGACAGGGCAAGGTTTTACTGCGCATGTCCAACGTTTAGCGGCGGCTCGCAGAGCCGCCTTCCAACGACCGCAACACCGCCCGCACCGGACTCGCGTCAAACCCGACCAACCGCAGCGGCAGCGCGATCAATTCATACATCCCTTCCGGCACATCGCGCAGGACCAGACCCTCCAAGATCGCCATGTCATTCTTCAGAAACGCGCGATGCACCGGCAGGTCTTGGGAGGCGAACAAGTCGACGCTTGGCGTATCGACTCCGACGAGCCGAACACCGCGCTTGTGCCAGTCGTCCACAAGCTCCGGTGTCAGGGCGGCGAAGTCTTCGTTGAAGTGTTCGGGATTAGGAAATGTGTCCGTGGCGAGGAGCACGCGCTCGGCCGCGATAGCCGTGGTGATGCGTTCGGGGCGCAGCGCCTCGCCCCGCTCTGCGTCCACGCGAACGACCTGGCACCGACCGAGGTAGCAGTCGAGCGGGCGTGCGTCGATCGTCGGCGCGTCAAGTCCGTAATGACTCGGAGCATCTGCATGCGCGCCCAAGTGAGCGGTCGCGCGCAAGGACGACAGCGTGATGTTCGCCCCACGCCGCATGTCGAGCAGCATTTCGCGCGAGAGCGGCGTGTCGCCGGGCCAGACGGCCAAACGCGCGGAGAGAGGCGGGGAAATGTCATACACGGCTGGGTGCATATCCACCCCTTTCGTGGCCACAGGTTTCCGCTTTCCCGGGTGGGCCAATTCCGCATCCTTTTATGGACGCGGGAGTTCTGGAAAACAGAAATCAAAATAGTGAAACGATATTGGGTACCTTTTATTGAAGTTCTTGCTATCCTTGGAGTTGTGGCGTCCGGCAACGCACCGAAGATTTCCGCTTCGCAACCGATTGTGCCCAAACGCTTTACGATCAGACTTTTCGGGCCACCGGGAATAAAGGATACGCCAGAGGGTTATTCCGTGCGCCGTCAGGTGACGGTGGATCGCGTCCCGGCAAATGGTTGCCATGTCCCGTTTCGCAAGATATCGCTGATCGCCGCGACTGCCGCAGCCAGTTCTTCGTCAGCCGTGTAGAAATGCGGCGACAAGCGCACGCCCGCGCCGGGGCGGTAGTCGCAGACAATCTCGCGCGCCTTTAACGCTTTCGAGACCTCGTAACCGTGTTCGACGTCGAAGGCGACCGTGCCGCCGCGGCGGTCCGGATCGCGCGGCGTCGTACACGAATAGCCGCGCTCCTCCGCCAATTCGATCAGCCGCTGCGTTTGCCGCACCGACTTCGCCCGAATGCTGTCGATGCCGATTTCATTGATGACCTCCAGACCGGGCTTTGCCGCGTAGAACGCTGGGATATTCGGCGTGCCGTGCAGGAAGCGCCATGCGTCCGCACGGCGATCCAGCCGTGAGCTGAAATCAAACGGCTGTTCGTGCGCCATCCAACCGGTGAGCCGCGGCGCCAGTCTCGAGCACAATTCCGGCCGCACCCAGAGGAACGCCGCACCAGGTCCGCCGCACAGCCATTTCAAGCAACCGCCGATGTATACATCCACGCCGAGCCGTTGCACGTCGACCGGAATCGTACCGACGGATTGATAACCGTCAATCATCGTGACCGCGCCCACTTCCAGCGCGCGTTTCGCGATGGCTTCAACGTCATGGATGTACGCACTCTTGAAAAGGATGTGCGAGAGGTTGACGAACGCCGTGCGCTCGTCAATGGCGTCGATGACGCGCTCCGTTTCCACCGTCACGCCGTCATCACTCGGCACGACAACGAGATCGGCCCCGTCGCGTTGCTGCTCGCCGAGCAGATAAAGGATCGACGGAAAGTGCAGCGCGTCGGTGACGACGCGCGCTCTGCCGGCGCGATAGTCGAAACAGCTAAAGATGACGGCATGGGCCAACGTCACGCCGGGCTGGAAAACGATCTCACCTATGCCGGCGCCAAGGAGCGGCGCAACCAGGTCGCCCAGATCGGCGGCCATGGTCCACCACGTCTCTTCCCACGCCCGCACGCCGCGCGTGGCCCACGTTTTGACGTAGTCGTGAACGCTGCCATACGCCGCGGCGGGGACGGCGCCCAAAGAGTTGCTGATGAGATAGTTCGTGCGCGCAAGGATGGGGAAGCGCTCGCGATAGGCGAGAAGTGGATCGTTCACCGTCCAACTTGAGTCCGTGGAAATAGGCACGGAGATAATCTACAGCCCGACGAACGGCACCGGAAGCAAGAATGCGTGCTGCTCGTACAAACTCGCGACGCCCGACCAGGCCGTGAATTGTGCAAAGTAAACGATCAGCACGTAAAACATCGCGACCGGCACGCAGGCGAGGACGCCGGTCACGCCGAACAGCCAGTGCCGCGGCTTCTGCCGCCGTAGCGAACGGCCATAGGCCCAGCCCGCCAGCAAGCGCGCCGGGAAAATGAACGCAATGAACACGAGGCTCGGCAGCCACGCGGCTTCTTGCGGCACGATTTCGATTTTCAAGAGATACAAAGGCAAGGCGAACAGCAGCGTGATCCAAAACGCAAAGGCACACGCCCAGGGCGCCCGCACGAATTGCCGGCAGACCGCTCCGATCTCCGCGAAGGCCCGAAAGCGGTTCTCCGTCGCGAAGCGCATTTGCAGGAACAAGACGAACGGCAGCAGGGCGATCAAGAGCAGAGCGCCGATCGTGCCGAGCAGCGGCAAAACGCCTTCCAAGAAGCGGATGGAGTCCGGTCCCGCCCCCACGGAGCGTGCGTGACCGGCGACGGGCCCCGTTTTTGAGCCGAGCGCGAGCAAAGAAATCGGCACGAGCAGCCACAGAAACGCCCCGGCGAAGCCGCGCAAGCCGAGCCAGAAGTAGTACGGCAGCCGGAGAGAGACCAGGAAATCCCAGGTCGCATCGCGCGCCGCGGGGTAGTAGCCGCCGCGCCAAAGTCTGCGTACCAGCCAAATCGGGTTGAACGGCCAAAAGAAGTAACGCAGCTTGCCGCCGCGCGACACGGCGGCGACGATGTGAATGACCATCAGGATCGTCGCGACGGTCAAGCCGATCTTCCATGCATGAGGCGCGCGCCCGCCAGGATCGACGATCTCCGCCGAACGCCAAAGATCGGAGATGAGCCGCAACGGGAGCAACATCAACCACGAGCCGAGAACGATGCTGCCCGCGCGCGCGGCGATGCGGACGCCGATGAAGCCGTCGCGCAGCCTGCCCGTGCGGGCGATGCGACCCGCGGCTTCCAACAGGTACCCCAGGCTCAAAAAGCCCAGGATCGGCGCGGCCGCGAGCACCGCGAGGCCGACCATCAACGTTACGACGCCGAAGAGCCATTCCCATGCGGAGCCGATGGCATGTGCGACGGCGCGGACCGTCTGCCAGAGGCCCCGCCTTGGTCGTGGTCCAGGTTCGGGAACGGGCACGGCGTCCACGACGTCATCCGGCGGCAACGCCGTGGCGACGTCGTCCGCGGGCAGAGCCACGGGTAGATCAAGTGAGGGACGCATACTGGAATCTACTTCAATTCCCGTCCGGAGTTTCAGACGCCAACGAGCGGCTCGGCGCGCTGCAACGAAATCGTCTCCGTCGTCTCGTCATACGCGAACAAATCGCCGAAGCGGGCCCAGCGGATGAATGTCTGGAACATCGTCTCGTAGTTCTCCTGCGGCATGGTCATCACGAAGGTTTCGAGCAAGAAGTCGCGGTCGATTTCATGCTTCGGCTGGCGTTGCAGCAGGTCGTGGATGTCGCGGAAGAGCCGGAGCTTCAAGAGCTGGCCGCGCCAAATCGCCTTGCGATCCTCCGGCGAAGCCCGCACGAAACGCACGCCGTCGGGTTCGAGAATCACCAGGCGTTTCGGCGTGTCGACGAAGTCGAGCAGCTCAGCGGCTTTCACCACCGTAATCGTGCGGCCGAACTCGCGGTTCGTGTCGGCGGCGATGCGGAAGACGTCTTCCTTGCCGCCGCGGGCGTCGAGGTATTCGAGGAGACCGACAATCTCGCTCGACGTAGCTTCCGGCAAGGGTTCAATCGCCGACGCCGCCGGTCCCGCGGCTTGGGGCGGCGCGTCCGGCATCTCCGCCTTGGTAATGATGTCGTGCAGTTGATCGACGAGGGCCAGCACTTGGGGCGAACGATAATCGCGCGGCCGCGGCATGCGATTCTCCACAATCGTTCGTACGCGGCCGGGCTTGGCATCGAGAATAACGATGCGGTCCGCCATGAAAACCACTTCTTTGATGTCGTGGCTGACCATCAAGATTGAGGAAATCTGACTCCCCTTGGCGTGCCAGATGTCGATGACCTCGGCCCGTAGGCTCTCCGCGGTGAGCGCGTCCACCTGGCTGAACGGCTCGTCCATAAGCAGGATTTCCGGGTCGACCGACAGCGCCCGGGCCATGCCGATACGTTGCTTCATTCCCCCGGACAGCTCGCGCGGGTACGCTTCCTCGAACCCGTTGAGACCGACGAGACGAATGACGTGCTCGGTGCGTTCGGCGATTTCCGCCGGTTCCTTGCCGGCGGCTTTCAAGACGGTTTGCACGTTCTCGGTAACGGTCATCCACGGCAGCAGGGCGAAACTTTGAAAAACGATGGCGATGCCGGGATTGAGACCGTGCAACGGGTCGCCGTGGTAGAGCACTTCGCCGCGCGTCGGCTGAATAAGCCCCGCGAGAATGCGGAGAATCGTCGATTTGCCGCAACCCGACGGGCCGAGCAAGGCAATGATTTCGTTGGGCTTCACGCAGAGGTTGATGTCTTCGAGAACGGGTAACGGCTGGCCGTTGGGCTGCTTGAATTCGTGCCAAACGCCGCGGACTTCACAAAGGGCGCCGGTGGCGGGGCGCGTCGCGATGGCCATCGAAGCATCCTCGTAAGCTATTTTTCGAGCGAAAAGCGCGTCTCGGCAAGCCGGTAGCAGCGTTTCCAGACAAGGCGATTGAACACGACCACCATCGTCGCCATCACAAGAACGCTCGCCGCCATGAGCGGCTTGTCGTCAGCGTCGGTCGCCTCGGTAATTCGCGCGCCGAGTCCGAACGCCGGCGCTACGCCCTTGCCTACATATTCGGAAATAATGCTGGCGTTCCACGCTCCGCCGGCTGCCGTAACCCAACCGGTCACCAGGTAGGGGAACACCGCCGGGAAATAAAGGACCCGGAAGCGCTGCAGGAGCGGCAAGCGGTAGCTTCGTGCAGCCTCGCGCAAGTCGGCCGGAATCGCCATCGCTCCTGCGCTGACGTTGAACAGGATGTACCACTGCGTGCCGAGCAACATCAAGAGAATGCTGCTGAAGTTGAGCGAAATGCCCAGAGTCGTCGTCGCCGCGAGCACCAGCGCATAGAGCATGGGCGCCGGGAACGAAGCGAGGAACTGCATGGTGGGCTGCAAGGCGCGTGACAATCGCGGCGACAAGCCGATCGCCAATCCGGCCGGCAGCGCCCACGCGGTCGCGGCCACCACCGCCACCATCACCCGGCCCAATGTCGCAAGGCCTTCCAGCACTAATTCGAGCCATTGTTTCGCTTCCACGCGGAACAGAAACGCCAGCAAAACCCAGGCGCCGTAGGCAAGCGCGACCACGAGGGCGACGAAGAACAGCCGCGAAATCCAAGTGCCCGCGGCGGAAGCCGGTTTGTCCGTCTTCTTGGCCGTCGTCAACGCCAGCGCTTGCTCCGCTTTCGCGAACTTCAGCTTACCAAACCAGCGCTGCAGCAACGTGACGATCTGGGACCGGCGAAGCAGGTCGAGAAACCACGAAGTCATCTCCACCTGCTCGCCGCCTTCCTCGATGCGAAACTTCTGCGCCCAAACGACGACCGGCCTCCAGAGGAGCTGATCGAGCAGGACGATCATGACGCCCATCGCCACGATTCCCCAGATCATCGCGCCGTAGTCGTCCTTTGCCTGGGCGACTTTCATATAGGCGCCGATCCCCGGCACCCGGAAGTCCCTGTTGCCAAGCGTGAATGCTTCCGCGACGATCAGGAAAAACCAACCGCCCGCCATGCTCATCATGCTGTTCCACACCAGTCCGACCGTGGCGAAAGGTAGTTCCAGCCACTTGAAGCGTTGCCACCAGGTGTAGCGAAAGACCGTGGCTACCTCGCGCATGTCCGCGGGCACGGAACGCACCGAGTGGTAAAAGCTGAACGTCATGTTCCACGCCTGTCCGGTGAAAATGGCGATGATGACGACCAGCTCCAGGCCAATGTTGTAATGCGGGAAGAGGGCAACGAGCGCGGTCATGAGCACCGGCAAGAAGGACAGCACGGGGATGCTCTGGAGGATGTCGAGCAAGGGAACGAGAACCCGTTCGGCGACATGGTCCTTGGCGGCCCAATAGCCGTACAGCAGCGTGAAGGTAAGCGACAGCAAGTAAGCGATTAAGCCGCGAAGCAACGAAAAGAACGTATAGCGCGGCAACGCGAGCGGCGACAAGTCAATTTCAACAGCGGGTTCATTCCGGACCCATTGCCCCGCGAGATCCTTGAACCCGTAGAGCATGCCAACGATGCCGAGAATCAACAGCAAATCGACCCAGCGCACCCGCCGCCAGCGCTCGGTGACGGCGGTGGCTTCGCCCCAAATTCGCCGGATGAGCGGACGCTTCACAGACACTCCCTCTGCACCGATCACATGCAGGTCGTGGCGTCGGAATGTACCATGCTCGTGGAACGGCGCGAAGCGCGATAACGCACGGGGGAAGAAGTATCATTGATCGACGTGACGTCTCACGTGAAAAGTTCGCGCATCGGCGTGCCTTCGGTGAGGCGCAGCGGCCGGCCTTGCGGGTCGACCACGGTTGTGCGCGGATTGATCCCGAGGCAGTCGTAGACGGTCGCGGTGATGTCGGCCGGCGTGAAAACGCGGCCGTGGACCGGATAAGCGCCGTGGCGGTCCGACTGGCCGTAGACTTGACCGGGCCGGACGCCGCCGCCGGAGAGAAGAATGCTGTACGAGTGCTGCCAATGATCGCGGCCGGCCTTGGCGTTGATGCGTGGCGTGCGGCCGAACTCGCCCATCCACAAAAGCAACATGCTTTCGGCGAGGCCGCGGTCGTGCAAATCGTCGATCAGAGCCGAGGTCGCTTGATCCATCGGCGGCAGCAGCTCGTTCTTCAGTTTGCCGAAGTTATTCTCGTGTGTGTCCCAGGCGTCTTGCGGGGTTTTGCCGTTGCAGGCGCCGTAGACGGTCACGAGCTTCACGCCGGCCTCGACCAGCCGGCGCGCCAGCAGACACGATTGGCCAAACGTGTTCCGGCCGTAGCGTTCGCGCACGGCGACCGATTCACGGCCGAGATTGAACGCATGGCGGACCAACGGGCTCGTCAGCAAGCGGCACGCCCGATCCTGGTAGACGTCGAGCGACTGCACGCCGGCCACGCGGTCCAATTCGCGGCGTTGCTGATCGACCCGGTGCAAAAGCGAGCGGCGGTCGCCGAGACGAGTGCTGCTCACGTCGGACGCCAGCAACAAATCGCGCGCGTCGAAGTCGGCGGCATTGGGATCCTTGGTCAACGCGAACGGATCGCATTGCCGGCCGAGGTAACCGGCGAATTGGCCGGGAGTCAAATTGCCCACGTCGCTGATGAGCTGCGGCAGCGTAACGAAACGCAGGCCGCTGGCATTTCCCGGCGCGAAACGGGCGACGACCGAACCGAGGTTCGGATGATCGGCCGGCGTCGCGGTCAAGGCGACGGCATCCTTGCTCGGCGGGTAGCCGGTCAGTGCCTCGTAGCCCGCGGATTGATGGTGCGTGCTCGTCTGGGCACAGGTGCGCACGACGGCGAAGCGGTCGGTCCGCGCGGCCAGTTGTGGAATGTGTTCGCCGAACAGCACGCCGGGAAGCCCAGTGCGGGTAACGCCGAACTCACCCCGAATGCCGCTCGGCGCCTCGGGCTTGGGATCGAGCGTTTCAAATTGGCTGGGAGCGCCCCAGAGGAAGAGCAGAATGCAGGCGTCGGCGCGTGGCGTTGAAGATTCGCCGCGCGCGTCTTGAAGCTGGAACAACTTGGGAAGCGACAGGCCAACCGCGCCCAGCGTTCCGACGCGCAAAAGGTCGCGGCGAGTAACCCCCTCACACAGACGAATCGGCGGCCCCGGCACGCGCAGCATATCCGACCCCGCTTGGCGTTTTGCCGATCATAACCGGCGGCGAGGGCGACAACAATAGATCGATCTCGGCAAGCGGGACCTGCACGATGTTGCCCGCTATTGAACCGTGCCATCTTTCGCCGCCTGTGCCATTACCGCGTGATTCGCTCGGTCCCTACCGTCGCGGAATAATGAGGCCGACGAGAAACACCGCGACAAGCACGCCCAGGAACCCCGCGACGACGCTCCCCACGACGTTGCCGAGCGCCAATGCCCAGCTGCCGTCGCGCACGAGCTTGTAGGTTTCCCATTCAAACGTGGAAAAGGTCGTAAACCCGCCGCAAAACCCTGTGCCGAGCAGTAAGTACCAACCTTCGTACTCGGGCGAGAGTCGCTCCAAAACGAGGACCGCGACCATGCCCAGAATGAAGCTTCCCGAAACGTTGATGACGATGGTGCCCCACGGAAAACCTTGGCTCCACGGCTGACTGCCGATCCACTTGCCAACGCCATACCGCAGGTAACTGCCGAGCGCGCCCCCGAGCATGATGAGCAACATCTTGTGGTTTCCGGTCAACGCAGGAAATCGGTTCCATGGCCAACGCTTGGTCTTCTTCAACGGCGCCCCCTTGCCGGCGTGCCACGATGCTTGCTTGGCCGACGAGCTTTCGCAGCACGCAATAAAAAAGCCCCGCCAAGAGATCGGTTCTCCCGGCGGGGCCGTCAGTTTTTTGCGGCGACCCCACCCGAGGGAAAAACCCTTCAAGGTAGGGGTCATCAGCGGCTATGCGCCGCGGTTCATGGCGAACCCCATCGCCGCGATTATCGTAGCAGTCCCGTGCGGAGGCGGCAACCAAGATACAAACGCAGATTTCCGAAGTCCGCGAAGACTTCGGAAGTCTTTCGCTGCCGATTCTCGCACGGTCATTTAGCGGCTTACGAGCAGCACCGGAATCGCCCGCGCGCCGCCGACGTCGATTTTCTTGTGGAATACCGAGCGGCCTTCGTGATCTTCGACGTACACGAGCCAGCTTCCATCCGCGAGAGCGAGTTGGAACCGGCCGGCAGCGTCGGCGTTCGCCTTGAACTGCACGCCTTGTTTTTCGGCGCTGACGAACAACAGCTTCGCGCCGGAATGCGGCAACTGATTGCTGCTGACCACCTGGCCTTCAACGCCGATGCCTGCGTTGGACACGATGCGATCAATGCGCATCTGCGGCGGGGCGTTCGGGACAGGCGTCTGCCGCGGCAGCGGCTGGCGGTACGACGTGCCGTCGCCCGGTACCGCGGGACCCGGGGGTAAGCGCTGTTCGCCCACGCCCGGCACGGCAGGGACCGCCGGAGCGGCGCTTCGTTGCTCGCCGACAGCGGGAACGCCCGTGCCATAGGCCGGCGGGCAGGCCGGGGCCGCGGGCGCCGCACAACACGTCGTCACCGGCTCGTAGTAGAACATTTGTTGCACCGACGTGACCGGCACCGTGCAGCAGCGTTGCACCCAGCTTTGCACCGGGCAGCACTGCGACCGCAATTGCAGGCACGTCTGCGGGCAGGCGACCTGCTGATACGAGCAGGTGCTGGCGTCGTAGTACATGCTGTAGCGATAGCTGGTCACGGGTTGGTAATAATAGCTGGTTCGATAGGTCGTGACCGGCTCTAAGTAGTAACTCGTCTTGTACGTCGTCACCGGCTGGTAGTAACAGCGCTGGACCATTCGGGTGGTGCAGACGGGCGGCGGCGGGGCACAGCACGGATCGGCGTAGTTGCTGACCGCCGGCTGCTGGCACCCGTGACAGCAAACCTGAAAGACATTGTTCCACGCCGCACGGCCCGGATTCGCCGACAGGCCCAGAACGGCCAACGCAAGCATCCCCACGGCTCCGCGCAAGGGTTTCATGGTCGGTTCTCCTCGATGTCGCCTCGGTGAGTTTCGCCGCAAGTCGGCCCCGGTCTTCGGGCTAGGGCCGTCCACGAATCCCTGTGGCTCGCAACATCCATCCAAACGCGCAAATAGGTCACTTCACCTTAATGCGAACCCAGGCGGTCGCAAGCCGCGGCTTGAGGATTTTCGCGTATTTTCTCGGGGAAAATCGCCAACAATGCCGGTCGCGCAGGATTTGCCGATTGTGCGGAGTGCAGTGATCGCGCGGGCACGGCCGACTTGGGGAACCGCAACGCGCGAATCATCGGTCGCCTTATTCGCGCATCATAATTCCGATGTCTCCCAGGACATCGGAATTCTTTCGCGGAAAAATCGATTTGGCAGTAGTTTTCGGAAGTTATGGGAAGTGACGAGCGACGCGTGTCAAACAAAAGTACGGGACCGAACCCCGATTCGAGGTCCGGTCCCGTAGGCGGAACGCTTGCACAATGCTTCCAATCAAGCGACGGCCGACCTGATCGCTGCCAACGCCTGATCGTAGTTGGGATGCGTTGTCACTTCCGGCACGTACTCGCAATAAGTGATCGTGCCGCTCTTATCCACGACGAAGACCGCCCGCGACAGGAGCGGCAGGGGCAGCCCCTCGATGAGCACGCCGTAGTTCTGGCCGAACGAGTGGTCGTGAACATCGGACAGCGTTTGCATGTTGCTGATGTTCTCCGCCGAGCAGAACCGTTTCTGCGCGAACGGCATGTCGAGGCTGATGGTGTAGCAAGCAAGCTTGTCCTTGTAGCCGCCAACTGCTTCGTCGAATTTGTGCGTCTGCGCGCTGCAGACGCCGGTGTCGAGCGACGGCACGACGCTGAACAGCCGGGCCTTGGCGGGGGTTTGCGCCAGATGAGCGATTTCGAGTCCCGAAGTCACGCACGCAAAGTCGGGCGCCTTGTCCCCGGCTTTGAGCTGCGGGCCGACGAGGGTCAGCTTGTTGCCTTTGAACGTTACCGCATTGGGTCGTTTCTGCATGAGGAGCCTCCTGATTGAATATTCCTGGTGTCGGAATGCCGTCAGAATACGCCCACGCCCCACAGTTGACTAGAGAGCGAGGCGCGCCGGCATGGGGGCGCCCGTCTTCCCTCGCTGGCGCATCGGGCTCCCGTTAGTTGTCGCTGAACGACGGCGGAAACTTGAAAGGCGGCGCATCATTGGGCTCGGCGGCCGGCGCATCGGTCTCGACGACCGGCGATTCCGCGTCAAGAAACGCGACCAGCTGCAACGCCCGTTGCTCCACGTCCAGTTCTTCCAGCAAGCGCTGCTTGGCCTCTACGCGAAGCGGTAACGCGAAGGCGAAGACGTCGCACACAGCGCCAAGGGGCAGGTCGCTTTTTAGCAGCTTGCGGAACTGCGACCGCAGCTCGGTGTGCGTCGGCACCCAGCGTTTCAAATGAACTGCCAGTTCTTCGCGCACCTGAGCGTCGGTCTTGATTGTCGCCGGCCCTCGGTCCGCAAGCACTTCCACGCGAGCGGTCCGATACAGTGTCGGGCTCACGAGTTCTTCGATGATTTGTACGCGGCACAGACCGCGTAGCAGTAAATTGAACCGACCATCGGGCAACCGCTGCTCGCTCACGATACGGCCAAGACAAGCGACCGAATGAACAGGCGGCTTACCTTGATAGTGGCTCTGCCATCCCGCTTGCAAGAGACACATCGTGAGGAACCGATCGCCGGCCAACGCGTCCGCGGTCATCTGACGATAGCGCGGTTCGAAGATGTGCAACGGCTGCACAACTTGCGGGTACAACACGACGCTCGGCAACGGAAACAGCCGGGCTGTGCCGCTGAACTGACTCAGGGCGGTTCGATCGTCATCCATTGCCGGCCTCATCGAGATAAGGCTGCGGATCGGGCCAGTGGCCGGGGGGTGGTTGCAAGTGGATCTCCGGGATCAAGTCTTCTTCGATGACGAGCCCCGCCGCCGGCTCCGGTGCGGCCAGCAGTCCCCCGAAGCAGCGTTCCATCCGCCCATCGAAGTCGGTCAAATCCAAACCCAGGAACGACGAGCCACCCGCCGCGAGATAGCGCCGGCTCGAGTGAAAAAGCTTCACCGCGCCCCGCAAGTTTCCGTTACAAAAGTGGCACAGCCCGACCGCCGCCTGAATTAAGCCCTGATAGAAGCTCCGTTCCGGCCCGGCGCTGTCCACCCACAGGTCTTCCCAGACCTCGTGCGCCTCGAAAAAATCGCCGCGGTTGAACAGGACGATGCCGGCAAGATAGCGGTCGTCGTAAGCGGTGCTCGCTTCCATGGCATTTATTCTATGGCGAGCGGCGCCGCCCGGATAAACACGGCGGCGCGACGGGGGAGTGCTCGCACCGAAGAACTTAGGTATAATCGTTTATGTTGCCCTTATCCAAGGAAGCCGGGCCATGTTCTTCAGCCGAATTTCATTATCGACGCTTATCGAGTTGTGTCGGACCTTGCGCCACTATCTGGCCGCCGGTCTGACCTTGCGTGACGTATTTCGGCAGCAAGCCGCCAAGGGGCCGATGGCGGTACGCCTGCTTGCCGGCCGGATCTCCGGGATGCTGGAGCGCGGCGAAAGTCTGACCGATGCGTTGCGCAAGGAACATGCGTACTTTCCGCCGCTGTTCTCCACAATGGCCGCCGTCGGCGAAGAGAGCGGCAACCTGCCCGAAATCTTCGGCGAGCTGGAGCGCTACTACCGCATGCAGCAAAAGCTGCGGCGGCAGTTCCTGTCGCAAATCATGTGGCCGGCGTTCGAGCTGGTCGCCGCCGTTGCTGTCATCGGCTTGATGATTACCATCTTGGGGATTCTCGGCAGCAGCATGTCGCCCTTCGGCGAGCGTTTCAGCGGCGTATCGGGCGGCGTGCTGTTCATGGTGTTCGCATACGGCTCCATTGCCGCGGTCATCGGCCTTTATTTCTTGCTGACGCGCTCGCTTCGGAACAAAGCGTTCGTCGATAACCTCCTGCTGCGGATCCCCGTGATCGGTCCGACGCTGCAAGCGCTCGCGCTGACCCGCTTTTGCCTGGCGCTCGGGCTCACCTTGAATACCGGAATGTCGATTTTGAAAGCCATCAAGCTGACCCTGCACGCCACGGGCAACGCGGCGTATGAAGAAGCGACGCCGATGATCCAGGATCGGCTGAAAGGCGGCGAAGACTTCGCGGAGGCACTGTCGAATCCCATCCTTTTCCCGGAAGTCTTCCGCAATATCGTGGCGGTCGGCGAGGAGAGCGGCCGGTTGCCGGAGGTGATGAAACAGCAGTCGAACCAGTACGACGAAGAGGCCGCCCTGCGGCTGACGATCTTGACGAAAGTCGCCGGCTGGTGCGTGTGGCTGGTGGTCGCAGCGCTTCTGATCGCGGCGATCTTCCGGATTTATCTCGTCGCGTATCTGAATCCAATCAATGAAATGCTGAAGTAGCGCATGGAGATTGCGGCGGATGTCTGCGGTTCTACAACAGCCGTTGGTCGGTCAGTTCGGCCGATCAATCACGGCCATATCGCAGAGCCCATGGGCCGTTTCACCTGCGAACCAGCCGATCTTGTCCGCGAGCCAGCTCGGCGCACCGGGAATATCGCCGAGGCCGAAATGGGCTTCGTAAGTGAGCCGGGTATTCGGCGGCAGGAACTGCTGGAAGGCACGCAGTGAGTGCCGATGAGTGAACAGCACGACGGTCCGAGGTTCGGCCAGAAGGGCGGCGCGCATCGGGTCCACCTGCTTGCTACGGAAACTCTTGAAATCCGCGCGGCCCAAATAGAACGCCACGGAGTTGCACTCGCGCGGGTAACAAATCACCGGTGTGTTCGGATCGGCGCAAAGTCGCGCCACCTCTTCCGGCCGGCCCATCGGCGAGCGATATTTCGCGTACCACGGGACGAGCAGATGATGGCCGACGCACATCAGCACAAAGCTTGTCACCGCGATGCCGCGTGTCCAACGGGACACGTCCCAGCGGCTGCAAGCGATGAAATACCCAAGCGCGAGGCAGAGGAACGGAAACGCCGGCAAGATGTAGGTCGGCAGCTTGCTGCCCGAAAGGGTAAAGAAAATTAGGCACCAACCGCCGGCGAGCATGGCGAAGCCGAGTTCCGGACCGCGGCGGTCCGAAACGTCGTGTTGGCCGCTGCTCAGGAATCGCAGGAACGGCGGCAGCAACAGACTCCCCGGCAACAGCCCCAGCAGCAGAACCGGGCCATAGAACCACACCGGTTGTTGATGATCGAACGGCGTCAGGAACCGGACGACGTTGTGTTCCCACAGAAAGTGCTTGGCGAATTCCGGTACGCGCAGGCAAACGTTGACATACCACGGAAGCGCAAGCGCGACAACGATTGTCCCAAGAACGAGCCACGCGCCCCATCCGACACGCCGCGACCTATCCCCCAACACGCCGAAGAGCCAAAGCGGCGGAGCGAGGAGAAGCAACGCGATGGGCCCTTTCGTAAGAATGCCGCCGCCGCACGCGGCCGCGGAGAGCAGCCACCAACTCCAGCGGAATCGGTGTCCGCGAAGCGCCTCGAACGCCGCGAAGATCGATAGGGTGACGCAAAAAGCCAATAAGCCATCCAATACAAGAAGCCGCCCCATGCTGGTGAAGCCGGGCGCGAGCGCCAGCAGCAACGCTCCCCAAAACGCCGCGCGCTCACCAAAGCTTCGCTTGCCGAACAGATAGGCGAGCAACACCGTCGCGTGGATCGCCAACGCCGGTACCAAGCGCGCCGCCCAGTCCGCGACGCCGAAGACCTGGTACGACAGCATCACCAGCCAGTAGAGCAACGGCGGCTTGTCGAGATACGGTTCGCCTTGCAGATACGGCACGATCCAGTCGCCGCGCGCGAGCATTTCGCGCGGGATCTCGGCGTAGCGGCTTTCGTCCGGCTCCAAAAGCGGAAACGCAAGCGAGGGATACAACAACGCCGCCGCGACGATCACGAGTAAAAAGAGCGACCGCCAGCGTATGCCGCCGGGCTCCGCGCAACGGCCGGGGAAGAGCACGCGGTTCCAAAGTTCGGGAAGGCACGCGGCAATCGAGCGTGGCCATGCTGTCGTGGGCGTGTCTGCTTCCTGTGCATGCATGCCAAGGGCTCCGTTCCGGGCGGCGCTTGCATCGGCCGGGCGAGATCATGCCACAAAAAACGGGAAACGGTCAACATCCGCTGGCGACCGGCATTCCTAAGTCAAGCCACTCCGCGTTAAGATGGGAAGAGGTTACCCTGCGCGCGAAAATGCGGTCCTTCCGAGGAGTCTCCTCATGCCCCGCCTCGCCGTAGTCGTTGGCTTCCTGGCGCTCCTTTGCGCGCCGCAAGTCATCTCGGCCGGGGATGCCGACAAGAAAGACGTGGCGAAAGTCACCCTTACCGCGGACGAGCAAACCATCCTCGATTTGACGAACAAAGCTCGCGCCGAGGAAAAGCTGCCGCTGCTCAAGATGAATCCCACGTTGACCGAAGTCGCTCGCGCCCATTCCAAGAACATGGCGAAGCAGGGGAAAATGGACCACGAGTTGGACGGCAAGAAGCCGTCCGACCGTGTCAACGCCGCCGGCTACAACTGGCGCTGGGTTGGCGAGAACATCGCGTCGGGCGAAGGATCGCCGTCGGCGGACGAGATTTTCAAAGGCTGGATGAACTCGCCGCACCATAAAGAGAACATTCTCCGCAAGGAGTACAAGGAGATCGGCATCGGCATCGCGACCAACGAGAAGGGTGAAACGTATTTCACGCAGGTGTTCGGGACGCGGAAGAGTCGGTAAGCCGATCGACTGGAACGAATTGATGGCCGAGCCGCGCGAGCCTCGTTGCACGCTGACCGCCCGCTGGGTGTTCCCCGTCGCGGGGCCGCCGTTGGAGCACGGGGCAATCACGATCCGTGGCGAGAAAATCGAAGCGGTCGAGCCGCTCGGCACACGAACGCCTGACATGGATCTTGGCCATGTCGCGGTCGTGCCCGGATTCGCGAATGCCCATACGCACCTTGACTTGACGGGCGCCGATCACCTCATCGCGGACAGGCACGATTTCGTCGCCTGGCTGCGACGCGTAATCGCCTATCGCCGAAGTCGGACCGAGGACGATACTCAGCGCACGATCCGTGCAGGGTTTCGCGAGTCTACGCACTCCGGGACGACGCTTCTGGCCGACATTTCGGGCGATGGGTCGAGCTGGCCGATTCTCGAAGACGCGCCGGTTCGAGCAATCGTTTTTCGCGAACTGCTTGGCCTGAACAAATCGCGGGCAGCACAAGCATTCCACGACATAAAGTCTTGGCTAGAGCGGCGTCGTAGTACAGCTACGTGCCGGCCCGGCCTCAGTCCTCACGCTCCGTACAGCGTTCGTAGGTCGATTTTCTCCCTCGCAGCGGCCGCTGCCGTGCCGAGCGCAGTGCATCTGGCGGAAACTCAATCCGAGCTTGAACTGCTCGCACTTCACGGAGGTTCGTTTCAAGGCTTCCTCAAGGAGCTTGGCGTGTGGGATCCGGAAGGGTTGGTTGAGAATGTTGGGCAAGTCGTACAGTTGTTCAATGGCCCGGCGGCTGTTCTGTTCATACACGCAAACTACCTCCCGCTCGACACGCCCATACCGGCGAATGCCAGTATCGTATTTTGTCCGCGCACCCACTTCGCCTTCGGCCATCCGCCGCATCCATTTCGCGACTTCCTCGCCCGCGGCGTGCGCGTTGCCCTCGGCACCGATAGTCTCGCGTCCAATCCCGATCTCAGCGTTTTGAATGAGGCGCGCTTCGTTCACGCGCGTTACCCCGATTTCTCCATGGCGCAGTTGCTCCGCATGGCGACGCTCTCGGGGGCCGAAGCGCTCGGCTGGGCCGATGAGTGCGGCAGCCTGGAACCGGGAAAGTCGGCCGACCTGGTCGTGGTCGGTATTCCCACGGCGGCGGCGAGCGATCCGCACCAACTCCTTTTCGAGTCTACGTTGCCGGTAGAGCGGGTCATGTGCCGCGGCCGTTGGATTCATGGCTCGCCTTGATTTCGCCCCAGCGCCTCGTATCAAACAACGGAGATGGCACGGTGCCGCGTTTGTCGTCCGGCGGCCGCTTGCTGAGAAGGACACCGCGTTATGCCGCTCGGTTATCTCACCCTCGTTTTGCACGCCCATCTGCCGTTCGTCCGGCATCCGGAATACGATGATTTCCTCGAAGAAGACTGGCTGTACGAAGCGATCACCGAGACGTACATTCCGCTGCTCGAAGTATTCGACGGGCTCGAACGCGACGGCGTCGATTGGCGCATGACCATGTCGGTGACGCCGACGCTCGCCGCCATGCTCAGCGATCCCTTGCTGCAATATCGCTACGTCCGCCACATCGACAACCTGATCGCGCTCGCCGCCAAGGAGATCGAACGCACCCGTTGGGAGCCGGAGTTCAATCACCTCGCCCACATGTATCACTACCGCTTCCAGCGGGCACGTGATGTATTCGTCAAGCAATATGGCAACAACATCCTCAACGGCTTTCGGCGGTTCTTCGAGGCGGGCAAGTTGGAGTTGATCACGTGCGGCGCGACGCACGGCTTCCTGCCGCTCATGATGGTCAATCGCAACGCCATGCGGGCGCAGATCGAGATCGGGGCGCGCGAGTTTCAGCGCCATTTCGGCAAACGGCCGCAGGGCCTCTGGCTGCCGGAATGCGGCTACACGCCGGAGATTGACGACCTGCTGCGCGACGCCGGCATCCGTTACTTCTTCACGGATACCCACGGCGTGCTCTACGCGGAGCCGCGGCCGCGTTACGGCGTCTACGCCCCAATCCTGACGAAGACCGGCGTCGCCGCACTCGCGCGCGATACGGAATCGTCGAAGCAGGTGTGGAGCGCCATCGAAGGCTATCCGGGCGATTACAATTATCGCGAGTTCTACCGTGACGTCGGCTTCGATCTCGATTATGAGTATCTGAAGCCGCACTTGCACCAGACCGGCATCCGCAGCCACCTCGGCATCAAGTATTTCAAGATCACTGGACGCACCGAGCACAAGCAGCCGTACAACCCGAAGGTCGCGCTGGAGAAGGCTGCCGATCACGCCGGGAACTTCATGTTCAATCGCGAGAAGCAAGTGGAATGGCTCGCGGGTTCCATGGACGGCCGGCCGGCGTTGATCGTCGCCCCATACGACGCCGAGCTGTTCGGGCACTGGTGGTTCGAGGGGCCGGAGTGGATCAACTTCCTGTTGCGGAAACTTCATTACGATCAGCAGACCGTGAAGGCGATTACCGTTCCGGAATACCTCGACCGGCACACCAAGGTCCAGGTGAGCCAGCCGGCCTTTTCAAGCTGGGGCTACAAGGGCTATTGCGAAGTCTGGCTTGAGGGATCGAACGATTGGATTTACCAGCACCTGCATGAAGCCGCCGACCGCATGGCGGAGTTGGCGCACGAAAACGCCGACGCAAACGGCGTTCGCCGCCGCGGTCTGAATCAAGCGGCGCGCGAGCTGTTGCTGGCGCAATCGAGCGACTGGGCTTTCATCATGAAGACGGGGACGATGGTCGATTACGCACGCGACCGGACGCGCGTTCATGTCTTGAATTTCAACCATCTGTACGAGCAGATCAAGCGCAACGTAATCGACGAAACGTGGCTCACCGAGATTGAGCGGCGGCACAATCTTTTTCCGGATATCGACTACCGAGTGTACTCCTAGCCGAAAAACGCGAGCGCATGAAAAAAGCCCACGGACGGCGCGTCTCGTGGGCTTCGCTTTCGCGAGTGCATGTCAATCCTTCTTCTCGGGCTCACCCTTGACCGAGCGTTCGATTTCTTCGGACAACGCCTGAGCCATCTCGTGCGCGTTGCTGTCGCTCACCTGATCGGCGGTCACGGGCGTGGACCGCTTGACCAGCGGCTTCGGCGCGGTTTCGACCTTCTCGTCGATCATCGGCTGGGCCATCGGCGCCGGCGGAATCGTCTGGCGGAGTTCCAACTCCACGCAGCCCGCCAGCGGCGCCAGCATCAGAAACAGGGGCAGGGTCCACTTTTTCATGGCTTTTCCTCCATGAGCGCGGGCTTCGGCGAGTCCTTGCTGGGCACCACGTGCAGCTCGCCCTCCGTCGTCTTGCGCGCGGCGTGGGGCTGCGCGGTCGGGGCGTCCGTTGCGGCGTCCGTGAACGACAACGAGGCGTCGCTGGCCGACAAGTGGGCGGTGCGCTGCGAATAAGCGGCCCAGGCTTTTTGATCCAGCTCCTCGGCCTCGCGTTCCAACGAGCGATCGTTGGTCTGAAAGGCGACTTGTTTCAACTTTTCGCACACGGCAAGGCGGCGCAGAAGAACGGCCTCTTCCCGTGCTCGCTCGGCGATGGCCTCGTCGGCGAGGCTGCTCCTCTGGATTGCTTCGGCGTTCCTGCGGACCGCCGACTTCTCGAGGGCCTTCTCGTCATCCTTGTCCAGCTTTTCGAGATCGTCGTTTATCTTCTTTTCGGCACTCTTGCCGGCGCCCGGCGTCGGCTTGGCGCTCAGCAGGCCGCCGCGGTGTTTCCACGGCGGTTGATCTTTGTTTTCGTCGTCGCCGGCTAGAAGTGCTCCGCCGCCGCCGAGCACCACCGCCAGGCCCATTGCCCAAAGCCTTGAAGTTCGCATGGCTCCCCCTCCGCGGGACCGTTCGCCCTGTTCCCCCTGGGCGCGCCGTCCGGTCTCTTCCGCGTCGATAATTCTGCGAGAGGGCGGAGCATATGCCAAAAAAAAACAGGCGTGTCTAGTCGAATTTCTCAAGATCGTGAATGGTGAGTGGCCTCATCAGGTCGTTTAACCCCGAGCCATCGGCGACCGCGGCTCCCGTTGCTGGCCGCGCTCTCGTACACGGGCGAAACGGCGATGGCGGCTGAGGCTGCGCACCGCCGTCGCCGTTGGCTCCGGGTTAAACGACGCAGTGTCTGCAAGTACGGGTATGCGCCGCTGCTTCCTTGCGAGGCCGATTCTGCTGTGCTATAAACAACTCCCGGCCTGCGGCTGTCGCGAAGACGCGGGCCGCCATGCACAGGAGAAACCGGGCTTTGCCGCTCAGGACTGCCAAGACGCGATGCTGAAAAAAGGCGTGCCCGTATCGCCGGGCGTGGCTGTTGCCCGCGCGTATTGCGTGGACGAAGTCCTGGCCCGCCGCGAGCCGCACAAATTGAACGCTGCCGCCCTGTCCGACGAGATCAGTCGGTTCGATGCCGCGTGCGCCGCCGCCGCCCAGGAGCTGGACGCCATCGTGGCGCGCGTCGGCGAACAGGTCGGTGACGAAGAGGCGGCGATTTTTCGCGCGCATCGCCTTTTGCTGCGCGATCCGGCCCTTGTGGGCAAGGTCAAGTCCGCCATTCTCGACCGCCACGTCGATGCCCGTACCGCCCTGCACGAAACGCTGGACGAATACAACACGCTCTTTGAGCGCATCCCCGACGAGTATTTGAAAGAACGCATGGCCGATATCCGCGATGTCGTCGGTCGCGTGATGAGCCAACTCGCGCTGCACGAAACCAAGCACATCCTTGATGTAAACGAGCCGGTGATCGTCATTGCGCCGGAAGTGCTGCCCTCGCAGGCGATGACCTTCGACCGGCTGCACGTCGCGGGCATCGTGACGGAAACCGGCGGCTCCACCGGGCACGCGGCCATTCTGGCCCGGTCGCTCGGCATTCCCGCGGTGTCCGGACTCCGCGGCATCCTGCGTGAAGTTCACACCGGCGATCTTGTTGCGCTCGACGGACGCGAAGGACACGTGTACCTTCGGCCCGGCGCCGAGGTCGAAGCGGCTTATCGCAAATTGCAGCGCGAATACGGCGATTTGCGGGAAAAGCTGATCGAGAACCGCGAGCAGGAGCCGGTTACCGCCGACGGCGTGCTCGTAGAGCTGCTCGCGAACGTCAACAGCCCAGCGGACGCGGCGATGGCGGTGCGCGCCGGCGCGAGCGGCGTGGGCTTGTACCGCACGGAATACCTCTTTCTCACCCATCCGACCGTCCCCGACGAGGAGGAGCAGCTTGCGGTTTATCGCGAAGTGATTGAGGCCGCTCCGAACCACACCGTCACCATCCGCACGCTCGACCTCGGCGGCGACAAGCAGGTGCCCTACTTCGATCATCACCGCGAAGCGAACCCGTTCATGGGCTATCGCAGCATTCGCTTAACCGCCGCTCACCCTGAATTCTTCCAGACACAGATTCGCGCGATCCTCCGCGCGGGACGCTACGGCAAAGTCAGCTTGCTCTTTCCGATGATCAGCACGCTGGAAGAGGTGCAACGCCTCAAGCGCGTGGTGGAGCGCACGAAAAGTTCGCTGCACAAGCAGAGCACGCCGTTCAGCGACGACGTCCCTCTCGGCGTGATGCTGGAGGTCCCCGCGGCGGCGCTGTGCGTCGATGCGTTGCTCGATGAAGTCAATTTCGTCAGCATCGGCTCCAACGACTTGATTCAGTATTTAATGGCCGCCGACCGCGATAACCCGAAGGTCGCCCACCTGTGCGAGCCGTTCAGCCCCGCGCTGATGAAGTTGCTGAATCACATCATCAAGGCGTGCAACGAGCGCGGTACGCCGGTCACGCTATGCGGCGAAATGGCCGGCCGGCCGCGCTGCTTTCTACCGCTCTTCGGCATGGGCCTGAAGCGACTGAGCATGAGCCCGGCGTTTGTGCCGTCCCTCAAAGAGATCATCCGACATACATCGCAGCGGCAGGCGGAGGAGATCGCACATCGAGTTTTACGGATGACGACCGTCGGCGAGGTGCGCGGCTATCTGACGCGGAAGGTGAAGCAGATTTGTCCGAATCTGTCGCTGCTGGACATGCGGAGATAGGCGGCAACTACTTCTTGATCGGACACGCTCGGCGACGGTATTCACATCGGAGGATCACTAGTGCGGACGGTTCTTCGCGTGGGTCGATTTCGGTTTTTTTTTAGCAACGAAGGGCAGGAGCCGGCGCACGTTCACGTCAAGTCAAGTGAAGACGAGGCAAAGTTCTGGCTCGATCTGGTACAACTCGTGGTAAACTACGGGTTCAACGGACGTAAACTAAAACAGATCGAGCGCCTCGTCACGGAACATCGGGTCGATTTGCTGGAGGCATGGGATGAGCATTTCAACGCGTAAGCCCGCGGCTCGCCCGAAGACCAAGCCACTGGATTTGGACGTGCCTACGTTCCAAGAACGGCGCTGGCAAAGCGTCTGGACTTCGACGATGCCATGATGCACGTCGTATTCACCGACGGCCGCGTGCTCTCCGTGCCGCTTGTCTGGTTCCCCGCCCTCCGTCGCGCCACGGCCAAGGAACTTGGTCGTTACGAACTCGGCGGGGGCGGCGTGAGTTTGCATTGGCCGGAGCTGGATGAAGACTTGTCCGTAGCAGGGCTCATGGCAGGTGTGGATTGGCGATCGACGTAGCGTACGCGCCGCAGCCCGCGTCGATGGGAGGTGGTACCGTTTGGTGGTGACTAGGCTACGAATCGCTGAGAATATGTTGAATGAAGCTTTACTGGAGTTCGATTCTAACTCCTATCGCTGATTGGTAAAACGCCGCGGAGCTCCGGTCCCGTGTAGCGCGAACGCGGCCGGATCAGGCGGTTGTGGTCGAGTTGCTCGATCACATGAGCGCTCCAACCCGCGACGCGCGACATGACGAAGATCGGCGTGTAGAGCGGTACATCCAGGCCCATCGCGTGATAAAGCCGGCCAGCCGGCCAATCGAGATTCGGGAAAAGGTTCTTCTCTCGGTCCATGACGCCTTCAATAATCTCGGCGGCCTCTTCCCACTTCAGATTGCCGGTCGGCGCCGCCAGCTGCTTGGCGTAGTCCTTTAATACACGAGCTCGAACATCGCCAGCTTTGTAGACGCGGTGGCCGAAACCCATGACACGTTCCTTGCGTTTCAGGGCGTCGTTGATCCACTTCTCCGCGGTGTCCGGACCGCCCGCCGCTCGGAGGAGGTCCATCACCTTTTCATTGGCTCCGCCGTGAAGACGACCCTTGAGGGCGCCGATCGCGGCCACAATCGCCGAATGCAAGTCCGACTCCGTCGAAACCACAACGCGTGCCGTAAACGTCGAAGCGTTAAACTCATGTTCCGCGTACAGGATCAACGACACGTCAAACGCCTTCACCTCCAGCGGACTTGCTTCCTTCCCATTGAGCATGTAGAGGAAGTTGGCCCCGTGCGGCAGCTCGGCACGCGGCGGCACGAGCGGCAGGCCTTTGCTGAAGCGATACTGCGCCGCGATGGCGACCGGTATCTGACCCAGCAGCCGCTCCGCCTTGCGCACGTTGGCGTCATGTGCGTTGTCGCTCACCTCCGGATCGTAATGCGCGACCACGCTGACGCTGCTGCGGAGCGCATCCATCGGGATCGTGGCCGCCGGCAGTGCTCGGAGCAGATCGAGCAACGCTTTCGGCAGCTCGCGCCCGGCGGCAACACGATTCTGAAACGCAGCCAGTTGAGCGCGATTGGGCAGCTCGCCCTGCAGGAGCAGGTAGGCTACTTCATCAAACGTCGCCTTCTCGGCGAGTTCCGGCACCGCGTAGCCGCGGTAGCAAAGCCCTTCGGTGATGGTCGAGAGCGCCGTCTCGCCCGCGATCACGCCTTCGAGGCCCGGTGAATAGATTTCCGCGGTGCTCACCGCATTGCTCCCTTACTGGAAATAGGCTCGGTCCCGTGCCTCGTATTCCGCGTAGCCCTGCAGCTCATATAACTCGGCCCGCGTCAGCATGTGGGACAGCTGATCCCATTGCTGCCCTTGGGTCTTGATCGCATGGAGCGTCTCCTGGGCCGCCCGCAGCGCCGCGCGGAACGCCGAAAGCGGATAGAGAACCATGCGATATCCCACGCCGGCGAGGGCGGCAAAGTCCAGTTTAGGACTCTTGCCGAACTCCGTCATGTTCGCCAATAGCGGGGCGCTGATTTGCCGGGCGAACTCCGCAAACTCGTCCTTGGTTTCAAGCGCTTCCGGAAAGATGGCATCCGCTCCCGCGGCAAGATAATGCCGGGCGCGCACGATGGCCTGTTCAAATCCTTCGACGCCGCGAGCATCGGTGCGGGCGATGATTACGAAGTCGCGGTCCCGGCGGGCGGCGACGGCGGCCTTCACCTTCTTCACCATTTCATCAATCGGGACAAGCGTCTTGCCGGAAAGATGGCCGCAGCGTTTCGGCAAACGCTGATCTTCGAGATGAATGCCCGCCACGCCCGCCGCTTCAAACTGGTGAACGGTTCGCTCGACGTTCATTACCTCGCCGAAACCGGTGTCGGCGTCGCAGAGCAGCGGGAGCTGTGTCGCACTCGCGATCGAACGCGCTTGTTCGACGAATTCCGTGAGACTGAGGAGCCCGACATCCGGCACCGCCGCCGCCGCCGACAGTGCCGCTCCGGAAAGATAGAGCGCCGGGAAACCGATCCGTTCCGCGATGCGTCCGACGACCGCGTTGAACACTCCCGGAATCATGATCGGCTCATTCGTCCACGCATCGCGCAACCGGCGGCCGGCGGACAGTTCGGGCATGATGGATCCTCGTTCGCGCACAAAGAGCCGCGCACGAAGTAAGCGGCGTTTTCGCTACCGTTTACTGTCTTCGCAACCGCTTACTCCGTGCGCGGCTCATCGTGCGCGGCGCGGCTGCTGCCACGTCATTCGAGCAACTGCGTTTCCAGATCGACGCGGCGTTCAATCTGTTGATCGCGCTGGCCGCGCTGCAGCGCAAAGATGCCCGGCGGGTCGAGCGTCTCGCGCGGCGCCTGGCGGCACTGCGCTTGTTTTTCGCGGCTGCGTTGAAACCAGGTCGCCAAACAATCCGGACAGGTCAGGGCATAAGTTTTCAGCTCGGCGGTCAGCCCATCGGACCAGCGGGCGGCGATTTTGTAGACGGCGAGATTCGTGCAAGCGGGGGTGGAACAATGAATGGGATAAGGCGGCATCGGCATGGCATGCGTCTAATCATGCTCAAACGGCACTGGTTCGCCCGCGATCTTTGCCAGCGCGTTCATCGCGGCGCGCTGCTCTGCTTCCTTCTTATTGCGGCCCCACGCTCCCGGATAACGGTGCCGCGCGATCTCCGCCGCGATCTTAAAGCATTTGCTGTGATCGGGCCCCTTCTCGTCGAGCATGATGTACTGCGGCGTCGCGTTGTACTCGCGCTGCGCGACCTGTTGCAATACGGACTTAAAGTTGCCGTGCTCGCCCTCCGCGACTTCATCGATTTCCGGATCGAGGTATTTGAGAATGAAAGCCCGCGCCGGTTCCAGACCGCCGTCGAGATAGATGGCGCCGACGAGCGATTCATAGACGTCGGCCAGCATGTTCGGCGGCACCGCCGTGTGGACATGCATGCCACGGCCGAGAAACAGGTAGTCGCCAAGATTGAGTATTTTGCTGATGCGCGCACAGGTGCGGCGGCTGACGACCACCGATTTGATCTTCGTCAGATCGCCTTCTTGATATTCCGGAAAGCGATGGTAAAGCTGATCGACGCAGACGAGACCGAGCACCGCATCGCCGAGGAATTCGAGCCGCTCGTTGGATGCCAGTCGCGTGTTGGCGCCGGACGCATGAGTCAGCGCGGCCCGTAGCATCTCCGGTTGCCGGAACTGATACCCGATGCTCTTCTGGCATTCGTCCAGAATCTCGGCCTCGACGCTGCTTGAAAGTTCCTGCGCCATGATGTCGCTTGACCAATCCTCAGGGAGCGTGCAATGCACCGTAACATTAGGCCCGGAAAGTGTCAACGCACTCCCCTTGACGACCAGGCGGGACGGGCGCATCTATGCGGCGCCGAATGCGCGGCGCCGGCACGGAACCTGTCAAACCAAAATAGAAATGTCCGGTCTTAACAAGGTAGAAATGTCCTCTTGGGCAATTTACGCCAAGGAGGGCATTTATCGTGAAAGGCTTCGAAGACCGGATCGCCATGAGTCAGCGCGAGCGCGATGCCTTGA
>JBGQKZ010000043.1:0-50947 GCA_041499805.1 Gemmataceae bacterium
ACGGTCTCCCGACCGTGCCACGGTCGCGACCGGAGGTCTCCCATCAAGAAGGAGACCTGCGGTCACCAGAGTGGCACGGTCAGGAGACCGTGCCACAACAGGTGGAGACCGTGCCACAACAGGGGCAGTCGCGGAGCGACTGCACCACATTGGAAACCGAGCGGCTTCTCCAACAACTCCCCGTCGCCGCGCTGCGGTTGCCGGCGGATACCGTACACAACCTGGCGCAACTGGGCATTGAGCGCATCGGGTCACTTCTGGCTCTGCCGCGCAACGAGATCCCTGCCCGCTTCGGCTCGCTGGTCCTGCAACGGCTCGATCAGGCGCTGGGCCGGCAGCCGGAAGTGATCGTGCCGCATCGCACGCCTTCGGAAATAGAAGCGATCCATTCTTTCGAGTATCCCACCGACCGGTTGGAAGTGGTGACCTACGCTCTCGACCGCTTGACGGAACGCATTCAGCAGCCGCTCTGCGAGCGGAATTGTGCGGCACGGCGGATCGAGTGCTGGTTTTATTATCCGTCGGAACCGCCGTTGCGGCTTGAAGTCGGCCTGTTTCGGCCGAGCCGTTCGCCGCAGTATCTCGGCATGTTGCTGCACGCTCAATTGGAGCAAGTGCGGCTCGCAGAGCCGGTTTCCGCACTGCGGTTGCACGTCTCCGCCGCGGAACCGGTGGTCGATGGTCAGGCGGAATTTTTCGAGACGGGGCAAAGCGATGGCATTGCGGGCGCCGCGGCCCTGGTGGATTGCCTCAGCAGCCGGCTCGGCCCCGACGCGGTGACGCATGTTCGCATGGTGCCCGATTTCCAGCCGGAATATGCGTGTCGCTTCGAGCCGATGATTCCCAGGATTGCAGATTTGCGATTGCAGATTGCAGATCGCAAGAAACATTCGAGGAAAATCGGCAATCCGCAATCTGCAATCTGCAATCCGTTCTTGCGTCCGCTGCGTTTGTGGCCCAAGCCGGTGGGAATCGAGGTCATGTCCGCCGTGCCGGAAGGGCCGCCGTTTCAGCTTCGTTGGGCGGGGAAGAAATACCGCATTACTCGTTCATGGGGACCCGAACGCATCGAAACCGGTTGGTGGCGCGGTCAGGATGTGCGGCGCGATTATTACGTCGTCGCCACCGACGTTGGCACACGGCTATGGATTTTTCGCCGCGGCGAGGATGAGCGGTGGTTTTTACATGGGAGCTTTGATTAACCAATTTCTCGCAAAGACGCCAAGATTCACGCAAAGCTCGCCAAGAGCACGCGACCCCTTGGCGAACTTTGCCAACTTGGCGCCTTTGCGAGAAATGACTTCGTTCTTCTATGCCCGCGATACTTCCCTTTCAACCGCGGCCGCCCGCAACACCGTCCAACGGACAACTCCGCGCTGCGCCCACGCCGCGCTATGCCGAGTTGCACTGCCAAACGAACTACTCCTTCCTCCGCGGCGCTTCCCATCCCGATGAGTTGGTGAAGCAAGCGGCGGAGCTGGGTTATGCCGCTCTGGCCATCACGGACCACAATTCGCTCGCCGGCGTGGTCCGCGCTCATGTCGCCGCCAAGTCGGTCGGATTGAAACTGCTCATCGGCGCGGAGATCACGCCGGAAGACGCGCTGCCGGTTCTCCTCTACGCACCGGACATCAAAGCTTACGGCCGCATCGCACAGCTTATCACCCGCGGCCGCCGCTCAGCGGAGAAAGGAGATTGCCGGCTTCACTTCCAGGACATCGCCGAACACGCGGCGGGCGTGCTGGCTGTACCAATTGCAGATTGCAGATTGCAGATTGCAGAATCGGAATCTGCAATTCGCTATCGCGACCTTTTCGGCGACCGTTGTTATCTCGCCGCGGCGCTGCACCGTGGACCGAACGATGACGCCGAGCTGGATCGGCTCGTTGATTTATCCCGGCAGATGCGCATGCCGCTGGCCGCCACCAACGACGTGCATTATCACCACCCGAGTCGTCGCTTGCTGCACGATGTGCTGACCGCCACGCGACATGGCGTGACGGTGGCCGAACTCGGCACACGGCGGTTTCCAAACGCCGAGCGACATTTGAAAACTCCCGCCGCCATGGTGGAGTTGTTTTCCCGCCATCCGCAAGCGATCGCCCACGCCCTCGAAGTGGCGGACCGCTGCAATTTCTCGCTGGATGAATTGCGGTATGAATATCCCGATGAAATCTGCCCGCTGGAAACGACGCCGACGCAGCACCTCGCCAATCTCACCTGGGCCGGCGCTCGCGAGCGCTATCCCGGCGGCGTGCCGGAGAAAATAACGAAGCTTCTTCAGCGTGAGCTGGCGCTTATCGAAGAGTTGCGTTACGAGGCGTATTTCCTCACCGTGTGGGACTTGGTGAAGTTCGCTCGTTCGCAAGGGATTCTTTGCCAGGGCCGCGGGTCGGCGGCGAACTCCGCGGTGTGTTACTGCCTCGGCGTCACTTCGGTCGATCCTGACCGCATCCAAGTGCTCTTTGAACGCTTCTTGAGCCGTGAACGCAATGAGCCCCCGGACATCGACGTCGATTTCGAGCACGAACGGCGGGAGGAAGTCATCCAGTACATTTACGGCAAATACGGCCGTGACCGGGCTGGGTTGGTCGCCGAGGTCATCTCGTATCGGCCGCGCTCGGCGGTACGCGACGTGGGCAAGGCGCTCGGCCTGTCGCTCGACTGCGTGGATCGGCTGACCAAGGCGATCGACCACTACGGCGACGAAACCAACCTCAGCGTCCGAGCGCGGGAAGCCGGCCTCGATCCGCGTTCGCCGGAGGTATCGGCCCTCACCCAACTCGCGACGCAACTGCTCGGCTTTCCGCGGCATCTCTCGCAGCATGTCGGCGGCTTCGTCATTACGCGCGGTCCGCTGTCGGAACTGGTCCCGGTCGAAAACGCCGCCATGCCGGAGCGCACCGTCATCGAGTGGGACAAGGACGACATCGACGCCCTGGGCATTTTGAAGGTCGATTGCCTGGGCCTCGGGATGCTGACAGCGATTCACAAGTGCTTTGACCTGATTGAGAAAGAAATTGCAGATTGCAGATTGCAGATTGCAGATTGCCATTCCGAAATCTGCAATCTGCAATCTGCAATCTGCAATCCCCTGACGCTGGCCTCCATCCCCGCCGAGGATCCCGCCGTCTATGACATGATCTGCAAGGCCGACACGGTCGGCGTCTTTCAGATCGAGAGCCGGGCGCAGATGAGCATGTTGCCGCGGCTGCAACCGCGTTGTTTCTACGACCTGGTGGTGGAAGTCGCCATCGTTCGCCCCGGGCCGATTCAGGGCGGCATGATTCATCCGTATCTACGACGGCGCAGCGGCCAGGAGCCGGTGTCCTATCCGAGCCCGGAAGTCGAGCAAGTGCTCGCCAAGACGCTCGGCGTGCCGATCTTTCAAGAACAGGTCATGCGGCTGGCGATGGTCGCGGCCGGGTTCTCGGCGGGGGAAGCCGATCAGCTCCGGCGGGCGATGGGCGCGTGGAAACGGCCCGGCCTTATCGAGCAGTTCCGGCAGAAACTGCGCGACGGCATGCTGGCCCACGGCCTGCCCGAGTCGTTCGCCGAGCAACTCTACGAGCAAATTCGCGGCTTCGGCGAGTACGGCTTTCCGGAGTCGCACGCGGCGAGCTTCGCCCTGTTAACCTACGTCACGTCTTGGCTGAAATACCATTACCCCGCCGCCTTTACCGCTGCCCTGCTCAATAGCCAGCCGATGGGGTTTTATGCTCCGGCGCAGTTGGTCCGCGATGCACAAGATCACGGCGTCGTCGTCCGAGCGGTGGATGTGAATCAAAGCGAGTGGGATTGCACGCTGGAAATAGGGAATCAGGAATCGGGAATCGGGAATCAGGAGGAACCAAGCGACCTGATTCCTGACTCCCGATTTGTGATTCCTGTTCCGGCACTTCGGCTCGGCTTTCGCCTCATCAAAGGAATGCCCGAAGTGATGGCGCAACGAATCGTTGAAGCGAGGACTGCGGGGTCGTTCCGGTCTCTGGCGGACTTTGTTCGTCGCACGCGTCTCGCGCGTCCGGTCATGGCTCGTCTGGCGGCGGCCGATGCGTTCGGCTCGCTGGGGCTGACGCGTCGCACCGCACTATGGCATGTCCTTTCCCTCGGCGAGGAATTGCCGCTCTTCGCGGAGATCGAAGAAGAGTGCCCGCCGCCGCCGTTGGCCGAGATGCCGCTCAATCAGCAGGTCGTCGCCGACTACAACACGGTCGGTCTCTCGCTGAAAGCACATCCGATCGGTTTGGTGCGTGAGGATCTTGAGCATCTGGGGGTCACGCCGGCCGCCGAGCTGGCCGAGCTGCCCGACAAGGGTTTGGTCCGCGTGGCGGGACTGGTCCTGGTGCGGCAAAAACCCGCGACGGCAAAGGGGACCATCTTCATCACGCTGGAGGATGAAACCGGCATCGCGAATTTGATTGTCTGGCCACGGGTGTGGGAGCGTTACCGGAAGGTGGGCCGCGGCGCCGTCGCACTGATCGTGCAGGGGCGGATCGAGCGTGTGGGGCGCGTGATCCATATCGCGGCCGGCAAGCTGGAAGACCTGTCCGATGCCCTTCGCGGCATCGCGGCGCGTTCCCGCGATTTTCACTAAAACCGCCGTGTTGCCGCCCGCGGCGTTCGACGCATCGTCACCTACGGCGCTCCGCGGGGTTTCGAGAAGTGGCGAGCGCTCGCTCTCGACAAGACGCGACCATCAAACGGGGAGCCACCATGAAGTACACGACGGTAGCGCGGGGCGTCATCCTCGGCTGCGTGCTGTTGCTCGGCACAAGCCGAACGTCCGCGCAGGATTGGCCTCAATGGCGTGGACCAAATCGCGACGCCAAAGCGACGGGGTTCACCGCGCCGGCGACGTGGCCGAAAGAACTGACGCAGAAATGGAAGGTCCCTGTCGGCGAGGGGGTCGCCACGCCCGCGTTGGTCGGCGACAAGCTGTATGTATTCGCGCGCGACGGCGGGAACGAGGTGCTTCGCTGTATCGACGCCGCGACGGGAAAAGAACTCTGGCAGGACAAGTACAGCGCGGCGCCGCCGACGCGGCCCGGTTCCGGGTTCAATAACGAGTTCGTTGGACCACGCAGTTCGCCCGCGGTGGCGGACGGCAAGGTCGTCACGCTGGGCGTGCAAGGAACGCTCTCCTGTCTCGACGCCGGCGCCGGCAAGGTCGTTTGGCGGAACGATTCCAAGGCTCATCCGCAATTCTTCACGTCTTGCTCGCCGATGATCGTGGACAACCTCTGCATCGTGCAATTCGGCGGTGAGAACGGCGGCGGCATCGCCGGCTATGAACTAGCCACCGGAAAAGAGAAGTGGAAATGGACCGGCGACGGCGCCGCCTACGCCTCGCCGGTGCTCCTGACACTCGGCGGCGACAAGGCGATTATTGCGGAAACCGCCAAAAACATCGTGGCGGTCGGCGTGGGCGACGGCAAGCTCCTCTGGCAGACGCCTTTCCCGAAAGGCCAGGGCCGGTCGTACAACGCCTGCACGCCGACGCTGGACGGCCAAACGATCATCTACTCCGGGTCGGGCGGCCGCGGCACCAAGGCGGTTAAGATCGAGGACAAAAAGGACGCCCTTGGCGCGAAAGACCTGTGGAGCAACGCCGAACTGGGCGTCCAGTTCAATACGCCAATCGTGAGAAACGGCCTGGTATTCGGCGTGTCGGAACGCGACATTCTTTTCTGCGTCCATGCCGACACGGGCAAGACCGCGTGGACGGCGGCCGGCATCGGCCAAGGCGGCTACGGGTCGCTCGTGGACGCGGGAGCCGTGATCTTCGTCCTGAGCCCGAAAGCGGAGTTGATCGTCTTCGCGCCCAGTGACAAGGAATTCAAACAACTGGCCAAGTACAAAGTCGCGAACGGCGGGACCTACGCATACCCGGTTGTCGCCGGCAAGCGCGTGTTCGTGAAGGACAAGGATTCGGTGACGCTGTGGATGATCGAATGATCGTTTTGCGGCGCCTCTTGCCCTTCTGTATAAGCGGCCGGCGGGCACCGATGATTCAAAAGCACCAAAAGCACCGCGATTTCGAACTCCGCGGCATCACGAGCGCGGGGCAACCGACGCCTGAAGCGGGAGTTACGGCGATTTTTCAAGCTGGTCGGAGCAGGACCCTGGTGCTTTTGATTCAAGTCCTTGACGCGTAATGAGATCGTGCCGGGCCAAAAGACGCTCGCCACCGCGCCGGCCCGAAGCGTGAAAACCAGGTGTCCTCACGCCTTCGTTTGCTGGCGGAACCTCGCGCGCTTGCGCTATCCCAGGAGGAAGGCGGATATCCGCTGCGAAACTGCGCGCGCTTGGGGCTTTCTGTTTGACATCGCACTAAGCCCTGCTATATTGCGTGCCTCAGAACGAGTAGGATCGCTGTCCGTCTGACCCTCCTTCATCCCTTGGACCGGGTTGGACGTATCGTGAGCGCGATCTGTGTTCGGGTTGTTGCGCGATGGTGCGCACGCCCTGGCATGGATCGGCCGTAGGGAAACCACGCAGTGGGACTTCTGTGCGCCGGTCATCCTCGCCAAGCGACCGGCCTAGGCTCTCTTTTCGGGTTCCCTCCTCTCCTTCCGGTGAATTCGCGGTGCCTTAGGCCGAACCATCGCTCAGGTTCCCATGCGGTCGGGCTGTCTAGCAATCGTGTGCTCGCGCAATCAGTGTTAGAGACGGACCGCCACGGCTCGCGCGCCCGCGGGTCGGATCGTGCGCTTTGCACCGTGCCTTCCATGCTTCTCAACGGGGAGAGCCACCATGTCGCGTTTTTCCTGGCTGCGTGCGTTGCGAATTCGTATCGCGTCTTTTCGCCCGGGCCGTCGGCGGTCGGAACGGCGAACGCAGCGGCCATTTTTGGAGCATCTGGAACGGCGCCTCGTGCCGACGACGTTCACCGTCACAAACACCAACGACAGCGGCGCCGGCTCACTGCGGCAGGCGATCATTGACGCCAACGGCTCGGCCGGGGTGGACACCATCGACTTCAATATTGCCGGTGCGGGGGTGCATATCATCGCTCCCGCGTTGGTGTTGCCGACCATTACTGGCGCGGTCTTCGTTGACGGCTACACTCAGTCGGGCGCGAGTGGCAACACGCTCGCCATCGGCGACAACGCAGTCATCCTGATTCAACTGAAGGGCACCGGGCCGGCGGGGTTCGACGGCTTGACGCTTGGTGCCGGCGTAAGCGGCAGCAACATACGCGGCCTGTCGATTACCAACTTCGCGGACGGAATCAACCTGAATTCGCCAAGCGGCAACCAGATAGACGGCAATTTCATCGGCCTCGACGCCGACGGCACCACGATCGATGCAAATCAGACGGGCGTGACGATCCAGACCGGCGCCCAAACCAATGGCATCGGCACCAACGGCGATAACCTGAATGACCTCGGCGAACGCAACATCATCGCTGGCAACGTCGGCAACGGCGTTTTGATCAGTGGCGCGGGCACCAACGGGAACAGCGTCGCCGGCAACTACATTGGCCTCGACATCAACGGCAACCCCGCGGCCAACGGTGCCAAGGGTGTGCTGATGCAGTCCGGGGCGCAGTCCAACCGGATCGGCACCGACGGCAACGGCATCGGCGACGCCGCCGAGCAAAACGTCATCGCCAGCAACGGCGGGGCCGGCGTCGTGATAGGCGGCCTGGGCACTAACCTGAACATCGTGGCCGGCAACTACATCGGCACCGATCCGACGGGTGTCCTCGTCAGGCCGAACGACTACGGCGTACAAATCGACGCCGGCCCGCAGTCGAATCGGATCGGCACGGACGGCAACGGCATCGCCGACGCCGCTGAAGGGAACGTCATCTCTGCGAACAACAAGATCGGCGTCGATATTAATGGCGTCGGCACCAACTCCAACGTGGTTGCCGGCAACTTTATCGGCACGAACGCCGCGGGCACTGCGGCCCTCCCGAACGCCGTCAGCGGCGTAGGTATTCGTGGTGGGGCACAGAACAACCGCGTCGGCACCGACGGGAGTGCCGACGCCTTCAACGCCGCCGAGCGAAATATCGTCTCGGGCAACACCGGCAGCGGCGTGTTTATCCTCGGTGGCGGCACGACCGGCAACGTCGTGGCCGGCAACTATATCGGCGCCGACGTAAGCGGGCTCCTCGCGCTGCCTAACGTGGACGCCGTGCAGATCACGGGTGGGGCCCAGAACAACATCATCGGGACGAATGGCGACGGCAACGGTTTCGATGCCACCGAACGCAACGTCCTCTCCGGCAACAGCAACGCGGGCGTCCTCATGCAGGGGGCGGGGACCCAGAGCAACATCGTGGCCGGCAACTACATCGGCGTTACGGCGCTGGGTACGGCGGCCCTGGGCAACTTGGTTGGGGTTCAACTCGCAAACGGCGCTTCCGGTAACCGTATCGGCACCGACGCCAATGGCATCGCTGACGCCGCGGAGCGCAACATCATCTCCGGCAACGCCGACTCCGGTGTCGAGATCGCGGGAGGCGCCACAAGTAATGTCGTCGCCAGCAATTACATTGGCACAAACGCTGCCGGCACCGGGGCGCTGGCGAACAACACCGGCATTGTCATCGGCGGCTCCGGTAACTTGATCGGCACGAATGGCGACGGCGTGAACGACGCCGCCGAACGCAACGTCATCAGCGGAAATACGCAGTACGGCGTGGACATGAACGGCGCTACGAACAACAAGATCGCCGGTAACTATATCGGCACGAACGCCGCTGGCGATACTCTCCTCCAAAACGGTTTTTCGAGCGTGGCCACCTTCTTCTCGACCGGCAACGTCATCGGCACAAGCGGGCTCGATGCCGTCAACGCGGACGACCGGAACATCATCAGCGGCGGCGTGATCTTGCAGAACGCAAATATTTTCGCGGGCAACTACGTCGGCTTGAACGCGGCGGGAACAGCGTCACTGGGTGCAACTTTTGGCGTGCAGGTGTCGGGAACCACGGGCAGCCGCGTCGGCACCAATGGAGACGGAAGCGCCGACGCCGCGGAACGCAACGTCATCAGCGGGATTAACGGCACCGCGATCCTCGTGAGCCAGCCCGGGGCTGTCATCGCGGGCAATTACATCGGCACCGACCCCACGGGCGCTTCCACCATCCCCAACCAGCGGGGCATCCAACTCGGGAGTTCGGTCACCGGCGTCCGGATCGGAACGAACGCCGACGGCGTCAACGACGCGGCCGAGGGCAACGTCATCTCGGGCAACTCCATCGCCGGCGTGCAGATCTCCGTCACGAGCAACAGCAACGTCCTGGCCGGCAACACGATAGGCTTGAATGCGGCGGGCACCGCCGCCCTGGCAAACGCCGATGGCGTCTTGATTGACTCAGGGTCGTCGAACAACACCATCGGCGGTAATGTCGCCGGCGCTGGCAACGTCGTTTCCGGCAACACGGGCAACGGCGTCACTATCACCGACAGCGGCACGACCGGAAACGTGCTGGCCGGCAATATCATCGGTTTGAACGCTGCCGGCACGGCGGTGGTTAAGAACACTTTGAGCGGCGTCCTCATCACCAGCGGGGCCAGCGGCAATCGCATCGGCACCGATGGCGACGGCGTCAACGATGCCCAGGAGCGCAACGTCATCTCGGGCAACGCCAGCGGCATTCACGCCAACGTCGAGATCGTCAACGCCGTCGGCCCCGTCGGCCCCGTGACCAACAACAATATTGTCGCGGGAAACTACATCGGCCTCAACGCCGCCGGCACCGCTACCGTGCTCAATAGCGGCCGCGGCGTGCGCATCGCCGTCGGCGCGTCCTTCAACCGCGTCGGCACCGACGGCTCCAACGACGCCTTCAACGCCGACGAACGCAATGTCATTTCGGGAATTAACAGCATCGCCGTGTTCATCGCCTGGGGTGTGACCGACCCGAACGTGGCGACGGGAAACGTTGTCGCCGGCAACTGGATCGGCCTCAACGCCGCTGGCACCGCTTCCCTGGGCAACCCGGGCGAAGGCATCGACATTTCCGGCAGCACGCAAAACCGGATCGGGACGAATGCCGACGGCGTGGCCGACGCCGTCGAAGCCAACGTGGTCGTCGGCAGCAGCATTGGCGTGGATCTCTCGGACGCAGCTCAACAAAACGTGGTCGCCGGCAATTTCATCGGCACGAATCCCGCGGGCACGGCGCCGATGCCGAATGCGGCGGGCGTGCTGGTGGATACAGCCGCGATCGGCAACACCATCGGCGGTACCACGGTCGCTGCCCGGAATATCATCAGCGGCAACACCGGCGACGGCATCGAGATCACAAAGAGCGGCACTTCAAACAACGTGATCGCGGGCAACTACATCGGCGCCGACGTGACCGGCGCGACCGCGCTGGCCAACACCGGGTTTGGCGTGGTCGTCGATACCTCGGCATCCGCCAATACCATCGGCGGCGCCAGCGCGTCCGCGCGAAACGTGATTTCGGGAAACGGCAAGAGTGGTGTCAGCTTCAACTCCGGTGCGACTCTAAATGTCGTCGCCGGCAATTACATGGGCGCGGACTTCACCGGCGCTTTGCCGTTGCCGAACGCCGTGGACGGCGTCGCGCTCCGGACCGGAGCGACGAACAATACCATCGGCGGCTTGACCGCTGGGTCCCGCAACATCATCAGCGGCAACGCCGGCGCCGGCGTTGACTTCACCCAGAGCACCACTTCCAACAACGTCGTTGAGGGCAACTACATCGGTGCGAACGTCGCCGGTACGGGGCCGTTGCCGAACCTGAACGGCGTAGTCATCGCCGGTGCGACCAATAACACAATCGGCGGGACGACGGCGGCAAACCGGAACATCATCTCCGGGAACCACATCGAGGGCGTCAACCTGAACGGCGTCGGCACTACCGGAAACGTAGTGCTCGGCAACTACATTGGCACCGACACCAACGGCACCGCCCAGCTCGGCAACATCTCCGCAGGCGTGCTGATCACCAACGGGGCGACCGGCAACACCGTCGGCGGCACCGCCGTCGGCGCCGGCAACGTCGTCAGCGCCAATGGCAACGCCGCCACCTTCATCGGCGGCGTCTATCTCACCGGCGTTGGCACGTCGGGCAACGTCGTGGCCGGCAACCTCATCGGCACGGACAAGAGCGGCTTGCTCGCCCTGGGCAATAACTGGGACGGGGTGGGGATCGAAGCCGGGGCCAGCGGCAACACGATCGGCGGCACCGCCCCCGGGGCCCGCAACGTCATTAGCGCCAACGCCGCCGTCGGCGCGGAAATCGACGGCGCCGGCTCGTCGGCCAACATCATCGCGGGCAACTACATCGGCACCGACATCACTGGCGCCGCCGCCCTGGGCAACACCGTCGCAGGCGTGCTACTCCGCGTCGGCGCCATCGGCAACACCGTTGGCGGCGCCACGCCCGCGGCCCGCAACGTCATCTCCGGCAACACCGCCGACGGGGTGCTGATCCGTGACGCCGCCACGACCGGCAACGTAGTGCTGGGCAACTACATCGGCACCAACGCCGCCGGCCTCGCCGCAATCCCGAACACCTCCGACGGAGTGGCGATCGCTTCCGGCGCCAATGGCAACACGATCGGCGGGATCGCAGCCGGGGCCCGCAACGTCATTTCGGGTAATGCGGCCCGAGGTGTCATGATCCAGGACGCAGGGACGAGCGGCAACGTCGTCGAAGGCAATTACATCGGCACGGACATCAGTGGATTGGTCGCTCTGAGCAATAACGACGACGGGGTCTTGATCTTCAACAGTGCCAGCGGCAACACCGTGGGCGGCACGGCGACCGGCGCCCGCAACGTCCTCTCCGCTAACAGCCTTTTTGGCGTGTACATTGCGGGCAGTACCACGACGGGCAACGTGGTCGAGGGCAACTACATTGGCACGGACGTCAGTGGATCGGCCGCGCTGGGCAACATCGCCGGCGTGGTAGTCGGCGGCGCCAGTAACAATACCATTGGCGGCACGACGAGCGCGGCCCGCAACGTCATCTCCGGAAACCTCGACGTCGGCGTCGATTTCGAACTTGGCGCCACCGGCAACGTCTTCGAGGGCAACTACGTGGGTACGGACGCCACCGGCGCCTCGGCGATCGGAAACGGAAACGGCGGCAGCGGAATCACTATCCCCGCCGCGTCGGACAACATCATCGGGGGCACCACTGCGGGGGCGCGAAACGTTATCTCCGGAAACTCCGGCGACGGCGTGGACATCGGCCAGAGCGGCACTACCGGCAATGTCATCGCCGGCAACTTCATCGGCACCAATGCCGCCGGCACCGCGGCGCTGGCCAACGGCGGCGACGGCGTCCGGATTACTAACGGGGCCGCTAGCAACACTATCGGCGGCACGGCGAGCGCAGCCCGCAACATTATTTCGGGCAATGCGATCTTCGGCGTGGACTTGATCGACAATGGCACGTCGAACAACCTCGTAGCCGGCAACTACGTCGGCACCGACGTGACCGGGAGCGTGGCTCTGGGAAATGGCGAGAACGGCGTGATCGTCGAAGATGGCGCCAGCAACAATCTGATCGGCGGCTCGGTCGCCGGCGCCAGGAACGTCATCTCGGGCAACGTGCTTACGGGCGTGGCCATCGTTGACACCAACAACTTCGGGACGCTGAACAATCTCGTACAGGGCAACTACGTCGGCACGGACGCCGGCGGCACACTTGCCGTGCCCAATCAGCAGGGCGGCGTCTACGTCTACGGAACGAGCAACACGATCGGCGGCACGACCCCCGCGGCTCGGAACATTATCTCGGGGAACGCCGGCGCGTTCGGCGGCGTGATCCTCGACAGCTTGTTCAACGCGGGACTCAACAACGTCGTTGAAGGCAACTTCATCGGCACCGATTTCACCGGCACGCTGCCGTTGGGCAATAGCGGCGCCGGCGTGCTGATCTTTGACGGCGCCAGCAGCAACACCATCGGCGGCACGGTCGCGGGCGCGGGCAACGTCATCGCTGCCAATGTCGGCGACGGCGTCGCCATCGAGAACGACGCGAACACCACCAACAGCGGGCTTTCGACGGGCAACGTGGTGCAAGGCAACTTCATCGGCCTGGATGCCTCGACCGCCATCCCGCTGGGCAACACAAAGCACGGTGTCAGCATCCGGGCCGGCGCTTCCGGCAACGTGATCGGCGGCACATCTCTTGGCGCGGGCAATTTCATCGCTTTCAGCTTGGGCGCCGGCGTCGCGGTGACTGATAATTCAATACACAACGCCATTCGCGGCAACTCCACCTTCCAAAACGTTGGCCTCGGCATCGACCTCGGTGACAACGGCGTCACCGTCAACACGCCGGGCGGCGTTCACCTGGGCGCCGGACCCAACGACTTGCTCAACTTCCCGGTGCTGAGCAGCGCGACGATTTCTAACGGCGATCTGACGTTTAGCGGTCTAGCGCCGCTTGGCACGGAGATTGATCTGTACGCCGCCGAGCCGAGCGTGGACGGTTTCAACGACGTGAACGACTTCGGCCAGGGGAAAACCTACCTCGGAACCTTCGTCGTCACCGATCCGACGACCGGTACTTACGGCCCGAAGCCGTTCCAGGGCGTGACGGTCGGACAGGACACCTCGAATCACTTCACTTTCACGCTGCCGCTGCCGTCGAGCTTTACGTCCGACACGAAGATTACGACGTCGGCCACGGCGTTCAGTGAAACATCGGAATTCGGGAACAACATCACGCCCACCGCCGCGACCTTGAGTTTGGGACTCAGCCAGACGGTCATCAACGAAGGCGACAGCGTTACGTTGACGGCCTCGTTTCCGGTCAACCCGGCGCACAGCAATACGGCGGTCATCTCCTGGGGCGACGGCGAGTCGAGCACGGTCAAGGCGCCGGCCGGCGTCAACGTCATAAACACCACGCACCGTTACCGCGACGATAATCCGAGCGGCACGCCCTCCGACGTGAACAACATTTCCGTGACCGTCACCGACGACAGCACGGGCGCCACGCTGTCGGGCGGCACGTCGCTGACGGTCAACAATGTGCCGCCGACGGTGCGCATCGTCAGCGATCTAAGCGGCGCCTCCGCAACCAATACCGATGGCAGCGTGGTCAGTCTCGCCGCCGACGTAAGCGATCCGGGCGTGCTCGACACGTTCACTTACTTGTGGACCGTCACCCAGAATGGCGTGCAGGTCGGCTCGGGGACGGCGCCGACGTTTACGATCGCTCGGCAAATCGGGGCTGTTTCCGTCGTGACGCTGACCGTCACCGACGACGACACAGGCGTCGGCGCCGACACCGCGTCGATCCTGGCGCTCACGCCGAACAACGACGCGCTGACGTTGACCGATACCACGGGGACCATCGGCAACGTCACTTTCAACCTGCCGGCGGGCGCCAATCGGCTGGTCGTCTACGCCCTCGGCGGCGACGACAAGATTGATGCCTCGGCCCGGAGCGCCAATTTCCCCGTGGAGCTGAACGGCGGACTCGGCAACGACACGTTGATCGGCGGCGCCGGCGACGACGTGTTCGACGACGGCCACGGCAACGACAACATTCAAGGCAACGGCGGCGGCGACCTGTACCAACTTACGCCCGGCAGCGCCGACATTATCTCCGAGCTGTCCAACGACACGACGGGGACGGATACGGGCGGCATCGACACGGTGAGTTTCAAATACGCGGAACAGGGCGTGTCGTTCAGCTTGGGTGCGGCGTCCGGCACGACGCAGACCGTGACTAGCGCGGGAAGCACCTTCACCGCCTACGGAACATTTGAGAATCTGACCGGCAGCAGCTTCGCCGACAGCCTGACCGGCAGCAATGGCGACAACACGATCTTCGGCGGCGTCGGCGCCGACACCATCGACGCCGGCACGGGCAACGACATTATTTTCGGCGACACCGGCACTATCGCGGACACCGTGTCGTCCGGCGCCAACAACGACGTCATCTTCGGCGGGGTCGGGGCCGATACGATTGACGCGGGTTCAGGCAACGACCTCATTTTCGGTGACACCGGCACCTCCACGGACACCGTGCCGTCGGGCACGAATAACGACATTATCTTCGGCGGCGTCGGCGCGGATACGATCGACGCGGGTTCGGGCAACGATGTGATCTTCGGCGACACCGGCACGTCCACGGACACGGTGCCGTCGGGGACGAATAACGACGTTATCTTCGGCGGCGTCGGCGCCGACACCATCGACGCAGGCAGCGGCAATGACGTTATCTTTGGCGACACCGGCACAACGACCGATACGGTGCCGTCGGGCACCAACAATGACCTCATCTTCGGCGGCGTGGGCGCCGACACCATTGATGCCGGGTCGGGTAATGACGTCATTTTCGGCGACACCGGCACGTCTACGGACACGGTGCCGTCGGGGACGAACAATGACGTCATCTTTGGCGGCGTGGGCGCCGACACGATCGATGCAGGTTCTGGTAATGATGTGATTTTCGGCGACACCGGCACTTCCACGGACACGGTTCCATCGGCCACGAATAACGACATCATCTTCGGCGGCGTCGGCGCCGACACCATCGACGCCGGCAACGGCAACGACGTCATTTTCGGCGACACGGGCACAACGACCGACACCGTGCCTTCCAGCACGAACAACGACATTATCTTTGGCGGCGTCGGCGCCGACACGATTGATGCCGGCGCGGGCAACGACATCATTTTCGGAGACACCGGCACCACGGCAGACACGGTTGCCTCCGGCACGAGCAACGACGTCATCTTCGGCGGCGTCGGCGCCGACACCATCGACTCCGGGGCCGGCAATGATGTCATCTTTGGCGACTCCGACGGCGTTTTCGATGCGAACCACCAGTGGACGGGAGCGACGATCACCAACATCGACGGCACGAGCATCGACTTGCTGACCGCGTCGGGCGACTTCAACTATGCCCTTCAATCGGGCGCGCCTTTCAACTTCCTGACGCGGGGGACGGAAACCAAGCAGTTCCGCGAAATCGAGCAAGTCAGCCTGAACGGCGGCTCCAGCAACAATCTCCTCGACGCCAGCCTCTATAACGGTCCGGTCGCGCTCAATGGCGGCGCCGGCAACGACACCTTGCTGGGCGGGACAGCAAGCGACACGCTCGACGGCGGCGCCGGCAATGATTCGCTCGCGGGCGGCGCGGGCGACGATGCGTACATCTTCGACGGCAGCAACCTGGGCGCCGACACCGTGAATGAGGCGGTCGGCGGCGGCGCCGATACTCTGGACTTCCGCGCCTTCACGGGTGGACCGATCAGCCTCGACTTGGGTCAGACAGCGCCGCAGACGATCAATCCCGGAAACCTGTCGCTTACACTAACCTCCGGCAATGCTCTGGAGAATGTGTTCGGGAGCAGCTACGACGATGTGATTACCGGCAACGCCAAGGACAACCTATTGCTCGGCGGCGGCGGCCGCGATTCGCTTGTCGGCGTAGCGGGCAACGACACGCTGCAAGCGGGCGCGACCGAGGACGTTTATCTCGACTTCGATACGTTCGCCGCGGCCGACAAACATTTTTACATCGCGTCGGAGCGGACTGCCATTCTGAACCGTCTTGTCGCGGACTATGCCGCCTTTAATTACGTATTCACGCTCACGCCGCCGACCGGCGGCGACTTCGTCACCATCTTCTTCAACAAGACGCCGAATGGGAACCAGCCCGAAATCGGCGGCCTCGCGGGCGAGTTGGATTGGCGCAACGTGAGTCTCGGCGGCTCGGTAGCGATTGATGACAACTACCTGCTCCGCGCGCCTGCGGCGAATACGAGTACGAACTTTGTCGCCCTCTCGGCCACCATCGCGGGTCACGAGTTGGGCCACCTCAGCGGCTTGCGGCATACGGATTCGTTCGGCCCGATCGGTTCCGGCATCTTCGCCAGCACCGACACGAGCCGCTATATCACGGCGGCGCCGGGCGCCACGCTCGGCAATTTCGCCGGTTCCCGCAACGCTACGGAGACGCCGTTCGATTTGATGGCGTCTCCCGGTTCGGTGGGCATCGCGCTGACCAACTCACTTGGCGATCCGTATTTGGGCGAGCGCGACGCGGTGAAATTGGCGTTCGCCGACGCGGGCAGCGTGGTGTTCGAGCAGAGCGGCGCGCACCAATCCGTCGCCAGCGCTCAGCCGCTCACGCTCGCCGGCCTGTCGGTGCCCAACACCTTGGCGGCGAATCCGAACGCCCAGGATTTCGGCCAGACGTTCGCCGTCAAGGCGGCGGATATCGTCGGCCACATCGGGCTTATCGGTGGACAGAGCGCGAGCGATTTCTATTCGTTCGCGGGCACGGCGGGCACGGTGATGAACTTTGAAACGATGTCGGCGTCGCTGACGCGCAACGCGAATCCGATCGACACGATCTTGCGACTCCGCGATCCCAACGGCGTCATTATCGCTACCGACGACGACGGCATTGAGCCGACCGATGCGCTGCTGATTGACGCAACCCTTCCTGTAACCGGCACGTACACCATTGAGGTCGATGTCTATTCCGATGCCCTGACGCCGCACACTTCCACGGGTGATTATGAACTCCTCATGTACAGCTTCGCCCGCGGATCCGATCAGGGTCAAGGGGTCGGCGATTCGCTGATAGCCGGCACGGGCGACGATACGCTCATCGGCAGCTCCGTCAGCGATACCTACATCTTCGGCGGCAACACGTTGAGGCATGACACGATCAAGAGCATCGCGGGCAACGGGCAAGGAACACTCGATTTCTCGGCGATGGCAACCGGCATCGCCGTTGATCTCGCGTCAATTCTCCCGCAAACCGTCGGCGGCGGCCTTATGCTGACGTTGCCGTCGGCGACGGCGATCAAGACGGTTATCGGCACGCCGTTCAATGACACCATCCTCGGAAACAGCCTGGACAACGTCTTCACCGGCGGCGCGGGCACGAATGTGCTCGACGGCCGCGGCGGAAACAATCAGGTCGTGGAATCGAACGACGCTACCTTCGACTTAAGCGACGCCGCACTGAGCATCAACGGCAACCAAGGCGTTACCAACGACAGCTTGACGAACATCCAGCAAGCCAATCTGAAGGGCGGCGCTCTTGGCGATACCTTCACGGTCCACAACTGGACCGGGTCCGCCTCGCTCGACGGCGGCGGCAGCGGGGACACCTACAACGTGGACTTCAACGGGGTCGCCGGCAGCACGACGATTCATGACTCCGGCACGGATAACGCCACGGACAGCCTGACGGTCCATGCGTTCTCCGCGACGAACCAAGGTCCCGTTCCCGTTACTGCTTCGTTGGGGGGCGTTACGATCGGCGGCGGACAGGTGGTGCAGGGCGCTGAAACGGTCAAGTATGATGCCAGCATCGAGCTGGTAAACGTGAACAATGTTCAAGCGGGCGTGGACGCCGGCCCCGATGCGATCATCAACGAAGGCGATACCTTCACGCAATCCGGATCGACCACGTACCCGAACGCAGATCACGCCACCGTTGACTACGGCGACCCCTCGGGCACGATGAGCGTGCCGCTTACGCATTTCGGGAATTACTCCGTCTTCACGCTCAGTCATATTTACGCGGATAACCGTGCCCTGCCTTTCCCCGTGACCGTGACGATGTTCGACATCAATAATTCCCTTCTAGGCTCCGACGCCGCCGCGGTGACGGTTCGCAACGTGGCGCCGATTGTCGTGCCGCCCGCTAATCAAACCGCCCAAGCGGGTGCAACCGCCAATTTCAACTTGGGTTCATTCAGCGATCCCGGCCTCAACGACGCCCCCTGGTCCGTTGTCGTGAATTGGGGCGATAACACAAGCAACAATTCGTTTTCTGAAACGGCCCAAGGGTCATTGGGCGTAGCGCCGCACACCTATACAACCGACGGCAATTTCCTCGTATCGGTCACCGTGACCGACAAAGATTTGGGTTCGACAATTAGCACCTTCCATGTCTTGGTCGCGCCGACCATCGCACTCAGTGGGGCCGCCAGCGTGAATGAAGGTTCGATCTCCCCGTTGACGCTGGGCTCTATCGGCAACACCCCGCTAAGCAACACCGTGACGGGATACGCCATCCATTGGGGCGACGGTCAAACCGATGTCTTCAACGGCGCCCCGACGCTCAATGCAATCGCCGCCCACACCTATGCCGACGGCCCGAACAATTACGTCATCACCGTGGACCTGACGACACAGCAGGGGTTTTTCGCCAACGTCGGCCGCAAGAGCGTCGCGGTCAACAACGTGGCGCCCGTCGTCACTCTCGCGGGCGCCACCAGCGTCAACGAAGGCTCAGCCTACGCGCTGACGCTTGGCCCCGTGACCGATCCCGGCAAGGACACGATCAAGACGTTCACCATCAACTGGGGCGACGGCATTCACCAGACCGTATTCGGCCCGCCAAGCAACGTGACACGGACGCACGTTTATGCGGATGGCCCTAACAATTACACCATCACCGTCGACGCGACGGATGAGGACGGAACCTATACGAACATCGGCTTCACGGCGGGCCACGTCGCGCTCTCCGTCGCCGTCAACAACGTGCCGCCGAAGATCAACGTGACAGGCGTCGGCCACATCCTCGAAGGCTCGCTGTACACGCTCTATCTTGGGACGGTGTCCGATCCCGGTCACGACACGGTGTCGAGCTACACGATCCACTGGGGCGACGGCACGAACGCAACCTTCTCGGGTTCGGCGAGCGGCGCCGTCAAGACCCATACCTTTGATGATGGTCCCCGAACCTGGACCGTGGCCGTTGATCTGACAGATGAGGACGGCACTTATACAAGCGTCGTCTCGAAGACGATCGCCGTGGACAACGTAGCGCCCACGGCCGTATTCGCCAACAACGGCCCGGTGTTCAACGGGGCGCCGGTGACCGTCAGCTTTACCAGCCCACTCGATCCGTCCCTTGCGGACACGACAGGGGGATTCCACTACAGCTACGCGCTCACCCAGGCCGGCTTGGCCGGCGACTATGGTTCGGCAGTGACGGCGTCGACCGCACCATTCACGTTTGCCAACGACGGCGCGTATACGATCTACGGTCGTATTCTCGACAAAGACAATGGCTTCACGGACTACCAAACCGTGGCGGTCATCAGAAACGTCGGCATCCTGTTGCTTGATCGCGACGATGCGGGGGCGCTGACCGATTCCGGCAACGGCAGTATTGTCGTCAGCGGTTCGGGCATAGTCGTTGACTCGACGAATCCCGCGGCGGCCGTGCTTTCCGGCAAGGGCAGCATCACGGCGACCGAGCTCGACGTAACGGGCGTGCCCGGCACGCGGCGCACTGGGCAGGGACAATTCAACACAACCATCGTGAGCGGCAAGCCGCCGCTGGCCGATCCGCTTGCCGGCTTACCCGCAGTTCCCGTGCCCTCAAGCGTCTTTGGCGGAGTAGACGCGGAAGGCAATGCGAACCTCACGCTCCAGCCCGGCGTGTACGTGGGCGGCATCCAAGTCAACGGCAAGGCATCGGTGTCGTTGCAACCGGGCATTTACTATCTCCGGCGCGGCGGGCTGGAAGTATCGGGACAAGGCAGCGTCACCGGCGCCGGTGTGCTCATCTATGCTTCGGCTAGCGACCGGGATGACTGCGAGGACGACGACGGCGGAGACGGCATTCGCATCACGGGAAGCGGCAGCGTGTGGTTGACGGCGCAGACGAGCGGCACTTATCAAGGCATCGTGCTCTTCCAATCACGCCATTCCGGCATGCCGGTGACGATCTCGGGCAACGGCAACACGGTGCTGAACGGGGCAGTTTACGGAACGCGCGCGGTCGTGTCGCTGTCAGGCAATGCCTTGTTGACCATCCAAGGCCACGGCTCCCAGCTGATTGCCAACGATTTGACGGTGTCGGGTAACGCCAGCCTTTCGGTGCAAGCCCCGGCGACGTCGCTCGTACGCGGGCAATCGGCGTCGGTTAACTTCTGGCAAGGCAAGGGCCAAAAGGTCATTACCAGCTTGAATGGCGGCGCCGGCGCGACCGCCGTCGGCACATGGTTGGCGAGCAGTTTCCCGAACCTCTTCGGCAATCTGGCGGGCCACACGAATACGCAGGTCGCGCAGGCTTTTGCGGCGGCGGGCAATTCGACCTACCAACAAGCGTTCGCCGCGGCCCTGAATATCTACGCGACCACCTCGTCGCTTGGCGGCGCATCACTCGTCCAGAATGGACTTGCAGCAAAATACGGTTTCAAGGTGACCGCGGCTGGATCGGGAGCCGCCACCCTGGACGTTGGCGCCGATTTCCCCGCGTTCGACCTGTCTACGAACAGCAACACGGTGCTCACCGTTCTTCAGGTCGTGCAGAAGGTAGACGCGCACTACGCCGCGGGCGTCTTCTACGCGGGGAATGCAACGCTCACTGCCGAAGCCGCCAACGTGCTGGCCACGGTCAATGCGGCCGGCGCCATCAACCTGCTCGCCGTGGGCGACGGCGTGCCGACGGACGGTTCGGCCGCGGACACCGCGGTCGTCCTGGCTTCCATCACCGACCTGTTCACCGGCCAGCTCTGGGTTACCGTCACCGACGCCGGCGGCATGATAGCGGGTGAAGGCGATCGGATCGCCGACGCCATCGCCGAGCTGAACTCCCAACTCAATCCTTACGGCATCACGATGGTGGAGGTGAGCGGCGACGCGGCCGCCAATGCGGACATTACGATTCATATCGCGGCGACGAGCGAGATCGGCGGCGTGGCGGACGGCGTCCTCGGCGTCACTTCGCTGGGCCGAGATGTCACGCTGGTCGCCGGCTGGAACTGGTATGTCGGCGGCGACGCCACGGGGATCAGCTCCGGCCAGTACGATTTCCAAACGGTCGCCACGCACGAACTCGGCCACGCCCTCGGCCTGGGCCACAGTGCCGAAACGGCGTCGGTGATGTATCCGTATCTCGCGGCTCTGGATGTCCGCCGCAGCCTCACAGCGGGCGATTTGGCCGTCATCGATCAGGACGCGAATGGTCCGGAAGCGTTGCACGCCGCGCCGCCCGGCAACTTCATCGTCCGTGTGGACGCGATCAGCGAAGCAGGGCCGCGGCTCGATGCACCCGGCAACGGCGTCTACCAGGGCAGCGGCGGCGGTGCGGTGTTGCTCGGCGGCGCCGGCGATGATCTGCTGATCGGCGGGCCCGTGCGCGCGAAGTTAGTCGGCGGCTTTGGCCGCGAACAGAGTGCTCTGCAACGCGACGACGCCACCGCGGCCGCCATTGTCGCCTGGCACGCTCAGGAGCAATCCCGGCGCGTCGATACGATATCACTCGGAGCGGTCCGCGGCAGCCACGAGCAACTTGCGGGACATGCTGTCACGAGCGCCGATGCGTTCTTCGCCCAGAATTCGAACCACCTCGGAACGCTGCACGACAAGATGGGAGTGCAACTATGACAAAACCGAGCTGCCTCTTCCTCGCCGTGGCGGTCGTCCTCCTTGGCGCGGATGATCCCAAAGCGAAGACTGCTGAGGAACGGGCGAAGCTCCGTGGCACGTGGGAGCTTGCCGCTTCCGTGTTCAACGGCAAAGCCGCCGCCGAGGATTACCTCAAGCAACGGCAGATCGTCATCACCGACGACCAGCTCATCGCCGTCGTCGCCGGCGAGAAGAAGACGCCGCTTTCCTTCGCCCTTGATCCCGGCCATTCGCCCAAGCACATCGACATCAAGAAGCCGCACAGCGAGGAGTCGGCGCACGGCATTTTCGAATTGAAGGGCGATGAATTGAGGCTTTGCTACGGTGAGCCTGGCGCGGGGCGGCCAACGGAGTTTGCCTCAAAGGAAGGCGAGAAAGTCTACCTATTGGTCTTGAAACGGAGCAAAAAGGACCATTGACGACGCGTTGGGCAAGCGTTATTTCGCCGAAAGAGCGCATTCCTGCCCTTTTCTGCCGCCCCTCCCCCCCTGGCAGAATTGGACGCGCGCGGCGTAACCTGTTGCGGCGAAATAGTCTTACGGCGTTCTTATTCCTGCCAGGTCGTGGTTTGCTGGCAGTTATCAGCAGTAAGTGCTTGTCTCATAAGGACTTCATTTCAGCCATGGGCTTTTCCGTCAGCGCGGCGGCGATTCCGCGCGAATTTTCCGCATGAACCCGGTTCCGAAGTGCTCGATCTCCAAGAACGATGCGTTCTGCGGCAGCGGTTTGCAGACCTCGAACGTGCGCAAAATCCCCAGCGTGGCGGCGCTTTCCAGCGGGCCGACGTAGCCGGTATCACGGTCCAGAAAATGCGGCTGGTTCGCCCAGTGCTGCATTTGTGCGGCGTTCAGGAAGAAGCAGCCGGAGTGCGGATTGAGGGCACGGCGGAAGAACACACGCACGCCCAGGACCGACGAGATGAGCCGGCGTGATTTGCCCGGAGTCTGATAGCGGGCGGTCGTGCGCGGCCGTTGGTCGCCGTCGATGTAAGCTTTGGAGACCAGCGGGTGCGCGCCGGCTTCATAGCGGTTGGGTTGCAGCAGCCGTTCGTTGCCGAGGTGGCGGTTGAACCACGCCAGCTTCGCGAACAACCACGGATCGCGCAGTATCAAGTCATCTTCCAGATAGCAATAATAGTCATACTGGCCGAGCGACGCTTGCAACACGGCGTGGCACTCGAAGCCGAGCAACAGCGGCTCGGCATCGGTCTCACGGTGCTGATACGCGTGCGGCAACGGCGGCAGGCGCTTCAACAGGTGCCGGTCCTTCGTCGTACAGATCACGAGGTCGAGGTCTGCCGTCAGCGCTGCGTTTGCCGGCCGGGTTCGCCGGCTGGCGATGTCGATGGTGCACTGCGGCTGGCGGAGGGTGTGGTGCAAGCTGCTCAGGCAGGCGGTCAGGGCTTGGATACGCGGCTGTGGATCGTTGGAAAGCGAACCGTGGGCTGGGACATCGGCGCCGGCTGCCGTGGCGGCGTGGAAGTAGTGCGGGATGGTGATGAGGATGCGCATGGATTCGGTCCACGGCGTGAAACGACTTTCGACGGTTACGGACCCGCGGCAGCGCTCGCGGCGGGCTGGGCCTTTTTCAAGTCCGCGACGAGCTGCTTGAAGTCGGGATGTTCGTGAAGGAGATCAAGGTCCGGGTCGGATTGCAAGGTAGCGACATCGTGCCATCCCAGGGCCACGGCTTGGCGAAGCGTGGCGACCGCGGCATCGCGGTAGGACGACGAAGTGGCGTTGCCCGGCGCAGGCGTCGAGCACAGTGCGTAAACGCACCCGACGAAATACAGCAGGTGCGAGTTCTTGGCGGCCTCCGTACGCAGCCGGTCGGCAATCTTGGTGGCCTCGGCCACCTTGTCGCATCGCGCCAGCGCCAGCGCGAAGTCGCATTGAATCGTTGGGTTTTTTGGATTGTCCGCCGCGAGTTTGGTCCGAAATTCCAGGCAGGTTTGGAAAGACCTGCGCGCGGTCTCCGGGTCGCCAGCTTTCGCACTGGCGGCCCCAACGAAATAATGCGCGCGGGCGAGGTCGAAGCGGGTGCGGCCGCTTCGCGGGTCGAGATTGAAACAGCGCTGACAGAGTGCCAACGCGTCCTCATACCGGCGGCGCGCCCCGGCGGCATCGCCAAGCTGCAGCAAGCGGACGTGGCCCAAATTCCAGTAGGACCTGGCCAGATCTTGCTTGCGGTACAACTCGGTGTCCTTCTCCGCGTCAGCGAACGGCTTGCGAATGTCCGCCGCTTTCTGATAGTACGCTTCCGCGGCGGCGCCGTCGCCGAGCGCCAACGCGATCGTACCGAGTTGGTCGAAAAGGCCGCACCGTTCGCGCTGACCGTCCGTGGACTTCGCGTAGTCCGCCGGCCACTTTTCCTGCCATTGCTGCGAATGCAAATACCAGTCGCGCGCCTCGGCTGCCCTGCCGTGTTCCAGGCTCATCGCGCCAAGTTCGTGGTAGGCTTTGGCCACGCGCGTGATTGCGTCCAGGTCCTCTGGCGCCAACCGGGCCCAGTTTAGAGAAGCTTCCAGGGCGCGACGGCGATACATCTCGGCTTCTTCCGGGCGGTTGAAGCTGACGCATTTTTGGCCGAGCCGGCTGCACGTGCTCGCCAAGTTCCGCTGGGCGATAGGATCGTCGGGCGTTTCCTTTGCCAGCGGCTCCGCGATGGCGAAGCTCCGTTTGTACATCTCGAAGGCCTCCTCTGATCGGCCCAACTCGTCAAGGTTGTCGCCGCGCTGCTGAAAGAGAATGGCCGTGGTCCTGTCAAACAGGTTCTCGTCGGCGTCGCGCATGGCGTTTTCGAGGCCGTCTTCAACCATTTTGAGGAGCTTGAGACGAAGGGGTTGCAGGCCTGGCTTACCTTTCAACTCAGTCTGGAAGGTTGTGCCCACCTCATAAAGGCTATTGATGGCCAGCTTGCTTTGCTTCTGGGCCAGTTCCTTGGAGGCGGTCTCGTTCTTGCGCAACTGGTCAACGTGATAGGCAAAGATCAACGACCCAACCGCCAACGTCAGCAACAAAGCAAACACGCCGGCGCTCAGTGTCGCGACGCGCGGATTGCGCTTGCACCAGCGCCAAAAGCGTTCCGCTTTCGACACCGGCCGCGCCTGAATCGGCTCGCCCGCCAGAAAACGCTGCAAATCGACCGCTAATTCCAATGCGCTGGGATAGCGCTTGTGCGGCTCCTTTTGCAAGGATTTCAGGCAGATGGTTTCGAGATCGACCGGCGTCTTCGGCTGAAGCTGGCGCGGCGGGACCGGCTCTTGCGACCGCACTTGTTCCAACGTGTCGAGCAGCGTCGGCCCCTGGAACGGCGGGCGGCCGGTGAGCAGGTCGTAGAGCATGGCGCCCAGGCCGTAGACGTCGGCGAGCGGACCGACTTCCTTCACGTCGCCGCGCGCTTGTTCGGGGGCCATGAAGCTCGGCGTGCCGAGGATGGTGCCGCTGCGCGTCTGGCTGGAATCCGCCTCGACCGCCTTCGCGAGACCGAAGTCGGTGATCTTGGGCGCTCCGTCCGCCGTCAGGAGGACGTTCGCCGGCTTCAAATCGCGATGGATGACGCCGTGCGCATGGGCGTAATGGACCGTGCGCGCCAACGTTTCGACCATCAGGGCGGCTTCACGCGGCGGCTGCGGCTTGCCAGCCACTTTGCGATCGAGCGGGCCGCCGTCCACGAACTCCAGCGCGAAATAGGGCAGGCCGTCCTGATCGCCGACTTCGTAGATCTGAACGATGTTCGGATGCTGCAAGCGGGCGACCGCCAGCGCCTCGGTATGGAAGCGACCGAGTTGGTCGGGGTCGGCGTGCGGCCCGGACAAGACCATCTTGAGGGCGACGACGCGATTGAGTTTGATTTGGCGTGCCTTGTAGACGACGCCCATGCCGCCGCGGCCGAGTTCGCCGAGAATCTCGAAGTCATTCAGGATCGGCCAATGACGGTCGCGCGACGCGCGTCGCTCCGAAGCCGGCTTTGCCGGCGCGCGCTGCACCAGGTTGTCGGCGGTCTGGCCTGGGTCGTCGACCGAGAAATCGGTCGGCGCATTATGTTTCGCCTCGGAACGCTCGGCGTCCACCGTGCCTTGCTTCTCGACGTGATCGACCGTCGCGCCGGGCGCGGCGGTATCGACGGTGTCAAAGACGCGCCCGCCAAACGCCTGCCGAAGCTGTTCAATCGCTTCGCGCACCGCTTCACGTTCGTCCTGGGGCAAGTCCGCCAGAAAACTGTCGTCGTCGGGCAACCGCGCGGCCGGCGGCAGGCGCCGGCAGGCAGCTTCAAACTGTTGCACCCGCGCCTTGGCAAGCTCACTCAACGTTGTGTGCATGATGAACTCACGGCAAGCCGGACCGGCAGCAGAGGAGGCGCCGCGGGCGGACGAACTCGGAGGCTGCGTTCCAAGGCATGCCGCCCGGTCGCATCCCACTGCCCGGCGCCGCGCCGAGCGGGGTGAGGAGAGTGTGCCGTGATTATGGACGTGCGGCGACGCGAATGCCAGCGGAAATGGGCCTTCTCATCTGGGCCATCGGTGTCAATGCTCGCCAGACGTGCAATCACGGCGATTTGCAGCGATCTTGCGAACGCATCTTCCGAAGGACTGACGAGATACGTCGAACGCGATTCTGGTTATCTACCTTGACATGTCCTAGAATCTACCGTATTCGTCCTGCAGAAAGGGCACACGGCATGACTGAGGTATCCGGAACAGTACCCATGACGACACACACACCGAAGAAGGGCCCTGTTTACCTTCACTTTTCCGATGGGCAGGTTTTCGTAACGCCGCAGGATTACGACCACTTTCTGATCTCGGCAAGACCCGCGATCGAAGCGCTGCGGCATGCAAGCAACGTTGAAGCGTGGGTAAAGAACTTCTTCGAGGACTACATTCCGCTTTTGCACCGCTGGTGCCGGGCACGCGCGGACAAAATCAAATCCTGCTACGTCGCGCTCCAGGTCGGTCAGTCACTCAAGGCGTACATCGTTGTGCCAAAAGAGTACGACCCGCGCCTCGGCGAAGAGATCGCAAAGCTGGAGCTCGATTTGGAAGACAAGGGGTGGTCCTCCGATCTCATGCAGCTGCCGGCGACGGGAGAGGACGACGAACTCGAGACGTTCTTCAAGCCCGAGGATTCGATCCAAGTCTATGCCGAAGCCCAAGCAGCACCAAGATAAGGCAAATCGAAACCGAGCCTTTCTGGATAGCATTTCCGCGCAAGGGCCGCCCGACTGGATGGCGACGATTGCCTTCTACGTCGCCGTCCACCTGGTGGAGAAACTGCGCGCCTACCACGGTGAACACAGCATGAGCCACGACGACCGTTGCGCCGCTGTCCGAAGGCAATTCCGGACCATTCAGGTCGAGTACCATCAACTCTACGAGATTTCACGCTTGGCACGGTACGGCACCGCCAGCCAGTTCACGTTGTCCGTTGAACAAGTAAAGGCATTGCTCATCGACACCTACCTCGTCGCCATTGAGCGGTACGTCGCCGCTGAGACGGTGAAGCATACAGCCCCGAATGCGCCCTAGGCGTCTTCGGAGTTCGCCCGTCCCCGATAGTCATCGACTTCCGCCTGCCGCGCCGGTTTCTCCCGGTCCGGCGCAAACGCCAATGCCTGTTCCGCCCACTGCACCGCATCGTTCCATGCACCCAATTCCGCGTAGGCGTGGGACAGCGTGCTCAAGCAGCTCGACTCTTCCCAGCCCGACAACTCGCAGGCGCGGAGGGCGGCTTCCAGGGCCATTTGTTTGCTTTCGGCGTCGGCGCCGGACCAGAGCTTGGCGAAGCCTTCGAAGCCGGCGGCCACTTTCGGCGCGCGGCGCACGGCCTCGATGTGATCGACCATGGCTCGTTCCTCGTCGCCCAGCGCGGCGTAGGCGGCGCCGCGATTGCGATACGCGGCGGCGTAGGCGGGGTTGCGGCGCAGCGCTTCGTTGTAGTCGGCGACCGCCTGCTCGTGTTGGCCCTTGGCGGCATACGCGAGGCCGCGGTGGTTGTACGCGGCAGGCATGCTCGGATCGAGGCGGATCATGGCGCTGAAGTCGGCGACGGCGGCGTCGTAGTCGCCACGCTCGTAGAAAATCTCACCGCGGTTGTAATAGGCCAGCAAGAAGCGTGCATCGTGTTGAAGCGCGGCGGTGTAGTCCGCGACCGCGTGGTCGAACTCCTGCCGCGCGCGATGGACGTCGCCGCGATTGTAACACGCATCCACGAAGCTCGGCCGGCGTTCGAGGGCGGCGCCGAAATCCTGCACCGCGTCGTCGTAGGCGCCGTGCAGCATCTGAACGAAGCCGCGATTGTAATAGCCGAACGCACTTTCGGGACGCAGGCGGATCGCTTCGTTGTAATTGTGGAGCGCGACTTCATAGTCGCCGCGTGCCGTGTGGACAAAGCCGCGATTGTGATAGGCGTTGACCAGCTTGGCGTCGAGCGCGAGAGCCTGATTGAAATCCACAAGCGCCCTATCGAGCTGCTTCAAGGCGGCGTGAGCCAGACCGCGATTGAGGTAGGCCAGCGCGAGGGTCGGATCGAGCCGCACCGCCGCCGTTGCGTCGCGCACGGCGTCCTCGTAGGCGCCCTGGGCCGTGTGGGCCAGTGCGCGGTTGTTCAACGCGCCGGCGAAGCGCGGCTGGAGGCGGAGCGCTTCATTGAAGTCGGCGATGGCCGCGTCATGCGCGCGCAGCGCGGCCTGCGCATAACCGCGGTTGTTGTAGGCGATGGCGTTGCTCGGATCGTAGCGAACGGCCTCGGTGAATTCGCTCACCGCCGGCTCGTAATGGCCGGCGGACGTCAGGGCCACGCCACGGCTGACAAGGCTGGCGGACCGTTCCGGGTCGCGCGGCACGGGAGCGGACGCCGCGGCAGGCCGAATGTCCGGGCCGGCCGCGCCGGCGAAGGCGCCGTCCACGAGTGCGGCGACTTGCGGCGTGTCGAGCCGGCTCGTTGTGCCGCACGACGGGCAGACGACTTGAAGCGGCGGCGGATCGGTCGTCGCAAACGTCGCTCGGCACTGCGGACATTGCAGGCTCAGCATGGTGAATTCACCGTGGGCACTCGTGCTTTGGCATACTCTCCTTGATTCACGTCCACGTGCGGCTTCTTTGCCAGTCAGATCGTACCCGGAATGGCGTCGAATGCAATGCAAGCGATGTGGGTAGGTACCGCGTGCCGAACGGGACCTATAGGACTTATTCGTCCTATAGGTCCTATGGGATTCGCTCGGTCTCGCTCGGACCTGCCGCGGTCGCCGTATTGCTGCCTCCGAAAATCCTGGACGACCCCGAACTCCCGCGCCATAATGCAACCAATCTACGCCCGACTACGCCGCCCGCCGCCAGTGACGGGAGTAGGACGCCGCCGTTCTGAGAAGAAAAGCATACGAACGGAGCACACGTCCCACGGCTTGGCACCACGAGCACGGACGGCGGGATACTGGACCGATGAATTTAAGTCTTGCGATCACTCCCAGCGGCGCTCTGCGAATCGAAGATGCTCCGGAAAGCCAAACGCCCGTATCGGATGGCGCGGCGGCGGCGTTGCGCGACGCTTTCGGAGAATCGAGTCCGGCGGGCTTGTTGCTGCTGGTTTCGCACCAGTTCGACGGTGCGTTGCCGCCTGAGTTTGTCTTCTGGCGGGGCCTGGCGCAGCGGTACTTTCAGCAGATCTGTCATCTGGGCGAGGCGGCGATCGACCAGTGGGCGTCGGCGCCGGCACCGCCTGAAGACGAGCTGCTCCGCATCGTGGCCGACGCGCCGCCCATGCGCGGCTTGGAGTATCTGACCGCGGAACGACTCCGTGTACTTTGGCAGGCGCTGGGGGCGTTGGTCGCCGCGCAAGCCCGGCTGCATCCCGACGGTCCGGCCGGTTGGTTGCGTTCCGTCAATCCGCTGTTGCACTTGCTCGGCCGCGTCACCTTTCACCTCGCGGAGAATAAGCGCGATCCGCGGCGGCCGTTCGCTTTTTTGGCGACGTTCACGCATCGCTTGTCGGGCCAGTCACGGTTGCAACACCTGCCGCTGGCCGAGGCGCTCAAGACCTACGCGGGCGCCAAGGAGCATGCCAAGCTGGCCTCTCTCTTGGAACCGGTGCAGCGGGCGGCGGCAGAAAGCCCGCTCGTCCGGGAGCTGCTCGAGAGCAAAGCGCTGTTTGCACCGCAGGGCTGGTCCATTCGCGAGGCGTATCGCTTTTTGACGGAATCCGCGCGGATCGAACAAGCCGGCGTCGTCGTGCGCGTGCCGGATTGGTGGGCGGCGCGCAAAACGCCGCGCCCGCAGGTGCAGGTGCAACTTGGCGCACGCCCGGCCAGCGTGCTGAACACAAATCAACTTCTGGATTTCCAAGTCGACCTGGCGCTCGACGGCGAACCGCTCAACGCCGACGAACGCCGCCAATTGCTCGAGTCCAGCGAGGGGCTGGTGTTGCTTCGCGGCAAGTGGGTCGAAGCCGATCGCGAGCGACTCAACCAGGCGCTGGAGCACTGGAAGGCGCTCGAAGCGGAACACGCCAAGGGAATCAGCTTCATCGACGGGATGCGGCTGCTCGCCGGCGCCAAGCTCGACGCGGACGACGGCGCGGACGAACAACTGGCCGACTGGTCGCGCGTCACGGCCGGCGATTGGCTGCGGCAAACGCTCGACCGCCTGCGCCGTCCCGAGACCATTGCCGCGTGCCAACCCGGCCGCGATTTGCAGGCGACGCTGCGACCGTATCAGGTGGAAGGCGTGCGCTGGCTTTGGTTCATGACCGAGCTGGGACTGGGCGCTTGCCTGGCCGATGATATGGGCCTGGGCAAGACCATTCAGCTCATTGATCTGTTGTTGATGCGCAAGCGGCAACGCGGCGGCGCCGCACATCCGCCCAACCTGCTTATCATCCCGGCGTCGTTGATCGGCAACTGGCTGCAGGAGCTGGCACGTTTCGGACCGTCGCTGAAAGTGTTCGTCGCTCATCGGTCGGAATGCTCCGCCGATGCTTTGGCGCGCATCGCCGCGGCGCCGGACGACGCTCTGGCCGGCGTGGACCTCGTCGTGACCACGTACGGTCTCGCGCGCCGGCAAGCCTGGCTGGAGAAGCCGCGTTGGTCGCTCATCGTGCTCGATGAGGCTCAGGCCATCAAGAATTCCGGTTCCACGCAGACGCGCGCGGTGAAGAAGCTGCAAGCCGGCGGCAGGATTGTTCTCACGGGCACGCCGGTCGAAAACCACTTGGGCGACCTCTGGTCGTTGTTCGATTTTTGTAGCCCCGGACTCCTCGGTTCCGCCACGCAGTTCAAGAAGTACGTAAAGCAACTGAACCAGCGTCAGGATGCGCAGGCGTTTGGCGCCTTGCGGCGGCTTGTCCGGCCGTACATTTTGCGCCGCCTCAAGACCGACCCGAACATCGTGCCCGACTTGCCCGAAAAAACCGAGATGCGCGCGGAGTGCGGCTTGTCCAAGAAACAGGCCGTGTTGTACGAGCGCGCGGTCAAAGACCTTGCCGAACGCCTCGAGACGGCCGACGGCATGGCCCGCCGCGGTCTGGTGCTTTCCGTGCTCATGCAGCTCAAGCAGATTTGCAATCATCCGGCCCAATTTCTGTCCTCGGGCGCCTATGCACCGGGCGACAGCGGCAAGTTCGAGCGGCTGCGGTTGCTGTGCGAGCCGATCGCCGAGCGCCAAGAGAAAGTTCTTGTCTTTACGCAATTCCAGGCGATGACCGAGCCCCTGGCGAAATATCTTGCGGGCTTGTTCGGCCGCGCGGGGCTGGTGTTGCACGGCGGCACGCCCGTCGGCAAGCGGGCCGAGTTGGTGCGCCAGTTCCAAGATGAACAGGGACCGCCGTTCTTTGCGATTTCTCTCAAGGCGGGCGGCAGCGGACTCAATCTCACCGCGGCTTCGCACGTAATCCATTTCGACCGCTGGTGGAATCCCGCCGTCGAAAACCAGGCCACCGACCGCGCCTTTCGCATCGGCCAGAAGCGCAACGTGCTCGTCCACAAGTTCGTCTGCCGCGGCACGGTCGAGGAACGCATCGACGCCATGATCGAGAGTAAACAGGCCGTCGCCGACCGGTTGCTCAATCAGGAAAGCGAAACACTGCTCACCGAAATGAACGACGACGAGCTGCTTCGTTTCGTAGCCCTCGACATTGGACGGGCGACGGCGGACGATTGAGGCGCGTCGGCTCGACAAAAAAAGGCGAAAGCTATTGAATCCGACGCACCGCGGCTGCTAACATGTCAGCGATTTCTCGCTGTTAACTCATTTTGCACCCGCATGGAGGCGACCCATGTCTTGGCACTACGGCGGCTGGCGTCCCTACGTTTCGGTATCGCAGCGACGCGCCAAGGCGTCTGCCTTCGCCGCCAAACTGGCGAAGAAGGAGAAGCGCACGCTGGCGCCCATCGAGCTAAACGGGCGCAAGATCGCCACGTCTTTCTGGGGCCAAGCGTGGTGCGACAATCTTGAAAGCTACAGCGATTTCGCCAATCGACTGCCGCGCGGCCGCACCTACGTTCGCAACGGCTCCGTCATTGATTTGCAGATCGAGCGCGGCAAGGTGAAAGCCCTCGTCAGCGGTTCGGACATCTACAAGGTAGCCATTGACATCAAAACGTTGCCGTCGACCGCATGGGGCCGCATCAAGCAAGACTGTGCGCGTTCCATCAGCTCGCTCATCGACCTTCTCCGCGGGCGCTTCGAGCGGGGCATCATGGAACGTCTCACGGAACGTGGCGGGGGTTTGTTCCCGCAGCCCAGCGAAATTGAGATGAAATGCTCGTGCCCCGACTGGGCGACCATGTGCAAGCACGTGGCGGCCACGCTCTACGGCGTCGGCGCCCGCCTCGATGCGGCGCCCGAATTGCTCTTCACTCTTCGTGATGTTGACCATCTCGATCTAATCAGCCAGGCGGTTGACGCCGAGAATCTTAACCAAACCCTTCAAGGGGATGCCGCGTCGACGCTCGCCGGCAGCGACCTCGGCGCGATCTTTGGCATCGATCTCGACGAGGGCAACCGCACGGGGAGCGCGGGCGGTCAAACCCAGGTCGTCACGTCCACAACCGCCCCCGCGCGGGCCGCGCCGCGGCCGCGCGCTGCCAAGAAGCCCCCGGCGGCGAACAAGACCGCGAAGAAAACGCGACCGACCATTCGCGCGAAGGGTAAAGCGCAGCCGGTGTCGGGTCTCGCGAAGCGACAGAAGCAACCCGTCACGAAACGGCCGGCGCGCGTGCCCAAGTAGCCCGGAAGCTGACGCACAAAAGCCCGCAAGCGCAGTTTGCGGGCTTACTTCTTCTTACCCTTCTCGATCTTCGCCCACGTATCGCGCAGCGATACCGCGCGGTTGAATACCGGCTTCCCCGGCTGCGTGTCGCGGTCTACGCAGAAGTAGCCTTGCCGCTCGAATTGATACCGGCTGCCCGCCGCCGCGTCCGCCAAACTCGGCTCCAATTTGCAGTTTCGCAGCACGACGAGCGAGTTCGGATTCAGGTTCGCCAGGTAGGTTTCTCCCTCCGGCACATCGTCGGGATCGGGTTTTGAAAAGAGGTGGTCATACAGGCGAATCTCCGCATCGAGCGCATGCGCCGCGGAGACCCAGTGGATCGTCCCCTTCACTTTGCGGCCGTCGGGCGCGTTGCCGCCTTTCGTCGCGGGATCGTAGGTGCAGTGCAGCTCGACGACGTTGCCGGCAGCGTCTTTCACTGCGTTCACACATTTGACGAAGTAGGCCCAGCGCAACCGCACTTCGCGACCGGGGGCGAGGCGAAAGAAATCCTTCGGCGGGTCTTCGCGGAAGTCGTCTTGCTCGATGTAAAACACTTTTGAAAACGGCACTTGCCGCGTACCGGCCGCGGGGTCCTCGGGATTGTTGACGGCTTCGAGCTGCTCGACTTGGCCTTCGGGGAAGTTATCGATGATGACTTTTAGCGGCCGCAACACGCCCATGACGCGCGGCGCCCGCTTGTTGAGGTCTTCGCGCAGGGCCTCTTCCAGCCAGGACATGTCGATGATGCCGTCGAACTTCGAGACGCCGATGCGGGCACAGAAGTTCTTGACCGCTTCCGGCGTGTAGCCACGGCGCCGGAAGCCGCAGATCGTCGGCATGCGCGGGTCGTCCCAGCCGCGGACGTGGCCGTCTTTCACAAGCTGAATCAGCCGGCGTTTGCTCAGCACGGTAAACGTCAGGTTCAAGCGTGCGAATTCAATCTGCTGCGGATGATAGATGCCGAGCTGGTCGAGGTACCAATCGTACAGCGGCCTGTGGTTTTCAAACTCTAGCGTGCAGATCGAATGCGTGATTTTCTCGATCGAATCTGACTGGCCGTGCGCCCAATCGTACATCGGGTAGATGCACCAATTGTCGCCGGTGTGCTGATGGCTGGCGTGCAGAATGCGGTACATCACCGGGTCGCGCATGTTCAAATTCGGATGAGCCATGTCGATCTTGGCCCGCAGCGTGCGCGATCCATCGGGGAACTCGCCGGCCCGCATGCGACGGAACAGGTCGAGATTCTCCGCGACGGAGCGATTGCGGTAGGGACTATCCTTGCCGGGCTGAGTGAGCGTGCCGCGCGTCTCGCGAACCTGGTCGGCGGTCAAATCGCAGACATACGCCTTGCCGGCCTGCACGAGCTGCTCGGCCCACGCATAGAGCTGGCCGAAGTAGTCGGAGGCGTACAGCTCGCGGTCTTCCCAATCGGCGCCAAGCCAGTGGACATCGGCGCGAATGGAATCAACGTACTCCTGCTCCTCCTTCATCGGGTTGGTATCGTCGTAACGCAGGTTGAATTTCCCGCCGTACTGCGTCGCGAGACCGTAGTTCAGGCAGATCGACTTCGCGTGACCGATGTGCAAATAGCCGTTCGGCTCCGGCGGGAAGCGCGTGTGAACGCGACCGTCGAACCGGCCGGCGCGGTTATGGTCTTCGACGATTTCTTGGATGAAGTTGAGGGAACGGGGGGCGTCTTTATTGTCGCCCGCGATGGGGTTTGGTGTCTCCATGACTTAATCACTTCTCCGTGGAACGGTCTGAGAGAATGGCTTGCAGCGTTGCTTCGTCGAGTCCATTGGCCTCGGCTTGTCGGCCGATTTCGTCCATTATTCCGTAAGGCTGCGACGCGGCGCAATCACACTCACGCAGGTAGAGGCGGAGAAGAAGGCGTAGCTTCCGCTTTTCCTGCTCGGACAATTCGGCAAATCGTTGGGCTGATTCGGCATCCGCCTCGAAGGAGATGTTCATTTGAACCATGTCAACGCTCGACTACTGCTCATATCGCTTGGAGACGATGCCGCCGCTCATTGAATCGATGACGTAGTGCGGTCCGCCGCCCTTCAGGTGGCGATCCTTCGGCTCGTAATCGACGTGCCAGCCGTCCGGCTCCAGGGAAAGACGAACGCTATACGGGGTAAGGTCACGGTAAGCCTGAAGAGCATCGGCCTGCGTGACAGACGGAGCCTGATCCGGCGAGTGCATGCGGTCGCTCACGTCTTCAACTCCAAGCTGGGAGCATCAAGGCTGTGTGCAACGGCTGCCTCCGCTTGCTCAAGTTGCGGGACAATGAGCGAGACTTCCGACGGATGTTCGGCGAGGTAGTCGGCGATCTCTCCTTGAAGCAGCTCAATCCGGCGGATATACGCCTTCGAAGTCACGCCAAAAAGCCAGGGATTGGATGCTTCGAGCTGCGTCCGCAACGATTCCAGCGCCCGTTCCATGATTCGAAGGTTGCGGACGGCCACACGCAGTTCAACGGAATTGGCGATCATAATTCGACCTCGACGCTGCCCTTGGCGATTCCTTCGCTTGTTATGTTCCAGAACGTCGTCACCATGCCGATGTCGGGAGAGCTGCGCGGCACGTAGAAGAGCGAATAGCCGCCAACTTTTTCCGCGTGCTCCGCGTCGAGCAATACACCGAGCCGTGGGTCAGCTTCTTTCATGGCTTGAATGTTGTCAGGCGCGACGAGCAACACATCGAAGTCACGCGGTTCTTCTCTTGCCGACACATAGGTGCCATTCAGCAGCATCGAGCCCGTCACGCCACAACTGCGGAGCGAGTCGCGTAGCGCAAAGAGCTTTTCCGTCAACACAGCGCGTCCGCTACCAGGCGCCCCGGAAAAACGCTCCACGATTTCTTCCCAAGTCGCAGGATGATGTCCCACAGGCAGCCAACCGTCTTCGCGAAACGGAGGTATCGGCACAACCCTGCCCTCTTCGTTGAGGTTACAACCGCTCCAAACTCCGGTCAATCCGAGCCACGCTGTGTTCCTTGCCCAGCAACGCCAACGTCTCAAACAACCCGAACCCCACGGCCTTGCCCGTGACCGCGACTCGAACTGCGTGAATGATCTGCCCGACCTGAATGCCCTCCGCCTGGACGAAGTCGTTCATCAACGCTTCCAGGGACGCCGCGTCGAAGGCGGTCGCCGAAGCCAGGCGGTCGCGAAACTTGCGTAGCAGCCCGGCGGCTTCCGGCGGCTTCTTCAGGCGTTTCTCAAACGTACCAGGATCGGCATTATCCACTACCTGGTCGTCGGGCAGGAAGAAGTCGCGGTACTCCAAGATGTCGCCCGCCACTTTGAGGCGATCACCAGCGGCCGCGACCATTGCCTTCACCTTCGCCGTCACTTCCACCGACCCAGCTGCTACGAGTCCGGCTTTCTGCAAGTACGGCAAACACATCGCCGTCTTTTCTTCGACCGGAAGCTGCATCATGTACCGTTCCTGGAACGAGAACAGCTTTTTCGGGTCGAAGCTGGCCGGGGCTTTGTTGACGCGCTCCATCGAGAAGAGGCGGATCATCTCGTCGCGGCTGAAGAACTCTGTCTTGTCGTCGAGCGACCAGCCGAGCAGCACGAGGTAGTTCAAAATCGCGTCGGGCAGGTAGCCGACCTGTTCGTAGAAATCGACGATTACCGGGTTGAACGTGTCGGCTGAGGTGTGGAGGCCGACGGCTTCGGCGATCGCGTGGCCGTGCTCGTAGACCTTTTTGAACTCCGGGTTCTTGAGGTACTGTGCGATCTTTCGCTTGCTCAACTTCTCCTTGCCGCCGGGAGCAGCCACATACGGCAAATGCGCGTACTGCGGCAGTTCGTAGCCAAGGCCCTGCGCGATGAAGATCTGTCGCGGCGTGTTCGACAGGTGCTCCTCCGAGCGAATCACGTGCGTGATCTTCATGTCCTCGTCATCGACCACGCTGGCGAGGTGGTAAAGGCACGTGCCGTCGGCACGCTGGATGACGTGGTCCTGCTCGCGGGCCCAGTCCACGGACACATCGCCGCGAATGAGATCGGTGAAGCGACAAGCGCCTTCACGGAACATGTTCAAGCGCAGGACGCCCTTGCGGCCTTCGGCTTCAAATCTCGCGCGCTCGGCGGGCGTCGCGGCCATCCAGCGCCGGCTGTAGACGAACGAGCGTTTTTCCTTTTCAGCGGCTTCGCGTTCGCCAGCGATCTCTTCCGTAGTCGCGTAATCGTAATAAGCGAAGCCGCACTCAACGAGCTGTCGCGCAGCTTCCTGGTACCGCGCAGTCTTTTGCGACTGGTGATACGGCCCGTGCGGACCGCCGACCTCCGCCCCTTCATCCCAGTTCAACCCAAGCCAGCGGAAGCCGTGCAGGATTGGGGCGAGCGCTTCCGCGACGTTGCGCTGCTGATCGGTGTCGTCAATGCGAAGAATGAATTGCCCACCGTGATGTCGGGTGAAGAGCCAGTTGAACAGCGCGGTGCGAACGCCGCCGATGTGCAGGTAGCCGGTCGGACTGGGAGCGAAGCGTGTGCGGACGGTCATGAATCCGTTCCTGGAGGAAAGAGCTGCCGAAACTTTCTTCAGCCTAGAGGATGGTCGCACGGCCGCCAAGGTTCTCGCGACTCACCAATTAGCGCGTAATTGGCGCGCCATGGCCCCCTCGTTTAACCCGGAGCCAGCGGCGACGGGGTATGCTGGCGACGGGTAGTCCCGTCGCCGCTGGCTCCGGGTTAAACGACGGAGGGACTTCGTGAACCGTAATGCATTGGCGCGGTTTGCACGGCGGTGAATTCAGGTTTCCCACAAAGCCGTTGTATGCTCTAATTGAATACCCCACCCAGGCCGAACGCCCTCCCACCCGGCCGGCAGGAGAACAGACGTGCAGAGATCCCTCCCTGGACATCGCCATACCATCGGCCTCACGCGCCGCGAATGGTTGCAAGTCGGCTACTCGGGCCTGCTCGGCATCGGGCTGCCGTCGGTGCTCGGCGGGCGGGCGACGGCGGCGAATGCGCGGAAGCCGAAGTCGGTGATCCTCGTATTCCTCACCGGCGCGGCGAGCCATATCGACACCTTCGACATGAAGCCCGACGCCCCGGCCGAGGTGCGCGGCGAGTTCAAGCCGATTGCCACGAAGACGCCGGGACTGCAAGTCTGCGAGCACCTACCGTTGTTGGCGTCGCGCTCCGACAAATGGGCGCTCGTGCGGTCGCTGGCCCATCAGGAGAACAATCACCTGCTCGCTTCGCACCAGGTGTTGACGGGCGCGGCGATCCCCGGCGGGAAGTTCGATCAAATCGCGTCGCGCTCCGACTGGCCGTGTTACGCGTCGGCGCTCGATTATTTCCGGCCCCGGAACGATGGCGTGCCGACCGGCGTATCGCTGCCCAATCACCTTGTGGAAGGCCCGCTCGTTTGGCCGGGGCAGCACGCCGGCTTCCTCGGCCCGGCGCACGATCCGTGGCAGATCAATCAAGACCCGAACAAAGCCGACTTCCGCGTGGACAGTCTGCGTTTGCCCGTCGGCTTCGAGGTGGAACGGCTGCGCGATCGCCGGCGGTTGATGGAGCAGGTCGATCGCCAGCAACAGAAGATCACGACCGTCGCCGAAAGCCGGCAGCTTGCGGATCAGCAGCACCAGGCGTTCCAAGTGTTGACTTCCGGCCGCGTGAGCCGCGCATTCGAGTTGGACCGCGAACCGGAAGTGGTTCGGGAACGCTACGGCCGGCATCGCTTCGGCCAATCGCTGCTGCTTGCTCGTCGCCTCATTGAATCGGGCGTATCGGTCGTGCAGTGCAACATGGGCATCGTCCAGACTTGGGACAGCCACGGCGACATCTTCAACCGCCTGAAGAACCACCTGCTGCCACCGCTCGACCGCGGCGTGTCTGCTCTACTCGACGATCTGGAGATTCGCGGCCTGCTCGACGACACGATGGTGTTGATGCTCGGCGAGTTCGGCCGCACGCCGAAGCTTAGCAAGCCACCTGGCGACAAAGCCCCGGGCCGCGACCACTGGGCGCCGGCGTTCTTCGCCGTCTTCGCCGGCGGCGGCACTCGCGGCGGGCAAGTGATCGGCAAGACCGACAAGATCGGCGGCCATCCCGTGACGACGCCGTATTCGCCCGCCGACATTGGCGCGACGGTGTATCACGTTCTCGGTGTCGATCCCGGCGCGGAAGCACAGGATCGGCAGAATCGGCCGGTGAAGGTGAATCAAGGGAGCGTGATGCAGACGGTATTTACGGGCGCGGCGTAACTCATCCTTCCACTATCTCGTAGGTTCCGCCGCCGGCGCGCTTCAGTTTGCCCTGACGGACCAACTCATCCCACACAGCTTGCGGAAACTGATTCGGCGGCATGATCGCCGTGATGCGTGCCCGCGAGCCGCTGCTGAGCGGACCGCCCGCGATGCGCGAATCCTCGTCGAGTTGCGTGAGCTTCAAGCGCTTGCGGAAGGCCTTTAATGCCTTTTTCAACTCGTCGGCGGTCGGCGATTGCGGGTCAGGAGTTGGCATGGGGGGCCTGCAAATCGGGATGGTAGAACTGCGTCACTTTGTCGCTGACGTCTCGCTGCTGATCTTGCCTCCGCTTATCCGTTCGGCCGCCTGTGCAAAGACGAGAGCAGTTTCTGGATCGCCCAAACGCCCCCAGCACATCGCTTGCGTGGAGCGGACGTACTCCGGAGAAACGTCATTCGGCGGATGACGTAACAAGTGCAAAGCTCGGTCCCAGTCTGCGGACCCCATCGCGGCGCCAAATTCACTCTCCCAACGGTCACGGTCGGGCTTCGACATCGCCGCCGACTTTACGTCGCCTTCGGCCAAGGCGTACAGGTCTTCGGACAAGCCTCCGACGCGCTCCTGTTCGCGTTGCGTCAGCGCGTAGCCAGGTTCATCCATTTGATCGCCTACAGCCTCCGCCTCCGGACTGTCACCCTGTCCCCGCGCAATATACTCGTGCAATTGGCGAAGCAACCGGGCGTAGACTCGGACGGGTGGTTCATTCCTGGCTGTCGTGGGAGCACTCATCGACTTCTAAGCCTCATCGATGACCCATTGATCGCGCGTGGCAATCAAGGCATCTTGATAGTCGGCGATTGTCATTTGCTGCGCGGGTTTCACAAAACCGTGAACGAGCGGTTTTCCCGGATCGGGGCGAAGCACCAAATGGTTGGCGACGGGGCCCGCAGTGAAAGGCCCTTGCCCATTCGCCAGATCGCGAGGCGAGTGGAACCTGAAGCGCTCGGCACCACAGACTTCAACCTTCGGGGGATGAGGTGCGGCAAGCCAGCCAGGAGACGCCAGGCGGGCGTTACGGACATCCCTCCCGTGCCGGAATGCACATTTCCGTTTCCATCCACCGCAATTTCCGACGGCCGCACGCCGAAGGCCTTGCCGGCGGCGCCGACTTCAGGCTTCCCGCCGACATTGTGCATCGAGCGATAGATGAGCGGCATGGCAGGTTTAGTAAACCAGCGACACGGGTCCGTTCAGGTTTGGTACGGATCGGCGCTCTACGCGATCACCGCCTCCACCACATTCCCCGCCACGTCCGTCAGCCGAAAATCGCGGCCGTTGTAGCGGTACGTCAGCCGCTTGTGGTCCATGCCGAGCAGGTGCAGGAAGGTGGCGTGCAGGTCGTTGACGCTTACGCGATCCACTTCGGCTTTGTGGCCCAGCTCGTCGGTGGCGCCGTAGTGGACGCCGGCTTTGACGCCACCGCCGGCGAGCCAGTAGGTGAAGGCGTGCGGGTTGTGGTCGCGGCCGGGCGTCGCGCTCTTCTGCGCGACGGGCAGGCGGCCGAACTCGCCGCCCCAGATGACGAGGGTGGAGTCGAGCAAGCCGCGGCTCTCGAGATCGGTGAGGAGGCCGGCGATCGGTTGGTCGGTCTCCGCCGCGAAGCCGCCGTGGTTGCCTTTGATGTCGATGTGGCCGTCCCAGCTCAGTTGGTTCTCCATGCCGCCGGAGTAGATCTGCACGAAGCGGACGCCGCGTTCCACCAGGCGGCGGGCAGTCAGGCACTGCTTGGCGAAGTGGGTGCATTTCTTGTTATCGATGCCGTACAAGCGGTGCGTCGCCGCCGTTTCCTTGTTGATGTCGATCGCTTCCGGCGCGGCCATTTGCATCCGATAGGCCAGCTCGAACGTTTCGACGCGGGCCGACAGTTCCGGCTCGCCCGGGGTTTGTTCCAGGTGGCGGCGGTTCAATTTCGCGATCAAATCGAGTTGCTGCCGCTGCTGTCGCTCGTTCATGTCGGCGGCGCGGTCGAGGTTGTCGATCGGCGCCCCCTGTGGCTTCAACGCCGTGCCCTGAAAGATGCCGGGGAGAAAGCCGGCGCCCCAATTTTGCGAATGCCCCTTCGGAATGCCGCGGCCGAGCGTGTCGTACATGACCACGAACGCCGGCAGGTTTTGGCTCTCGCTTCCTAGCCCGTACGTCACCCACGAGCCAACGCATGGATAGCCCATGCGGGCGAAGCCGGTGTTGATCTTGAACAACGCCGGCGAATGGTTGTTCGAGTCGGTCCAGCACGAATAGAGAAACGCCATCTTGTCCACGTGCCGGGCCATCTGCGGGAACAGCTCGGAGACCCAGGCGCCTGACTGGCCGTGCTGCTGGAACTTGAACGGCGACTTCATCAGCGGGCCGACCTGGTCGACGAAAAAGCCGGTCGTCTTGTCGAAGCCCTTCAACTCCTGGCCGTCACGCTTGGCGAGTTCGGGTTTGTAGTCCCACGTATCGACGTGACTCGGACCACCGTTCATGAACAGCCAGATCACCGATTTGGCTTTTGACGGGAAATGCCCCGGCCGCGCGGCGAGCGGATTCAACGCCGGCGCCGCCAACAATCCTTCTTGTTCCAGCAGACCCGCGAGCGCGAGCAGACCGAAGCCATTGCCGACTTGCTTGAGGAAATGGCGGCGAGTGCGGAAATGGGGGTGGGGCGCGGCGAAGATCGACGAGAGAGTCATGCCCACCTCAAAAATTCATTCCAACTCGGCGAGCAATTGCGGCCCGTCGAGGGTAATGCGATGCTGATTCAGAATATCTCGGCCAAGTAAGATGTAGGGCTCGTCCGGATGGCCAAGCACCTCAACCAGGAACGTCCTTAGCTCACGGATTCCCATCCGCACGACATATGCCGAAACTTGCGTCATGTGCCCGCCGAATCCGACGACAAGCGCATCCCGTGCCGCAGTCAGGCCGAGTTTGCGGACGAGGTCGTCAGGAATGATCGTCCGATCGGCGGCGAAATCCATCAGAGCGGGCAGACCTTCAATACACCTGCTCCCGTCTGCGGTCCACACGTTGGCGTGAACAAAGGGAGCGGGCGGCTCGACTTGCCGATTGTAGCGAAAGCAAATCATGTTTTGTGAAGATTGGACAGCAAGCGTGGCGTCGGCACGCGTACGGGCGGCAACGGGTGCTCCGCAACGAGGTCGATATACATCGGAATGTAGCCTTGCTGCTCGTACGCACGTTGTGCGACGTCGAGAAAGTCAGCTCCGCGGACAACTACTCTTCCGTCATGAATTGCGACATAAGTCCCGCGATCCGTTTCAAGCAAACTCGGCAAGAGCGAATAAAAGGCCTGTCGCTCGCGCTCCCATTTGTTGTCGGGATTCGTTGGCGGCTGCAATACAGGGGCGGGCAGAACGTCAGCGGGGTTCATGGCCAGCTTCTCCGGGCGTTTTCAACGCTTGCGTCTCTGGGATAGTTTAATCCACGTACACGAATTCATTCAAGCACATCACCGCCTGACAGATTTGCCTGAGGAAATGGCGGCGGGTGCGGAAATGGGGGTGGGCTTCGGCGAAGAAGTTTTCAAGATACATGGCTAGCTCAGTTACTGGCGACTCGCTAGAGGAGCTCGAACACCACTCTCAATCCAACGGCGACACGGTTCAAGTCACTCTCGGAAACACGCCCGAGCGAGCGAATGAATCGTCGAGATGAAATAGACCGAACTTGAAAAGTGTCCGCGACGGACGTTTTCTCTAGTCCGTTGGCACTATCGGGATCGAGCCGTACCAACCAATCACAGCGAGCGAAGGCCGGCTGCCAGCCGGTGACGGGCACAACCACGCGGAGCGCCAACACTCCAAGCCCATCTCGACTCACCACGATGGCGGGACGGGCTTTGCGAATCTCATCGCCAATCGTTGGGTCAAGGTTCACGAGCCAAACCTCACCCTTGGTCGGACTCATCGATGATCTCCTCTGCGTCCAAATCCGTCCATTCAGCCAATTCACCGCCAGGCTCGTAATACTCCTTTATGGCGAGAGCGGCAGCGCGAAGCCGTTCTTCTCGGGCTTCTTGTTCGGAGCGCGGCGGGGACGCCAGCTCTTTGCGAATGAGCTGAGTCGCTGCTTCGATGACGGCGAGGCGTTCGGGGTTGCTCAAGTGCTTGAGCTGATCGACGACGTCGGCAGTACTCATGAATGCTTTTCCTTCCTTTGTCAATCCACATACACAAACTCATTCAAGCACATCACCGCCTGACAGAAATCAGCCAGTGCCAACTCGCGGCTATCGCTCTTGCCGACCGCTGTGTACGATTCGGCCTGCGCTTGCACAAAGGCGACGCCGTCGGCCAGTTCCTCCGCGGTCGGTGCGCGTGTCAACGCGATGCGGTACACGGCGTTCATTGCGGCTTCGTTCGTCGTTTGCCGATTCGGGCAAACACGGCGTGCGAATGTCCGAGCAGCTTCCCGGATATTCTTGTTATTCATCAGCAGCAACGCCTGCGGCGCGATCGTGGTCGTCGGCCGGTCGCCGAGGCTGACGAGCGCCTCGGGAGCGTCGAAGACTTGCATCATCGGCACCAGATGACTGCGCTTCACGGTGAAATAGATACTGCGGCGTTTGCTCCCTTCGTCAAGGGTGCCGGGGCCGTACATCTTCGGATCGAGCGTGCCGCCGACAGCAAGGATGGCGTCGCGAATCACTTCGGCTTCCAGCCGGTGGCGCGGCCGATGCCAGAAGAGCTTGTTGTCGCGGTCGATGTTCGCCTTCGCTTCTGAGATTTCAGAGCTTTGCTGATACGTCGCGCTCGCCATGATGAGTTTCCGAAGCGGTTTCAGCTTCCAGCCGTTTTTAATCAACTCGGTCGCCAGCCAGTCGAGCAATTCGGGATGCGTCGGCGGTTCGCCGCGGGCGCCGAAATCGTTGGGCGTGGCGACCAGGCCGCGGCCCATGTGATGTTGCCAGAGACGGTTGACGATCACGCGCGCCAGCAGCGGGCCTGCCCCCTGGTCAATGTCGGTGAGCCATTCCGCGAGGGCCCGGCGGCGGTAGGAAGTGCGCCACCCTTTCGGTGGGTCGGCGTGCCAGCGCGGCTTGGCGTCCGGCGTCGTCATCAGCACTTGCAAATAGCTCTGGGAAGCGACGGCCGCCTTCTGATTCGGGTCGCCGCGGTTGAGGAAGTGCGTTTCCTTGAGGAAGTCGGCGCCTTGCGTGTGCAAGCGGACGGCGGGCAATCCTTCTGTCGAGATGAGGGCCCTCACCGTCGTCGGCCTCGGCGCTCGCTTGAGATGATCGTCCACGACTTTACTCAACCGTCGCCATTCCGGGTCGGGCAGCCGCAGCCACGTAACGAGCGTCATCACCTTGTCGGGCGTTCGCGCCGCCGGAGGCGTTTGCAAAATCCGCGTCATCCGCTGCCATTGGTCCGTTTCATACTTCTTCAACGCGGCGACGAGTGGTGCGTGCTCCTGATCGAAAGCTGCTTTCTTCTGCTTGTCGCCGACGGGATCGAGATACAGATCGACTTCACTCCGCACCGTGGTCGTAAAGGTCGAGAGCAACCGATAATAGTCTCGCTGCGGAATCGCATCAAACTTGTGATCGTGACAGCGGGCACAGCCGATCGTGAGGCCGAGGAACGCGTTGCCCGTGGTGGCGAGCATGTCGTCCATCTCGTCATAGCGCTGCTTCTCGACCTCGTTCTGCGTGATCTGAGTGCTGTGAACGCCGGCCGCGAGAAAGCCGGTCGCGGTCAGCGCGAGGTTGTTATTTGGCGCATATTCATCACCGGCGAGCTGCCATTTGACGAACGTGTTGAACGGCAGATCGTCGTTCAGCGCTTTGATGACGAAGTCGCGGTAGTGATACGCGGTCGGACGGTCGTAATCGTGTTCGAAGCCGTGGCTCTCGGCGAAGCGGGCGACGTCGAGCCAATGGCGGGCCCAGCGTTCGCCGTAGTGCGGGCTTTCGAGGATGCGGTCGAGCAGCTTGTCGTACCATTCCGCCGAGGCGTCGCGCAGCGCCTCCTCCACTTGCCGCGGCGTGGGCGGCAGTCCAGTGAGATCGAAATAGGCCCGGCGGATCAGCCGCGTTCGGTCCACGGCAGGATTCGGCGGCACACCCGCGGCTTCGAGCTTCGCGAGAATGAACCGATCAATCGGCGTGCGGCACCAGGTCTCGTTTTTGACGCACGGCGGGTCGACGCGGCGGAGCGGTTGAAACGACCAGAACTGTCGAGCGTTCGGCTCGACGGTCTTCTCGGTCCACGGCGGCGTCTTGAGCGCGGCGACGGCGGCAAGCGGGCCATCGTAGGGAGCGCCGAGGTCGATCCACGCGGCAAGCTGCGCGATCTCGTCGTCCGCCAATCTCTTGGCCTCATGCGGCATGTGCGGCTCTTTGGCGTGGTTGACGAGCTTATAAAGCAGACTTTCCTTCCCGTTGCCGAGCAGTATTGCGGGACCGGTGTCGCCACCTTTGAGAAGCTTGTCGCGGTCACCAAGGTCGAGGCCCGACTCCGTTGATTTCCCGCCGTGGCATTGGAAGCAGCGCTCGCTCAGGATGCCGCGCACGTTTTTCTTGAAGACGTCGAGCCCACGGGCCATCTTGGCAGCGTGATCCTTGTCGAGCGGCTCCGCGGCTTGCGGCCGGCTATGCGACGTCAACAGCAAACAGAAGACAGAAGTCAGAAGACAGAAGACAGAATGCCGGCCGGCCCATTCCGACTTCTGACTTCTGTCTTCTGACTTCTGTCTGCTTTTCATGAAATGCACACCTGGCGGGATGGATAGTCGGGGGAACGATCGCGAGGCAACACTCAGGATAGGGCGAGACGCCATTCGGGGTCAAACGAAATTGAGCGCCGCGCGTCTGCTAAGCGGGTCCGCTCTGGTGCGGCGGCGCTTGCGGATCGTGGCAGATCGGCGGGAATCTCTTGAGCAACCAATGCTCGACGAAGTGCATGAGTTGCAGCGTAATCCAGCCGAGGACGACGCCGAGAACGGCCGGCCACAACCAGCCCAGGCCGATGGCCACGCCGCACGCCGCCGTAACCCAGATGCTGGCCGCCGTCGTGAGCCCCTTGATTTGCTGTTGCCCGCTCAATTTCAGAATGCTGCCGCCGCCGAGAAATCCGAGCCCGGTGACGATGCCCTGGACGACGCGGCTTAGGTCGGCCGATTTCCAGCCGGCCTCCAGGCCGACCACTACAAAGAGGGCGGCGCCGACGGCGACGAGCATCTGCGTCCGCATCCCCGCGGCTTTGCCCTCGTGTTGGCGCTCGAAACCGATGATTGCCCCGAATAGCGCCGCCACCATCAGCCGCAGCAGCACGCGCAGCACGTGGTCCACGTCCGGGATGCCGTGAAAAATCGGCTCCGCATCGGCCCACATAGCTTGGCGCTCCTGGAGGGAAGAAGAATCGGCACGGCGCGGGGAGTGACACACGGTAGAGCGGAGGGAGAGGGATTCGAACCCTCGGTGGCTTACGCCACGCCGGTTTTCAAGACCGGTGCAATCGGCCGCTCTGCCATCCCTCCGGAGTTGTGACTCATTGTAACGGGGGTAATCGCGCGACGAAAGAGCCGCGGCGGCGGGGGCGTTGCCTTATCCCGCTGACTTGGATTCTCAGACCTCGACGCGAAAGCGAGGGCGGGGCGGTCCCTCGCTCACTATCCGGTGCGCCCTTGTTGAAGCCGTCGCCTCGGAAGAATAAGCTCTCCCTGTCGCCGTGAGGCCGACTGGCTTCCGGCGGCATCTATCCGGACGATCCGTTTCTATTTTCAGGGCATCCAGATGCAGACTTCCGTGAATCCACCAACGCTCACCCGCTCCAGTCGTCTCCGCTGGTCGCGTGTCGCCGCGGCACTCTTGATCCTGAGCTTTTTCGGGATCGGCGTGGCCGGCGCGCAGGAAGATAAGGGGCCGGCCACGCTGAAGCGACTCGCCTATCGATCCATCGGGCCCGCCGCCGGGGGTCGCGTGTGCCGCGTGACGGGCGTGCGCGGCGACCCGCTTGTTTATTACGCCGCGACGGCCGCGGGCGGCGTCTGGAAAACGACCGACGGCGGCCTCGCCTGGAAGTCGACCTTCGACGACCAACCGGCCTCTTCCATTGGCTCCATTGCCGTAGCCCCTTCCGATGCGAACGTCGTCTACGCCGGCGCCGGCGAGGCCAACATTCGCGGCGACGTGGTAGCCGGCAACGGCATCTACAAATCCGGCGACGCGGGCAAGACCTGGAAGCACGTTTGGAAGCAAGAAGGCCAGATCGGCACGATGATCGTACATCCGACCAATCCGGACGTTGCCTTCGCCGCGGTGCTGGGCCACGCATTTGGCCCCAATCCGGAGCGTGGCGTCTACCGCACGAAGGATGGCGGCAAGACTTGGCAGCAGGTGTTGAGAAAGGATGCCGACACCGGCGCCTCCGACGTTTGCTTCGACCCCGCCAATCCGCAGGTCGTGTTCGCCGGCTTGTGGCAGGCACGGCGGCGGCCGTGGGAGATGACCAGCGGCGGGCCCGGCAGCGGCCTTTACGTCTCGCGCGACGGCGGCGACACCTGGAAGCAGCTTGGGCCGGCGGCCGACCCCGACAACCCCGAGCCCGAGCGTCCCGGTCGCGGCCTGCCCGGCGGTGCGTGGGGCAAGGTGGCCGTGGCGGTTTCCCCCGCCAACGGGCAGCGCGTCTTCGCCCTCATCGAAACCGAGAAGGGCGGGCTTTACCGCTCCGACGACGGCGGCGACAAGTGGCAGCGCGTCAGCGACAGCGCCACCGTGCGACAGCGGGCTTTCTATTACACCACGCTCACGCTCGATCCAAAAAACCCCGACGTAATCTACGCGCCGCAGGTCGCACTCTTGAAAAGCATCGACGGCGGCCGCACTTTCCAGCCCGTACCCGGCCCGCATCACGGCGACCACCACGACCTGTGGATCGACCCGGCCAATCCGCGACGCATGATCAACGGCAACGATGGCGGCGTGGACATCACCACCAACGGCGGCGAAACGTGGTATGCGCCGCCGCTGCCGCTCAGCCAGTTTTATCACGTCGCCGCGGACAACCGCACGCCTTACCACGTCTCCGGCGCCATGCAAGATCTGGGCACTGCGTCCGGGCCGAGCAACAGCCTCAATATGGCCGGCATTGCCCGTAGCGACTGGCGCGATGTGGGCGGCGGCGAGGCCGGCTTCACGGCGCCCGATCCCTTCAACCCGACAACCATCTACGCGGGAGAGTACGGCGGCGTTATCACCCGCTACGACGACCGCACGCGCACGGCACGCAACGTCAGCGTCTATCCGGCGGTGGCCGTGGGCAAGGGCGGGGAAGAGCTGAAGTATCGCTTTCAGTGGACGGCCCCCATCCTGGCGTCGCGGCACGAGGCCGGCGTCGTCTACCACGGCGCCAACGTGCTGTTTAAGTCCACCGACGGCGGCGAGCACTGGCGCGCCGTCAGCGGCGATTTGACGCGCAACGACAAGACCAGGCAAAAATGGTCCGGCGGCCCGATCACCGGCGACAACACGGGCGTCGAGATCTATTGCACGATCTTCGCCCTTGCCGAATCGGCCCGCGCCAAGGAAGTGCTCTGGGCTGGCAGCGACGACGGCCTGGTCCACGTCAGTCGCGACGCCGGCACAACGTGGACGAATGTGACCGCCAACATCAAGGGCCTGCCCGAGTGGGGCACGGTAAGCTGCATTGAAACCTCGCCGTTCGACGCCGGCGCCGCCTACGTTGTCGTAGACGCACACAAGTTGGACGATGCTCGCCCGTATCTCTTCAAAACGACCGATTTCGGCAGAACCTGGCACAGCCTGGCAGGAAAGCTGCCGCAAGACGTCTGCCTGCACGCGGTGCGCACCGACCCGAAGTGCGACGGCCTGCTGTTCGCGGGCACGGACCGCGGCGTGGCTTTCTCGACGGACGGCGGCGTGAACTGGCAGACCCTGCGGCTCAATCTCCCGACCGTGCCGGTACACGACCTGGCCGTCAAAGACGACGATCTTGTGGTGGGCACGCACGGCCGATCGCTTTGGATCCTGGACGATCTGACGCCGGTCCGCACTTTGGCGGCGAAAACAGTTGAAGACGTCGCGTTCTATCCGCCATTGCCCGCGATCTTGTGGCACTATCACGGCGCACAAACCGGGCCGGGCGCCGGCGCCAATCCGCCGCGCGGCGCCGTCCTGAATTACTTCCTGAAGGAGAAGCCGAAGGACCCGCTGACGCTGGAAGTGCTCGACGCCCACGGCCACGCGGTGACGAAACTGACCAAGAAGCCGGCGGCGAGCGAGGCAGAAGCCCCGGCGGGACGGCGCCGGCGCTCCGGTTCCGATAAAGCAGTGCTGACATCCGAAACCGGTGTTAACCGCGTCGTCTGGGATCTGACCTACGACGGCCCCAGCGCCACCATTGCCGGGGCAATGGGCTGGCCGCCGCCGATGTCGGTCGGACCGCCGGTCGTTCCGGGGACATACACGCTCAAGCTGACGGCCGGCGGCAAGACGCTCGCGCAATCCTTCACGGTGCAGCCCGACCCGCGCGTGCCCGTGTCGACGGCCGAGCGCGACGAGCAGCTGCAAACGGCCCTGGCCCTGCGCGACGACGTCGGCCGGCTGGCGAAGATGGTCAACCAGCTCCGCACGCTCACGCAGCAGGTCACCGCGCGGAACGAACTCCTCAAGGACGACAAGAAGGCCGAGCCGCTCGTGAAGGCGGGTAAGGAACTCGTCCAGAAGCTGGAGGCTTTGGAGGCCCGGCTGCACAATCCGAAGGCCAAGATTCCGTATGACTTGCTCGCGCAGAAGGGAGGCGCGCAACTGTATTCGCAGCTCAACAACCTTTACTATCTCGCACTGGAAAGCGACGGCGCCCCGACCCAAGGTCTGCGCACCGCCGCCGGCGAGCGTCGGCAGGAATTGCACCAGTTGGAAACGGAGTTCAAAGCGCTTACGACAGATGACCTCACTCGCCTTAACGAATTAGCCCGACTTGCGCACTTGGCTAGGTCAGCGTAAGAATTCCTCGGGTTTCAGCGAGGGCGTCGGCCCAGGTCTTCACTACAAAACGCGGTCGGGACTCAAGCGTTCGGGCATCTCCAAGCGCAGGGCCTCCAAGATGCG
>JBGQKZ010000044.1:0-49968 GCA_041499805.1 Gemmataceae bacterium
ATGGCGGAGAACGGCTTCTTCAGCTGCGCCAACCGGCGCACATTTCTCCCTTTACCAGCTGGGGCTGGAAATCTCCCTAAACTGAAGAAATTAAAAAGGTTATTGCAAAAAGACCGGCACAAGTGTTAGTGGCGTTGGGGAGGTCGGTGACACGTTACGTAACCTCTTGCCGCCCTTCAGTTTGCGGATAAACTGGTCCCGCCGTGGGTGACAATAGTGGCAGTTGACGGATGTCGTTTATCCGCGTAAAGTTGCGGACAAATGGCGTCGTAGCCGGCACGCCCGGCGGCCGGCCGCGCCGACGGAGGCGACTCTTCTGCGCGGGCGATCCCATCAACGCCGCTACGAACTGCCCGATCCGGGATTGCTGAACAGGAAGTTGGTGAAGTCGTACCCGGTACCGTTCACACCGGCGCCCAGGTTGATGCCGCTGATCTGGTTGTTGCCGAGCGAGCCGCCCAGATTCCCGGCGACGTCCGTACCGCCCACGAAATTCGTTGGCGGAATCTCCGTGAGGGTGTACGTCCCTGCGGCCAGGCTGTCGAAGTAGAAGAAGCCGTTCGTGTCGGTGACGGCGAACAAGGTCACCTGGTTGCCGTTGAAATCGACTCCGGTCAACTCGACGGTCACGCCGGCCAGCGGCACGCCCGGTGTTGAGGAGGAGGTGTCGAAGCTGAATCCCGACAGGGCGGACGGGGCCGGGCCGGTGCCCCGACTGACGGCCCACTCTTCGTAGCCGCCGTTGGTCCCGAAGTGGTCGCCGAAGCGCGAGAAGACGTAGATGAAGGGATTTCCCGCGGTCCCGACGAACAAGGCGTCGGGGACGTAGAGGTACATATCGCTGGAACCGCTGCCGTGGCTGAGGCGGGCGTTCAGTTCAACCCAGTTGTCGCCCGTGGCGCTCATGTCATAGACGGCGTTCAGGCCGGCCAGCGTCCGTGTCGTCTGGTTGTAGCCGGTCAGGTTGCCGCTGCCGCCCACGAAGATTTGGAGCTGGTCCAGCGACACCAGCGGCGCCGATGCCTTCTGGTTGATGTCCAGCAGAAACACCCGGTAATTGACGCCGTTGACGTTGGACAACGGCACCTGGCTCAACTGAAGGGAACGCGTGAAGGTGGGGCTGGAATTCTCATTGAACTGCAAGGGACGGGCGGAGGTGTTGTAGCCCTGCTCTTGGGCGGCGCCGCCCAGCCCGTGGATGCGAACAAACGAATCGATAACGCCGGAGCCGCTTGGCTGGGTGCTGCCCTGCTGGAAGAGGGCGGCGCCGATCGTTCCCTGAGCGCCGACGCTCGTCAGATCGAGCGGCGCACTCGATGGGACCAGCCGATCTTCGAGCGTTTCAAAGGCGGGACGGCCGCGGCGGGCGGCGGTCTTCCGGGAACCGGCGGCCGAATCGTTGGAGAACCAAGGAAAAAAGCGCGACATGATAAATACCCTCTGTGGACGGATTGCCGTGGTTGCGAGAAGGGGCTCGATAAATTTGGGCGGACCATCGCATCCCGCGAGATGCCCGGTGGAAGGGAGATGAGTGCGGCGCTACGCGGAGCAGCCAAAGATCGCTCGCGCGGTCAGCGCGTGGAGCGAAAGGGGAATAGAACCAGCGTCCAAATGTAGGACGCGATCCCGCGCGCGTCAAATCACTTTCACCGTCCCGCACCGGAGCACCGGGCTACAGTACAACGGTGACCATATCCCGCAGAGCTGCGAACGATGAACTCGGAACCCGACGCCGCTGACCAGTACCGCTCCTTCCCCGACCTCATCCGCTTTCCGTCGGGAGAGAGCCAGGCGTTGGTCTATTCCCTGTGGTCCCGCTCGGCCCTGATGCTGTCTGCGTTGGGGCAACATCTGCTTCAGGGCTGCACGACCTTCGCCACGCTCGACGAGCACGCCGCGCGGCTGTGCCGCGAGCTGAGTGCGTTGCCGCTCCAAATCGACTCCGTACGCCGCCAGCTGGCAGACCTGGCGGCGGCCGGTCTGCTCGTGGCGCGAACGGAACTGCTGGACGTCGTGCGGCGGAGCGGCCGAGCGGACGAGCCGGCGGCGCAAATCGCCGCGGTCGGCATTCCGACCTGTGACCGACCGCGCAGTCTGGGGGCCTGTCTCACCGGCCACATGGAAGCCGCGCGGCGGCATGAACGAAGCACGCAATTTGTCGTGATCGACGACTCGGTGACGGCACGTGCCGAGAACCGGCGTCTGCTGGACGCGCTCGCGCAGGACTCCGGAGTGCCGATCTGGCACGGCGGGCCGGAAGACAAGCGGCGCTTTGCCGAGACGCTCGCACGGCAAGCGGGCGCGCCGCCGGACCTTGCGTTGTTTGCCCTCGGGATCGATCGCGACGACTGGCCGATCGCCACGGGCGGCAGTCGCAATGCACTTTTGCTGCACACGGCCGGCGAGCTCCTGCTCCAGGTCGATGACGACACGCTGTGCCCTCCGCTCCCGGCGCCCGACTTCAGCACGGAGATTGCGTTGTCCGCAGCCTTTGACCCGACGGAATCCTGGTTTTTCTCCGCCGCCGCTTCAAGCCCCGCCGCCGGCGCGGCGGCCGCGACCGACCTGCTTGGGCTGCACGAACAACTGCTTGGCCGCACCATTGCGGATTGCCTCGCGGACCGGGCGGCGCCTGACTTGGCGTCCACGAACGCACGCTTCTTCCGGCGACTGGCATCGGGGGAAGGCCGCATTTTGACGACCGCGACGGGCGTGGCCGGCGATTCGGGTATGGGATCGTGTGTTTCCCTGCTGCTGCTCGACGGCGCCTCGCGCACTCGTCTGCACCGCACGGAGGCGGACTATCGAAGTGCCCTGCACCGACGGCGCTGGCTGCGCGCCGTCACGCGCCCGACCGTCACCGACGGGGGTTATTGCATGGCGCTCAACCTCGGTCTCGACAATCGCCGCCTGCTGCCGCCGTTCCTGCCGTTTCAGCGAAATCAGGATGGCGTTTTCGGCGCAGCTCTTGCTTTGTGCTGTGGGGGCTTCACCGGGTTTCTGCCGTGGTTGACGCCGCACGACCCTCCCGAAGAGCGGGCGTTCTCACATCCCGAGGTTGCCTGGCGTCGCGTCGCGCAGCTCCAAACCGGCCAATTGATGCAGGTGCTGCTTGGCTCATTTCCGCAGGGACCTGGGCACTCGACGGCTGAACGCCGGTTGGAGAGGCTCGGACAATGGCTCGAGGAGATCGCATCGGGAGACCAGCGGGACTTCGCCGAGTACCTCCGCCTGCACGCCTGGAATGCGCGTGCGCGAACCGCGTCACAACTTGAGGCGCAACTGCGGCGCTACGGCGGCCAACCGGAGTACTGGGCCGACGACACGCGTCGCGCGCTCAGCGCGGTCGTCGAAGCGCTGACAGCGCCCCACGCCGAGCTGCCCTCGGATTTGTGCGAGAAATGGGGGCCCGATCAAGCGCTGACGCGCTTCCAGGGACTGGTGCAGCGGTACGGTAGTTTGTTGCGCGTCTGGCCGAGTCTCGTCGCCGCGGCGAAGGCGCTGCGCGCTCGCGGCGTTCACCTGCCGGCCCGGTGCGGGACGAAGCATTAGAGCAGCGCTTGGTAACCGAACGCCTGCCGGCCTTTGGCGCGGGCGGCGGCGCCGATCTTTGTGCAGAGCTTCCACAGAATGAAGATTTCGAGCATGGCGTGACCCTCGGCGACTTTCCCGGTGACAGGTCCTGCGTCGGAGATTAAGTCGGCACGTGGGCGGCGTCAACGAGGAATCTTGTAGTCGCTCCACTTCGGCGGACCACCGGGCGACGCCTGTGGTAGAATGCTCGTCGATCAGGTCCACCGATTTTGCAGATTTCGCAGATCAGAATCTGCGACATCGGTCCAATCTGTGGATCGCCGGGAGTTCGTGCCATGCGCGTCCTCTGCCCCAATTGTCAAAATCCCATTGAGCTCGTCGAGCTGACGCCGCGTGACGACGTCTTGTGTCCGTCGTGCGGGTCGAGTTTCAAGGTGGAGGGGGGATCGACCGAGGGGTGGGCGCCGCCGGTGGGCAAGAAGCTGGGGCGGTTTGAGTTGCTGGCCAAGGTCGGGCACGGGGCGTTTGGCACGGTGTACAAGGCGCGCGATCCGGAGCTGGATCGGACGGTGGCGATTAAGGTGCCGCGCGCGGGGAGTCTGCCGGATGGACAAGACTTGGATCGTTTTCTGCGCGAGGCGCGCAGCGTGGCCCAGTTGCGGCATCCGTCGGTGGTCACGGTGCATGAAGTGGGGCAGGCGGGGAACTTGCCCTATTTAGTCAGCGATTTTGTCGATGGAGTAACGCTGGCCGACTTGCTCAGCAGCCGGCGGGTCGGCATCGGGGAAGCAGCGGAACTGATCGTCCAAGTAGCGGACGCGTTGCAATACGCGCACGAAAAGGGCGTCGTCCATCGGGATGTGAAGCCGTCCAACATTATGTTGGAAAGGGAACTGACCGCGGCGGACGCGGAGGATCAGAGAGGAAAGAAGGAAGGTGAAGAAACCATCACGAACGCCGAAGCGAGTGCGCCGCCTTCTTCCCGTTCCCGTCCTCCCCGTTCCTCTGTGTCCTCCACGGTGCGATTGATGGATTTTGGCTTGGCGAAGCGCGACGCGGGCGAGATCACGATGACGGTGGACGGGCAGGTGCTCGGCACGCCGGCGTACATGAGTCCGGAGCAGGCGAAGGGGGAAGGACATCGCGTGGACGGCCGCAGCGACGTGTACAGCGTCGGCGTCATCCTCTATCAACTGCTCACGGGAGAGCTGCCGTTTCGCGGCAGCACGCGCATGCTTTTGCACCAGGTGCTGTACGACGAGCCGAAGCCGCCGCGGAGTCTGAACGATCAGATTCCGCGCGACGTGGAGACAATTTGTCTCAAGGCGATGGCGAAGGAGCCGGGGCGGCGCTATGCGGCGGCAGGCGCGTTGAGCGCCGATCTGCGGCGGTTCTTGAAGAACGAGCCGATTCAGGCACGGCCGGTCGGGTGGCTGGAGACGGCGTGGCGTTGGCGCCGGCGCAATCCCGCGGTGGCCGGGTTGTCGGCTGCGCTGGCGGTGGTGGTGGTCGGCAGCCTCATCGGGTTGACGGCCGGTTTGCTCCATGTCACGGGGCTCAACGGCCGGCTCGACGAGCGCAACCAGGCGCTCGACCAGGCCAACACCTCACTCGGCGAGGCGCTCGACCGCGAGAAAACCGAACGGCAGCGCGCGGAGGACAACGCGCACGCCGCCAAGGAATCGGCGGCCGACACCGAGGCGTTCAGCACGTTTCTGGTCGAAGACGTGCTCGCCGTGGCCCGGCCGCGGAATCAGGAGGGTGGGATGGGGTTCAAGGTCTCCGTGCGCGAAGCCATCGACGCCGCCGCGCCGAAGATCGAAAAGGCGTTTGCCGGCAGACCGGAAGCCGAGGCCAAGGCACGGCACGCCGTGGGCCTCACTTATTACTACCTCGGCGAGTACCCCGCCGCGATCCGTGAGCTGAAGCGTGTCCGCGAGCTGCACGAGCAACACCTGGGGAGGACGCACCGCGAAACGTTGCAAGACCGCGACGCGTTGGCCGCGGCGTATTTGGCGGCCGGTCAACTGACGGACGCGCTGCCGCTCTACGAAGAGACCGTGAAGATCGCCAAGGAAACGCTCGGTCCCACGGACGGCGAAACGCTCGGCATGATGAACAACCTGGCCGCGGCATATCAGGCCGCGGGCCGGCTGCCGGAGGCGCTGCCGTTGCTCGAAGAAGCATGGAAGGGGCTGAAAGAGACGCTGGGCCCGAAACACCGCGACACGCTGGCGAGCTTGAACAATCTCGCAGCGACTTATCGAGCCGCCAACCAGGTAGCCAAGGCGGTGCCGCTCTTTGAGGAATCGTTGCGGCTCCATCAGGAGGAGATGGGGCGGACCCACCCGGTGACGCTGTCAGCCATGCACAATCTTGCCAGCGCCTATCGGGCGGTGGGCCGGCTGCCCGAGGCGGCGCCGCTCTTCGAGGAAACCCTGAAGCTCCGCAAGGAAGTGCTCGGCGCCGAGCACCCCGACACGTTGACGAGTATGAACAATCTCGCGCTCGCCTACCAGTCGGCGAATCGGCTCCTCGAGGCGGTGCCGCTGTACGAAGAAACGCTGAAGCTGCGCCGCGAAAAACTCGGCGCGACCCACCCCGACACGCTTGTGAGCATCAGCAATCTGGCGACCGCCTACAAGGCGACCGGGCGGCCCGCCGAAGCGTTGCCGCTGTACGAGGAAGCGCTCAAGTCGCAAAAAGCGAAGCTCGGCCCGACGCATCCCAACACGCTTATTACCACGTTCGGGCTCGGCGTCTTGAACCTGGAGCTGAAGAATTATGCGGCTGCCGAGCCGTACCTCCTCGCGTGTCAAGCCGCGGTGGAGACGAAGCGGCTCGATATTCACCCCAACATCCGCAGGGAATCGGTTCCTGCTCTCGTCAAGCTTTACGACAGTTGGGGCAAACCGGAGGAAGCGGCGAAGTGGCGGGCGAAGCTGGCAGGGAAGTGAGCGGTTTCGCCGCCAATGTGCATAATTGGATTCAGCCGCGTCTGCACCCGTGACGCCGGCTCAATGGCGTTGAAAGAAACGGGACAGGCCCTTTCCCCGCCGTTGATGTCGGGAGAATTGTTGCCATCATCCCTTCCTGGTGGTAGCCTCAACCGCGGGAGTCGAAACGATGATCCCAAGCAATGCCCATCTCGAAACGAACAGATATGGGGCCGGGAATTCCCCAGAGAAATGAGTCGATGCGCGGCCGCGAACAAGAAAGGAGGTCACGACCATGAAGATTCGAGCAACCTTGCTGTCCGTTTTGGCGTTCGGCGCGGTTGTCGCGGTCTTGTGCCTCATGCAGTATACCGGGCAGAGCAGCGGCGACGCGTCGGCGTCGACGAACCCGATCCCGGCGGATTTGGCGGCCGCTCGCGAGTCCGGCCCGGAGCCGCAACCAACGCCCGTCGCGTTGAATCGGGGTCCCGAAGTCCTCGATGGGTTCCGCGGCGATGTCCATCCGCTCCTGTCCGGCTCGACGCGTATGGAGGTGAGCGCGGAGTGGACGCCGGTCAGCGAAGGGCGCGATGAATTGCACCGCAAGCTCCACCCGAGGCTGTACGCCTGGTTCAAGAACCTGCAACCGACCCGGCCGCGGCAAACGTACACGGAACGCGAGTTCTCCGCTTTCCTGCCGGAAACTCTGGGCGAGGTGGGCCAGGTCTGGGCGCTCGACGACGACAAGATCGTGTCCATGCTCAAGCAGTTTCACCCGCGCCCGTCGCTGCACCTGGTGGCTGCCGGTCGCCGGGCCGGTCCGGACGGGGCCTTTGCCATGCTGCGGGCGGTGTCGCCTTCCTACGCCGATATTGTGTTCCGCATTCATGCGGAGTTTTATCTGACCCCCGATGATTGGCCCGCCGATCAACCGCGATTTCACGCCTGGTATACGCCGGCGTACCTTTCCGGGAGAATCCTGGTAAACCGACAGACGGGCACGGTGGACTACTTCCGGATGGGACTCCCCACCGACAAGGCCCTCAACGTCCACCTCACCCTGGTCTCACGCGGCATCGGCGACGTCCGGCAAGCGCGTGACATCGTGCGCGTGGAACGGATGGAGCTTTCGGGCGGCGACGCCGCGCTGGTGGAGAAGATCTCCTGGCCGAAGGCGCTGCCCCTCGCCGAGACGCAAAGTCGGCTGGCGAAGGTATTTTTCAAGTTCCTGGAAATTGATTGGCTGCCTTTCGACCAGGCGTTGGTGAAAGCCCGCAGCCTGGATCGGCCAATTTTCGCGGTCGTTTCCTGGGGCGCCTTCGAGGACCAAAGTTGCTGACCCAGCGGCACCGACTTGAGGGCAGGTCTGCTCTCCGACCCGGAGGTCATCAAGAGACTTAACGAGGGATTTGTGTGTACCGCGATCATCATCGACGATTTGCAAAAACGCGCGGCGACCGGCGACGAGCTGGCGAAAGTGCTGGCGGCCAACTGGGAATACCCCGTGGAGATGATGTTCGCGACGCCGGCGTGTACGCTGGTGTCGAGGCTGAATTCCTTCAAGGATTTCCCCATCATGCACCCGGACGTGGCGGCCCTCGCCGGTGAGCGGGAGGTGACGGGTGAGGAGGAGCATTCGCACCCGAGCGTTTTTCTCAAGCACGTGGCCGCCCACTTCGCCAAGGAATGACAGGGAGTCACAAGGCAACATCGACGGATTTCGCGGATTACACAGATAATAGTCCCTTGATTTGAAATCTGTGTAATCAGCGAAATCCGCGGATCAGAAGGACCTCACTTCTTGGGCCCTGGCAACTTTTCCAGTGGTTTACCCTGGTCGTCCAACGCGCCGGCGGCGACGAGCACCATGTGCTGCGGGTCGAGGTGCTTCTTCGCCACTTCCTGCACGTCTTCCGGCGTCACCGCGGCGACGGCCTTGCGATAGTCGTCCAGGTAGCCGAAGCCGAGTTTGTAGCGCTCGGCGTACAGCAGCTTGTCCGCAATCTGACGGTTCGTCGTCAGCTCGAAGGCCAGGCTGCCGAGGAGGTACTGTTTTGCGTCTTCCACTTCCTCCGCCATCGGCTTCTCGGCGCGGATGCGATTCAATTCTTCCAGGAACATCCCTTTGACCTTGGCGAAGTTTTTGGGCGGCGTGCCGATGTAGCAGGTGAAGAGGCCCGGCTCCTCGCCGGCGGAGTTGGTGATGTTGGCGTTGACGGTGTAGGCCAGGCCTTCGCGGTCGCGCAGGCGGGACGACAGGCGGTCGGTGAAGCCGGGGCCGGTGCCGAGGACGTAGTCCATCACCAAGAGCTTGTAGTAGTCGGGGTTGTCGCGGCGGATGCCGACGTGGCCCAGATAGAAGTGCAACTGGGCGGCGGCCGGCATCGTCACGATCTTCTGGACGAAGTCCTTCGGCTTGTTGACCGCCGGGAGGTCGGGATTGCCGACGTCGCCTTTCTGCCAGCCGAGCGAGAGGCGGGTCGCCTCGTCGATGACCTCCTTGCTGTCGAAGTCGCCGACGATGGCGACGACGGTGTTGTTCGGCACGAACATTTTCTTGTAGAAGGCGATGCAGTCGGCGGGCGTGAGCGGCTCAACGGTGGCGCGCTTGCCGTAGCGCGGCCGGCCGAGCGGATGCTTGCCGTACACCGATTCGCGATAGACGTTGCGGGCACGCACCTCCGGCTGCTGCTCGGCTTCGTCGATCTGGGAGAGCATTTTGGCCTGCTCGCGCGCGAACGCTTCCTTGGGGAACGTCGCTTGCGAGAGGCATTCGAAGAGGAGTTCCAAACCGAGCTTGCGATACGGCGACAAGACTTGCACCGACCCGCCGCCGGCGCTCAAGGCGAGGTTGCCGCCGACGTTTTCGATGAGTTCGGCGATTTGTTGGCCGCTGTGTTTCGCGGTGCCTTCATCAAGCAAGCTCCCCATGAGCGTGGCGACGCCCGCCTTGTCCGCCGGCTCGTGCAGCCCGACGTGCCGCACCGACGCCTCGGCCACGACGATCGGCAGGCGATGATTCTCGAAGAGAAGCAGCGTCAATCCGTTCGGCAGCACGACTTTCTGGGCGTCCTTCAACGAATACTGACTTGTGGCGCCGGCTTCCGCGCCCCGTTGATTGCGCTGTACGCGGAGGATCGAGGATCGAGGATTGAAGATAGAGGATAGAGAACCTCGATCCTCAATCCTCGATCCTCGCTCTTCTTTCTTCTCGGCCTTCGCCGGAACCGACCACACCGTGACGCGCTGTTCCGGATCAAGATACTTCTTCGCGACGCGCTGCACGTCGGCGGCGGTTACTTTCAAAATGTTCGGCAGGAAGTTCTTGAGAAAATCGAGGTCGTTGGTGGTGACGCCCTGGGCGATGCTGTCGGCCAAGCCGTGGACGCCTTCGCGGGCGAAGATGGTGCCGGCGAGCAGCGTTTGCTTCACGCGCTTCAACTCGGCGGCGCTGACCGGCTCGTTGCGCAGGCGCTCGATTTCTTGCACGAGCTGGTTTTCCGCCTTGTCGCGGTCTTTGCCCTTCAGCAGCTCCATTTGGACGGCGAACCAGCCGGGATAACGGCCGGCGATGTCGTTGGCGCTGATCTGACTGGCGATCTCTTCGCCTTCTACAAATTTCTTGTAGAGTCGCGCGGTTTTGCCGCCGGACAGGATGCCCTGGGCGACCTCGAGCGCGTAGAAATCGGGATCGCCGCTGCGCACGCCGTTGAAGCCGACGAGCAGGCGCGGCACCTCGAACTTCGATTCGATTTCCAGCCGAGCGGGCCGTTTGTGCGCGACTTCCGGCACGGGCTTCCGTTCGGGCAATTGCGTCTTCGGAATGGGGCCGAACAATTCCTTGATCTTGGTCAGTGCCTGCTCTGGATCGAAGCCGCCGACGATGACGAGGGCGGCGTTGTTCGGATGGTACCACTTGTCGTAATGGGCTTTGATAATGTCCGCGGTGGCGCCGCGGACGTGTTCGCGTTCGCCGATCACCGGGTGGCCGTAGGGGTTCGTCTTGCCGAAGAGTTGCGGCAGGATGAATTTCTGCTCCAGGTCCCACGGCTCATCCTCGTCGCGCTCGAGTTCCGAGATAACGGCGCCCTTCTCCTGTTCAAATTCGTGCTTGTCGTCGATGCGGAGGTTGCGCATACGGTCGGCTTCGACCTTGAGGGCGTCTTGCCAGCGGTCGGCGGCGAAGTCGAAATGGTAAATCGTGTAATCGGTATCGGTGTAGGCGTTGTTGTGGCCGCCGTTGCGAAGGGTGAGCCGGTCGATGTCGCCGGGCATGATTTTTTCGGTGCCCTTGAACATGAGGTGTTCGAGATAGTGCGACAGGCCGGTGGCGTTCAGGTCTTCATCCGACGAGCCGACCTTGTAGGCGACCATGGTCGTTACGGTCGGGGCACTCGGGACCGGCTTCATGTAGACGCGTAAACCGTTGGGAAGCGTCTCGGTGCGGATGCCCTCATAGAGGGCCGACGCGGCTTGGAGGGCGGCCTGTTCCGCCGCTTTGGTTTCGTCGGCACGAAGCAGACGATAGGCCAAAGGCGGGATTCCGAGCAGCAACAGAAGGATAAGTACGGCGGCGGATCGTTTCATGTCCACTCCTTGACGGTCTCCGGCAGAACGGCCGCCGGGGAACCTGGGTCGATTATTCGGGAAATGTACGTTGAGAATTATAGACAGAAGCGAGGAGAAGGCGTGAGTCGTGAGTGGCGAGTGGTGAGCGGGCGCTGTCCCACGCAGCACACGGCAAAGTAAAATTTTCTGTTTCTTCATTGCCAAACGTACCGTCGTCGGGGACAATGCGGACAATCAGGAACGTCCGTCACGGAGAGATAGGCCCGCTCTCGGGGACTAAGGACGGAGTACGTCCTTTTCACGGGCGGGGCAACGGAGGGCGCCAGCGCTATGTACGTGCGATTCCGCGTCGTCCAGGGACGTCCCGTAGGCAAACGGCTGCTATTCCCCGGCGGGGAATTCCTGTTCGGGCGTGGTCCCGAGTGCCACATTCGCCCCGACAGTGACTGGGTCAGCCGGCAGCACTGCATGCTGCGCGTTGACGGTCAAGGGGCGTTCTTGCGCGACCTCGGCAGCCGTAACGGCACGCTGGTGAACGGCGAACGGTTGGTGGGGGAACGGCAACTGTCCCACCGCGATGAGGTGCAAGTCGGCCCGCTGATGTTTGAAGTGGAGTTGGAAGAGACCGATCCGACGCGCAGCTCCGAGGCGATCTCGACGATTCCGCCAAAGGCAGGGACCGCCGAAATGCAGGCGGCGGACACGCAGGAAGTGATCGACCTCCAGTCGCCGAAGCGCCCGCCGCCGCCGCCGGCAGAGAAGGAAGACCGCACCACGCAGAATCACCCGTTGCTCTCGAAGAGCGACCCCGCCGTGACGGTGCCCGTGACGAGCGAAGAATCGTAGCGCTGACGCGATCCCGCCCGCTATCCTACCGCTGATTTTGCACCTCGATATTCGGAGGAGTCTGATGCAACACGCATCTTGGCGACGAGTTGGCCTTTTCACCGTGAGCATTTTGCTTCTGTCGGCGTTGGTCGCGGGCCGTGCCGACGAGAAAAAACGCGCGATCGGCGCGAAGGACGGCGACAACATCGACGCCGGCAACGTCGGCATTCCACCGCTCGACGGCGCGGCCATCCTGTTCAACGGCAAGAATCTCGACAACTGGACGACGCGCGACGGCAAACCCGTGAAATGGAAAATGGAAGGCGACTATTTCGAAGTCGTCGCCGGCACGGGCGACATCATGACCAAGGAGAAGTTCGGCCCGGACTTCCAATTCCACGCCGAGTTCTGGCTGCCGAAGCTGCCGCCGGAGGTCAAGGGACAGGCCCGCGCCAACAGCGGCATGTTCCTCCAGGGCCGCTACGAGATCCAGGTGCTCGATTCGTACATGAACGACACGTATCAGAACGGTTCGGTCGGCGCGCTCTACGGCATCATCGCACCGGACAAGGAAGCGCAAAAGAAAGCGATCAAACCGCCGGAAAACTGGAACGCCTACGACATCACCTTTCACGCGCCGCGCCTTGGCGACGATGGGAAAACGGTCGCGAAGAAGGGCACGCTGACCGTCAAGCTTAACGGCGTCACGATCATCGACAACGCCGAGTTCGACCGCATTACCCCCGCCGAGGTGGACAAGAACATCGCCGCCCCCGGTCCGATCCTGCTCCAAGACCACCACAACAAGAGCGGCGGCCCGAACGTGCGGTTTCGGAATTTGTGGTTGAAGGCTTTGTAAGCGGTGAGTGGTGAGCGGTAAGTGGTAACAGAAACGAGAAAGCCCACGGACCGCGGGGGTCCGTGGGCTTTCTTTATCACCACTCACCACTCACCAGATCAATTCCACACGCCACACAAATCCCGTTCCGGCAGCGAAGGGCGGGCGACGGCTTGCGCCTGTTCGAAGGCGACGCGGTAGATCCACTGAAGAGCCATCCACTGTTCCGGCGACGCGAACTGCGGACAACACACGAAACCGGCCGGGCTTGGGTTGGCGGCGGGCGGTTGCGGCAGCCGGATCGGCGCCGGGTCGGTGCGTAGTCGATGGATCATGGCTTTCTCTGTTCACGAGCCGTGGAGAGTCGGCATCCCTCCTCCCCAAGGCATGGGTGCAAAGTCTGTTCCCGTCGCGGGGCCTTGTCCGTGGGTGACACGCCCGGAGTCCGCCTTGGGCGCGGGGGCTGCTGCACGCGGCGTCTTCGCAAGGTTAGCACGCCGTTCGCCGACGACGTGCGCGCTGCACGCACGGCGAACACTCTCGTTCGTTCAAAAGTATCGTCCCTAATTGCGGCGCACGTCCACGAGCGCGCGGTGGTCGCGGCCCGGACTTTTTTCACAAGGCGCGATAAATTCGTTGCATTTGGTAAGTCAGGCAGTCTATAATCCGCCGCAACCCGAGGACTGGCCCCAAGGTCGGGGTCTCCGGGATCGCTTCCTCAAGCGCAGGGAACGCTATGGGGTGGTTTTTCAAAAAAAGGGGACGGGACCTGTGATTCGAGAGGTCCCGTCCCTTTTTTTGAAAGATCACGTCATACGGACTTGCCGAGAAAGGAGTTCGGTTGATGTCAAGCGCCATGATGCTGGAACGGACAGGGACGAGCATGCCGGGGATGAGCCCCCCAGGCATGGGAATGCCCGCCATGGGGATGCCGGCGACCACGCCGTCGTACGCCAATTACCTCATGGTGCCGCGCTGCACCGTCCGGTTTGAGAAGTGCCCGGGCGGCTTCAAGATGTGGTGCCATTGCGACGACAAGATGGCCTGCAGCATGGTCCAGAACCTTTGCACCATGCTGGCGGGCGGCATGCCGTGCTGCACGTGCATGTACAACGGCATGACCGTCTGCACGTGCTGCTTTTCGATGGGCCACTGCAAGTACGAAATGACCGAGGACGGCGTCTGCTGTACCTGCACCAGCGGCGACGCCAAGTGCTGCGAGATGCTGCAAGCGTTCTGCGACTGCATGTCGTGCATGATGGACGCCGGCTGCACCTGCTGCTTCCTGCTCAACAACACCCCCGTGTGCTGCGGCTGTCCTGAGCCGGCCAAAAGCCCCGCCAAGGTCAAGAGCGCCAAGTAGTGCCGGCTTGGTGCGACTCTCCGCCGAGGCCCCGCGAACTTGCCGCGGGGCTTCTTCTTTGCGCTCGCGCGACAAGCCGCTGGGTGGAATGACAAATGGCGAATGGCGAATCAATGACGAATTTCCAAATGACGATGCGCCCGCAGTGTGCCGCAGTGGTCGTTCGTCCCTTGCCATTCGTCATTCGGAATTGATTCGGCATTCGTCATTCGCCATTCGTCATTTCCTGCCGCTCGTCTAGAATAAACGCGCTTCGTGCGCCCGTAGCTCAACTGGATAGAGCACGCGGCTTCGGACCGCGTGGTTGGGGGTTCGAATCCCTCCGGGCGTATATTTCTCGCTTGCATGTTTCCTGCCTTCCGGTCAAATCCGCGCCGCGTTAGGAAATCCAGCGGCGGTGCCGTTTCGGCGGCCGAGCCGCGTTCACGTCGGCATCTTTACTCCATGAACCCCGCGACGAGAGAGATCCCACCAGGGCGCTGCTTCCGACGCGCGCGGCAACACCCGCCGAAGAGGCAAGCGCGCCCTTAACCGTGGCGACGAGTGCGCACATCGTGTTTTCGAAGCGTATCGGAAACCTCCGGCGAGGATCGGCCCGACTCGTGAAAGCTCAACACTCTGGGCGGTGTGCCCATTTACCGAGGTCAAAAAACCAATCGACGGGTGCGTTCATTTAATTCTTGACTTGGCAGATTTCTTTCCTAGAGTGGAGTCCGCATATATTACCCAGCTCATCCGTTGTATCGTCGGAAGCGGTGGAGGCGGCAAATCCCTTCCCGCGTTGCGCCGGCCCGCGGTTCGGCGGCGCGACGTGTGCGCGTCGTCTGAAGCGGCGTGCCGTCGTGCGGATCGCGATCAATGGGGCGTAAGGATTTTTATCTGATACGGATCGGCCTGCATCGGTTTTTCCACAAGCGAGGTTTTCATCATGGCTTTTTCTCTCCGCCGGCTTCTTCCCTCGATTCGTGGCGCTCGGAATTCCGCAGGGAAATCGAAACGGCCCAAGGCCGCACGGGCCGCGTTACGCCGGTGGCGACCTTCGCTGGATGTGCTGGAAAACCGATTGGCGCCCGCCGTCGTCAGTGCGACCTGGCTCGGCGGCGCCGGCGCTTGGAACGTCGCCGCCAATTGGGACATCGGCAAAGTGCCCAACAACAATGACGGCAGCGGCGATACCTACAGCGTGTTCATCGACGGGGGGAAAGCCGTCAACTCCAGCGTCAACCTGAACATACTCACGACCGTCGACAACCTCACCATCGATGCCGGGGACAGCTTGACCATTAACGACGGGCAAATGCTCTCCATCAACGGCAGCAGCATCGCCAACGCCGGGAGCTTAGTCCTGAACTCCACGGGCGCCGGCGCTTCGTTGCGGCTATTTACCGACGTGACCCTCAGCGGCGGCGGCACGGTCACGCTGTCGAACTTCAACAACAACGCGATCTTGGGCGCCTTCGGCGGCGAACGGCTGACCAATCAGGACAACACGATTTCGGGTTCCGGCGGCATTGGCCTCGTCGGCGCCGTCAGGCTCACCAACCGGGCCACGATTATCGCGAACCAGTCGGTCCCGTTGGTGATCGATCCGATCGGCAACAGCACGTCGGTGAACCCGGGCGTGATCAACACGGGGACCTTGCGCGCCGACGCCGGCGGTACGCTGATCCTGAGCGACGGCAACTTCCAGAATTTCGAGAACGCCGTGGGGTCCGGCCTGATTCGAGCCAACGGCGGCGGCGCGGTGATCAAAGTGGCTTCTTCGTCCATCACCGGCGGCACGGTGGACGACGTCGGTCCAAGCGAAGTCCAGCTCAGTAACGGCAGCGTCACCGGCGGCGCGCTGAACAACAGCAACGCTGGCATCCTCCGTACGCTCGCCGCCGCCTTTCCGAACACCAGCACGATCGGCGGCGCCGTTTCGAACGCGGCAGGCGGCCAATTCATCGTGGACGACGGCGCCGTGTTGGCGCTCACGGGCGGCGCCGGCAACAGTTACAGCAATTCCGGCGATATCCTCTTGAACTCGACCGGCAGCAACACCGATCTACGAATGGTCGGGGATGTGAACATTTCTGGCGGTACGATGACCTTCTCGAGCGGCACGACCAACCGGATCGTGGGCGCTACCGCGGCCGATCAACTCACGCTCTCCAGCGTGACGGTCAATGGCCCCGGCACGCTGACGAATGACGTGGGCCGCACCTTGACCTTGTTTTTCAGCGCCATCAACGCGCCCTTGGTCAACAACGGCGCCCTCATCGCCCGCGCCACCGGCAACACCATCGGCGGCAGCTTCACCACCGGCCCCGGCTCCATCCTGCGCGTGCAGGGCCAGACCGCCTTTAGTTCGGGTATCCTGACGATCGCCCCCGCCTTCACCAACAACGGCACGATCGAATTGACCAGCGTCGTCGGCGGCGACACCAACGCCAACGCCACCCTCAACGTCACCGGCACGCTCACCAACCCCGCCGGCCACACCATCGACGTGCTCCAAGGCGTCGGCGCCTTCGGCGGCGACCGCTTCCTCAACGCCCCGCTGGACAACCAGGGCACGATCAACATCAGCAGCGACAGTGGCTTGTCGGTCAATCCTCCTTCCGCCTTGAACGCCCAACACATGAACAGTGGCACGATAAACGTCACCGATGGGAACTTGACGGTCACGCAGTCGGGGACCAGTCCTACTTTCGCGAATCCCGGAACCGTCAATGTCAGCGCCGGCCAGACATTTGACATCAGCGGCGGCACCTTTACCAGCTTCAGCGGCGGCACGTTGCTCGAAGGAACTTACAACCTGGGCGGCACTTTCCAGTTCAACGGCGCCGCGATTACGACCAACCAGGCCACCATCGTCCTGGACGGCGCGGGCGGCGGACTGGCACGGATCGTCAACGAGTCGAGCGCCGACGCGCTGGCCAATTTCAGCACGAATACGGCGGGGGCGAGCTTCACGATTCAGAACGGCCGGAACTTCACCACGGCGGGCGCGCTCGCCAATGCCGGCAACTTGACCGTCGGCAGCGGCAGCTCCTTAACCGTCGGCGGAGGCGGCAACTACACGCAGACGAGCGGAACGACCACCGTGGATGGCACGCTCTCCGCCGCACTGGTGGACATCCAAGCGGGGTTGTTGCGCGGTTCGGGGACCGTCACGGGGAACGTGGCAAATGCAGGGCAAGTGGCGCCCGGCACCTCGCCCGGCGTCCTCATCAACGACGGGAACTATAGCCAGACAGCCAACGCCGGTCTGAACATCGAGATCGGCGGCTTGACGCTCGGCAGTCAGTTCGACCAACTGCAAGTCAATGGCACGGTCACGCTCGACGGCACCCTGAATATCAGTTTGCTCAACGGCTTCGTGCCGACGCCCGGCGACCAGTTCGTGATCCTGAACAAGACCAGTGGCGGCGTCATCTCCGGGAATTTCACGAATCAGACGGAAGGCACCGTCTTTAGCGTAGGCAGCGCGCGGTTTCAGATCACCTATCGTGGCGGCACCAGCAACGACGTCATGTTGACTGCGATCGCGCTGGCCGATCTGGCGATAACCGTAGTTGACGATGCGCCAGATCCGGTACTCGCGGGGAACAATCTCACCTACACCATTCACTTTATCAATAATGGGCCGGACACCGGTGCGGGCATTTTCGTGACCGACACGTTGCCGGCCGGCACAACGTTTGTCTCCGTCACACCGGATGCGGGTTGGACCAGCAGCACGCCCGCCGTCGGCGGGATGGGCACGGTCACGTTCTCGAAGGCAAGCGTGGCCGCGGGTGAAACGGCCGTTCTCACCATCGTGGTCAAGGTCGATCCGAGCGTTGCCGCGGCGACGGTCATCACGGACACGGCGACGGCCGCCACAACGAATCCCAATACCATTGACCTGACGCCCGGCAACAACAGCAGACAAACCACAACCACCGTGCAGACGCAGGCGGATGTGGGTGTGACCAACGTGGCGCCGGCCACCGTGGCGGCGGGCGCCGACCTGACCTACACGATCACCGTCGCAAACAACGGTCCGAGCGACGCCCAATCTGTGGCGCTGGCCGATCTCCTGCCGAGCGGCATGACGTTCGTGTCGCAGAACCAAACGACGGGTCCGGCGTTTTCACTCAATCACACGGGCAATCAGATCAACGATTCCGTCGCGACGCTACCCGCGGGCGTGTCGGCCACCATCAACGTCGTGGCCCATGTCCCCGGCGCGACGCGCGGCACGACGGTGTTCAGCGATACGGCGACGGTCAGCACCGCCACCACGGACCTGACCTCGGGCAATGACTCGTCCAAGGCAGATACGACGGTCATCGGCGCCACGCATTTCACGGTCGCCGCTCCCGCGACGACGACGGCGGGAACGACGTTCAACTTCACGGTGACGGCGCTCGACCAATTCAACAACCCGGCTGGCGCCTATGACGGGACGGTTCACTTTACGAGCAGTGACGGCGCCGCCGTGCTGCCGGCCGACGTGGCCTTGGCCAACGGCGGCGGCATTTTCAGCGCCACGTTCAAGACGGCGGGCAGCCAGACCCTGACCGCGACCGACACGACGGTCGGTTCCATCACGGGCACGAGCAACACGGTCGCCGTGAGCGCCGCCGCCGCCACGCACTTCACCGTCAGCGCTCCCAGCAGCGCCACCGCGGGTAGCGCCTTTAATTTCACGGTGACGGCGCTCGATCCGTTCAACAACACCGCCGACGGTTACACGGGCGCTGTTCATTTCAGCGGCAGCGACGGCGCCGCCGTTTTGCCCTCGAATAGTACCCTGACCAACGGCGTCGGAACCTTCAGCGCAACCCTGAAAACCGCGGGCACTCAGACCTTGACCGCAACCGACACAACGGTCGGGTCCATCACCGGCACGAGCAATACCATCACCGTCAGCGCCGCCGCAGCGAGCCACGTCGCCGTCAGCGGCCCCGCCAGTGCCACGGCGGGCAGCGCGTTCAGTTTGACGGTGACGGCCCTAGACCCCTTCAACAACACCGCGACCGTCTATGGCGGCACCGTTCACTTCACGAGCAGCGACGGCCAGGCGGTCTTGCCGGCTGACAGCACGCTTACCAACGGTGTCCGCAGTTTCAGCGCCACGTTGAAAACGGCGGGCAATCAGTCCCTCACAGCCACCGACACCGTAACCAGCTCGATCACCGGCACGAGCACTACGATCGCCGTCAGCCCCGCTGCCGCGACGCACTTCACCCTCATCGGCCCAGGAAGCGCCGCGCCGGGCATCCCCTTCAACTTTACGGTGACAGCCCAAGACCCGTTCAACAACACCGCGACCGGCTATGGCGGCGCCGTTCACTTCACGAGCAGCGACATCGCCGCTGTCCTGCCGGCCGACAGCACGCTCACCAATGGCGCGGGTACCTTTGCCGCCACATTGGTTACGCTTGGCGACCAAACCCTTACGGCGACCGATACGGTCGCTAGCTCGATTACGGGCACGAGCAACGCGATCACCGTCAACGCGACGGCCGCCACGCACTTCTTCGTAGTTGGACCGTCGAGCGCTACGGCGGGCTCGGCTTTCAACTTCACTGTGACAGCGCAAACCGTGTCCAACACCACCGCAACGGGCTACACGGGGACCGTGCATTTCACCAGCACAGACGGCCAAGCGCTGCTGCCGGCCGACGCCACGCTGACCAATGGCGTCGGCACGTTCAGCGTCACGTTGAAAACGGCGGGCAACCAAACGCTGACCGCGACCGACACGGCGTCGAGTTCCATCACCGGCACGAGCAACACCATCACCGTCAGCGCCGCCGTCGCGACGCACTTCACCGTCAGCACGCCCGCGAGCGCGACGGCAGGCAGCGCCTTCAGTTTCACGGCGACGGCACAGGACCCGTTCAACAACACGGCCACCGGCTACAGTGGCACGGTCCATTTCACGAGCAGCGACGGCCAAGCCGTGATGCCGACCGACAGCACGCTGACCAACGGCGTAGGCACTTTCAGCGCCACTTTGAAAACGGCCGGAAGCCAATCGGTGACCGCGACCGATACGGCGACGAGTTCCATCACCGGGACGAGCAACGCCATCGCGGTCAGCGCCGCCGCCGCCACGCATTTCACGGTAAGCGCGCCCGGCAGCGCCACCGCGGGCGGCGCATTCAATTTCACCGTCAGGGGGCAAGATCCGTTCAACAACACCGCGACCGGCTACGGCGGCGTGGTCCACTTCACGAGCAGCGACGGCCAGGCGGTGTTGCCGGCCGACAGCACCCTGACGAACGGCAGCGGCACGTTCAGCGCCACGCTCAAGACAGCGGGCAACCAGACGCTAACCGCGACCGACACCGTGACCAGTTCGATCTCCGGCACGAGCAATACCATCGCCGTCAGTGCTGTAGCCGCGACGCACTTCACGGTCAGTGCTCCGAGCAGCGCTGCCGCAGGCGGTGCTTTCAACTTCACGGTGACGGCGCAGGACCCGTTCAACAACACGGCCACCAGCTATACCGGCACGGTGACGTTTAGCAGCAGCGACGGCCAGGCGACTCTGCCAGCCGACGGCGCTTTGAGCAACGGTGTTGGCACGTTCAGCGCCACGTTGCGGACGGCGGGCGGCCAGACGCTGACGGCCACGGATACCGTAACCAGCTCGATTACCGGGACGAGCAATAGTGTGGCCGTCAGCGCCGCGGCCGCAACGCAATTTATTGTGAGCGCACCCGCCTCCGCAACCGCGGGCGCCGCGTTCAGCTTCACGGTCACGGCGGAGGACGCCTTCAATAACACGGCCACCAGCTACACCGGCACGGTCCACTTCACCAGCAGCGACGGGCAGTCGTTGCTGCCGGCGGACAGTTCCTTGACCAATGGCGTGGGGACATTCAGCGCCACGCTCAAGACCGCAGGCAGTCAAACGCTTACCGGCACGGATACGGCGAACAGTTCCATCACCGGCACGAGCAATGCCGTCTCCGTCAGCGCCGCCGCCGCCACGCACTTTACGGTCAGCGCTCCTAGTAGCGCTACGGCAGGCAGCGCATTCAACTTCACGGTGACGGCGCTGGATCAGTTCAACAACATCGACGCCGGCTACACCGGCGCCGTCCATTTCACGAGCAGTGACGGCCAGTCGGTGCTGCCGGCGGACAGTTCCTTGACCAATGGCGTGGGGACATTCAGTGCCACGCTCAAGACCGCGGGCAGTCAAACGCTTACCGGCACGGACACGGCGACCAGTTCCATCACCGGTACGAGCAATGCCATCGCCGTCAGCGCCGCCGCCGCAACGCATTTCACGGTCAGCGCCCCGGCGAGCGCCACGGCAGGCACGGCGTTCAGCTTCACGGTGACGGCCCTGGACCCATTCAACAACACGGCGACCGGGTACACCGGCACGGCCCACTTCACGAGCAGCGGCGGGCAGGCCGTTCTGCCCGCCGACAGTACGCTGACCAACGGCGCCGGAACCTTCAGCGCCACGCTCCAAACCGCGGGCAACCAGACAATCACGGCGACGGACACCCTGACGAGCTCGATCACCGGCACGAGCAATTCCATCAACGTCAGCGGCACGGTCGGCCACCCGCCCATCACGCTAACCGGCCAGGCGGTGAGCGGCTTCGAGTTGACCGCGTTGACAAACGTCCTCTTCGCCCAGTTCACACAGGGCAGCAACGCCCAGGGGCCCGGCGCCTTCAGCGCGACGATCGGCTGGGGCGACGGCACGACGACAGCCGGCACGGTCCTCCAATCGAGTCCAGGCGGCGCGTACACGGTGCTCGGCTCACACACGTTCGGCGACGAGGCCCGTTTCGCACTCACCATCTCGGTGACCGACGGTGTAGTTTCGGCGACCGGCCCGGCCACCGCCACGATATTGGAGGAGTTGTTGCCTGACGGCACGCGCGGCACGCCGACGCAGCGCTATGTCTCCGAGGTTTATCGTGACTTGCTGCATCGCCAGGTGGACGCGCCGGCGTTGGGCGCGTGGACCCAGGCGCTCAACCAAGGCGTCTCGCGCTCGCAGGTGGCAACACTGATTCAGAACGCCGCGGGCCACGAATATCAGACCGTGGAGGTCGAACAGGTCTATGACCAGTTTCTGCACCGCGGCGCCGATCCCGCGGGCTTGACAAGCGCCGTCAACTTCCTGGTCGCGGGCGGCACGGTCGAGCAGCTTGGGGCCGCTCTCGCCGGCTCGCCCGAATACCTGCAAAACGCCGGCGGCACCGACGACGGCTTCCTCAACGCCCTGTACCGCGATGTTTTGGGCCGGACGCCGGACACCGATGGCTCGACGTTCTGGCACGGCGTGCTGTCGAGAGGCGTCTCTTTGGATCAAGTCGCTCGGAACTTCCTCGCCAGCAATGAGTACCGACGCGACTTATCACAACAGTTCTACCAGCAGTTCCTCGGTCGCCCTGCCGATCCGGTCGGCGGCGGAGCGGTCTTCAACTTCCTCAGCGCCGGCGTGCGCGACGAGGTCATGATTGCCGCTCTCGTTGGCTCACAGGAGTTCTTCAACAAGACGCTCGCTTAACGCGCGTGGCTGGGCAAGCCGGAAGAAGCGACCACACGACTTCGCATTGCGTCGGGTTTTGCAGCGCCTTCGGCGGACAGATTCGATAAACTGCTGGAAAAGTGATGCTTGTCCTCACTTCAATCCGCAAAGGGATGCGACGAATCTGGGCGAGGGATCGCCCGCATGATCGGGCCGCCGGCGCATCTCCGGCCGCGGCGGCAAATGCCCCGCGGACGCGTGGACGGGTGAGACGATGTCGCCAATGCAACTCGCGGAATGGGTGGTGGACGCCCGCCAACGAACCTGCGATTTGGTCGCGGACCTGACGGACGACCAACTCTTCGGCCCGCGGCTGCCGACGCTGAATCCGCTTCTCTGGGAAATTGGACACGTCGCCTGGTTCCAGGAGAAGTGGATTTTGCGCCACGCGGGAGGCGAGACACCGATTCGTGCGGATGCGGACCGTTTGTACGACTCCGCCGCCGTCCCCCATGCCACCCGCTGGGACCTGCCGTTGCCCAGCCGGAACGAAACGCTTCTTTACCTTCGCGAAGTGCGTGATCGGATCGTGGACCGGCTCCAGGCGCGGCCGCCGGGCGCGGCCGAGAGCTACTTTACGGCTCTGTCCGTGTTTCACGAGGACATGCACACCGAGGCGTTCACGTATGCACGGCAAACGTTGGGCTATCCTGCCCCAAAGTTCACTGCGCGAAAGCTTGCGCGTGATCCAGGTCGGGGGCCGCTGACCGGAGATGTGGAGATTCCCGGCGGCAGTTTCTCACTTGGGGCCGATGCCGACGAACCGTTTGTGTTCGACAATGAGAAATGGGGCCACACCATCGCGGCGCCGCCTTTCGCGATCGCGCGCGCGCCGGTAAGCCAAGCGGAGTTTACAGCGTTCGTCGAGGACGGCGGCTATCGCGACCAAAGATTCTGGAGCCCGAAAGGCTGGCGCTGGCGCGAAGAGGCCGGCGCTTCACACCCTATCTATTGGCAGCGTGCGGCGGCGGGCGGGTGGTTGCGGCGCGATTTTGATACGTGGCTTCCCCTCGAGCCGCGGCGGCCGATGATCCACGTGAACTGGTGGGAGGCGGACGCCTACTGCCAGTGGGCGGGCCGCCGGCTGCCGACCGAGGCGGAATGGGAAATCGCGGCCGCTGCCGAGCCAACCGCGGACGGCGGGCGTCGCGCGCGCCCGCAACAGAAACGTCGATTCCCCTGGGGCGACACGCCGCCCGATGCGGAACACGCCAACCTCGATTGGGACGGGGCGGGCTGCCTCGACGTGGCCGCACTTCCTGCCGGCGATAGCGCATTCGGCTGCCGGCAGATGCTCGGCAACGTATGGGAGTGGACCGCCAGCGACTTCGTGCCTTATCCGGGCTTCGTCGCCGACCCGTATAAGGAGTACTCCGAACCGTGGTTCGGCACACACAAGGTTCTGCGCGGCGGCTGCTGGGCCACCCGGTCGCGGCTTCTCCGCAACACGTGGCGGAATTTCTACCTGCCGCAGCGCCGCGACGTGTGGGCCGGCTTTCGCACGTGCGCACGTCGAAGGTGAATGAGATAGAGTCCCTACATCGAACTCCCACGATGCGCTCGCGCGGCACGCGATCCGCTCAATGCGATTTCGCCGCCGGCGCCAGCCGGCGCATGTCGCGTGATTGCACGCCGAGCGTTTCCAAAATCGGCTTGTAGACCTGGCGAAGGTACATGTCCTCGTCAAAGATGCCGAGCGATTTGATCCGTGCCACGCGCTGCGGACTGTTCGCCAGCATGTGAACCGCCGGCATCGAAAAGCCGAGCAGCACGCGGCGCAATTGCTCCAACGTGCCCGGACGATCCAATTTCAGGAAGAGCTGGACGACACGGCGATAGAACGTGTGATGGGAGCGCTCGTCCACGGCGATGAGTTGCAGCAATTGCGCCAGCGCCGCGTCGCCGCGTTGTTCCACGCACACGCGCAAGTTGCGATAGTGCAGCCACGTGGCCAACTCCTGCACCATCGCGTACACCAGCATCCCTTGCGGACTGTCGTGTGGCAAGTTCCACTCGTGCTGGAACACTTGCTCTTCCAGATCGGCCATCTGCTCGTCCGTGCGCAGGCCGGAGCGGAGCAGCCAGTCGCCCAGAGCGAGGGAGTGCTTGGACTCCTCGTAGCCCCAATTCGCATGGAATGCGGACCAGCCGCGATTGGCGCGGATCATCGGCAGCGCCTTGGCCAGGTAATCCGGCAGGTACATCTCCACGGCGCAGAACGACTCCACCACGTCGGCGATGGCGGGGTCCATGTGTCGATTGCACTGGTCCCAGGGAATGTCGTCCGTGAGGGACCAACGCCGCCGCCGCTCGGCCTGGTCAAAGAACTCGCGGTACAGCGTGAAGAGGAGCTGCCGCAGCTCGGGATTCTCCGGGGTTGTGGGGCTCGTCATGAAGGGATCTCTCTCCGCGCGCCAAAGTTGTCAGTCGAGGTCGATCGGCGAAAGAGCGAGCCGGTATCGTACACCGCGGAAAGAGCTTGCGACAGGAGCAATTGGGCGAAATTTCACATTTTCGGAAAACCAAAAAGCCGGAAATAGCGACAAAGAACGCACAACGCGATCCTGCGGTTCGGCGTCGGCCGCCAAGGGACGCAGTGCAAAAGCTCAACGGCTGTCCCCCTCGATTTTGGTGTTCCGACGAGGTGCGACGGGGCTCACGTGTCGTGCGTTTGTTTGCACACACACCGGGACACCTCATGCAACGAAATGCAACGCCGCAACGAATCATCGTAACCAAGGCGATGACGCCGATTGTGGATGCGGCGGCGTAACACGCGAGGCATGTTTCAAATCCGGACCTTTTGGGTGTCAACTTGGCAGTGGCCACGCTCGTTTCTTTGCACAAAGAGACGTTTCTTTGCATGTGCCGTGCAAAGAAACCGCCGGTCGTAAGTCCTTATTCGAAAGAGTTCTATGGCGCTGACATACGTTTCTTTGCATTCTTTGCACGCAGACACATGTCGCCGAAACATTGCAATGCAACCGCCATAATGGCAGCCGATATGCGGGAGCGCGGCACTTCTTCGGAGACGGAGTGTTATCGTGACAACAAGCGACGAACTCGCGAAGCCGGCAGGCGTGCCTGGGTCTTTGCGCCCTCGGCCCGGCACGCCGGCGGACTGCAACTTCCCCAAAAGGAAACGCATCGCCGACGCCAAAAGCCACAGGGACACCCAAGCTCAACAAGCCGGCGGCGATGTCTGCGAAAACGAAGAAACGCCCGGCGACCGTCGCCGGGCGTTCTTCTATGGGGAAGAGTTGGTGCTGAAAGGAAAGGCGTGGCCGCCTCGACAGGCAGCGGCGCCGGGCGGCCGATGGTCTCCGAGGCTGGGACCGACGCCACGGCACGCGCGTGGCGTTGGGGCCGCCCGGCGTTCGTCCATCGTTTCTTGCGCCGCCGTCATTCTCGTTCCACAAACGGGACGCAGGCGCCCTGAAGACTTGCGCGACGGGAAAAGCGAAGAGCCCACGGACGGCGAGTCCGTGGGCTTTCTGTATTACCACTCACGACTCACGACTCACGACTCACCACTCACCACTCACCATCGCATTTCACCGTTCCAACGTCAGCTCATAATTCAGCACATTGCCGACGTTCGGCTCGATCCCCGTCGGCATCGGGGCGAACAGGTTGGCGATATTGTCCTTGGCCTTGTACTGGAACTCCTTACCGGTCATCGGATCGAGTGGGATCGGCACATCGGTAATGTCCGCGAGCGTGGCGGGCAGCTTGCCGTTGTGCGACGCGGCGTAGAGGCGAATCGCCTCGATGACGCGGAGAGCGGCGAAGCGGCGATCGAGCCGGGCTTTGGCGTTGAGAACCTTGTGGCTTGCCGGCAGCAGGCCCTTAAAGATTAACGCAGCCGGCTGTTCTTCGATCTTCTTGATTCGCTCTTGCGTGTCCAGCATGCCCCGCATGCCGCGCGGGAACGGCACGTTGTACCAGCGGAACAGGTCGTCCTGCATCTCGCGGTACACATGCAGGAACTGGATCGAGGCGACCTGAATCGGCGGCAGGGCCTCGACTTCCTCCGGCTTGCGGCCGGTGGCCAGCAGCGCCGCCTTCGCCTGAGGATAGGTTTTCTCGATCGCCTGCTCGACTTCCTTCTTGGCGTCTTCGGCCGTCGGCCTGCCGTCGCCCGCGATGACTCGCCGGAGGTAGATCAGTTTTTGCAGGAAGGCGGCCTGCTGCTGCGCGCTCCACGGCAGGGACGTCTCGATGTCCCGTAACTCCGGCAGCGATGCGAAGAGCCAGAGCCGTTCGCCGCCGATCGGCCGGCGGAGGTCGACGAACGACGTCGGCAGCTCGGTCAGCGCCCAGTACAGGTTTGGCGAGCCCGGCGTCTGGATCAAATCCTCCAACTGATTGAGCTGAACCATGCTGATGGCGATGCCGACCAGCGCACTGATCAAGGTCGGTGCATCGCCCACGTGCCGGCCCATCGCCAGCCCCGTCTGGAGCGAACGGACCGCATCTTCAAACTTCCCGTCAGCCATTTGGAAGCGGGCACGGAGGGCGAGCAGCGTGGCGAACTCGCGGAACCCCTGAATGTCGGGCAACAGCAAACCCACGCCGTCTTCTTTGATCCGCGGCTCCAGCTCCCAATCGCAATACTGCCGACGCGCCGCCCGGTCCACCTCCTGAAGCATCTTCGACGTGAGCAGCATGCCCCATTTCTCGCGCGGCAGATCCTTGAACGGTTTGTTCAAATAGTCGCTGAGTTTGGCGTACTCCGGATCGCGGCGGAGGTTTGTGATCCACTCCGGCGCATGCGCCCGCTGGTAGAGGTACGCGGCGTTGCCCGGTTCGAGATCGGTGGTGTCCGGCAGCAATTGGTACTTCAAGATGGGCGTCGGCGCCGGGGTAGGCCGCAAGATCAATTTGGTGACACCGACCGTCTGCTGTTGAGCCGACGCCGAGGCGGCGGCGACGAGCACGGCTGCGACAACAAGTAAGCGACGCATGCGGATCTCCTTGACGACAAAAAAAACGACGAATATCGTGCGTGCGTGCGGGGTCGTTCGCACACGCTTTGGTTTGTGCGGCAGCGCACAAGCGAAAGCGTGTACCACCTTTACTCGCCGCCGGTCGGTTCGCGGCGAGTCATTTCACGGAAGCCCTCGCCGACCGACCAAATGTGCATAGGAACGGCGGCGCCGGGCGACGGCGCGGGAAGCGCGTCCACCCCGTACGACAACACGCGGTCACGCAGGTGCAAATAAGCGCCGCTCTCCGCGCTGATCTGTTGACCGCTCAAGCCGGCGTCGGGCGAAGCGTAGACGGGCTCCGGAACGCGAACGTAAACGACCCGCTCCACGGCTTGCGGCGTCGGTTTCGACAAATCGTAGCCGGCGAGCAGCGCCAGCGCGACCAGCGACAACGATGCGGCGACCGGCCATGTCCAGCCGGGGCGCGCCGCCGCCTGGCCGGCACGGTACATCACCTGATCGCGGTCGAGCCGTTCGGCCCGCGGGGCGAGCGCGGCCAGGGCGGCTTCCACGGCCTTCATTTCCGGGTTGTGCGCTGCTTCAGACATGACACTCCCAGCCTTTCTCGGAGCGCGGTCAGACCCGCCAGGTACCAGCGGTGGGCGGTGCTGGACGACGTTCCGGTCAGTTCCGCGATCTCGTCAAACGTGAGGCCGCCCCATAAGTGGGCAACGATAATTTCGCGCTGTTCCAGCGGCAATGCTTGCAGCGCGGCAGCGGCATCCGCGCCGTCGAGGTCGGCATCCACATTGGCGGTGAACCAATCTTCGGTGCGGGCGGCTACCGCTTCGTGCCGTTGCCGGCGTCGGGCCGAGCGATTGGCGCTGAGCGATCCGTTGCGGACGACACGGTAGAGCCAGCCGACGGGGTTATCCGGCGGCTTCCGCTGCGCGGCCAGCTTGATAAACGCTTCCTGGACCACATCCTCGGCCGCGGCGCACCATTGCCGGGCGAACAGCACCAGCGCCGCCGCGTGCTCGTCCATCAACCTGCCAAGCGGGTCCGGTCCCATCGTGATAATGACGCCGGTCACGGGGTCGTATCCCAAGCGTTTCGAGCTTCTGTCGGGCGTTCGTTCATGATATTCGTGAGACATGATCCAGTCGTGGCAACCGCTCGGCGATCAGGCGGTGCTCGTCTACCTCGCGGACGAGGCGGCCGCGGTGCGCTTCGCGGCGGCGGTGCGGGAAGCGAAGCCGGCGTGGCTGGTCGATGTCGTGCTCGCTTACACAAGTGTGGCCGTGTTCTATGACCTGGACCAAACCACGTGCGCCGCGGCCGCCGAAACGCTCCAACGCCTGGATGCCGCCGCACCCTCAGAAGCAATCGCGCCCGGCACGCTGCATGAAATACCCTGCTGTTACGATTTCCCACTCGATCTGCCGCGGGTAGCCCAGCACACCGGCTTGACGCCCGACGCGATTATCCGGCTGCACACGTCCGTGGAATACACGGTTTACGCGATCGGCTTTTGTCCGGGCTTTCCGTACCTCGGCTATCTGCCGCCGGAACTGTGTGGCGTGCCACGCTTGGAAACGCCGCGCTTGCGTGTCGAACCCGGCAGCGTCGGGCTGACGGGGCGGCAGACGGGCATCTATCCGTTGCCACGGCCGGGGGGATGGAACTTGATTGGGCGGACGCCGCTGGAGTTGGTGAACGTGGCCGATGGGTACTTTCCGCTGCGGCCGGGGGATCGTGTGCGCTTCACCGCGATTGATCGCGATCTGTTTGATCGCCTTCGAGGGGAGCGCGTGCGCGATAGACGTGCCAATCGCGGCTAACCGGAGGTCGCTTTGCGGCAAATTAAGAAGCAGCGTATGTTGTTCGGCAGTCTCAGCGGGCTCGTCCTGCTCGGCCTCGTTCTACTTACGCCGATAATGTATCCGATGAAGCGCGGCACGTCGCAGCAGTTCTGGCGAATGGCGACAGGCATTGACCCAGCGGGCTCCCGGAAGTCGCCGCCGTTCGGCCATGCCTACGGTCTAACGGATGCCTGGTTCTACTACGAGCTGAGTGGCTTCCACGGCAGCTCGTTGCGTTACGTGCCCGCAGAAGAAGTCCAGTCCGCCATGCCCCAAATCGTTGCGCTTTTGCAGAGGTACTGCGAGGAGAACACAGTGGAACCGGACGTGCGCGACGTTCTGCAACAGTCCGTTAGGCACTTGAACGCGCTCGCAAACGGTGATCGGATTCTGCCCCAATATCGTGAACCGCTACTAGGCCTCGCTCGCAAGGTTGAGGAGTTGACACGAGGCGACGAGTTCCGTCAAGACGCACACGACGCGCTTTTTGACATCACGAACGACATCGGCGGTATCGCCTCGGCAAATAACGAACATGAACCAGACCTGTACAAAGAAATGACGAGAGTGTCCGACAAACTGACAGCAATTGCACTTCGGAACTACGTGAGCCCGTGGGTCCGCGAAGGTTGGAAAGCGTTCTCCGGCCGGGACAATGCAGAAGACCGCACCGCTGTGGGACTTTCGCAGGACATCGAGAAGGCCGACCTGGAGCGCTGGAAAAGGACGAATCCGGACGTTTATAGCTATCGCCTCTCGCTGAGGCAGCATTTCAACGACCGTCTTGCGCGCACGAAATGGTTCTGGGCAACGTTCACATTTGAGTGGCTCTTTTTTTCATGCCTCGCGGGCTACGTCGTTTGGCCGGTCTTCCGCGGCTGGGATTGGCGACGTTGGCTGCTGCATCTCAGCTTCGTACCGTTTCTGCTTATGCTGCCGGCTTACTTCAGCTACGCGGCGCTTTCGTTTACATCAGCCGGACCGACCGGTGGAATCCTCTACCCGTGGCTTGGGCTCGTTTTTCGCGGAGGCGGCTGGACGCGTGTGGATCAATGGCTGGTAGGTCACCTTCCACCGGTGCTCGAACCGTTGACACAGGGGAGCGGCATCCCGATGGCCTTGAGTGGCGGGGTGATAGCGCCGACGACGCTCCTCGCCTGGCCGCTGTGCGCGATTCTTGGGGCGTATGTGGCGCCGGCGTTGTGGCGCGTCGCCAAGAATCGGATGCGTGTTTCGAAACAAGCGGCGCGAAGCACATGAGAAACGCCGACTCCATGTTACGCTTTCTTCTTTTGTCTCGCCGGCTCCAACAGATTCCGCGCCCGTTCGTTCCCAGCACATTCGATCGGCTTCGCGGTCAGCGCCTCGAATAGGCAAACGTGACCGATGTGTGCAGCCAAGCAATAGAACCTGGAAATGTCCGCGCAAACGAACGCGGTCCCGCCGCAGTTGAATAGGAAAAGGCACGAGCCGCACCGAATGCCGGTGACGGCGCTACAAACCCAGCGCACAGGTAGGAATCTGGAACCTCGCAACCATTGCACTTGCCGGCCCAATACCGCAGAATGCACCGCGACGATGAAAACGACGAATCTGCTCTGACGCAGTGGTCGCCGCTGTGGGGATCGGTCCCTCAATTAATTTGGTAACGGAGGTGTCTCATGCGCCGATGGTGGTCTTTTGCGCTGGTTTTCGCGGTGGCGCTGGCCGCGACGTCGTTCACGTTGGCGACGCAAGAGGAGAAGCCCCGCAATCCGTTTGGCGTCGGGGACGTGACCGACCCCGACGGCGCGGATGTCAAAGAGTTTGCCGAGAAAGTGAAGCTCCCGGGCGATGGTCAGGACGCCAATGCCGCGCAGTGGTCGGAAAAGCCGACCGAAGGCAAGACCGCCTCACTGGACGGCGAGTGGTTCAGCCGCTGGAACGGCGGCGGCGCGGCGAACAATTGGGAGGCCGGGACCGCCAAGGTGAAAGCCGTCGGCGATCGCGTCTACATTCTCTACGAGGACAAGACCGGCAAGTACCTGATCGACGCACGGCGCGAGGGAAAACGACGCCTGGTCGGCCGCTACGTGAACCTCGCGGCGGAATCGGACTCCTCGCCGTGGGTCGGCGTCGTCGTGGACGACGAGCGAATAGACGGTGAGTGGGGGAGCGGCCGCTGGGACCTGCGCCGCAAGATCGCCGATTAGGAGCGGCCGCACGACGTGGGCCTCTAGCCGCTCTTCTTCGCGCGCGCCGTCTCCAACAGCTTCCGTGCCCGTTCGTTCCCACTCTCCAACCGCACCGCGTCGTCCAGGTGCGAAATTGCTTCGTCCAGCTTGCCGTCTTCCAGCAGGAGCGCACCCAGTTCGAGATGCGCGGCGGCGAGGTCCGGGCGATAGCGGATGGCGGCGCGAAACGAATCCATTGCCTTGGCGCGCTGACCGAGCTTGCGGCGGCATTCACCAAGGCCGTAGTGGGCCAGGGCGTGCGTCGGCTTTAGTTCCAGAGCGCGGTCATAACTGCGCTCGGCGCCGGTGTAGTCGGCTTGCACCATCTGCGTCCCGGCGAGCAGGAAGTGGCCGTCCACGAGATCGGGGTTCAGGTCGAGGGCCCGGCGCAGCTCGCGCGCGGCTTCGGGCATGACGTTGCCGCGGATCAGCACCTTGGCCATTGTCAAATGCGCTTCGTCCGACTCGGGATGGTCGCGCAGCACGTCGGCCATCACCGCGGCGGCCTCCTGAAGTTGACCGGTGTCGCGCAAGTAGAGCGCCTGGTCGATGCGCGGTTGGAGGCCGGTGCGCAAATCTTTCACCGCGGCGAGAATCGGATCGGGCCAGGGCACGTCGGCGGCCACTTCGGCGGCGCGGCGGCGTTCGACATCGGCGGCGGCGCTGTTGCCCAGACGCAAATACGTTTCCGCCAGCGCCACGCGGGCCGTCCGCCGGCAGGTCGGGTGTTGTGCGGCGGTCTGGAGCGGGCCGAGCGCTTCTTGCCATTGATTGCGGCGCGACAACACCTGACCGCGGCCCAAGAGCGCCCGTGGGTTGTCGGGAAAGTCGGCGAGGAGTTCGCTGAAAAGGGCGTCGGCTTCCTCGATGCGATCGAGCTTGAAGTATTCTTCCGCCAACCGCAACGTCACGCCGAGATCGCCCGGGGCCAGCTCCTGCGCGCGCCGCAGGGCGGCGATCCCCTCGTCGGGGTGGTGCAGGATGAGAGCCAGGCCGCGATAATAGGGCCAGCGCACGTCCTTGGGGTCCAGACGTTCCGCTTCCGCGAAAATCGCGATGCAATCGTCGTAGAGGTCTTGTGCGAACAGCACCATGCCGAGCCGGCCCCACGTCGCGGGGGAGCGCGGTTTGGCCTCCACGTCGGTGCGCGCCCGGTTGATGGCGGTGACGACCTCGGCGTCGAGCCCTTCGGTGCGAATGGGCGGGATTTCGGCCGTGCGCGAGCGCCAATAGACGACGCCGGCCACGGCGACGCCGACTAGTAAAACAAGCGCGAGCGCGAGAACACGACGCTTGCGGTTGGCGCCAACAGGAGTCGCGGGTGTGGTTGTCACTTATTTCTTTTCGCCTGAAGCGTGGGCGGTACCTTCACCCTGCCGCAGCTCCACTTGCCGGTCCGCGGCGCCGCCGGGAAACGTTTCACGATTGCCGTCGGGCCAAAGGACATCGATCGCGTCGTAGCGGTCGCTGGGCCCCAGGCCGAAATGGCAGCGCGCATCGTTGCTGCTGCAATAACTGTAACCGGGGTTCAGCAAGCGCCAATACGCCTTGCCGCCGGCGCGCACGGTGACTTCAGCGCCGTAGGCGTCGCGCTTCCAGCGTGGAATCGTCGCGCGCACGGCGAGCCAGTGGCCCTTCGCCGGCGCGATGTTGCGCAGCAGCCTCGCCGTGCCGGCGATTTCGGTAATGAGCAGATCGGGCGCGCCGTCGTTGTCGAAGTCGCCGACCGCGAGCCCGCGGCCGACATACGGATAGCCGCACAGCGCGGGATTCGACTCGGAGATTTCGCGGAAATTCCCGTTGCCGGTGTTGGCGAAGAGCTGGTTGCGCTGGGCGTAGTCCGACCAGAACGGACCGGTTCCTTGCGCATTGGGATTGCGGCGCACGCCGCCGTTGACGAAGGCGAGATCGGGCCAGCCATCGCGATCGAAATCGACGAACGCCGTGCCGAAGCCGGTGCTGCGGGCGCCCGTCGTAAGTCCGTGGCGGACGGTGCGATCCTGAAAAAAGCCGCGTGGCGTCTGCTGCCACAGCGTGTGCGTCTCTTCGATGATGTGCGTGACGAACAGATCGGGGAGTCCGTCGCCGTTGACGTCGGCCCAGGCAATGCCCATGTTGGCGGCGAACGCGCCGCTGGCGGTCGTGGCCAGACCGCGAATCAGTGCCTCTTCCTTGAATGTGCCGTCGCGTTGGTTGATCCAGAGGAAATTGGCCATCATGTCGTTGGCCGCGAAGATGTCGGGCCAGCCGTCGCCGTTGAAGTCGGCGCAAAGGACGCCGAGCCCCTTGCCCTTGGCCGCGGTCAGCCCCGCCTTCACGGTCACGTCCTCGAAACGCACGCCGGGTTTGCCCGGCTGCGGGCCGAGATTGCGATAAAGCCGGGCCACCGTGCCGTTGAAGATATTCGGACCGCAGTAATCCAGTTTGCCGCCGCGGCTGGCGCAGGTGATCGAGCAGTCGTAATCGAGATAATTGACGACGATCAGATCGAGCCAGCCGTCGCGATCGTAATCGAAGAACGCGGCCGACGTCGCCCAGAGCGGATTGTCGAGCCCGGCCTCCTTCGTGATTTCGATAAACTTGCCGCCGCCCTGATTGAGGAACAGCCGCGTGCCGCCGTACTCCGTCAGCAGCAAGTCGGGGCGGCCGTCGTTATTGACATCGGCGACGGCGACGCCCATGCCGTAGCCGGAAACATCGAGGCCGCTGCCGGCCGAGACGTCGCGGAAGGCGCCGTCGGCTTCCTGATGAAAGAGCTGATTCTTCTTGCCGTTGGGGCCGCCGTTGTGAATGAGATAGATGTCGAGCCGGCCGTCGCCGTCAAAATCGAAGAAGGCACATCCCGACCCGGCGATCTGCGGCATGAAGTAGCCGGGCGTATGCGGACCGTCGTCGTGCGTGAATTTCAGGCCGAGCTTTTCCGATACGTCTTCAAACCAGGCCGGCTCGGACGGCGGTGCAGCGCTGGAAACAGCCGTGGACGACGGCTTGCAGCCGGCAACGAGCGCCAGGAGGATAAAAACGAGACAAGAGCCGCACCGCTTCACTGACAGATCTTTCCGCGAAGGTCGAGGTTGGCAGAGGGGTTGCGAGCCGATGGCCAAGGTTACTCGGTTGGCGGGGCGATTGCAATGTTTTCGCGCGGCTCGCGGTACGCGGGAGCGGCATTCTTTTTGACTTCGCGACGAAAACGAGAGTAGGATTTGGAGACGGATTGAACCCGCCGGCACGGTCTTGCCGCTCGGCCCCATGAGAGTATGCGATGCGCGGCGCTATCAGCCTTTCCGTGGTTCTTGCAATCGCGTGCGGTTCTAGCCCTGCGAAGGATGTGGCGCTCGTTCAGCAGGTGACAGTGCCGGAATTGGAGCGCGCAACCAGCCAACTCGTCTTTTTCAACTACATCGGCAGTGACGCGGATTTCCATTACTTCACCACCGCCCACGGGGATCGCTACAAGGTATCGCGGCCCGAATGGGAGCTGCCGCATACGATTCCCCTGGGCAGCGGCGTGCAGATGTTTGTTTCGGTTCGCAACGGCAAACTCACCGTGCCCGACCCGGAAGAATTGGAAGGATTGTTCCAGGACGAGACTCGGCAGCCGCCGTGGATGGAGTGGTCCATTCGCTGTGTTGTTCTTCTGCTCGGCGGCACGGTCGCCTGGGGGCTCTGGCGCGCCGGCCAGCCGCGGGTGGTGCTTGTCGTGCGCATCGGCAACGGCGAGCCCCGCGCGGTCGCGGGCGCCGTTACACTGGCTTTTCTCCAGCAAGTTCGTGAGATGGCGACGTGCCACGGCGTGAATTCGGGTCGCATTAGGGGTCGGGCCGACGGAACGCGTATCCGGCTGGAATTCTCTCGGCAGATACCCGACGCGGGCCGCCAACAATTACGCAATTGGTGGTCGGAGTCGGGCTGGAGCGCAGGACGGCAGCGACGGGTACGCACGGGATGAGCGAGCCGACGACCAATAACAAAGACGGCGCCCAACCGACCCGCGCGGGCTGTGCGCTGGCGGCGATTAGCGCGGCTGCTATGCTGGGCGCCGCGGTGCCGATTGTGCAATGGCGCGACGCGGACACAGGTCAACCGCTGCCGCGAACCGTAGCGATTATTGCGGCGACATCCGCCGGGGCGATCTGTTTCGGAATCGGTTCGGCACTGCTCCGGTTCTGTGGACTGGCGCTGTGGATGGAGTCGAAGAAGGACGAGGCGGATCGGCTCGAAGAGTAAATGCACAAGAATTCATCGCTCCGAGCCCAAGATTCGATGAAGCGGTTCCAGCAGTGCGTCCTGATTCTCTCTACGCTTCTCGCCTCCTGGCTCGGCATGCAGGGCGTGCATGAATTTGGCCACGTGCTTGGGGCCTGGCTCAGCGGCGGCCGCGTCGCTCGGGTCGTCCTCTATCCGCTCACGATTTCACGCACCGATTTGGCCGACAATCCGCAGCCGTTGCTCGTCGTGTGGGCTGGTCCGCTAGTCGGCGTGCTGCTGCCGCTCTTGCTCTGGGGCATGGCGGTAATTATGCGGCTGCCCGGTTCTTTCGTGCTGCGGTTTTTCGCCGGCTTCTGTCTGGTGGCGAACGGCGCCTACCTCGCGGCCGGCTCATTGGGTGGCGTCGGCGACTGTGGCGAGATGCTGCGGCACGGTTCGGCCATTTGGCATCTGTGGCTGTTCGGAGCGCTCACCATGCCGGTCGGGTTGTGGCTCTGGCATCGCCAGGGGCCAAATTTCGGACTCGGAGCGGCCAGGGGACAAGTGAACGCTGGCGTCGCTTATGCGAGCGCGATAGCGTGTGTACTGCTGTTGACACTCGGATTCATCGTTGGCGGAGAGTAGTTGAATTGTGACCGGCATCGACCCCGAACTCTGGCCCATCGTCACGCTTACGCTGCGCGTCGCCGGCATTTCCTTGCTATTGGCTGCGGTCGTGGGCGTGCCGCTCGGCGTGTGGCTCGGACTGGCGCGTTTCCCCGGCCAGCGTTTATTCGTCGCATTGCTCTACACCGGCATGGGATTGCCGCCCGTAGTCGTCGGACTGGCGGTGTATCTTCTCCTGTCGCACAGCGGGCCGCTCGCGTCCCTCGAATGGCTGTTTACGCCGCAGGCGATGATATTGGCACAAACGATCATCGCGTTGCCGCTGGTCGCGGGTGTCACGATGGCCGCGGTCGCGGCGGTGCCGGCGGACTTGGTGCTGCAAGTACGCTCGCTTGGAGCAGCCCCGTGGCAGGCGCGGTGGGCGGTGCTGCGCGAAGCGCGCGCCGGCGTGCTGGTGGCGCTGGCTGCGGGATTCGGCCGTGTCATCTCCGAAGTGGGCGCGGCGATGCTTGTCGGCGGCAACATTCAAGGTCACACGCGCGTCATGACGACGGCCATTGTGCTTGAGACCGGTAAGGGGAACTTCGCCTTGGCGCTAAGTCTGGGCGGCTGGCTCTTGGGGCTGGCGCTGCTCGTCAACTTGCTCGGCCTGCGGCTTCAGGGGCGGCCCGTGCCATGAGCCGAGTATCGGGCTATCACCTGGAAGCCGTGACCAAAAGCTACGGCGGCCAGCCGGTGTTGCACGTGGACCGGCTGGAGATCGCAGCCGGCGAGGTGCTGTGTTTGGTCGGGCCAACGGGCGCCGGGAAGAGCACGTTGCTGCGTTTGTTGGCGGGGCTGGAAGCGCCGACCGCGGGCATGCTGCGGCTTGGCGAACATCTGTTGAATGGCAACAGGCTGCCGTTGGAGGTGCAACGCCGGCTGACGCTGGTTTTCCAACGACCGCTCGTGCTGGCGGGCAGCGTGCGGGCCAATGTTGCTTACGGGTTGCGGTTGCGGGGGCGAAGCCGCGATGCAGAAGGAGTGCGCGCGGCCGTCGACCTGCTGGGATTGTCGCCGCTCGCGGAGCGTGTGGCGCGGACGCTTTCCGGCGGCGAAATGCAAATGGTCGCTCTCGCACGGGCGCTCGTGATCGAGCCGGACGTGCTGCTCCTCGATGAGCCAACGAACAATCTCGATCCGGCCCGCGTCGCGCTGGTCGAGCAAGCGGTTGTCGCGGATCATCGGCGGCGCGCCACCACGACCGTCTGGGCGACGCATAATCTGTTTCAAGCACGGCGCGTGGCGACGCGCGTCGCTCTGTTGCTGAACGGCCGCTTGGTGGAAGTCGCGCCGACGGAGAAGTTTTTCGACGAGCCGGATGATCCGCGAACCGCGGCCTTCGTGCGCGGGGAGATGATTTACTAATGAGGCGACGGACGTCTTCAGACTTCCGAAGTCTTCAAGACTTCGGAAGTCTGCCAATCGTTGGTCTCATTCTGTTGCTCGCGGGCTGCTCCTCTCCCCCGGCCGCGCCGTCCATCACGCTGGCGACGACGACGAGCGCGCAAGATTCCGGCGTGCTCGACATGCTGGTGCCGGCGTTTCGCGCACAGAACGGCATCGAGGTGAAAGTGGTGGCGGTCGGCACCGGCCAGGCCATCCAACTGGCGCGGCGGGGCGACGCCGACATTTTGCTGGTGCATGATCCCGCCGCCGAAGAAAAGTTCATGGCCGACGGCTTCGGCGTCAACCGCCGGCCGCTCATGTACAACGATTTCGTACTCCTCGGCCCGGCCACCGATCCGGCCGGCGTCAAGGGCGAGAAGTCCGTCGCCGCCGTGTTCGCCCGCATTGCGGAACACAAAGCGACATTCATCTCGCGTGGCGACGAATCGGGAACGCACGTCAAGGAGAAGAGCATTTGGAAGAAAGCCGGCGTCGAGCCGTCAGGCGACTGGTACGTCCGCGCCGGCGCCGGCATGGGGCAAGTGCTGCGCATGGCGAGCGAAAAGAAGGCCTACACACTGAGTGATCGAGGAACGTTTCTCTCGCAACGGCAGCAGCTCGATTTGACCATTCTCCGCGAACACGACCCGCCGCTGTTGAATCACTATCACGTCATCGAGATTAACCCGGAAAAATACCCGCACGTTCACAGTAAAGAGGCGCGGCAGTTCGCGGATTTCCTGGTGTCGCCGGCGACGCAGAAAAGGATCGGCGAGTTCGGCGTAGAAAAGTTTGGGCAGCCGTTGTTCTTTCCCGGCGAGCCGCCGGGCGATAAATGAGGTCCCGCCAGCAAACCAACGGACGAGCGAACCTCAAAAGTCGTCGTTCGCAATCGCCTCGTTATTATTGCGCGTACAAAGCGCCCGGAACACGGGCAGATTGATCGAGTCGCGGATGAAGCGGCACGAGCCGTCCATGAGGAGGAAATTGCAGCCGTTGGCGTGGTTGGAATGGAAGCTGGCGGGGCTGCCGTTGACGGCGTTGGGGACGAATTGCCGGCCGTGGATCACGATGGCGGTGATGGAGGGCCGCCAGTTCTGGCAGCCGGGTTGGCCGACGACGAACTGCGATGGCGGGTGAGTCTGATTGTAGACCACTTCTTCTCCGGGAACGACGCCGGCCCAGCCTGCTTCCACGAACGTGCTGCTGCGTTCGCCGATGCCGATCGTGTTGCTGACGCCGTCGGTGATGTCGAGGAAGCGGACGGCGCTGTTGCGGTGAAAGACGCCGTTGAATGGCTGATACTCGTAACAGCCGTACAGCGGATCCGGGTTCTTGGCGTCGCCGCCGCCCAAACAGCCGACGTAGCTGCACCCGGCCATGTCGCTGAACGCCACCGGGTTGCCGCCCGCCGAGGGGGGACTGCCGCAGTCGTACACCGGCACCACGCGCGGCAGCGTGTCGCTCGGGCAGATGTAGGTCTTGATCTTTGTGCGGCGGGCGGCTTCGTTTCGCGGATCGGAAATCTGCAGATCAAACCGGATCGACTTGTAGAGCGTATCTTGTTCGATTTCGGGGAGCATGAGGGCGAACATGCTCCAACCCGGCCCGGCTTCCGGCGGCTCGCCGTTGCAGTTGCCTGGAGGAATCACCCAGTTGGGATCGAGCAGCCGGGAAATAATGCCCGCGGGAAACGTCCCTTGGTCGCCGTGATACTGGTGGAGACCGAGGCCCATCTGTTTGAGGTTGTTCAAGCACTGCGTCCGCGCCGCCGCCTCGCGCACCTTCTGCACGGCCGGTACGAGCAGGCCAATCAAGATCGCCATGATCGCGATGACGACCAGCAACTCGATCAGCGTGAAGGCTCGTCGCGTCCGCATGACTGCCTCCCTGCCCGCCGCCGGCGAGCAAATCGCATGCGAATGCCATTTCACGGGCGCGATTAGTCTACACGCGGGCTGGTCGAGCGGCAATCAAGTGAGAAAGGTGGATTTCTCTAAATGACCGCGCAGGATGTTGCAGTAAAAGCCTGAAGCGCCAGCGAAGAGCGGCGGCCTTCGCTGGCGCTTCAGGCTTGTATGCTGCCGAATCGCGCGCGGCGATTTAGGAGGGGAGCTGGTCTGCGAATTCACGCTCAACCAAGGCGATTACCCGCTTGCGGACGGCGAGGAACCCTTCGGTCAACCGCCGCGCGGCCGGCGTGAGCGAGCTGCGGCTGATGCCGGTCCCGCCGACGTGTGCTTCGACCAGTTGAACGCCCAGCGCTCGCTCTGCGGCCTTGATGCGTCCCCAGACGTAGCGGTACGACTTGCCCAGCTCCGCCGCCGCATGCTTGATGGAGCCGACGCGGTCGATCGCTTGCAGCATCTGCGCCAAGCCGAAGCCGAACGCGTAATTCGCGTCTGTTTCGAGCCAAACCTTTACGCGGGGGATCCGACGTGGCGGGCTCGTGCGACGTGGAGCGGCGGAACGGGTCGCCATGACCCCTCGGAGGAAAGAGAATTGCGTGCGCGGCGTCGTGCGTTGCGACCCGATTCATCGGGTTTTTCCATCACAGACCCGATGAATCGGGTCACTACGAACACCGGTGTTAGAGATCTTTCAACAACTGCGCGTAATCGGTCTGCAGCGCCGCCTGGTCCGCTTGCAGCGGCGTTGCGTCTTTTTGCAACTGCATGAACGCGGCGCCAACCGCGGCGTCATTGACGATCGCTGTCTGGATGGCGGCCTGATCGGTTTGCAGGGTCTTCACCGCATTCTGCCAATCGTGAAAGAGCTGAGCGCCGGCGGCGCCGCGCGCGGCGGCGTCGGCGGCCGATTTGAATGCCTGCACATCGGTTTGGAACGTCTTCAGCCACGCGGCCAGATCGTTGTTAAGCGTCATCTTGGCAGCCTGCACCGTGGCGCTGTCGCTGATCGCCGTCTGGAGCGCCATTTGATCCTTCTGCAACGTCGGCGCTAGAGCGACGGCGTCGCTTTGCAGTTTCTGCACGTCGGCCCGGACCTTCATCAGGTCCATCTGGACCGTCACGCTGGAAAACATGCCGAACATGGACAACTGCGTGCGGTCTTCCAGCGGTTCCACGCGGAGCGGGATGCGTTTTTGGGGTGCGTGCATGAGGCCCTCCTCTCATAAACTGCCGTGTCCGTGACACTCGCTTGCTCGTAGCAAGCCGGCGTTTACCGTACTCTTCGCCGGCGCGGTCGTCAAGAAAGGGAGCCCGAACCGCCAAGCGAAGGACGGCTTCGCTTGGCGGTTCGGGCTCCCTCGCGCTGAACTTGTGTCATAATCAAAGGGAGATGACTCCCGCCCCATTGCACCTGCTTTGCGTCGAACCGCGCTTCCCTGGCCGGCTCGGACCGGTCGCCGATTGGCTTGTCCGTCGGCGTGGCTATCGCTGTCAGTTTTATTTCCACACCGCCGAGCCACGCGAGCATTGGCCGGAGTCGGTCGGCCGCGGGCTGGAACTCGTTCACTTCAACGTCGGCGGCGTGGCGCGCGAATCGGTCGTGCCGTGGCATCGGCACCTTGAACGGTCGCTCTGTTACGCTTACGGCTGCTGTGAAGTGATCGACATGAAGCGGCCGCGGCCCGTGGACATCGTGCTCGGGCGCAGCGCCGGGCTTGGTTCGACCCTGTTCGTGCCGGCGTCATTGCCGCGGACGCCGATTGTCAATCTCTTTGACTACTTTTACCAACCGCGACGTTACGATCTCGCGGAGGAAGCGGGGCCGGACACGCCGGTCGAGTATTTTCATTGGCGGCGGACGGCGAGCACGATGGACCTGCTGGAATTAGAAAACGGCGTCACGCCGTGGACGCCGACGCGCTGGCAACGCGATCTCTTTCCGCCAGAGTATCGGAATGACTTTTCTGTTTTATTCGACGGCGTCGATACGCGGCGCTTTGCACGACGGTCGCCCAGAGAACGCCGGATCGCCGGCCGCGTTGTGCCGCACGTCACGCGCGTCGTCACGTTCGTGAGCCGCAGCCTCGACCGCCTGCGTGGTTTCGACCGCTTCCTGGACCTGGCAAATCGCCTGCTGCGGGCGCGCAAGGACGTGCTGTGCGTTGTCGTCGGCGATCCGGTGGTTCAGCGCGGGCTCGACGTGCAGTTCTATGGGAAGGATTATCGCGCTCATCTTTTGCAGCAATGCCCGTTGCACGACGCGGAGCGCGTCTGGTTTCTCGATGCGGCAACCCCGGACGTGGTCGCGGAAGTGTTGATCGCAAGCGATCTGCACGTTTATCCAAGTCGGCCCTACTCCGTGGCGCGTTCGCTGATCGAGGCGATGGCGGCGAGCTGCCCGATTCTGGCATGGGACGAAGAGCCGGTGCGCGAATTCGTCGAGGATGGACAGACCGGCCTGCTCGTGCGGGATATGGATGAAGCGGTGCGACGAGCCGGGGCGATGCTCGATGACCTGGCAGGCCACGAAACCCTTGGCGCTGCCGCGGCGAAGGCGGTGCGCGAGCAATACGCTCAAGACGTGACGCTCCCGCGGTTGGAGGCGATCCTTGGGCGGATCATGAACAACGAAGCGAGTCCGAAGCGCCTGTGAGAAGGAGGTCGCAAGGTTTCTCGCAAAGGCGCCAAGAAGGCAAAGCTCGCAAAGAGCAGTGGCCCCTTGGCGACTTGGCGGCTCGCAAGGAGCAATGGTCCCTTGGCGAGCTTGGCCAACGTGGCGGCTTTGCGAGAAACGCCTTCTCCCGCGTTTTGCGCGTCGGACTCCCAGTCAAGACCATGCACATTCTCTTCATCCATCAAGCGTTCCCCGCCCAGTTCGGTCGCCTGGCGCTCGAGCTGACGAAGCGCTACGGCTGGCGTTGCAGTTTTCTCATCGAGGATTTTTCGAATTGCCCAACGCCGTCGCCGGAGATGCTGCGACAGCTGGATATCCATCGCATCCCGCTGTCGGCGGCGTTCCGGGCCGATCCGCCGACGCCGTGGCCGCGGATTTTCGGCCGCTATCTGGAACTGTCGCGCGCCGTCTTCGACGCGGTCCGTGCCCGGCCGGATTGGCAACCGGATTTGATCGTCGCGCACGGCGGCCGCGGCGCGCCCACCGTGTTCCTCCCCGAAATCGTGCGCTGTCCTATCGTGAACTACTGCGAATACTACTTTGCGCCGAGCCATTCCGATATTTCCTATCGCGTCGATCTGCCGCCCGCCGAGCCCGCGCCGCACTTTCCCCGCTGCATCAACGCGCCGACGCTGGCTGGCCTGATCTGGTGTGATGCCGGTTACTCGGCGACGCAGTGGCAAAAGCAGACGTTTCCCGCTCGATTTCACCACAAGATCGAGGTTCATTTCGACGGCATTGACACGGAGCTGTACCGACCGCGTACTGTGCCACGCGTCGTTGCCGGCCGAACGATTCCAGAGGAGACGCGCATTGTCACCTTCGTCGCCCGCGGCCTGGAGTCGATGCGCGGCTTCGACATCTTCATGGAAATTGCCGGCCGCATCGCTCGCCAAAAATCGGACGTGATTTTCGTCGTGGCCGGCAGCGAAAGCGTCTACTACGGCTGGGACAAGCTGCACACCGGCATGGACAGCTTTAAGCAGTGGGCGCTCAGTCGCGCCGACTACGACCTGTCGCGGTTTATGTTCTTGGGTCACATTCCGCCCGAGCAACTGGCGGATGTGCTTTGCTTGAGCGACCTGCACATCTATCTGTCCGTGCCATTCGTCGTGAGCTGGTCGCTGTTCAACGCGCTGGCGTGCGCGCGAGTTGTGCTGGCGTCCGACGTGCCGCCGGTGCATGAGATCATCCAGCCGGGTGTGAATGGGCTGATCGAGCCGCTGTTCGATGTGGAACGATTGACGGATACGGCGCTGCGCGTGCTCGACGATCCGGCCGTATTCACGCCGCTCGGCGAGGCGGGGCGGCGATTGATTGAGGAGAAGTACAGCTTGGAGGTCGCGGTGCCGGAGCTGCGGGATTATTTCGCGCGCATTTCGGCAGAGCCGCCCGCTGCTGCGCAGGCGTGATTAACCGAAGGCCCGCTTCACGTCGGGTCGATTGAGGACGACGAGCGCCCAGATGCCGATCGGCAGGCCGCCCAGGCACACGATGTTGCACGGCAACATGGCGAAGATGCAGCCCGTCATCGCGGCGCCGTACGAACTCAGCGACTTCATCTTGAGGCCGCCGAGCAAGACGATGATGGTCCAGACGACCATGAGCACCAGAGCGATCGCGCGCGCGACTTTGAATACGCCGGGGTCGACCCCTGCCGGCGCCACGCTCAGTCCAAGGAGGATGTTGACCAGGGCCCACACGTCCACGAGCGCGCCGAGGCCGGCGATCACCATGAGGGCGATCGCCGGCCCGGCCACGGCGCTCTCCGCCTCTCGTCGCGGGTTGATCCGCCGCGGGCGGCGGCGGGGTCGCGGCTCGTCTTTTTCTTCGTCCTCAACTTCTTGGGGCCGGCGCGGCCGTGGTTCGTCTTCCTCGTCGTCCGCAGCCGCGACGGGCCGACGCGGTCGCCGCGGCGCTTCTTCCACCAATTCCGCCTCAATCGGCTCATCTTCGCCTTCGGCCGTGAATGCGGTCTTGCAGCCGGGGCAGCGAACCGTCTTGCCGAGCAATTCGTCGGCGACGCGCAGCTTCTTTTCGCAGGATGGACACTGAACGATCGTCGGCATTGAAAGCCTCTTTCAGAACATTCGTATGCCTTGGGTTCCTCCCGTCTTTGTGGCGGTCACTCGCGCCGTTGCACGCTTTCGCGCGCTTCCATATCGTATCCAATAGGCACGAAAATGACCGCTCCGCCGTCCGGGGCGAATCCATCGCATCCAACACGTTCCGCACGGGAGTGCTGCCATGTCGCGCTCAGCACAACGGCCAGTCCACAGCCATGCTGCGTCTGAAGAAGGCCGCACCGCGGACAAACCAACGAACGGCGACAAGGCGGCCGCCAAACCGAGTGGCCTACACGAGTTTCAGGACTGGTACGAATACGAGCAGCGGCTGTCCCGCCCGCTCATGATGAAGCTGCCGGAATTTCAGCGGCAGGGCAGACTACGACACGTCATCAATTCCAAGCAATTCGACCTCGATTTGCTCGACCGCCTCAATCAGATCACGACCAAGATGCGCGAGATCGGGGAAACACGCGAAGGACAGTCGTTTCTCGCCGGCCTGCTCGCCTACAAACGAGCCATGTTGTACTTCACGCAAGCTTCGACGCGCACGTTCCTGTCGTTCATGGCGGCGTGTCAGCTTCTTGGCATGGCGTGCGCCGAGATTCGCGATCCGTCGGTGTCGTCCGAGGCGAAAGGCGAATCGCCGCTCGATTCGATCCGCATGTTCAGCAGCTACAACGACGTCATCATCATGCGTGCGAAATACCCCGATTTCGCGGAAGCGTGCGCCTATCTGATGAACGACCTCGATCGCAAAAGCGACATCGACCGTCGCGGACAGCGTGGCGTGCCGATCATCAACGCCGGCTCCGGCGCCGACGAACACCCGACGCAGGCGTTGCTCGATCAATACACGATCCAACACGTCTTCAGCTTCGAGTCGAAAACCGACTCGTCGAAGCGAACGCGCTTCAACGAGCTGCGGCGGAAGTACAAGAATCTGACAAAGGGTCCGGAAGGCAAAACCTACTGTTTCTGCGGCGACATCGGCCGCGGCCGCACGGTGCGTTCGCTGGCGACCCTGCTGTCGCTCTACCGCGACGTCTCAATGTACTTCGTCTATCCGCCGCATCCGAAGTTGCAGCTTTCCGACGACCTGCGCCAGAACCTGCTCGAAGCCGGCGTGAAGGTTTACGAGTGCCAGCGGCTGGATGAAGTGATTGAACAAATCGACGTGCTCTACATGACGCGCATCCAGCACGAACACGATCACGGCGACCTGTACGACCCGGAGGCGTTGACCGCGTGCAAGCTGACGCCCGCTCTCGTGGCGCAAATGAAAGAGTACGCGGCGATCATGCACCCGTTCCCGCGCGAAGGCCGCGACCCCGAGATTCCGTTCGAAATTGACGACGACCCGCGGGCGATGTACTTCGAGCAATCGCACAACGGCATGTGGGTGCGGGCGGCGCTCTTGTGCTATCTCTTCAACCGCGACGGGGACGTGTATAGCTACCATGACAAGATGTTTTCGAAGCGGCATGATTTCAATGAAGGGGCACTGACGTAGGCCGTGCAAAGGGTATAATCGAGGCCGAATCGCCGTTGCTCGAATTCGCTTCGGAGGTTTTCATGTCCGCCATACTCGGGATGCCGCCGTTGCTTGCACCTGTGCCGGGTCCGCCGCCGACCATTCTGTTTTGCGACGACGATGCGCTCTATGAGGTGGTGAATGGACAGCACGTGGAGAAGCCGTCGATGGGGATCTACGCCACTTTCGTCGGGTCACTGCTGTACCTTGAGTTAGGCAACTTTGTGCGCAAGCAGCGTCTGGGGAATGCGGTGTCGGAAGCGCTTTTCATTCTCGATTCCGTCAAGAACATTCGTCGCCGTCCCGATGTTGCGTTCGTTTCCGCCGAGCGTTGGCCGCTCGATCGTCTGATCCCCGAAAGTGGCGATTGGGAAGTTGTGCCTGATCTCGCGATTGAAGTCGTCAGTCCCAACGATCTGTTCGAAAAAGTGGCCGCCAAGCTCGACGAGTATTTCCATTACGGCGTTCGCCAAGTTTGGCTGGTCGTACCGGGCAACCGGCAGATTCACGTCTACTCGCCAGGCGGCTCGCGCATTTGGAATGTAGGCGAGGAGTTGGACGGCGGCGCCGTGCTCCCCGCATTTCGGCTGGCGGTGGCGGAGCTGTTTCAGCAACGTGCGGCGCCGGCGCAAGTTTAACGTATCTCCGACCACGTTCACGATCCTGACTCAGCCGACTTTTCACCTCAAAAAAAGAGTGTCTCTGCCGCGCCGGCGCGGGTACCATGAACGCCGCCAAACCCGGAGGTTGTCATGGGCGCCCCCTCGCTGCCGCCGTCCGCCGCTCGGACCGATCCGTCGCACTCCGCCTTTTCTTGGCTCAAGTACCTGCGGCCGCTCGGCGACTGGCTTTCCGCCCGTCCGCTGCTGCTTCTCGAGGCGGCGCTTCTCGGCCTCATGGTCTGGGGCGGCGTCGGCAAGGAGTTGGGCATCCCGCTGTTATTCTGGCACGAGAACGCATTGCCCCAGTTTATCGCGGGCTTTTGTGTCGCCGACGTCATGGGCATCCTTTGCATCGCCGGCTGTCTCTTAGCGGCACGTGAGCCATGGCTGCTGCGTCCGCCGACGCCGGGCTGGTTGGAAAAACTACGCGTGCCATCCTGGGTGACGGCGTACTTCCGGCCGCTGCCGGGCTCGTTGCGCTGGTACCTGCTCTTGACCTGGCCGGTGGCTTTGGGGGCGTTGGCGCTGCGCGCATTCGTCGCCGCGGACGGCGATGACTCGTTCAGCGAGAATTTCAATGCCGTGAGCAAATGGCCGTTCCTTGTCGGTATCGTCGTCGGGCCGCTGGTGCTGTTGACCGTATTAATCGGGGCGATTCGCTGGCAATCGCCGCGCCGCGTCGAACGAGTTCAGAAATCATGGAAGATGGAGACGGCATCCCACGAAACCGTGGCGCTGCAACGCCTGGCCAATCTCGTCTTCTGCGGGCTCGGTCTCGTCTTCGTGGTCTTGTACTTCGCGCCGTGGCTGGTCGAGCACGTATTTCCGGCGGTCGTGCTTTGTTACGTGTTCGTGTTCATCGCCGCGGCTTACGGCGCGCTTAAGTTTTGGTTGCCGTGGGCAGGCGTGCCGGCGGCGCTGCTGCTTGTGCTCTGGGTCGGCTGGCACAACCGCAACGGCGAGGGGCTTCAGTTCCCCGATTTGGTCGACTATTACGAGCTGAACAAGACCGTTGCGCTGGAGAGCTTCCAAAAACAAATGGACGGCGCAGCGCCGGCGAGCGATGCGCGCTTGCTGCAAAACGAGCAAGTCCTGGATGCCTGGCTGGCCGAACACAAGAAACGCCATCCGCGCGCGACGCAGCCCAAGTTGCTCGTCGTTACCGTGACCGGCGGCGGCATTCGCGCCGCCGTGTGGGCGACCGTCGTGCTGACCGAATTGGAGCGGCGCACGCCGGGGATGTCCTACGACATCCGGCTCATCACCGGCGCGTCGGGCGGCATGGTCGGCGCTGCCCATTTCACCGCCAGTCTCGACGAGCTTCAGAAACTTCCTGTGCAGCCCGACGATCTCCAACGAACTCAGTTTCTTGACACACTGGTAGACCGCATGGCGAGCGACGCCTTGAGGCCGGTCGCGTCGCGCTGGATCTTCCACGACGTGCCGCACCTGGTCGGCCTGGCCGGCGCCGGCGACGATCGCGGCCAAGCGCTGGAGCGCGCGTGGAGCGTTAACCAGAACGGCGCGATGGACATCCCCTTTCGGAAGCCGCCGGGAAGCAAAGATGCGCTCCCCAATCTGCGCGACGGGGAGGAAGCGGGTTGGCGGCCGTCGCTCGTGTTCGCGCCGATGCTGGTCGAGGACGGCCGGCGCTTGCTGATTAGCAATCTCGATCTCTCCCGCCTCGCGCAATACAGCGGTCCGGCGTTCGTCGATCGCGACAACACACGGCCGGCGAACACCACGGCCGACCAGCTCTACTCCCGCTCGGCCGTCGAGTTCTTCCGCCTCTTCCCGAATGCGGATCAATTCAAGCTGTGTACGGCGGCGCGCATGAGCGCGTCGTTCGCCTACGTCAGCCCGGCGGTCGCGCTGCCGACGGAGCCGCCCCGGCGCGTCGTGGATGCCGGCTATTACGACTACTACGGAGTTAACATCGCTGTTGCCTGGCTGAACGAGCTGCGCCCGTGGTTCGAGAAACATCATTGCGACGTCGAGCTGATCCAGGTCCGCGATGTTCAGCTCGGCGAAGGCCTGCGGCGTTACGATCTGCCCGATCAGCGCAGCGGCATGCCGCTCGATCACGCGTTCGAGGAGCTGACGACGCCGTTGCAGGCGCTGTTCAGCGCCCGCCAATCGAGCATGGCGTATCGCAACGACCAGCAGCTCGAACTGGTCAGCAAACTGTTCAACGAGCGCCGGCCCGGGTCGCTGGCCATCTCGCTCTTTGAATGTCCGACGCACGCGTCGATGAGCTGGCACTTGACGTCGCTCGAAATCGACAAGATGCGCTACTGCGTAAAGCCGCGGGCACACGCGGACGTTGTTGCGACGCCGCCGCCGCCGGCCGCTGCCCCAGCGCCGACGGCTACGATTTTCGCCGACCCGAAAATACAGCGTGACATTATGAAATCAAAGGTCGAGCGGGTGCGGGCAAAGAACGACGCGGTGCTGGACCGATTGTCGAAGAATCCCTGAGCCGGCCAGGACAAGAGGCCGCCGGCCGCGGTTTGAATAAAATCGGCTACGACAGCGTCTTGTCCATGTCCTCTCCCAGGCCGAACATTCCAACAAAGGAGAATTGAAATGCGCCGATTTTGTTCCGTGGCGTGGAGCGCCGCCTTGTTGGTCGCGTTGGTCGGCGGCGGCAACCCCGCACGGGCCGACAAATTCACGGTGGACGACGCGCACACCGCCGTCACTTTCAAGGTTTCTCACCTCGGTCTGAGCTGGGTCTACGGCCGATTCAACGACGTTGGCGGTTAGTTCACGCTCGACGCGAGTAATCCAGCGGGGGCGTCGTTTGCGCTGTCGATGAAAACCGAGAGCGTGGACAGCGGCAACAAGAAGCGCGACGAACACCTCCGCAGCCCCGACTTCTTCAATGTGAAGCAGTTCCCGACGATCGAGTTCAAGAGCACCGGCGTCAAGCCGATCGACGGAGGCTTTGAAGTTACGGGTGACCTGACCCTCCATGGTACGAAGCGGCCTGTCACGTTCGCGTTAAAGGGTGGCCGCACCGCGGAGTTCCCGAAGGGGACCACTCGAACCGGCTACTCTGCAGAGCTGGCCCTCAAACGCTCCGAGTTTGGCATGGACAAAATGGCCGGCGCCATCGGCGACGACATTTACATTGCGGTGAGCTTTGAAGGCGTGAAAGAGTAACCCCTCGCGGCGCGCGGCCCGCTGGCGCCGGCCCCGCGCCCCGCCCGTGTCGCAACCGATTCCCCATAGCAATAAAAAACAGCAAGCGGTTTCCGTCG
>JBGQKZ010000045.1:0-47393 GCA_041499805.1 Gemmataceae bacterium
GTTGATCTCGAGACGTATCAGAAGAGTCCACGCGGCCCGAAAAAGCCGTGGCCCAAAAAAAGCACCTACCGCAACGGCGGTCATGTATCGACCCACAAACTACTTACGGACGGCGAACACTGACCTTGGAAGCCCTGCCCTGAAAGGGTTGTAGAATTCGCGCGGCAACACGGCTCTACAGCCCTTTCAGGGTAGAAACACAAAAAAGGGCCCATTATCCCAGGGTGCGCTGCCGCGACCCTGGGCTTCAGTCTGTAACGCCTTCGGCGTAAGTACATGACTCGACCGCTTTGTTCAACGGCCGTGAAGGGGCGTAAGGAGTTTTATGCGAGTTTTCTCAATTCCACGAACCAATCCCTGGTCCCATCGCTTGGGCAATGCCGAAGGCGTCCTCGCTCTCGTGCTCGCCATGGTGCTTTTCGCCTTGCCGCGCCCGTTCCAAGACTTGTCTTCCCTTCCGTGGGCGCAGATGTTCGCGGTCGCGCTCGGCTTCGCTCTCGTGATCGGTGGCATTCGCTTCGGATCGGCGCCCGGCAAGGTCAGCGCGATTCTGGCGTTGCCCTGCTTCGCTTTTATGATCGTTTTGTTGGTTCCGGGTATGCACCGACTCACGTGGATCGAAGTTGTCCGGTTTTTCTTTCCAAATGGATGACCCACGGCGAGAGCGGCCGACGAAGCTCCCGGAAGGGCCGACCTCCGGGCTGTTGACATTGAAACTCGAACGAGAGAAATGCGAACGCGGCTTTGAATCTGCGGATAGGCGCCTAACGCGCGTAGATCACAAATCGAACGGGAACCAACACTTCATATTCAATCGGCACGCCATACTTTTTCGCCGGCGAGAATCTCCAATAGCGAACTGTCGCGAGCGCCGAGTCGTCCAGCGAAGCGACTTGACTTGATTCATAAACACTCGCTTCCAGCACGCTGCCATCGTCGCTGAGTTTCACTTTCAGCAACACGCGGCCTTCGAGGCGTGCGGCGAGGGCATCGGCGGGATAAACCGGCTTGGGATTGTAATACAGGCTCGGCTGCGCGATGCCTTGCCCGTCGCCGACCTTCGCAAGGCCGTTGCCTTCGCCGACGCCGCGGCCGGGGGTGGGCGGTCCGGGTCGAAGGCCGGGAACCGTGCCCGTGCCGGCCGTTCCGTTGTTGTTGGGTGTGGCGGCGGCAGCGTTCGACGACGCCGCCTTCGGCGTGACCGGCTGGTCGCCGCTCGGCGTGGCGACAAGCGGGCGCGGGGCCCGCGGTTTCTCCACAGGTTTTTCCGCGGGTTTCGGCGCAGCGGCGACAACCTTGGGCGGTTCCGGATGGGGTTCCCTTAGCGGCGCAGGCGGCGTTACGTCGACCGCCGGCAGTCGCGCGATCCGCTCGGCAAGCCAATCCGCCGCGCGATTCACGGAGGGAACCGAGCGCTCGGCGAAGGCGGCGACAGAGTCGGCCGCTTTGCGCGTGACGACGCGCACGTCGGGGAGTCGCGGCGTTGGGGTCGCTGGTTTCTTCGGCTCTTCGGGTACCGGCGCCGGTGGCTCGGGTACACGCGCGACTTCCTGCGGAGGTGGCGGCGGCGCAGGAATTGGATGGGAAGGCGGCGCCGGCGGATCGGCCGCGATTGGTGCGGCAGGCGGCGTTCCGGCCACGGCTTCCGGATCGCCCGTGGACGTTTTCGCGCCCGCGATGGCGACCGCATCCACGCGCGGCGGCGTGAAAGCCTCCATTTCCACGGCGGCCAGCGCGACACCCACGCCAACGAGCGCCGCATGGACAAACACGGCGAGCACCGCCGCCAACCAGGCTTCCCTGCCGCCACGCCGCTTTTGGCTAATCCGCCCGTAATCCTCCACCGGCGCTCCCTGCACGTGCGACCCCCGAGCCGGAAAACCGGCCCGGTCGCATCGAGGAACCGCCGTTGTCTCCGCGCTGGTCATGCCGTCGCCATCCGCAAAGTCCATGCACTCCACCCAACGACCCGCAAAAGCTTGTACGAATATAGGGGCCGTACATCCCCGCTGTCCACGCGATTCGCCCCTGGACGCTTCATTGTTACTAACAATCCTATCCGTCCAACCGATATTGGCAGTGACCGCGGTGAAGCCGGCCACGGCGCCGGCCCTACAGACCGCAAACTTTGCCAAGCAAACGCCGAAGGGCAACCGGCAGGGTGGTCAACTCGCTCCGCGAGTTGCACGGCGCTCGCGGAGCGAGTGTACCACGCTGGCCGCGATTCATCATCAGGGAGGATGAGCATGAGAGCGGCCACGGGCCGGAAATCGCGTTGGCGGCATGCGCTGGGTTTGTCTCTGGCGCTCGGATTCAGCGGTTGGCAGGTCGCCGCCGTATTCGCGCAACAGCCGCCGACCATTCCCGAAACGACCGTCGAAGGCACGCCGCCAACCACGGCGCCGACGCTGCCGCCGACAACCGAGGCCCCCACGCCGTCACCCTCGCCGGCCGCTCCCTTCACCAGTCCGCCCGCGGTGGGTTACAAGGCCGGCTCCGAGACGACCGGCACGAAAATCGACCTCCCGCAGCTCAGCTTCCCTGGTACGGTAGACGTTGTGCCGCGGTCGGTATTCTACGATCAGCAGATTTTGCGCACCGACGAGCTGCTGCGCGACGTGCCGGGCGTCACCAAGTTCAGCGATCCGCGCCGGCCCGACGACTTCAGCATTCGCGGCTTCGAGGTCACGTCCCGCGACTTCCGCAAGAACGGCTTTCTCGACCCAACCGCCGCGCCGCGCGAATACGCCGACGTCGAGCGCGTCGAAATCCTGAAGGGACCGGCGTCGGTCCTTTACGGCAGCGGCCAGCCGTCCGGCATCGTTAACCTCATTACCAAGAAGCCGCTCGCCGACTCCTACAACAACGCCCAGGTCACGGGGGGCAGTTTTGGCCTGTTCCGCTTCGAAGCCGACTCGACCGGACCGCTGAACGAGGCGAAAACGCTGCTCTATCGCATCAACTTCGCGTATCAGAACTACGACGGTTTCCGTGATTTCGATTTCAACGAGCGCACGTTCGTCGCGCCGGCGTTCACGTGGCTCATCGACGAAAACAACAGCATCACGTTTCAGGGCGAATACCTGAACGACCGCCGGCACTTCGACACGGGCCTGGTCAACGTCAACAACACGCTTGGCCTGTTGCCGATCACACGCTCCTTCAACGAACCGACCGACTTCGCGCGGTCGGAGGACTATCACACGTTCCTGTTCTTCAACCACCGCTTCAACGACGACTGGACGATGCGTCTCGGCGCCGCGGTGGAGTGGTACAGCTTGCCATTCTTCGGCACCGTGCCCGTCGCGACCGGCGCGGTTGATCCGCGTTTGGGCCTGCCGGCGACGACGCTTCTTCGGCAGGTGCAAGACGCTCAGGATTTCCGCGAGCAAAACTACGCGATCATCGCGGATCTCGCCGGCAAGTTCTGCACGGGACCGATCGAGCATAAACTGCTCGTTGGCGCCGAGCTGGATTGGTACAACAGCACGAATTTCACCGTGGGCCTGTCCGACCCGCTGCAACCGGTTCAGTTGCCCGGCTTCCCGTTCCCGATTCCGGTGCCGTCGTCGCCGATTGACGTATTCCACCCGCGCTACGGCGGGCCGGTGCCGCCGCTCACAGGACATTTTGACGCCGACTACACGCAGGAGCGCTACGGCTTCTACGTGCAGGACCTGGTCGATTTCAATCACAAGGTGCAGATTCTGGGCGGTCTCCGCGGCGACATCGTGGACTTCTCGTTTGCCCGCGAGCTGGTGCAGCCGTTCGGCGGCCAGGACGCCGGCTTCCCGCGCGTGGAGAACGACGAGACGTTTTACCACCTGACGCCGCGCGTCGGCATCGTCTACCAGCCGATCGAAGACGTGCTGTCGCTGTACACGACCTACAGCCTGTCGTTCGACCCGCCGCCCGGCGGCGCCTTCCGCAACCCGACGCCGTTGCGGCCCGAGACCGGCCGCATTGTCGAAGGGGGCATCAAAGCCGATTTGCTGAATAAACAGTTGAGCCTGACGATGGCCGGCTTCTACATCGTCAAGGACAATGTGACGACCGCCGACACCTTCTTCTTCGCCACGCAGATCGGCGAGCAGCGCGCCCAGGGCGTGGAAATGAGTGCGGTCGGCAAGTTGACCGATCGCTGGAGCGTCATCGGCAACTACGCCTACATCGACTCGCGCATTCTGAAAGAGGCCGACCCAACGCTCGTCGGCGACCGCTTCCGCGGCATCCCGTTCAACAACGCAAATTTGTGGACGCGCTACAACCTAATTCAAGAAGCGTGCCAGACCTTCGGCCTGGGTCTCGGCGTCGTCTACAACGGGGACCGGCCGGGCGACCTGGGCAACTCGTTCAATCTGCCGGGCTACGTCCGCTGGGACGCCGGGATTTATTACAAACGGAACGCCTTCAACGCGGCCGTCTACTTCGAGAACATTTTCGATCAGCGATACTACACCGGCTCGGTCGATTCACTGACGATTTATCCGGGAGCACCGTTTACCGTGCGGGCATCGATTGGCGTGACGTTCTGAGGCATGACGAGTTCGGCCGCGTGAGCGCGCGGAGGTTCATTGCATGCGTTGCACCAAGGAATGGCGAGAGGCTCACTTGGCGTAAAGTGGCAACTCCCGCCCCGCCGAGCACATTCGCCGCAACCGCTTGGAGATAAAAGGCTTGTAACGCAATCGACTTTGGAGCTTGCCCGCCCGAATTCGTTACACCCCCCTCAAAAAAGGCCTTCCGTGTGTGTGGCGGGTAATGTAAGTAATCCATTTTTCGAGCACGCCGCAGTGCCGCCGAGCACGCTCTGGTCGCTTACGCTTATGTCGCGCCACGCCATTTCCGGCAGCTGTTAGAATCACAGTCGTCGCACTCGCGAGGGCACCTCGTCATGACGCCGCCGGACCTGCGCATCTGCATCATTGCCGCGGACTTCAACAAGGAGATTGTTGAGGACATGCTTGCCGCCGCCGAAGCGGAGGCGAAGGAATTGGGGGTGGAGATCGCTTCCGTGCTGCGCGTCCCCGGTTCATATGAGATGCCGCTGATTGCCGATGCCGAAATGGCACGGGATACGGTTGATGGGCTCGTCGTGCTCGCTTACATCGAACGCGGCGAGACGCTGCACGGCGAGATCATGGGACAGGTAGTTCAGCAAGCGCTCGTGCAGCTTCAATTGCAGTACAAGAAGCCGATCGGGATGGGCATCATCGGTCCCGGCGCGACGCTCGAGCAAGCGCGCGTGCGGAAGGAGAGTTATGCCCGTGCCGCCGTGCGCGCCATGGTAGCGAACGCACGCCTCTTGCGCGAGCGGCGCGCTTCGTCATAACTCTGTCAGAAGCGCCTTCACTTTTTCGCCGATCAAATCGCGGATCGCGCGGTACTCCTCGGCGGGTAGATGCTTCGGATCGGGAATCTGCCAATCTTCACGACGTTTGCCGCGGACGTTGGGACAGGCGTCGCCGCAGCCCATCGTTACGACGGCGTCGAATTCCCCAGCGGGCAAATCGGCGAGCGCTTTCGAGCGCTGCCGGGTCAGGTCGCAGCCGATCTCGCGCATAAACTCGACGGCGCGTGGGTTGACCATGCCGGAAGGTTTGGAGCCGGCGCTGCACGCCTCCACGTCGTCGCCACCGTGCATGTGAGCGAACGCCTCCGCCATTTGGCTGCGGTTGCTGTTCTCAATGCACACGAACAGAACGCGCTTGGGCATGACTGAAACCTACTCCTCAACAGGGGCCAGCGCCGGTCGGAGCAGGCGAACGTAGAGTCCGCCGCCTAAGACAGCGCCGAGGATCGGGGCGAGGATGTAAACCGTCAAAAAGCCCGTCCCGCGCTGGCCGGGAAGTGCGATAGTCCCCCAGCCTGCGAGCGCCGTGAACAACCGTGGCCCGAAATCGCGCGCGGGATTGAAGCACGCTTGCGTCAGCGGCGCGATCACCGCGATGAGCACCGCGACCGTAAGGCCGATGAACAGCGGCGCCATCCGCCCGGCCGGCGCGGCTGCGTTCCGCTCGTCGGTGACGGCGAATACGACCAGGGCCAGGAACAAGGTGGCGATCACCTCGGCGGCGACGGCCGCGATTTCCGGAACCATGCCGCCGAGCGCTTCCATGTTTTGTTCTTTGAACAGCTTCAGCGCCCCAGGCGTCCCGGGATTGGGGAAAAACTCGCCGTAGCAACTGGCGGTCGCCTCGCTGCCGGGCTGGCCGCGCAACACGTCCAGCTCGACCTCCTTGGCGTTCAAAAACGGCCCGTAAAGCGCGAACAGGACGGCGGCCGCGGCGAATGCGCCGACGAGTTGAGCGCCGATGTACGGAATGATCCAACCGGGGCGAAAGCGGCCCCAGGCCGCCAGCGCAATCGTTATCGCCGGATTGATGTGCGCGCCGCTGATGCCGCCGACCACGTAAGCGGCAAGCATCACCGCGACGCCCCACACAATCGCGACTTGCCACAATCCGCTCAGCGCTCCGGTCAACACCGCTACATGAACGGTGCCGCAGCCGAGGAAAACGAGGATGAACGTGCCGATCACCTCGGCGAAACAGCGAGCGCGAAGCGAGATTACCGGTGCCCCCATGGCGTCCTCACGGTGGAGAGGTCGATTCTCAGCGGCCGGCTCATCATAAAGAGGACCCGTGTCGGCCGCAATCACCGATGGACGCTCACTGAAACAACGCCGCTTCCGCGTGCAGCCCCGGTCCGAAGCCGAGGGCAACGCACGGCCGCGGCCCATTCTCTTGCCGCAACCGTTCGAGGATAAAAAGCAACGTCGGCGACGACATGTTGCCGTATTCCGCAAGAACGTCGCGCGAAACCGCCGTGGCGTCGCGCCCAAGATCGAGAGCTTCCTCCACCGCGGCGACAATCCGCGGCCCGCCGGGATGCACGGCCCAGGAGCGAATTGCTTCGACCGACAAACCGCTCGTGGCAAGCCATCGCTCCAGCCACGGCCGCAAGTGTCGCGCAATCAACGCCGGCACCGCGCGCGACAGCGTCATCTCGAAACCGTGATCGCCGACCGTCCAGGACATAGCGTCGGCCGAGTCCGGAATCAGGCAAGATCCATTCGCCTTGACCTTCCATGTAGTCTCGGCGTCTCCGACCGCCGCGCCGACAACCGCGGCCGCGCCGTCCGAGAAGAGGGCGTTGGCGACAAGCTTCTGTGCGTCCCAGCCGTAATGGTAGTGGACGCTGCACAGCTCGACCGCGCAAACGAGCAGCCGCGCTTTGGGCTCGGCGCACAGTGCGCGCGCCACACGCAGTCCGTTCAGCGCCCCGTGACACCCCATGAAGCCGAGGTGCGTTCGTTCCGTCGTCGCCGCCAAGCCGAGACCGCGCATCAATTCCACGTCCGCTCCGGGGGCGGAGAATCCGGTGCAGGAGACCGTGACAAGATGCGTGATGTCGCGTGCGCGAACTCCCGAGCGATCGAGTGCCTGTGCAGCCGCCTTTCGTGCCAGCGGGCCGGCATGTTCCCGGTAATGCTGCATGCGTTGCCCGGTGGTCGGACCGCGATCATCAGCACCGCTCGACGGAAGGAAGATGGAGCCGGTGTGCCGCGTGCCGTTGACTACGTCCGCGACGACTTCGGGCTCGAACGCGAGGTACCGTGTGCGGATGCCGGATTGCTCGTAGACGCCGGGCAGCCACGTCGCATGTTCCTCGGTGCGGCAACAGAGGGCGCGGGCGATCGCTTCCGCTTCGCGCTGCGCGACGGCCGACGCGGGGACCGCCGTGCCCATGCCAAGGATGCCGAAGGTCATAGCGACCGCCTCCTTCTCGAAAGGAACCCCGATCCCTGCAGGTGTCGCGCTCTAAAAGCTGCGAACGGGTGTAACGACCCGAGTCGCCTTGCCGGTCCAGTGGGCGCCCCACGTCAGGAGTCCCGGAAAGCCGCGCAATACCGGCAATACGCTGGCCACCGCGGTTGGGTGCATCGCCCAGTGCGCGATTACCGACGCGGCGTGCAAGCGCGGGGCAAAATTCCGCCGCCAGGCGCGCGCGTAACTGCGTCCCACTGCTTCCAGTCCGGTACGTTCCGCGCCTGCCTCCTTCCACGCGATCAACCGCCGTGTCAACAGCCAGGCCGATTGCAGCGCCATACTGATGCCTTCGGCGACGACCGGATGCGCCTCGCCTGCCCAATTACCGACGGGAAAGACGCCGCCACGGATTCTCAGGCGAATGCCGGGGCGAATCGGTCCCGCGGCCAGGCAGCCGCCGTCCAATCGTGCCGCGTCCAAGGCGGCGCGCACGCCCCGGCAATTCTCGCGGATGTGGTCAAACACCGCGGCGCCCGCGGCGCAGGTTGCTTTCGCGCGAATCCGGCTCAGTTCATCGCGGCGAATACAACACGACAAGCTCACGCGCCCGTCGTCGGTGTGTACCATGCCGCCGTAGCCGCCGGGGAACGCCAGCAGCGGCATGAGTTCGGGAGCGAGCCTGCTGTCTCGAAAATGCGCCTTGAAGCCAAACAGGTCGCCGGGTCGTGGCATGCGCTGGCCGGCCTGCGTGGGCAACGTGCCCGTTTCCCACGAGCCATGTGCGAGGATGACAACGGCGGCCTCCAACGGCAGGACTTGACCGGTATCTTGCGACTCGACGTGACATTCGTAATGGTCGCCGCGTTCGTTTAATCCGATCGCGCTCCACGGCTGCCAGACCTCCGTTCCCGCGGCGGCCGCCCGATCCAGCAGCAGCGTGTCCAGTTGGTCGCGGCCCCACGCTCGGCCCCACCCGTTCGCCACGCGCGGCAACGAAGCATCCAACATCTTTGTGCCGGCGAACAACCCGACGCGGCGCACCTCCGGACCGGCACGCTCGCGAAACCGGTCGCCCACGCCGAGCCGGTCGAGCAGCGGCAGATTGGTCGCCGAAAGGTATTCGCCGCAGACCTTGCGCCGCGGAAAGGCCTTCCGCTCCACAAGCGCGACGGACCAGCCGGCGCGAGCGAGAAGGAGCGCGGCCGTCGCTCCACCCGGCCCGCCGCCGATCACCACGGCGTCGTAGGATGCGCTCATACCGCCCGGCTCCAAGACAAGAGGTAGCGGCACGGCCAGCGCGGCGCGACGGTGGCGCCGTCGAGCCCCGCCTGTGCCGCCAGGCGCCGAGCCTCGTCCACGGTGAACGCGGCCGCCACGGAGCGCGGGCCGTCCGCATGTACCACTTCGCAGCGGGTCAATACCCGTCCGCCGACGTATGCCAGAACGTATCCCAGCCGGCTGCGGACGAGATCATTCACCAGCACCATTCGCGCCGCGGTCTTGCCCATGCGGCGCAAGAGTTCGATCGCTTGCGGTTCTTTCAGATGGTGCAGAAAAAGCGAGCTGATGACGGCGTCGAAGTGGTCGGGCAGCATCCCGGAGAGTGCATTGGCGACAAAAAAGCGAACGTCGGCGTTGCCGTCGCTTGCCCGCCGCGCCGCGTATTCCACGGCGGCCGCGTTCACGTCACATCCCTCAATTTCGATAGCAATCCCCGCGCGCTTCGCCTTTTGCCAAAGCCGGATCGGCACGTCGCCGGCGCCGGTCGCAACGTCGAGCACGCGCAACGGCCGGGCAAGTGTCCGCGCGAGGCCGGCGAGCGGCGGCCACAGGATGCCGGCGCTGCCACTCCAAAAATTGATGCGCTCGAGACCGCACAGCGCGCCGTAATGCCGGGAACGATCCAATCCGGGTTCATCCATGATCTCCGGCTGACGGTCGCGTTGTTTCAAACTGCCGAGAAAAGGCATGCATGCGTCCTTGCCCGAATAATTGGCGCGACTCGAAAAACCAACGCGTCCAATACCTACGCGCAACACTCCCGACTTCCCCAGTGCGGCCTTGATTGAACCTTAACCCCGGCCCGGCCCCTTGGACCATCCTAGCAGAGCAGAGTAGAATGGAACGAGAGCCGGACCGAAGCGAGGGGCGCGTGCCGGCCGATCCATCCTCTCCGAGCAGGATATGGCCGATTACGTGATCCGCTATGGTGGCCGCAGTGCTCAAGGCGTCCGGCCCAATAACGAAGACAAGTTTGTCGCCGATCTTGAGCGGCAGGTTTTCCTGGTCGCCGACGGCATGGGCGGCCAGGACCTCGGCGAGAAAGCCAGCGAGTTGGCGGCCGAGATCATCCCGCGCGCCGTCGCCGATCGCCTCAACGCCAACGAACAGGCCGATCAAGCCGTCCGCCACGCGCTGGAAGACGCGAATCAAGCCATCGTCGAGGCAGGACGCAGCCAGCCGATGGGCCGCCGCATGGGCACCACCGCCGTCCTCGCCGTTCACCGCGGCGACTGCCTCTACGTCGCCGGCCTGGGCGATAGCCGGGCTTACATCATCCGCGGCGACCGTGTCGAGCAACTCACCGTCGATCATTCGGTCGCGGAAGCGCTTGTTCGCAACGGCACCCTGACCCGCGAACAGGCCCGCAACAGCCCCTGGCAGCACGTCCTCCACCGCTTTCTCGGCTGCGCCGAAACCGCCGACGGCCCCGAGGTTCGACCGTTCACTCCCCAGGCGGGCGACCGCCTTGTGCTGGCCACCGACGGGCTGACCAACGTCATCGAAGAAGACGACCTCATTCGCGAAGCCAAGGAATTTCGCGATCCGCAGGCGTGGGCCGATCACCTTGTGGAAATGGCACTGCAGCGCGGCTCGCGCGACAATGTGACGTGCATTGTGGTGGCGTTTGACACGGAATGATCGCGGCCCGGTGGTGGAATTGGCATACACGTGGGTTTTAGGAGCCCATGCCGCAAGGCTTGCGGGTTCGAGTCCCGCCCGGGCCATTTGAGCGATTTGCCCACATTTGTTCGCGATGACGTTTTTCCTGAAACATCCTCACGGTTCACCTACCCTTTCGCTTTCCTGCGGCGGCGTTCCGCTTCGAAGGCTTTGCAGATTTTGTCCACGGTGCGAGAACTGGCACTTTGCTTGCCCGATTCCAGGCGGGAAAGTGTCTCTTGCCGGACTCCGGCCAGTCGGGCCAATTGTTGCTGCGAGAGTCCCAGCCCTTTGCGATCGCGGATCAAATCGCGGGCGAGAGCAAGGCGGGCAAATTCGACAGCGGGGAAGCGGCCGGCTTTGTCAGGCTTCGGCAATTCCGGCAAATCATCCTCCGCGGGCGCTTCGCGTGCGCCACGGCAAAGCCGTTCGTACTCCGTCTCATCTAGCACAACGAAGCGCTTGCCGGCCAATTCAAGCCGTTGTAGCCCGATCATGGTTAGTCCTCGTAGAATCGATCCCGGTGGCCGATCTGCTCGACAATGATCTCACTCTTGGCGACGCGGAAACGGAGGCGGTAATCCCCGGTTCGCAGGCGGTAGTGACCGGCAAGCGTGCCCCGCAATGGCTTAGCGCCGCTGACATCCGGCCACTTCTCCAGGCGAGCAAGGAGTTTGCCGACCCGATCCTTGATGCGGCTGGGCAAGTCCAGTAGTTGTTCGGCGGCCTCGCTTTCCAGCGTGACACGAGCCATGATGGGATTATGATATTTAGGGTCTGGCGGGTCAATCCACAGAGTTCTCCCCTTCAAGGAATGAGCACGAAGGGCAGGCCCTTTGCCGTCGTCAAGAGAATTGTTTCGTAGATTCTCCGGGTGGGCTACGCATTGCGCTTTCGGAAGTGCCGAGCCTCAGTTTTTCCGTTTTTTTTTTGAGGCGGGTTCGAGTTCCGCCCTGGCGTCTTTTCACCGTTAGAAAGCTTCCTGATAGATCCTTTCAATCTCCTCCGCTGTCGCCGGCCGCGGGTTGACGCGCAGAATTCGCCGGATGCCGGCCGCCTTCTCGGCGAAGGGACGCAGCATTTCGGTTCGCACACCGATATCGCGCAACCGTTGCGGGATGCCGATGTCGTTCCGCAGTCGCTCCACTGCGCGGATCGCCTTCTCCGGTTCAGCTTCTTCTCCCAGCAACCGCGCGATTGTTGCGAATTGCGGCCGGCGTTCCGACAGGTTGAACCGCATCACGAACGGCAGCAAAAGTCCATTCCCCGCTCCATGCGAACAATGCACCGCGCCGCCGACGGGATATTCCATCGCGTGGACCAACGCCACGCCGACGTTGGAAAATGCCAGTCCCGCCAGCGTCGCGGCCAGCGCCATGCCTTCGCGTGCGTCAAGATTGTTACCCTCGCGAACGGCGGTTCGCAGATGTTGACCGATGAGGCGGATCGCCTTCTCCGCGAGCACGTCGCCGAGCGGATGCCGCCCTTGATACACGGAGCGCTCACTCGGCGGGAGCGGAAAAGTCTCATTGTCCACCGCGGTGTACGCCTCGATGGCGTGGGTCAATGCGTCGATGCCGCTGTCGGCGGAGACCTTTGGCGGGCACGGCACGGTCAGCAATGGATCGACGAGCGCGACGCGCGGCCGCAAGTAATTGCTGAGCACGCCGACCTTCATTTGGTTTTCCGTGTCGGTGAGCACCGCTGCTGCCGAAACTTCCGAACCGGTGCCCGCCGTCGTCGGCACGCAGATCAGCGGGCCGATGGGGCCGGGAATCTTATCGTCGCCGACGTAGTCGCGCGGACTGCCGCCGTGGGCGAGAACCGTGGCGGTGATCTTCGCCAGGTCCATGTTGCTGCCGCCGCCCAAGCCGAGCACCGCGTCGGGTTGAAAACGCCGGGCCGCGTCGATGCAGTTGCCCGCCGCGCTAAGCGACGGCTCGGGTTCACCGCCCGAGAAGACGTCCACCGCGACGCGGGCCTCCCGCAACGGCGCCTGCACTTGTTCCGCAAGCCCCGCCGTCACAAGAATGGGATCGGTAACGATGAGGACGCGCTTCGCCCGCAGCCGTTCCGCTACCTCGCCGAGTTGGCGAACGGCGTCGCGGCCGAATAGGAGTTGCCCGGCGGAATGGAACGACCAGGTGGTACGCATCGGGGCTCCTTCGCTCAAGGGCACACGTCGTCGGCTTCCGGTGCGGTGAGTTTACCAAAGGGCACGGCGGAAGAAAGCTGCGCGCACAGAAATGAAACGGCGCCGCGACTGCTTTTCGGTTGCCAGCCGTCGTCGGTGCCGGGTAGAGTTTCCCTTACGTCTTTGAGGAAACCACGATGGCCATCGATTCAGCGCCGGCCGTGAAGAACGTTGAAAGAGCGAACACGCTCACTCCGGCGCCACCGAAACAAACCCGCCTCGACTCCATTGATCTCGTACGCGGCCTGATTATCGTCATCATGGCCCTCGACCACGTCCGCGACTTCTTCTCCGAGCGCATCCACGAAGACCCTACCGATCTGACGAAGACCACGGCCGCGATTTTTCTCACGCGCTGGATCACTCACTATTGCGCCCCCAATTTCATGTTCCTGGCGGGTTCCGGCGCCTTTCTCTACGGCAACCGGGGCCGGACGAAAGGACAGCTTTCGTGGTTCCTTTTCAGCCGCGGCGTATGGTTGATCTTCCTGGAAATAACGGTAATTCGTCTAAGCTGGGGCTTCGATTTCAATCTGCACCACTGGAACACCGGTATCTTCTGGCCGATTGGCTGCTGCATGATCGCCCTCTCGGCGCTCGTTCTTTTACCCACGTCGGCAATCGCCGCTTTCGGCGTCGTGATGATCGCATACCACAACCTGCTCGACGGCGTCACCGCCGCGCAAGTCCACGAACTGTTGAGTCGAGCGACGGGCGGATGGATCCACCTGCCCGAGGAATGGTCCAAAGGGCTTTGGTCCATCCTTCACGGGCCGGGCGAGGTGCTACTCTGGCGAGACGTCGCCATCAACGGCGTGACCGATAACCTGACCTTTAGCAATGGCTACCGGCTGATTCCGTGGATCGGGATCATCGCGGCCGGTTATGCCTTCGGCGCCTTTTATTTGCTGGAGCCGCACAAGCGCCGCAAAGAACTGCTGGGACTTGGCCTCGCCTTGACCGCTGCTTTCGTGGTGCTGCGCGGCGCCAACGTCTATGGCGACCCAAATCCGCGGGCCGTACAGGAGCGACCGGGATTCACCGCGCTTTCTTTCTTGAACTGCACAAAATATCCGCCATCGTTGGCGTACAATCTCATGACCATTGGACCGGCGATCGCGCTCTTGGGCGTGTTCGAGGGTGTCCGCGGGAAGTGGGCCCAACCGCTCATCGTGTTCGGCCGCGTGCCGCTATTCTTCTATCTGTTGCACATCCCGCTGATTCACGGCGGCATCGTGTTGCTCGACTATCTCCGATACGGCTGGTCGCCCCAGGCAAATAGCGGGCCTTGGTTTGATAAGTCGCTCGATCCGCCCGACTACGGCGTCAGCTTGCCGACCGTTTATCTGCTCTGGGTTGCTGTCTTGCTCATACTCTATTTCCCCTGCGCATGGTTTGCCGAAGTCAAGCGGCGCTACCGATGGGCATGGTTGAGCTATTTCTAGCAGGCAGGCAGTCCGAAGCGCGAAGCGTGCGCTCGGCGCTGGCAAGGTTTCGATCATGAGCTCCAACATCCGCATCGGCATCGTCACGGTCTCGGACCGAGCCAGCAAGGGCGTCTATCAGGACCTCGGCGGCCCGGCGATTCGTGATTGCCTGACCGAAATCCTCGCGTGTCCCTGGGAAGCCGTGCCGCGCGTCATCCCCGACGAGCAGCCGCTGATTGAGGCGACATTGAAGGAACTCTGTGGCCAAGAGGGTTGCTGCCTCGTCGTCACCACGGGCGGCACCGGTCCTGCACGCCGCGATGTCACACCGGAAGCCACCGAGGCCGTATGTGACAAGTTGCTCGACGGCTTCGGTGAATTGATGCGGCAGGTCTCGCTCAAGTTTGTGCCGACGGCGATCCTCTCGCGCCAAGTCGCCGGCATCCACGGCAAATCGTTGATCGTCAATCTCCCCGGCAAGCCGAGCGCAATTCGCGATTGCCTGCTGGCGGTGTTCCCCGCGATTCCGTATTGCATCGACCTCATCGAAGGGCCGTACTTGACGACAAACGAGAACCTCGTGAAGGCGTTTCGGCCGAAGGCGTAAGAGCGTATCCGAAAAAGGGGTCTGGAACTCTGAATTCAAAAGTTCCAGACCCCTTTTTCGGATACGCTCTGAGTCGGAGCACCACGTGTTGGAATACCTGCCGCACATCTCGCTTGTCGCGCTTTGGCAAATCTTTGTCTTGGTCGTCGTCATTCCGTGGGTGCTTCTCACCAAAAAGGACGCGACCGCGGCGACCGCGTGGTGCTTGGCGGTGCTGTTGATGCCGGTGTTCGGCACGTTGCTCTTTTGGGTGTTCGGATACAACTACATTCATCGCCTGGTTCGGAGAAAACGTCGGCATCGGCTGCGGTTTCGCGAGGCGCATCCGCCGAAAAATCCGGAAGCCATTCGCGGCGACGGCCAGGCAGCGAAAGAGGCGAGCGACGATCTGGGTCAATTGGCGCTGCGCGTGCGCGCGTTTCCGGTAAGTCACGGCAACGCAGTCACACTCTATCACGACACGCAAAACGCATTCGATGCGCTGCTGGCGTCCATCGAACAGGCCCGCGGGCACGTTCACCTGGAATACTTCATCGTCCGTAACGATGACACGGGTTGCAGGCTTATCAACCTGCTCGCGCGTAAGGCACGCGAAGGCGTCGAAGTGCGCTTTCTTTTTGACGCACTCGGCAGCCTGCATCTCAAACGGCGGACGCTGCAACCTCTGGTAGACGCCGGCGGCAAGGTGGCGGCGTTTCTACCGGTCAATCCCGTGCGCTCTCTCCTGCATTTCAACTTGCGCAACCATCGCAAAATCACCGTCATCGACGGTCGCGTCGGCTTCACCGGCGGCATGAACATTGGCGACGAGTACCTCGGCAAGAACCCGTACTACGGTTATTGGCGGGACGGTTTCCTCCGCGTCGAAGGGCCGGCGGCGGCAGGCCTTCAGCGCGTGTTTTGCGAGGATTGGGATTTCGCCGCCGATGAGGGGTTGCCCAGCGAGACCTACTTTCCCCGCGTCGAGTCCATCGGCGCTGCAACGGTGCAAATCGCCGAATCGGGGCCGGATCAGGAAATGAACTGCATCCGCGAGATCTACCTCATGGCGATCCTCAGCGCCCGCGACCGTCTATGGATCGCCAGCCCTTACTTCGTGCCGGATAACGGCATCTTGGACGCTCTGCGTGTGGCCAGCTATCGCGGCGTGGACGTGCGGTTGCTGAGCTTGCTTCGACCCGATCACTACATCTCGTATTTCGCCGGCCGCTACTTCTGGAAAGACATGATCGACATCGGCGCCAAAGTCTATCAATACCGCCGTGGCATGATGCACTCGAAGGTGATGATGGTGGACGGCCGTTGGGCGATGGTCGGCTCGGCGAACCTCGACAATCGCAGCTTGCACCTTAATTTTGAGGTCGGCTGCGCGCTCCACACCCCTGCGCTCGTGGCTGACTTGGAGGCCGCCTTCCTGCGCGATCTCCAAGATGCCACGGAAGTCACGCTGACAACACTGACCGGCCGGAATGTGGCTGTACGGGTGTTGGAGAATGCATGCCGGCTGCTGGCGCCGAATTTGTAACAGTCCCGAGCGAACGTCGTCCCCTTTCCGGCGCCCGCGTCCCCGAAATGCTGCCATGACGAAGGACGAATCCCTAACAAACTTCGACCACGGTGCCCGGCGTTATTTGGAAGGTGTGGCGGCCGGTTGATGGGTGCAAATCGTGCGCGGGGCAGGGGGCAAGGAAGAGAACGGACATCTCTGGTCGGCTACATTTGGCGACGACGGCCCGTGCTTGCGCCTGCCGCATGCGCACGGCAAAACGGACCGCCCGGTGAAACGCGTACCAGCGCTGTCGAGCCGGATCCGCGAAACGCCGCGAGCGGGATACGTCGCCTACCCTCATGGCATGCTCCGTCTTTTGTCGCCAGAGTGGTCCGCCGCCCCACAAGCGGCGCCGCTTGCGAAGCGTAGCCGATCTTTCGTGGCCGCTGACGCACTTCATTTCATCCAGTCAACTATGGCTTATTTTTCCACGCCGCGCGCGAAACTTTGCTGCTGGCGGAATCCGTGACGGCTGGCGCGGGCCGGCGCGACACGCGGCTTGTGTCGCGCCCGCAAATCCGCCCTCTTAGGCAAGCCATGCCGAATGCGCACGGCACACGCGTCGGTTGACAGGTCGTGCCGAATAGTCCAGATTTGTCAAGGACTTCCGCCGCACCGGACTCAAGGCCTCGAGGCTGCCATGTTTCAAAACACTGTATCCCTGTGGCGCCGCCTCACCGGTGCCGCGCCGGCATCGGCTGCCGCCCATTCTGAAGAAGAACGCCGCGTTTCGGTCCGGCACCCGTCTAAGTGGGACACCACCCTGCAAATGGTGAACGGTCACGAAGCGCCCCCGGTGCATGCACGTGTACAAGACGTCTCCCGCGGCGGCATCGGCCTGATTGCCCGCCAACGGTTCGAGCCCGGCGATATGCTCCGTGTCGATTTGGCGGACGGCCCGGAGCGAGCACCGGAGACGGTGCTCGCGTGCGTCGTTCACGTCACCGAGCTGCACGACGGCGAATGGCTCGTCGGCTGCACGTGGTCCGGTGAGTTAACGGCTGAAGAATTGCGAGCGTTTGGCATCCCCGGCGTCAAGAGCGACGCGTCCGACAACCGCACGTGGCAGCGCTTCCCCTCCGACGTGACGGCGACCTACCGTCTCGTCACGGAAGAGTACGGTGGCGCGTTCCCGGTGGAAGTGCTCAACATTTCGCCGAGCGGCCTTGGTTTGCGGAGCCGCGAACACCTTCAGGCCGGCCAACTCTTGACCGTGGAGTTATGCGGCGCCGACGGCCGCACGACGCGCACGGTTCTTGCCTGCGTCGTTCACGTCACCGCTCACGGCGATAGCTGGACGCTCGGCTGCAATTTCATTCGTTCTTTGAGCGAGCGCGACATGCAGGCGCTCGCATAAGCCAGCGTCCGTGCATACCGCGGGCGTTCAAGTCGATTGCTCGAGAAGATCACGCGCTCCTTGCGCGAGCAGCCGGTCTGCCAGAAGGCAGCCAAGCGTTTCCGCATCGTCCGCGTGACCTGTAAGCTGATCGGCAATGCGATTGAGCCCGGCGGCGTCGAGAACGGCAGCGCGAAGATAAAGTTGCCCGTCACGCACGGTCGCCGACGCTCCGAGCGGCACCTGGCAACCGCCGCCGAGAGCGCGCAGCAACGACCGTTCGGCGCATGTTGCCTGACGTGCAGCCGGGTCGTCGATGGCGCCTGCCAAGGCTCGGGTTGCCGTGTCCGCGGTTCGACATTCCAGGCCAAGCGCACCTTGCCCCACGGCCGGCAGCATCCAACCCGCGTCGAGCACTTCCGTAACGACGTGTTCGAGACCTAGGCGCTGCAGTCCCGCTTGGGCCAAAATCAGTGCTTCCAACCCTTGTTCCGCCAGCTTGCGTAAGCGCGTTTCCACGTTGCCGCGGATATTCTCGACGTTCAGGTCCGGGCGGCGATGAAGAAGCTGCGCGCGCCGTCGCATGCTGCTGGTCGCGACCGTCGCTCCGCTGGGAAGTGCATCGAAATACGGATGGCGTGTGGAAATAAATACGTCGGCGGTCGCTCCGCGCGGCGGCACGGCGGCGAGCATCAATCCTTCCACGGGGATGGTTGGCAGATCCTTCAAGCTATGGACGGCAACGTCGACCCGCTCCTCAAGCAGAGCACGCTGAATTTCCTTGGTGAAGGCGCCTTCGCCGCCGAACGCGGAGAGGGGCACGTCCCGGACCTGGTCGCCGGCGGTTTCGATTTCGACGAGTTCAATCCCGCGCTCTCCGGCAAAAGGGCGCAAACGGTCCGCCACATAGGTGGCCTGCCACAAGGCCAGCCGGCTGCCGCGCGTGCCGATGCGAAAAGGAGATGTCATGCCGCTATGAAATCAGCAGGGTTGGCGACTTGCAACCCGTGTACGTTAGCACGTGCCCGCGAGCTCGCGCAATGCGCGTTGCAGCATCGTGATCGTGGCTAAGCGGTCCGTTGCCCCAGTCTCCAGTCGGCGGCGTTCGACTTCGTCGCGCTCGGCTCGGTCCAGCGCGATCCATACGGGCTTGAGCGTCTCAGAATCGGACGTGTATCGAGGAAAAAGATGCCAATGGAGATGCGGCACTTGATTGCCGAGAAGTTCGTAGTTCAGTTTTCGTGGCCGGAAACACCCCTCAATGGCGCGGGCCAGCAGGCACATTTCGCCGAGGTACCCGTGACGTTCGCTGTCGGCGAGCTGACTCAATTCAGTCGCATGCCGGCGCGCGATCAGGAGACAGTAGCCGTGGTAATACTGCCACGCGCCGAGCAAAGCGATGGAGTGCGGAAACTCCCAGACCAAGTCCTCACGCGCGCGTAAATCGGGCGACGCGAGCTTCTGACAGAATGCACAGTCGCGTGCATCCACGTGGACATCCTTGCCAAATTTGCGGAGTCGTACTCGTAGGGTGCGACGGAGCAGAGACACACCGAACCATCACAAGTTTTGTCGCGCTGCCGGTGCGTCGCCGCTCCGGACCGACGCGCCCTACGACTGGAAGTCACCGTCGGCGGCGTATTCATCGATGCGCGGATCGTCGGCTGCGGGGTAGTATTCTTGGAAGCTGTCGGTGAATTCGTCGCCGCGCGCGCCAACGTTGTCGGGCGGAACGGGAGTTTCCGGCGGCGCGTTCACTTCACCCGCCGCAGGTCCACCGAAGAACGATTCGTACAGCCAGTGCCCGGCCATCGCGCCGAACATGCCGCCGAACACGCCCGCAAGCGCGCCCCCCTCCGTCGGCGTTCCGCGACCGGGATTGCATGCGTAGCGGCCGGCGCCGCTCAATGAACGGGCCAGGCCGATGACGACCCATAGACCGAGCAGCCCGCCGATCACCCAGAGGATGGCGCCCCAATCCACGACGCCGCCCGTCTCGCCACGGGCATGAGCGTCAAGTCGATCACGAATGTACTCAATTCCGCCCAGCAAGCCTTGGTCGGCCGATTTCCACCAGCCGCGCGTCGCCACGAGCTTGAACAGTTTGGTGCGCTCGCGCTCGCCGAACACTGCGGCGTGCGCCTCCTCAACGACCACGCGGGTGTGCGGTGGGCTCTTGCAGATCAGGACGTAAATGCCGTCGGCCCCCAGTTGCTGCGCGCGTTCCGTGGCCCAGCGCGTCAGATAATCCTGTTGTGCTTTGCCTTTGAGCGATTTGAACTCGGCGAGCCGGTCCGCGGGGATGCCGGGCACGGTCTCGATCCGCACGTCCACGCCGTATTGCTGGCGGATCGTGCCGATAAGCTGCTCCGCCTTCGCCAGCGTTGGCGCCTCGTAGAGATGCGCTTCATCGCGCACTCCGGCGAACGCCGGGGCAGCGACCGCCAGCCAGCCGGCGATCAAAGCGAGCCAGGAGTAACCCGCGTGCTGCGTCATAATCGTCTGACACAAAGGGGGTGAGACGTTCGGCTGCCGCGTGTCAAAGACCGCGCTAAAAATCGCCGCCACCGCCACCACCGAAATCGCCGCCACCGCCACCACCACCAAAATCACCGCCACCGCCAAAGTCTCCACCGCCGCCACCGAAGTCTCCACCGCCTCCGCCGGCATCACCGCCTGCATCACCGAAGTCGCCGCCGCCACCGCCGCCCCCAGCGCCGGCATCGTCACCGAAGTCGCCGCCTTCACTCGAGACTTCGCGCGGGCCGTCATCCCCGCTGGCGCCAGTGTTGCCGCCATAGTATCCGCCGCCGCCAAGTCCGCCGCCGGCGCCGGCGCTGCTGCTGTGGTCGTGAAAGAAGCGGTCGTACATCCAACTGCCCGCGGCCGCGCCGAACATACCGCCGATGAGACCGCTGAAGAAACCACCACCACCGCCGCCACCACCACCGCCGCCGTAACCATATCCCGGTCCGCCGCCACCGCCGTAACCAGGACCGTACCCGCCCGCTCCGCCTGCGCCTCCACGAGAAAATGCTCGGATGACGCCGAACAAAACCCAGATGACCGCGATTACGGCCAATCCGATGCAAATCAAACTAAGAGGATTGAATCCCTGAACTTCCGGCGCCGGGGGTATCTGCGCGGGCGCAGGATGCGCTGCGGTTACGGGCTGTTTGGTCCTCAGCGTCTCGTGGACATAGGCCACGCCTTCCTTGAGGCCTGCATCCCATTGCTTCTTCAGAAATTCCGCCTGCATCCGGCGACGCAATTCTGTTCGATCGCGCTCATCAAACGTGCGTTTCTCGCCGGGTGTTTCGCTCAACGCTACCTGAATGTGACCGGGCGTTTTTGTAATGAGGACATAGATCCCCTTCACAGCTTCGGCCTTAATCCGTTGCTCGACCCATTGCTCGAAGAAGCGTTCGCGTGCAGCGCCATCATCCTTGACCTTGTCGAAGTCGGCTTTCTTGCTGTCCGGTATCCCTGGAAAAGTCTCTATCAATAGGTCGTGCTGATAGCGGTCCTTGATTTCCTTGGTTTCCTTGTTGGCCGCCTTCACCGCGTCCGCGCTAAACATTTCCGCATGATCCTTCACCCCTGGCGTCGCCGCGAATCCCGGTTTCGCCGTCAGGAATCCGCCGATAACGACGGCGGACAGCAGCCACCAGCGCGCCACACGGTACATAGGTCTCTCCTTGCTCGCACGGCCGTCATTGTTGGCCGCTACAGGGTTCTCTCTCTCGCGATCCCCTATTATATTCAAGGGTTCGGCCGCCGTGGAAAACGCCGCCGAGATTCACGGTACTGTGCGTCCATTCACTGAAGGTGTTCCGATAGTAATTCGTTCCGCGCGGGAGGTTCTTGTGTCCACCATCCGCTCGACCACCATTCTTGCGGTTCAGCGTCAGGGCAAAGTGGCCCTTGGCGGCGACGGGCAAGTGACGCTCGGCAACGTCGTGATGAAGAGCGACGCGCACAAGATTCGCCGGCTGCACAATGGCCGCGTGCTTGTCGGATTCGCCGGCGCGTCGGCGGACGCATTTGCACTGCTGGAACGCTTCGAGGCCAAGTTGAAGGATTTCCAAGGCAATGTGCCGCGGGCCGCGACCGAGTTAGCGAAGGATTGGCGCATGGATCGCAACCTGCGCCGGCTCGAAGCGATGATGATCGCGCTTGACCGCGACAATCTGCTGCTCGTCAGTGGCACCGGCGACGTCATTCAGCCGACCGACGGCGCGGCGGCGATCGGGTCGGGCGGCTCGTACGCGCTCGCCGCGGCGCGGGCGCTGTTGACCCATTCGGATATGAGCGCCGTCGAAATCGTGCGGTCCGCCCTCGGCATCGCGGCGGACTTGTGCATCTACACGAACCGCAACATTGAGGTGGAAGAATTGTAATCAGGAATCGGTAATGTGGATTCAGGCAGCTTTCATTCCTGATTCCCGACTCCCGATTCCCGATTCCTGGAGACAAATCGTGGCCAATTTAACGCCGCGTGAGATTGTGCAGGAGCTCGACCGTTACATCGTGGGTCAAGACGCTGCCAAGCGCGCCGTCGCCGTCGCCATTCGCAATCGGTGGCGGCGTCAACAACTCGCGCCGGAGCTGCGCAAGGATGTGACGCCCAAAAACATCATCATGATCGGCCCGACCGGCGTCGGCAAAACCGAGATCGCGCGCCGGTTAGCCCAGCTCGTCGGCGCACCCTTCCTCAAGATCGAGGCCACGAAGTACACCGAAGTTGGCTACGTGGGCCGCGACGTCGAAAGCATGATCCGCGATCTGACCGAAGCTGCGGTCGGCATGGTCAAGCAAGAACAACGCCGCGCGGTCGAGACGCAAGCGAAAGAGCATGTCACCGACCGACTGCTCGATTTGTTGGTGCCGCAGTCGAACAACTGGGACGCGGAGAACGCCGAGGAAAACGAGCGCCACCAGCGCACCCGTGAGAAGATGAAGACCCGGCTCGAAGCCGGCGAGTTGGAGGATCGGCCGGTTGAGTTGACCACGGAGCATCGGGCCGTGCCGGTGCAAATTCTTGGGGCGGGAATGGGCCTCGAACAGATGGAGATGGACCTGCAGGGGATGCTTGAAAAAATGATGCCGAAGCAGTCGCAGCAGCGCAAGATACCGATCCGCGAGGCGCGCCGCATCCTTCTCGAACAGGAAACGGAGGCCCTCATCGACCGGCAGCTTGTCACCGAGAAGGCGGTCGAATTGGTGGAGAACCAAGGAATCATTTTTCTTGACGAGTTAGACAAGGTCTGCGGGCCGCAGTCCGCGGGCCACGGGCCCGACGTATCGCGCCAAGGCGTGCAGCGTGACCTTTTGCCGGTAGTGGAGGGCACGACCGTCAACTCACGTTACGGTCCAGTGAGGACCGATCACATTCTGTTCATCGCCGCCGGCGCGTTCCACCAGTCGAAGCCGTCCGACCTGATGCCCGAGTTGCAAGGCCGGTTCCCGATCCGGGTCGAGTTGACCGACCTGAAGCGCGAAGACTTTCTCCGCATTCTCACGGAGCCGAAGCACGCCTTGACGAAGCAATACGCCGAGTTGCTGGCGGCGGATGGAATGAGCCTGGAGTTCACTCCCGACGGCATCGAGGCGCTCGCGGACATCGCTTTCGAGGTCAACCGTTCCATGCAGAACATTGGCGCCCGCCGACTGCACACAATCCTGGAGCGGGTCGTGGAAGACGTGAGCTTCGACGCTCCCGATGCGGCCGAGAAGCGCGTCGTGATCGACGGCAATTATGTACGAGGGCGTTTAGCGGAGGTGTTGCAGAAGGAGGATTTGAGCAAATTTATTCTGTAGTTGGCGCCACGGAAGCAGACTCCGTTCCGGGCCGAAACCGTTCAGTGAAAGAATGACGAGCACGGAGGGCAGAACCCGATGTCAGCCCGATCCAATCCTGAACTAGTCGAATCGCTTCACCTGGTCGTGGTGCGGCGTGAGCCGTCCGGCGCTTTCACCGCACGTGTGCCTGCATACCCGGAAATCAGCGCGGCCGCCGCGACGGAGGCGGATGCCATCGAGCAGGCGCGGCAGGCGTTGGCGAAGTGGTTGGCGACCGCACGCGTGGTGTACGTCAAAGTGCAGGTGCCGCGTGCCACGGATATTGCTCCCAGTAGGGACAACGGCATCTCGAACGACGAGGAGCAACGCGCCTATCTCGACGAGATTCGGCGCTACCGCGACGAAGCGGATGAACGTTTCCGCGAGGAACAGGAAGCCGGCGCATGCTCCAATTCCTCCTCGACACCGACCACCTGACTCTCTACGAATACGCTCATGCCGCGGTGCGCTCGCGTGTGGTCCAGGCGCAAGCCAGCAACTCCGTTTGTCTCTCGGTCGTCACCGCTGAAGAAACCATTCGCGGACGCCTTGCAGTCCTCGCCCGCGCGAACAATGGGACGGCGCGAACACGTGCCTATTCCCTCTTCCAAGGGACGCTAAGCACAATCGAATCGTTTCCAATCATCGCCTACGACCTAGCCAGCGACACGGTGTTCCAGCAAGCCCTTTCGGTACGTATCGGCGTGCAGGACCGTAAGATCGCGGCGATTGCCCTCGCGAACAACCTGAGTGTTGTGACGCTCAACCGAAGTGACTTTGGTCGTGTGCCCGGGCTCGTAATCGACGATTGGTCCGTGTAGATTGATTGCGGTGAGCATCGTCTTCCGGCTGGAAACGAATCAGCCCGGCCCGGTTCAGCCAGTTGGCGACGGGCCGGGCTGTTCATTGGAGCGGCGGTCAATTCGTTACTGATTACACTGTTCCATCACCCACCGATTCACATCCCGCAACATATCGGGATGCAGCCGGTGGTTCGCCGGATAGGTTTCCATCAGCACATCAAGCCCGGCGGTGAAGAGGAGTCGCTGATCGGCGCGAGCAAGCGTCAGCGGCGCGACGGCGTTCGCGATGCCGTGGCCGATGAACACGCGCAATTGGCGGACATCGGGCCAGCGGGCCAGCGGCGTTCCCTGGCGCGGAAGCAAGCCGTTCAGGGCGATGACGCCCGCGAATTTCTCGGGGTGATTCAATGCCAGGCGGTACGCCGGGGTCGCGCCTTCGCAGAAGCCGGCGAGGTAAATGCGTTCGGAATGCACGTGATAGTCGCGGCGGGTCTGACTGACGGCTTCGATCACGTAGTCTTCGAGGCGATCATCCCATTGCCCGTCGGTGCCCCAGCCGAAGCCCATCCGGCCGTTGGGACGCGGGCCAGCTGCTTCGGGCCCACGAAGGCCGATGCAGATGTAGTTGCGCCGACTGAGCCGGGGCGCCAGGCGAAGGATCTGCTCTTCGCTGCCGCCGTGGCCGTGAAAGAACACCAGAAGCGGGTACGGATACTTCGGCTCGTAGCCGGTCGGCAAAAAGGTGCGCACCGGTAAACGATCCGGCGCCTGGAGTTCCGAGGTATAGAATCCCTCTTCAGGCCGGAACGCGCGCCAGGAAATGTTCGTGAACGGCATTGAGGAACCCGTTGTACCAAGGAGACCGGGGCTGCCGAAGGTATCAGTTGCGCATCGCGCCGCGCCGCCAATCCGTTATGAGCCAAGCCTTTGGCTCAAGTGGACCGGCCAAGTCTACGTTCGTGCGCGCGGGGTGTCAACGCGGCTGAATCCACGTCGCCCCAAAAAGCAACTGATTTTCCGCGCCCCGCGACGGAATGCAACGGTTGGGAGAAGTGGAGAGGAAGACCGCATTCAGGCGACCTGCGCGCACTCTGCCGCTGAGGAGAATCGTTCCACTTCGAGAGTGGTCCGTGGCCGGGTGGCCGTCGTCCGTCGCGAGCGCTTTGTACCCGCCGCGCACTGAGAAGTCCGGTTCCCAGCACGCACTTTTTTGCTGCGGCGCGAAGTCCGACTCGCGAATAACGGACAACGCGCTACGGACAACTGACGACTAGATAATCCCTTGCTTCTCCAAATATTGCAGCAACAAAACAGTTGCATCCTGCGGTGACGTCGCGGTCGCGTCGATGGTCAGCTCAGGCTGGGCCGGCGGTTCATACGGATCGTCGATGCCGGTGAAGTTCTTGAGCTGTCCGGCGCGTGCTTTCTTGTAGAGGCCTTTCGGGTCGCGCTGCTCGCACGTTGCGATCGGTGTGTTGACGTGGACTTCGATGAAACGCAGCTGATCGGTTTTGTGCAGTTCTCGGACGTTGTCGCGGTCTTTGCGATAAGGGCTGATGAAGCTGGTCATCGTGATCGCCCCGCTATCCGCGAACAGCTTCGCCACCTCGCCAATGCGACGGATGTTTTCCTCGCGGTCGGCGGCCGAAAAGCCGAGGTTCTTGTTCAAACCGTGCCGGATGTTGTCGCCGTCGAGCACGTAAGCAAGCCGGCCGCGCTGCACGAGGGCGTGTTCCAGCGTGAACGCGATGGTGCTCTTGCCCGAGCCGCTGAGACCAGTGAACCAGATCGTGGCGCCCTTCTGCTTCAGCAGACCGGCACGCTCGTCGCGTGTGACGTGGCCCTCGTGCCAGGTAATATTCGTCGCCTTTGTCTCGGCCATGGGGAAAACCTCGTAAGGTGGGTAAGTCTTGCCAGCCCGTTTTCTATCTATGCGGAGCGATTTCAACTAGATGCGCAACAAAGCGAGCCCGACGCACCAGCGCGGGGGCCCGTCACTCCCCTCGCTGGCGCATCGGGCTGGCGCAGGTGCAGCCCTACGACCCGCGTGCGACGTCCTTTTGTTTAATTCGGAAATCAAGCGAACGCGTCACTTTACGGTGGGTAACCAAGTCCTCGATCGTAAACCGTGCGATATACGATCCCTGCGGCAGGCGCTGCGGCACGAAGAATGGAAACCGGACGAACAAATCCTGACGTGGACTCAGGCTGGCGCTTTCCAAGACGTCGGAATGCTGAAACACGGTCTTACCTTCGAAGCTTATGACTTCAATTCTTCCTTCCAGTGGAATTTTGAAGCCGCGGACGTCTGCGACGGTCGAAAAATTCTTCAGTTCGACATAGAGATGCATCTCGTCGCCGGGGCGAAGCTCGGGATTTTCTCCCAGCGGATCGTAAACGCCGAATTGTTGGACGCGCTCGCAAAAGCAGACGGTGCCCAGTTTCAGCGGCGCCCGCTGCTTCATCGGCGCGGCGAGCGCATACAGCTGATCCAAAAGCGCGTCGACCTCTTGCGGATTGGCGTGGTCCAGGTCGGTTTGCGTAAGACGCACGGCCAACGGCAGCAGGCACAGAAGCAATTCCTGGCTGCTCTTGTCGTAATGGTTGAACAAGCGCACCGCCTCGGCCGGGCGGTTGTCGAGGAAGCAGCGCAAGGCGCCTTGCAACGGATTCTCCGGCACCGGCGCTTTCGCTGTCACCGGCACAACGAACGGCTGCATATCGGGTGCGCGCGGGGGCTCCAACTTCAAGTCCTCGTCGATGACCAGTCGCTCCATCGGCGGCACGAGCGGCGGGATAGCTGCCTTGCCGGACTCCGCGGGAGTCGGTGTGGGCAGCACGTGATACGGCGACACCGGCGGCGCACTGACGACGGGCATGTCGACGTGGGGCGCTTCCGTCGTTGCTGGCGGCGGTCCTTCCACGTGGGCGCCGGTATGCGCACAACCGGCCAGCCCCGCGCACAGCATCCAGGTCCAAAGCCGTCGCGTCATCCGTGCCCCTCGCCGTTAGCGCAGCGTCTTCCCGACGCAGCGGAGCGGGACTATACCGGGCCGTCCTGGAGTCGTCAACGCCGCGACGAACCACGAGATCCGGGCGAGCGGCGGCATGCGTCCGCGGGCACGGTCGAGTACATTTCCCAAAACACCTGGACTAGCAGATGGCAGGCAATCTGCCGAAGACATGTCAACCAAAGAGGAGAAGCTGATTCCGCGATGGCGGTTCGGTGAATTGGCACCCCAGTTCCCACACCGGCCCGTCTTGCCGGCTGCTGCGTACGAGGAGTCGAATCCAAGGGGTCGCCGCAGGCGCTTGGCACGGTCGCACACTGACGGTGATCCCCTCATCCACCCGTTCCGGCACCGACAGGCACAGACCGCCGACGGAGCGATCGAGCACCCATCCGCGGATCGGCTCGGTGAGCGCCTTGGCGTCGGTGACGAACACCTGCACCGGATTCCCCTGTCGGCGTGAGTTGTTGCGTTTTTCGAGAGCCGCGACGCCGCGAAACGGCTGCCATGGATCGTCGCCGGCAGCGGGGCGGGCGCCCCTTCGATTGTTGCTCGGCCCAAAAGCAATGCGGGCGACAAACAAGCCGACCACGGCCACGGCTGCTCCGCATATAAACGCGAGCGCCCAGACGAACCACGGGTCGAGGCCCAGATCGAGCAAAAATCGCGGCATCTGCTTGCCTGTTCGGGAAAAGCTCCCGCCGGTAACAGTTGTTGAGGCGCGCACTTGCTCAAAACCTAGCATTCGCCTGAGCCGGGAGCAATCCCGCTTAGATCCACAATTTGACACGCTCTCGCAGCCGCGAGGGAAGCTTCGCGTCGAGGATGCGCTTCACTTCGCTGGGTTGATAACGCGTGCTGAAGTGCGCGCAAATGATCAGCTCATTCTCGAACCTGTCCGCTCGCTCAATAAAGTCATCCAGGTGCATGTGGCCGAACTTGTGGATCTTCTCCCGGCGGTGGTTCGGGCGAATGAAGCTCATCTCGGTGATGAGAATCTTCGCGCGAAACGCCTCCGGACACGCATCGAGACCGGCTGGGCTCGTGTCGCCGGTGTAGGCGACGAGCGGCACGCGCACCTCTTTCGTCACCGCGACACCGGACTGCCGCAAATCGCGAATCTTGTCCCCGGGGAGGCCGAAGAACTCCTCTTTGAGCTTGAAGCGCCGATCCCAAGCCACGTAACCAACCGACGGGATCGTGTGTGTGGTGCCAAATACCGTAATGACGTTTTCGCGTGATAGCTCGATCTCATCGCCGGGCTTCACGCCGTTCAGTTGACAAATCATGCGACCGCGGTCGAGCCGCTGCATGATGAGCAACAATCGGCGAACGTCTTCCACCGCTTCCGCGGGAACATAAATCGTCGGCGGCTCCATGCGCATCATCCGCCGACGAGCCACATACACCGGCAGACTCGCGACATGGTCGAGATGCGTATGCGTGATCAGCCAGGTCGGCGTACCCATGAAGTCCCACGGCTGGGCGCCGAGGTCAAAGCCGATTTTGAGTTCCGGGATGCGCCAATACGACTGGACGGCGGCGCGCGAGTAGCCCTCGATGGTCAATCCGGCGTGCTGACATGACAAGAATGGGGCGTTGTCCAACATGATCACCCCGCCGCGCGGGCGGCCGCGACGTGCGCCGCCTCTTCTCAGTCATACTAACACACAGACACGCGACCACGGCGGCGGGTTCTATCTCCCCTTGTCCCGTTCGCCCTCGTCCTCTTAGAATGACTGTCCCGAAAAAGTTCAAAACCGCCCGTGGAGTCGTCGCGATGAAGGAAGGCATTCACCCGAAATACGTGGAAGCAACCGTTGTCTGTGGTTGCGGCAACAAGTTCACCACGCGCAGTACGAAAAAGAACATCACCGTCGAAATCTGCTCGGCGTGCCATCCGTTCTTTACCGGCAAGATGAAGTACGTGGACACCACCGGCCGCGTTGAGAAGTTCCAGAAGAAGTACAACTGGGATAAGCGCAAAAAGGCCGGCGAGACCGTAACCGCCGAAGCGAAGTAGCTTAAGCCGGAGGGGTCAGGGGTCAGAGAGCAGGGGTCGGCAGAAGGCGAATGCTCTTCTACTAACCCCTGACCCCTGACCCCTTTTTATTCCTATGTGGCCGCGTTTCGAACAATCCTTGAGCCGCTATCGCGATCTGGAACAGCAAATGGCTGATCCGGTCGTCATCGGCGACCGTGCGCGCTATACCTCGGTGGCCAAGGAGCACGGCGCGCTGGCCAAGCAGGTCAAGCCTTATCTCGACTTCAAGAAGCTTTCGGACGACATTGCTCAAAACGAAACCCTTCTCGCCGCCGAGACCGACCCGGCGATGCGGACTTATTTGGAAGACGAAATCGCCAAGCTGAAAGTGGAGCATACGGCTCTGCAAACCCGCCTCGAAGATTATCTGCTGCTCGAGCCCGGTGAGGATTTCGACAGCATCATCCTCGAAGTCCGGGCCGGCACCGGCGGCGACGAAGCGGCGATCTTCGCCGGCGATCTTTACACCATGTATACCCGCTATGCCCGCGACATGGGCTGGCGGGTTGAGGACATCTCGTTCAATGCCGGCGAGCAGGGCGGCTACAAGGAAGTTGTCTTCAGCGTTGCGGGTGACGGCGTCTTTCAACACCTGCGTTACGAAAGCGGCGGACATCGCGTCCAGCGTGTGCCGAAGACCGAGCAGCAGGGCCGCATTCACACCTCCGCGGCGACCGTAGCCGTCTTGCCCGAGCCCGATCAGGTGCAGGTCGAGGTGAAGGACCAAGAGATCGAATGGGAGCGCATGCGGGCCGGCGGCGCGGGCGGCCAGCACGTCAACAAGACGGAAAGCGCGGTCCGCATCTGGTACAAGCGCGGCACGTCGGAAGAACTGGAAGTCAAGTGTCAGGACGAGCGCAGCCAGCACAAGAATTACGACCGGGCGATGCGCATTCTGCGCAGCCGGCTTTACGAACGGCGGCAACAGCAGCTCCACAAGGTGCGGGCCGAGGCGCGACGCACGCTCATCGGCTCCGGCGACCGTAGCGAACGCATTCGGACCTACAACTTCCCGCAGAACCGTATGACCGACCACCGCATCAATCTGACTCTCTACAAGCTCGACAGCATCATCGCGGGCAACCTGGGCGAGCTGATCGACGCCCTGAAAGAATTCGACAAGAAGCAAAAACTCGGCGAAGTGCCGGCGTAGGCCCGTGCGGCGTTCGTGCCGCTGCTTGTACTCAAGCAGGGGTGACACGTGCTATCGCCGCGGTTCCAACACTGCTTGAGTCCAAGCAGTGGCACGAAGCCGGAGTGTCGAGAGCTTACTGCCGGAGCATGACCCATGTCCCACTCGACAGCGACGGAGCAGTCCTGGACGGTCGGCGGTCTGCTCGATTGGACGGCCGGGTTTCTGGCAAAAAAGGGCGCCGAATCGCCGCGCCTCGACGCCGAAGTCCTGCTTGCTCACGCCCTGAATTGGAAACGAATCGATCTTTACGCGCGCTTCGACGAAACCGCCTCCGCCGAGGTCCGCAACCGTTATCGGGAATTGGTCCGCAAGCGAATTGAAGGCTGCCCCGTCGCCTATCTCGTCGGCCGCAAAGAGTTTTTCTCGCTGACTTTTGAAGTGAGCCCGGCGGTGCTTATCCCGCGGCCTGACACGGAGACACTCGTCGTCGAGTGCCTTCGGCTGGCGAAAGCAATGGCCGGGCCAACCGTTCTCGACATCGGCACGGGCTCCGGCTGCATCGCCGTGGCGGTGGCGAAACAGCACCGGACTGCGCAGGCAACCGCGATCGACTTGAGTCCGCAGGCGCTGGACGTCGCACGGCGCAATGCCGAGAAACACGGAGTTGCCGAACGCCTTCGGTTCTTGCAGGGAGATTTGTTCACGCCGCTGGCAGGCGACGAGCGGTTCGACTTCGTGCTGAGCAACCCACCCTACATTGCACATGAGGACATGGAGAAACTGCCGGTCGGCGTGCGGCAATATGAACCGCACCTGGCGCTGGACGGCGGGCTCGGCGGTTACGCGGTGCTCGACTGTATTCTAGCCGGCGCGGGGAAACACGTCAAAACGGGCGGATATCTCATCGTGGAGATTGGAGCGCCGCAGCACATCCCCGTGCGCGAGCGGTTCGCGGCGCACGCAGGGTACGAATTGGGCGAGACCATCTACGATCATTCCGGGCACCCGCGGGTGCTGCGAGCGAAGTGGCGCGGGTGAGAATCGCCTGCAATCCAGACCAGCCGGTGACGTTTCGCGCCCGTAGTACGCCGCCAACGGCGCCATTGCTACGGGCGCGAGACGTCAATCGACCATTAAATCACCGCGTCCGCGCATCGGCGGGCAGCGGCGACAATCCTTGGATCACGTTGCCGTAGCGCTTCTCCAAAATACTCGTCGGCGGGAGGTAGATCGGTTGTCCGGCCTGCAAGACAGGCTGGTCCTGGCGAAACGCATCGCCGGCCAGCGGATGGCTGCGGTTAAAGAAGAGCAACGCCTTGGCGTACTTCTCCGACTGGTAGTGTACCCGGCTGATGCTCTCGAACGTATCGCCGGCGCGGACGCGGTAGGTTTCCTCGTCATAGCTTTCGACCGTCGGCATGCTGGCCGCGCGTAGCGGCGTGCTCGAAGTCGGCAGCGCCGGCATGGAGATGGACGGCACGCCGCCTCTTGGCGCTCCGCCAATCATTGGAGTCGGTCGCTCCGGCTCACGCGGGAGGCTCAGCGTCGCGGTGGAACCTTGAGCGGTCTGCGGTCGCGACGGCGTGGTGACGCCGCCGGTCGGGCGACCGCTGCCCGACATCGGCGGGTCCGGCATCGACGGGGCCGCAGGCGCCCCTCCGGTCCCAGCGGCGCTTCCCGTCGATCCGTGCGAACCAACGCCGGGCGGCAACGACGGCGGGTCGAGCGTAACGGCCGGCCTAGCACTATCCGGAATCGCCGGCACGGGCGCCGCCGGCGCGCCGGTGCTCGCTTCAACCTGACGCGAGCCATCGCCGCGCGGCGCCAAGCTGGGCGGCTCGTCCGGCGGTTTGGGGTTTGTTCCCTCACCTGCGCGTGCCGGCGGCATCGGAAAATAGGCCGCTGGGTCCGGAAGCGTGATCTTGTCGTCCTTCGGTTTCGGAAGCGCGTCCGCTGCGCGCGGCATCGGTTTCGAAGTGTCGGGAAGAGCCAGATCAGTGCCGGCGGGCGGCGTCACGGGCACCGGGCGTGGCTCCCTTTCGCCCATCGGCGGCGCTAACGGCGTTGCGCCCGGTGGGTCCTGCTTAGCCTTTATCGGTTGCGAGGGCGGCGGCGGAGCAAGGGCCGCGGGCGGTTCAACGCTTGGCCCTGCTATGACTGGCGAGCCGGCCGCCGGCGCGGCGCCCGCGGCCGGCAGCGACGCAAACGGCGGTTCAGCCTTCCGGTCCAGCATGGGCGGGTCTTTTTTCTGAGGTTCAGGGAGAAGGATAGGCGGATCGCCTCCCGCGGACGGCATGGGCGCGGCAGGGATTAGCGGCGGCGACCCCGTCGCGGCGCCTGTGTGCTGCGTCAGTTGCAGACCGCCGACCGGAACCGATGGCGGCGTCGCCAACGGCGGCGGCTCGGCCGGCAGCAACGGCGCGCTTGCCGAGCCCGACTTGCTCCCTTGTAAGCTGGCGACCGCACCGGCTTCTGCGTCGTTCTTCACCGGTTTCGGATCGGCCGGGACTTCGGCCACGTCGGCGTTCGGATCTGTGTGGGCTGGCCGCTCGTCGCGGAGCTTTTTCACCAGCACCACCGCGACGAGACTCAAAAACGAACACGTCACCACCAACCCGACTTTGGTTTCGCGGGTCATTGTTTGCGCTCCTCTCTGTTCCGATTTCCGAACTTGTTCCGTGAGCCCGACGTGCGAGCGACAGATGCGGGTCGCCTCTTCTCGTGCCTCCGGCTCAGCATCTAGAAACCGCTTGGCGGCGGCGTTGTCACGACACCCGTTTGTCGGCATTCACTGAATGGATCTATGCAAGTCCGCCACAACATCTGGGCGTTCTTGTAATCCTTCCAAGCCTTCGCCGTCCACAGCTCGAAGTGATCTCCCACCCCGACAAACACCATCTCCGTCGGTCTACCAACGGCTCTCAGCTTTTCCGGGATGACTACATAACCGGTCGTATCAACGTCAACGCGTTCCCAAAGTGAGAAAAAATGCCGAAGGACAGCAGAGTCATCGCTTCCTTTGGTCGTAGGGTAGGTTTCTCGAGCCTTCATTTGCTCGATACCGTCCGTGTTCGCAACAATCAGTTCGCCGTTAGCGCCAGGTGCGACGAACAGTTGATCGGGCTGTCCTAAAGCGCGATCCACGGTCTCCGGAAGGCAAAGCCCATTCTTGTCGTCTGTCTTGCATGAGTGCATACCCGTAAGCGGACACGGTTTTTCGGAACGTTTTCTCGGCCGGTCCGTGCGATTGACCGTCAGGTCCGCCGGCGTGGGCATCGCTCCGGACAACGCGCTCGGCGGAACCGGGAACGGCGGCGGGGCCGTCTCCGGCCGCAATCGCTCAGGCGTCGCCGATTCCAGCGGCGGAGCAACGGGCGGCACCGGCGCTGGCAGCGTGTCCGCCGCGGGCGGCGTTCCGTGCGGTAGCGGCGACGGCGGACAGGGCGTTGGACTGTCGGTGAACTGCCCCTTTACTTCCGGAACACCGGGCGTCGGCGAGCTTGGAAGCGTGAGATCGGCGGTCCGCTGCGGTGGCCGATTCTCGGGAAGCGGCGGTTCCAACGTCGGCCTGGCAGGCTCTTCGGCCTTTGCCAAAGCAATCCCGACCGGTTCGCTTTGCGCTACCGGGGGCCTGGGAGTTAGCGGCTCGAAGTCTTTCGGCATGACACGATCCGGCACAATTTGATCCCGCCGGGCAACCAATTCGTCAATCGGCAGATGAAACTCGCCGGCCGGCGATTGTGGTTTCGCCGACAGAACCGGCGCGGGCTCGTCCGGTATATGCACCTGCACCGGCGCTAGCCGCGGTGGCGACCGCATTTGATAAAGCACGACCACTGCGCCCAATGCGAGCAGACCGCCCGCGACAAACCAGGCTTGGGTCTTGAACGACATGCTTCCACCTCCGTGGATCGACGACTCGCCGTCCGTGGACAAGTCCAGCTAACCGACGCGACGGGCAGCTCGCAGTTTCGCGCTGCGGGCCCGGGGGTTCCGTCGTGTTTCGTCTTCGCCGGCAGTCACCGGCTTCTTCGTCAGTGCTGCCCACACCGTTTTGTCGCGGAACGCCTGTTTCACACGACGATCTTCCAGCGAGTGGAAGCTGATGATCGCGACGCGGCCGCCGGGCTTCACAACGCGGGGCAGCTCGGCGAGCAGGCGTTCCAGTGCGCCGAGTTCGTCATTCACGGCGATTCGCAGGGCTTGAAACGCGCGTGTCGCCGGGTCAATCGGTTTCGTCTTCCATCCTTTGCCCTTCGTCCGCGGCACACAGCGGCGGACCAGCTCGGCGAGCTGCTCGGTGGTTTCCAGCGGTTCGTGGCGGCGGGTCTCCACGATCTTGCGAGCGATGCGGCGGCTGAAACGCTCTTCGCCGTAGTGCCAGAACACGTCGGCCAACTCGCGCTCATCGAGACGATGCAGGAGTTCCGCGGCGGTTTCGCCGATGGTCTGGTCGAGCCGCATGTCGAGCGGGCCGGGTTGCAGGAAACTGAGGCCGCGGGCGGGGTCCTCCAGTTGATCGGAGCTGAAGCCGAGGTCGGCGAGCACGCCGTCCACGGCGGGGATGTTGAGGTTGTCGAGCGCCTGCCGAAGCTGATCGAAGTTGGCCTGCACAAGCGTGACCGGCAGACCTTCCAAGCGCGGCCGGGCGAGGGCGAGCATGGCGGCGTCCTGATCGAGGCCGATCAACCGGCCGTTCGGGGCCACTCGTTCCGCCAACAAGCGAGCATGGCCGCCGGCGCCCACAGTGCAATCGACAAAAACTTCGCCGCTTGCCGGGTTCAGCAGGTCGAGAGTCTCGACCGGCAGCACCGGCACGTGTCGTGGGCCGTTCATGGAAAAAGATTCCGGAGGTGCGCCGCTCGGCTTCCCAAGCCGGCCCAACTTAGCCTAATCCCTAGCAACCGGCGGGGCTGAGCAAATCTCTCTAGAAGCCGCGAGCCGCTCTGCTTACGCCACGGCAGGCCGCTCAAAGCTGCAAGAAACGTTAGTACCCGGAGAGTCGCAGCGTGGCAAGACGGAGTGTTAATGACGAAGGCCGAATGACGAATGTCGAATCAATGACGAATTACGAATTCCTTCGGCATTCGTCATTTGGGCATTCGGACATTGATTCGGCATTTGGCATTCGTCATTCGGCATTTGGCATTCGTCATTCGGAATTGCGAGCCCGTTGTCGGCTCGGTGGCGAAGAAAAACGGCCGCGGGTTCCGGTGGGATGCCGGAAGGCCCGCGGCCGGAGGTCGGAGGAGGTGTCGGCCAACCTTGGCTGATCTCGGGGATGTCGAGCCCAGGTTCACTTCTTCGCCGACGGCTGCTCCCGTCGGCGCGCCCGGCCGCTTCAGCGGCGCGAGTGACAACTCCTCGCTTCGGAAAACGCTGCCTAGTCTGTAGCTCTTGGCTCTTTGCTCTTCGTCCTTGGGATGCGCCGGCCCTCCTGTAACCAAGAGCCAAGAGCTAAAGACCAGTCGCGTTCATTTCTGAAACGCTCCTTCGGCGACCGCGTCGAACCGCGGCGCGTGTTGGGCGACGTATTGCTGCCAGCGCTCGGCGTCCCACAGTTCCAGGTGATCGCGGACGCCGAGGAGAACCACTTCGTGCCGCAAGCCCGCGAGCGTCACCAGGCGCTCCGGGATGAGGATGCGGCCATTGCCGTCTACATCCACCGACTCGGCCTGGGAGAAATAGAGCCGGCCGAACACACGGGCGTCGGCGCCGGTGGCGGGCGCCTGATCGAGCTTCGCCGCCATGTGCTCCAGGGCGTCGGGCGTGAACAGCCACAAACAGCCATCCGTGCCGGGCGTGACGACGAGGGTTTCCGGCTCGCCCAACTGCTCACGCAGCCGCTTGGCCAACGCCAGCCGTTTCTTGTCGTCGAGCGTCCGCGGATAAGTGCCGGTCAGCAACATGGTCGGCGGCCCCGGTCGGCGACCGCCAGCGTCCTGAGGCTGGCCCGACATCTCTTGGCGAGCCCGGTTGCGTCAGCACCGGGATTGTTCCCACCAAGCCCCACTCTTACCCATTCTTCACCACAACTATATCCAGACGCGCACCGGTTGCAAGCGCCAAAATTGGAAAAGTTGCAGGCGTCCGGAAGCGGGCCGCTTGGTTGGAAAGGGCGTGTTAGCGTGTCACGGCGCAAGTCGATGTGGCGTCGGGAGAAAAATGGATAACAAACGTAACACCCCAATAGGGCAAAAATCGACGTTTTCGCGACTCGATGTTAGGAATGCAGCTGCGCGCACCGAGAACTCGAAACGCCAAGCGAGGCTTTCTTTCGGTCCTCACTTCGCGCGTCGCGCGGTGCTTTGTCTATTTGCTTTTCCGATGTAAACGCTCGAGGCTCTCCTTCGCGTCGCGCGTGGCTCGCGCCTCCGCGAGGCCGTGGGCGAGTTCGCCGAGCAGCTGCCGAGCTTCCGGCGTTGCCGCATGTTCGAGCGTTTCAATCACGCGCAGCAGGCGCAATCCTTCGCCGGATGGGATCGCTTGTTCGCGTTTCTGCAACAGCTGCTCGATCCGCTTCTTCGCCTCGGCCGACGGCGTGTTCTCCAGCGCCTTCTTCAGCGCCGGCGCCGCGGTGTCTTCGAGTTGATCCAACTCCTTGACGGCCGCCTCACGCACGGCGAACTGCGGGTTGTCGAGGTCGGCGATGAGCTTCGAGATTTTGCCGGCATCGGGAGCGGCGACCGGCTTGACATGCTTTTGCAGGAAGGGAATGGATTCTTTCGGCGACAGGGCGAGCTTCCAGATGGCTTTGTGGGCTTTGGCGGCGGCGTCGGAGGCGAGGTCGGTCCAGAGGGATGCTAGATCTGCGGCGGTGAGGGCGGGGCCTTCCTTCGGCAGCTGGGCGAGGACGGCGGCGACGTCCCAGAGGAGGATGGTGGTGTCGTCGCTGCCAGTTGCGAGCAAGCTACCGTCGGGCGTCAAGGCAGCACCGTGCGCGATTCCGCGATGTCCTTCCCACACATGGAGCTGATTATTGGTCGCGACGTCCCATGCGCGAATCATCTTGTCGAACCCGCTGGTGATCATCAGCCGACCATCACGAGAGAAGCAAATACGGGCCAGGCGCGTCTGTGGAGCGGGGAGGCGTGCTCGCTCTTTGAGTGTCGCAACATCCCAAAGAATCACAGACGCATCGTCACCAAGCGAACAGCACGCGAGCACGCGACCGTCGTGCGTGAATGCGGGCACGGTGAGTCCGCCTCCCGGAGGACCCGTCAATTCTCCCCGCGCAAACCCGGTCAAAGGTTCCCAAAAACGGATGATCCAATCCCTGCACTCCGCAGCGATGAGATCGCGCGTCGGCGAGTATTCAAGGCGGTTGAGCGGAGCCTGCCCGAAGGAAGGCGCTGCACGAATTTCTTCATTTTTCGCGATGTCCCAGAGGTGGAACTGCGATTCGTAATTGATGAGCGCCAAGTACCCTCCGCTCGGTGCAAAGGCGAGCGAATGCACATAATTCTCGCTGACGGGCGCGTTGCCAATTTCGCGACCCGACGCGGTGTCCCAGATCTTGACTGTTTTCGTCGAGCTTCCCGTTGCTAGACGTTTTCCGTCATTTGAGACGGCGAGGCCAACGACAGCGTAGCGGTGGCCCGCAAATAACTGCTGACGCTCCCCATTGACACGGTTCCATACAAGCGGCTCGGAAAACCCGTTCCCCGCGATCAGCAGTCGCCCGCTTTCGGAAAACATAACTTTGCCAATCCGCCAAATACTCTCAGCCGGTACGTGCAGCGCTTTTTGTGTTCGCACGTCCCACAGTAGAATTGTTTCCGCCAGCGAGGGGCTATTGGCCATTCCGGCGAGAAGTTCACCATCTGGCGAAAAAACTAGTTGGAGACTCGACAACTGGTCCGCCGAAAAATGCGATTTCTCTCCCCCGGTCGCGACGTCGAACAACCGAATGATGTTTCCCTTATCTGAGGTCGCCAACACGCTTCCATCGGGGGAGAAAGTCAAGGCGCCGGCCTGGTTCTCTTGCCCGGTGAATTCCTGCGCGATCTTGCCATCGCTTGCATTCCATAACTGCAATCGACCTCCCGCCGCCGATAACGCAACTCGTTGGCCATCCGGGGAAAGCGCGGCTATTGGCGACTTATCGCGATTCGGCAGGCCGAATGATCGCAGTTGACGGCCTGTCTTCGAATCCCAAAGCTGAACGGCGGCGCCCGTGCCCGCCGTCAAGAACGCGCTGCCGTCAGGCGTGAAACCCTGGCAGAATGAGGAGCCTTCAGGCAGCTTGACGCTAGAGCAGCACTGTCCCGACGTCAAATCCCAGACCATCATTGCATTTTTTGCAATACCCGCATCATCCGTTTCTACCGTCACGACCAAGCGACCATCCGGCGATAGTCTCTGGTAGTGTTGATCCTTAGGAAGCGACAGCCTGATACTCTCCTTGCTCTTGCTCACATCCCAAACGCTGAAGACCTGAATGCCGTTCTCGTAGTGCTGCCAAAAAACGCGTGGGCCTTCTGGCGTTTGGATCAAACGCGCCCCGATTGCGTCAGGTCCCTTGACCCGACGCAGCAGCCGGCCGGATTGCCTATCCCACGTGTTGATGAACACATGCGGAAAGCCACGGAAGCCGCGCGATTCGACTTCGGTTTCCAGGCTCCAGATATTGCCGGTCGAGTCGAAACCAACCTGGTTGACCGGATTCCCATGTCGCCACCTCACCGTCCCAAACCTTGCCACCGCCCCTTCCGGCAGCGGGTCGCCATACCGATCGACGCGTACCGGCTCCGCCGCCGACAATGCAGGCGGCAAGAGAACGAGCGCCGCCAACACCGACCTCAAGCGCCATGCGAGCATGTTTCATTTCCCCCTGCGGCGTGGATCGCGATATTGTCCCATGATTCACACGAGCGGGGTAATGCTTCTTGCAACAAAAACGGGGAGTCGGCTGCGCATCGCAACACGTACTCGTTTAACCCGGAGCCAACGGCGACGGCGACTGCTGCGGCTGGCTGCGCGCTCGCACCGGGCCGAAACGGCGATGGCAGGTTCCGCTGCGCTACGCCGTCGCCGGTGGCTCCGGGTTAAACGCGGGGTCGTGCGGGGATGCTGCGACTATTGACGCCCTTCTCCTCCCGTGATAAGGTCCATTTGTTCGCGTTTCCGAGCTGCGCGCAACGTCCCATTCTGCGCCCGCTGCCGAGGCCGAGGAGGCCGCCGTGAAGACCCGTCGTCACGCCTACACGTTGATCGAATTGCTCGTCGTCATCGCCATCATCGCGATTCTCGTCGGACTCTTGTTGCCGGCGGTGCAGCGGGTGCGGGAGGCGGCCAATCGCACGGCGTGCGCCAATAACTTGAAGCAAATGGGGCTGGCGTGCCAGATGTATCACGACCAGCTCACGACGTTCCCGTCGGGGTATCTCTACACGCCGCCGTTAGCGCCGCCGATCGGCGGCGGGGGTGGCGGTGGAATCTTTGGCGGCGCCCGCCATTTCGATCGGCCGCCGCCGCCGCCGCCCGTGGTCCCGAACGACCCCGGTTGGGGTTGGGCCGCTTTGCTGCTCCCCTACATCGAGCAAGACACGCTGGCAAGCACGATCAACTACAAGCTGCCGGTCGGCAGTCCGAGCATGCTGACGCCGCGCACAACGGAGCTTCGGCTTTACACCTGCCCGTCCGATCGGCTGACCGGGTTGTTTACGGTTGTGTCGGACGGGAACAAGCAGATGGCGACCGCGGCGACGAACAGTTACGCGGCCTGCTTCGGCGCGCTCGGCCTGATGAACACGCAGCCGGACGTGGGCAACGGCGTGTTCTTCCGCAACAGCCAAATCCGCGTCGGCGAAATCACCGACGGCACGAGCAACACGATGCTGATCGGCGAGCGTGCCGGCTTCTTCGCGCAGAGCCCTTGGGCGGGCGTGCTGTCGAACGGGAGCTGCCGCACCACGCCGGGCGCGCCGACGTTTTATTCCATCGTCGAACTGGCGCCGTGCATGGTGATGGCCCGCATTGGCAACAAACCGCTCGGCGACCAATATCTTGAGCCCTACGATTTCTTCTCCGGCCATCTGGGCCTCGTGCAGTTCGTCTTCGCGGACGGCGCGGTTCACGCGCTGCCGCACGCCACGGACCCGACCCTTCTCCAAGCCCTCGCCACTCGGGCCGGCAGCGAACCCGCCTCGCCAAGCGATTTTTGACGGAAGGGAGCAGGAGCGATTGAGCCCGGCTGCACGGCGTTCGTGGGCGAGTGCTCGGTACTCAGTACGCGGTACTCAGTGCTCCCGGCCGGACCGCGACTGCAAGGAACTACGTCACTTCTTGCGTCCTTCCGTGTACGCCCCATACGTTTTGACAGCGCTTCTCCGATCTGCTGTTCTCCTGGCGTTATTCTGCGGCAGCGCCGGCTGCAACACGCGGCCGGTTGCACCGTTGATTAGCGACGACCCCGTCTATGTCAACGATCGCGAAGGCTTTCGCTTTCTGATGCCGGAAGGCTGGACGCAATTCTCCCGCTCCGACGTGCCGCCCGGCAAAACCGAAAAGGAGCGAACGCTGGTCGAATACAAACGCACCAGCGGCCAATTGCAAGCGCTCTTTGAAGTTTCCCTTGCCGATCTGCCGCCCGGCACGGACCCGGCGACGTACCTGGCGCAGCGTTCGTTCGGCGTGACAAACTGGCAGCTCCGCGGCGCACCGCAGAAGCTCACTATCAACGACGTGGCCGGCACACGCTACATTCTTGCCGGCAAACTGAGCGACCAGCGCGAGCTGCAACGCGAAGTGGTCGTGTTCCAACGCGGCGAGCGCACGTATTTCTTCACGGGACTGTTCCCGCCGAAAGACACCGCGGCGCGCGATCAGATCCGGACGGCGGTGGAAAGCGTGATTTGGAAATGAGGTGCGTGGTGAGTGGTCCCAGCGACTACAAGTTACTGCTTCACGAGCCGCAGCGCTTTCGTTGCGGCGACATGGACCGCCGGGTCTTGGTCCTTGAGCAACTCTTCAATCGCCGGCGCCGCGCTCTTCGCGGCGGGCCCAAACTTGCCCAATGAGCGGACGGCGTCGCGGCGAACATCCGCCTCCGGGTCTTTCAAGGCGCGAATCAAGTCGGGTACGCTAGCCTTGGCGTCCGGTCCGATGTCGCCGAGGGCTTCCGCCGCGTGTTCACGCACCTTACTGTCCTCATCCTTAAGCGCCGTACTCAAAGCCGTCACGGCGGCGCGGGCATCGGGACCGATTTTGCCCAGCGTTTTCGCCGCGTTCCAGCGCACCTCCGCACGACGATCGTGCAGCGCTTCCACAAGAGCCGGGACCGCGGCGCGCGATTCGTCGCCGAACACCGCGAGGGTCTTGATCGCGCCCAAACGGTCGCTGTCGCTCGAAACCAACTCGATAATGGACGGCACCGAAACGACCGCACCCGGCCCGACGATGCCGAGCGCATGAACCGCGACAGCGCGAACGTGTGGATCGCGATCGTGCAGCGCTTCGGTAAGCGCGGCGACAGCGCCTTCGGCCTCGTCGCCGATGCGGCCGAGAATCTCGGCGGACAGCCAACGCACCTCGGCGCCGGACCAGGCGGTGTCGCGATGACGTTGCAACAGGTCGATCAACACCGGCGCGGCCGCGGGATCGGTCAGCTTGGCGCGCGTCTTGACCTGAACGTCGGGCGCGGGATCGCGGAGCTGGCCGGCCCAGTAACTGGCCGAGCGGCCGTCGAAGAACGGCTCGCCACGGAGATAGCCGAGTACGGTGCGCGTCGGCTCGAGAATGACGACCGCGGTTGCGAGCGCGACGACGACGAGAAGGATAAGCCACCAACGCCGTTTCATGCGCGCCCGCTTTTCAAAGTTGACCCGTGCCGCGTCCCACGCGCCCGTCCGAGACGGGCGGCGAAACGATTGAAGCGCTAATCCGCCAGACAGTATACGACTGCCGCGCTGCTCGTTGGTCCGCGCAATTCGCTGCCGAAATAGATGCGGCGGCCGTCGCCTTCGCGGACCACGGCGGGTGACGACAGACATTGCGGCTTCGTCTGCGAATGCTCGGCAACGTCGAAGGTCCAAAACGCCTGGCCGTTTTCCGCCGCGAGGCAGCTCACGCGGCCGCCGCTGCCGACGATGTATAAACGCCCGTCGAGAAGAACCGGCGTTGTGACGATCGCGCTGCCGAGGTCCACGCGCCATTGAAAGTCGCCGGTCCGCCGGCTCACGGCATAGCAAAAACCGTCGCGAGCGCTGAAATAAACGCGCTCGGCGTCGAGGGTTGGGCGGGCGAGCACGCCATCGCCGACGGCGTAGCGCCAGCGCTCGACGCCGCTTCCCGCATCGACGCAGAGCAGGGCCCCCGCAGGCTTTTCCGGCGGGGACACGCTCTCCGTCAAGCGGCCGTTGCCCAAGCCGAAGAAAACTTGTTCGCCATCGACCGCGGGCGAGCCCCACACCGCCAAGTCGGTCGGCCATTGCCAGCGCACGCGGCCGTCGGCGGCGGCAAGACAGAAGATCGCCGGATTCTTGCGGGTCCGACTGACGCCGCTGCCGCCGTACAAGCGCCGACTGACCACCGCGGGACTGGTATCGACGTGCAGGCCGGCCTGAAACTGCCAGCGACGCTCGCCCGTGACGGCATCGAGGCAGTAGATGCCGTCGTCGCCTGAGCCGAAATAAACCTTGCCGTCCGCGAAGCACGGGCTCGATTCAATGTGTCCGCCAGTTTCAAACTGCCAGAGCCGATTGCCGCTGGCCGCGTCGAGGCAGTAGAGATGGCACACAAAGTTGGCGTGCATCCCGTCGCCGATGTACAGCCGGCCCGCCGGAAAAGGTGTCTGGAACTTTTCCGCAGAGTTCCAGACACCTTTTCCGGAGGCGTCGGCGAGGCACGGCGACGAATACATGTGCAGCATTTCGCCGTCGTTGTCGAACGTCCACACCGGCTTGCCCGTGGTGCGATCGAGGCAGTAGACCGCGCCGGACGTGTGCAAAGCGGCGTCGCGAATCGCGCCGACGTAGAGACGGTCGCCCGCGGCGAGCGGCGAGGAGATGACGGCGCCGCGCTCCGGCGGCTCGAACGTCCAGAGGACGCGCACCGGCGCCGGCGGCACGGGCGGGCGCACGGTTTTATCGCGGACGAAGAACAGCAAGAGCGCGGCACAAGCGGCGAGGAAGCCGCTCCAAAGTATCGATCTGCCCAGCGAATTCACGCCCTTGCTCCTCGGTCGCCTGTATCGAGGCGCCGGCCGCGAAATCATTAAATCGTGGCAAAATCCAGTTGACGAGGCATTGTCGAAGATTACGATATCGTAATCAGCTTGTCATCCCCGGTCGGACGCCGCGACGACCGTGTCCTCACTGTAGCGGACCTGCCCCCGGAGAATCCATGCGAAACCGCAAGGCCTTCACGCTCATCGAGCTGCTTGTCGTCATCGCCATCATCGCCATCTTGATTGGCCTGCTCGTTCCGGCGGTGCAGAAGGTGCGCGAGTCAGCCAACCTCGTCACCTGTACGAACAACCTCAAGCAAATCGGCCTGGCGATGCACAACTACCACGGGGCGTTGGGGACGTTCCCGGTCGGCTATTACGACCCGACGCCGTGGCCGCAGTTGGACAACGGGCCCGGTTGGGGCTGGGGCGCTTTTCTGCTGCCGTATCTCGAGCACGACAACGTTTACAAGCGCATCAACTTCAATCTCGACGTCGGCGACCCCGCCAACGCCGGCGTGCGCACTGTCTTCCTGAAGAACTTCGCTTGCCCTTCCGACTATGTGCCGGTCACGACGTTCACCGTTTCCGACGGTGGCTCCAATAGTTGGACGTTGGCGTATGGGAGCTATGTTGCCTGCAACGGCAACGACGGCGTGGACGATTTCACCACGCCGCCGCACACCGGCGCCTTTGTCCGCTCGACCGTCGGCTACCGCGTCGGCGAGATCACCGACGGGCTGAGCAACACGCTGTTCGTCGGCGACCGCACCCAAAAGCTTTCGTATTCCTCGTGGATCGGCGGGCCGACCGGCGCGCTGAATCCGTTTCTCCTGGACCCGGGCAACTTTGGCGCGGAGATTACGCTGTTGCTGTGCCACGCCGGGGATACCGGCCCCAACACGCCCGGCGTCTTCGACGCCGATTCCACCTTGAGCCCGCATCGGAATGGCGTGCCGTTCCTGTTCGGCGACGGCTCCGTTCATTTCCTCAACAACGGCATCGCGATTCCGGTCTGGTCTGCCTTGGCCACCATTTCCGGCGGCGAACCCGACAGCGGCGGCTTTTGAGCAGACAGCGGTGGATTCACTCAGGCGATCCGGTCACAAGGCGTATCCCGATGGGCCCACGACACGTTGCATGCGTTGCCCTCCTCCTTTGCCCACTACTTATTGGCGGCTGCGCGCGGCGGCACAGCGCTGTTGAGGCAAGGCACCCCGGACCCAAGCTCAGTATTCCCGACTTCCTCCGCAACACGGCCGCCTACAAGGGGAAAACCATTACCCTCGACCTTACGGTCGACGAAGCCATTCCTCAAAGCCAAGGGCAATCGTTGCGCGACTGGGTTGGCAGGGACGTCAAATTCATGGCTCTCGGGCCGAAGGGCGAGCGTCTGGACCTTGTGATAACCATTCCGAAGGGCTTGGCCGTTCCAGACGTGGGCTCATCGGACAAGGTAAGTGTTCGGTTTGTCTGCACGCTCGGAACCCCGCGGCAAGGGAATAAAGCGACATCCATCCTAAAGGCAGTGACAGCGCATAGTCCGAGTTGACCGCGCCGTACCCTCCGGGTGAACGTCGTCCATTTCGACGGCAAGATTTGCTAATACCGGCTGCGATTGTCGAACACGTAATACACCGGCGCGCTGAACCGGCTTTTCGTTACGGTGTCGGCGCTGATCCACGCCCGGCGGCTGCCGTAGAGCGAACCGTAGCTGCCCGCTTTCGCGCACCCGTTCTTCCGCACGACGCCGACGCGCGTGAAGCCGGCCCGCTCGAAAAATGGATTGGCACGACCCATCGCCGACAGCGTTTCGATCCAATCGACCGGACACATCGCGCACGCAAGCCTTACGAACGCTGCGGCGACACCGGCCCCGCGGTACGTGGGGTGCAAGACAACGCGCGACAGCAGCCAAAGTTGTCGATTGAGAGCCGAGAGATGAACGCTGGACCGCGGCTCGTGCAGGCCGAAGTAGCGCGTTCGCAGCGTCAACGCCGCGGCAGGAGTTCCGAAGACGCAAATGCCGATCGGCTCGTCGCCATGCCAGAGCAGGACGATGCGCTTGGTATGTGCGAGGCGATGGCCGCGGTAATGCCACCGAGCGAAGTACGGCCAGTCGGTACGGGCGCCTGCCGACAGCCAAAGGTCGTTTGCGAACGAGATCGCTTTTTTTTTACGTCGCGCCGCTCGACGACGACTTCGCCGTCGCCTTGGCATCGAACCCACACGTTCGGGTTCAAGTCGTCGAGCAGATCGTCGTGTGTCGTCGCCAGCAGGAAACCGACGCCGGTCCGCGTGCAGAGTTTGCGCACGTTGAATGCGAGAACCTTGGCGAGCGTGCGATCGAGCTGAGCACAGAATTCGTCGGCGGTAAGGAACGCGGTAGCATCGCGCCCGGCGTTCTTCACGTGATCGAGCGCGTAGGCGAGCCGAAAGCGGTAACGCTGGCCGTCCGACAATTCGCTCGGCGTGCGCAACAGCAACCGTGCTTCCGAGAGGCCGCACGCCGCCAGTCGGTCAAGCCGAGTTTCCACTGGCCCGTTCAGACAATCGACCAATGGCCGATCCGGCAACGCGAGCGCTCCGGCGTCCAGCGCAATGAGCTGCCGGCTCGCCTCACGCAGCAGCGACGATTTGCCGGACCCAGACGGGCCGGTGAAAAGGACGAGGTCCCCGCGACGGATGTCGAGCCGCACGTCGTCCGCAACAACATGCGCCGGCTCCTCGGCGGCCAAGCCAAAGAGGTCGGCGACTTGACCCGTAATCAGGCTGCGTTGGCGTGGGCGGAATGTGTAGCGGATGGTGATGGGTTCCATGAGCGGCCTCCGCGAAAAAGGAGGGAGATGCGCTGGACAACGTCACAAATGTACACTATGTCGGGGTGAGATGCAAGAGCTGGAGAGAAGTGACGTTTGTCAGCCCGCTTGGTCCATCAGGTCGCCAGTGAACTGGCTGACGCCTTCGTAATCGAAAAGAACCGGGACGCCGCCGGCGCTAACGAAGACCGCGACGCCGTCACGGACGACCAAGGCATCAGGGAAATCGACCTCGAAGCGATCGCCGTTGACCAGCGCTACGGTGAACGGCCGGAATGGGCTGCGGCGTTTGAAGGCGTTCAGGGTGCGGTTGAACGATGCTCTATCCATTTTTCTCACGCTGAAACGATTCTTGTGTCAAGCGAACTGGAGATGCGACGTAGCCAAAAAGAATGATCATTGCCGCCGTATTCGAACAGCCGGAGAAAAGGCAAACCGACAAGCCCCGCAAAGTCAGGATGGTTCACTCTGCAGGCGTCGGCAAGTTGGTCGCCGCCGTAGCCAAGCACAAGGTCGTTCACGCCCAATTCAGGCATTTCCAGTTACACCCAGGCGCCCTTCAATCGCCCAAAGTTTGTATCAATCTCGGTCAAGCGGTGCAGCTTTAGCCCAAGTTACTGAGTTGCGCCTGCGCGGTCGTTGGAAAATAAGGACTTAGGTTCAGTTTTGGGCGAAAGTCTTCACTACAGCTGGCTCGGTTCGTCGAGCCGGCGCAGTCGCGTCGGCAGCGTCAGTCCCAGGCGA
>JBGQKZ010000046.1:0-46233 GCA_041499805.1 Gemmataceae bacterium
GCTCCCGGCTCCGTCGTGTTCGTCGTATCGCCCGAGTCCTGACCACCCCTGGCGGCGAGGTTTGCCGAAGAAATGACCGGTAGCGGCACCGGACATTTCTATCTGGGGCAAAATGCGGACATTTCTATCTTGGTGTGACATGTGGCAAATCGATGCTGGAACGGACGTGCCGCGATTGATTACAATGTATCCGGAGACGCTATGAGCTACCCCCTTTATCAAGACGTGATTCTCACCGCCGACCTACCTGAGCACGCCCTCTGCGCCGGCGACGTCGGAACGCTGGTTGAGCACCACGTTGTCCCCGGCAAGGAAGAAGGGTACAGCGTCGAATTCTTCGATATGACCGGTCAAACGGTAGCCGTCGTGACCGTCCCGGCGCATTTGCTGCGTTCTCCCACCGCTGCCGATCGTCCAAGCGCGCGCAGCTTGGCGAAGGCAGGCGCCTGAGCTGGGCGTGTAGATCCCCTTCAGCCGGTTTCCGCCTAAAGGCGGTACTACCCAGCACGCCACGTGCTGGTTTGCCACGCGCGATTCCTTGTAGAACGACGCCGGGGTTCTGGCGAACGGGCGGTGCGTCTCTTGCTGACGGCACACGAACATCTGCGTCCTCACGCGCAAGCCATCTGGCAGGCCGCCGTGAACGCCGTGCGCCCAGAGTCGTTGATTGCAAGTGTGCTCTCCGATTCCAAACTCTCTCTCCGCGCTGACCTTGAACAAGCCGCGCGCATCCTCGTCGTCGGCGCCGGCAAGGCCGGGGCCGCGATGAGCGCTGGCGTGGAAACGGCGCTCACGGGTGCGCTGGATCGGATCGAAGGCGTTGTCAACGTGCCCGCGGAGACGCTCACGCGGTTGCGCGCCGTTCAGTTGCGGTCCGCTCGACTCGCGGGTACGAATCAACCGACGGCGGAAGGGGTCGCCGGCGCCGAACGGATGCTTGCACTGCTCGCGAGCGCAGGGCCGGACGATGTTGCCTTGTGTCTCCTCTCCGGCGGCGGCTCCGCGCTGTTGCCGGCGCCGGTTCCGGGCGTGTCGCTCGAAGATAAACAGCAGGTCACGAAGTTGCTGCACGCCTGCGGCGCGACGATCAATGAAATGAACACGGTCCGCAAACACTTGTCGCGCGTGAAGGGTGGGCGGCTGGCGGCGGCGTTCACGGGCCGGGCGCTTTACAGCTTGATCATCTCCGACGTGATCGGCGACCCGCTCGATGTGATCGCGTCCGGACCGACCGCCGCCGATCCGACGACGTTTGCCGATGCCGTCCAAGTGCTCCGCAAGTTTGAGTTGCTCGACCGCGTTCCAGCATCGGTGCGCGGCTACCTGGAACGCGGCGCCGCCGGGAACGAGCCGGAAACCCTGAAGGAACTGCCGCCGAGCGTTTTCAATCACGTGATCGGCAACAACGCCAAGGCCTTGACCGCGGCGGCGGCGTGTGCCGAACAACTCGGCTACCGCGTGTTGAATCTCGGCTCCTTTCTCGAAGGCGAAACACGGCATGTGGCGACGGCACTGGCGGGAATCGGGCGCAGCGTCCGCGCCGATCATCGTCCGTGCGCTCCGCCGGTCTGCATTCTCTGCGGCGGCGAAACCACCGTGACTCTCGTTGAGAATCATGGCCTCGGCGGTCGTAATCAGGAATTTGTGCTGGCCGCGGCGAACTACCTGGGCGAGGAAGGGCTGCGAAACACCGTCATCCTCAGCGCCGGCACCGACGGCGAAGACGGTCCCACCGACGCGACGGGCGCCGTGGCGGACGAGGAAACCTGGCCGAAAGCGCGGCGCCAGGGGCTGACACCGGCGGCATTTCTCGCAACCAACGACGCCTATTCCTTCTTTGACGCGATCGGCGACTTGCACCGTACGGGGCTGACGGGCACCAACGTGATGGATGTGCGTGTCATCCTGGTGGGGTGACTTCAGTAACGTTTACCATTCGTTCAAGTCGCTTGTAACAATTGCAGACCGAAAACGCGGTTTGGAATCGCAGCCCGATCTCGATTCTTGCCCTCAAGTCAAGCCGGCGAATACACTTGTGACGTCTAGCCGCTCCATGCGCGGATTTGTGGCACGCCCCTTGCGTAGCTTGTCTCTCGCCTGCCTCGAAGGCTGCACCCTGTCCGCAATCGGGGCTGGAACAGAAGAGGCTTGGGCCCCCCGGTCCAAGCGGTGGCGGCCCGGGTCCGTGAGCAGAACCCAGTTCCTCGCGGGCTCGGGCAACACCTACCCGCAGGGTGCGACCCGCCTTCGTGGTCCGCAGCAGAGCTCGGCTAGCTAAGCGTGCTTTCCCCTCCTCCCACCCGCGCTGGACCCGGCGCGGGTTTTTTCATGCGCCAAAATCCGCTCACGGGTTTGGCGCTCTTCCGCCAAACTCTTCGCCGTTTCGCCCCGTGCAGTTATGATAAAGACAACTCGCTTCTCTCTTGTGCATCGTGCGCGAGGGCTCCGTGTTGACGCGCCGCCTGGCCCTGAAGCTGCTTGCCCCGACCGTGCTGGTCAGCATGGCCCTGGTTAGCGCGTGCATCCTGGGCGCGATGTATCTGAACGCGCTGCACGTGAATATCTCGAAGGAATTGACGGAGAACGTGCAGAGCACGCAGGCGGCGTCGCGGTTGGAAACGACCGCGAAAGAGGTGAGCCGGCTGCTCCGTGGCGACCATCGCGATCCCGCCGGCCTGGACGTCCAGGTGATGGAAAGGAATCGGGCAATGGGCGAGCTTCTCGGCGAAACCCAGCGGCTCGCGAATCTGCCGCGCGAACAGGAACTCGTTCAGCAAATCACGGTCGGCATGAGCACCTACTTGCAGGGGTGGGACGTGCGGCCGACCTCGCCGCCATCGCAGCTGGTCGAGCACGACGTACAACTGGCGGAAATGCTCGAACGCGACGTGCTCCGGCCGTGCATCGACCTGCGCAATTACAACACGGACCAGATCGAGGCGAGCGATCGTGACAACCGCGTCATCGTGCAGCGGCTGACATGGGGGCTGCTCCTGGTCGGGATTGGGGCGCCGCTCAGCGGGCTGTTGCTCGGCTACGCGGTGGCCCGCGGACTGCACCATTCGATCTATCAGCTCAGCGTCGGTATTCGCGACGCGGCAGGCCGGTTAAATCGTGAGTTGGGCTCGGTCACGGTCGAGGAGGACGGCGATCTGCCCGGCCTGGAGCGGCGGATGCAAGACGTCGTGGCCGAGATCGAGCGCGTCGTCGGCCAGCTTCAGCAACGCGAGCGCGAAGTGCTGCGCGCGGAGCAGCTCGCGGCCGTCGGGCAGGTCGCATCCGGCGTCGCGCACGAGCTGCGCAATCCGCTCACGTCGGTCAAGATGCTCGTGCAAACCGGTCTGGAAGGGGAACGGCCGTCGGGCTTGCCGCCGGAAGATTTGGCGATCATCGAGCACGAGATTCGCCGCATGGAGGCCTGCATTCAGACGTTCATCGACTTCGCCCGGCCGCCGCGCTCCGAACGACGGCAGGCCGACTTGGTCGAAGTCGTCCAGCGCTCGCTGACTCTGATGGAAGGCAGGGCCCACCGGCAGAAAGTCACCCTTCGTGCCGACTTGCCGAGCGCGCCGCTTCCGCTCTTCATCGATCCGGATCAAATTCATCAGGTCCTCATCAATCTGCTGCTGAACGCGCTCGACGCCTTGCCGCGCGGCGGCACCGTCGAATTGACGGTGTCGAACCCACAGGCCAACGGGAAACCGGATCGGACCGTTGAGGTGCGCGTATGCGACAGCGGGCCCGGCATCGCGCCACGGATTCAAGAACGCCTGTTCGAGCCGTTTGTCAGCAGCAAAGAGACCGGTCTCGGTCTCGGTTTAAGCATCTGCAAGCGGCTCATCGAGGTCCACGGCGGCGCGATTCGCGGCGCCAACGACCCGGTCGGCGGTGCGGTGTTCACATTCACATTGCCGGTAGACGATAAATCGGTTTGAGCCTCCAATGCCGAAGCTATTGGTCGTCGATGATGAACCGTCCATTCTTCTCGCTTTTCGCAAGGCGTTGCGATCGAGCGGCGTCGACGTCGTCACCGCCCAGACCGCGATGGAAGGACTCGATGTCGCGCGCGCGCAATATCCCGATGTCGTCATCCTCGACGTGCAGCTTCCCGATCTGTCCGGCCTTGAAGCGCTGCGCAAGTTGCGCGAGATCGACGCCCGCAGCCCGGTCATTTTCATCACCGGCAAGAGCACGACCGACACCGCGATCGAAGCGATGAAACTCGGCGCTTACGAGTATCTGCTTAAGCCGCTGGAATTGGCGCATTTGCGCGAGGTGATTGACCGTGCTCTGGAAATCAGCCGATTGATGCACGTGCCCGCCGTCGTGACGGAAGGCGAGCCGGAGGACGAGCGCGCTGACGCCATTGTCGGCAGCTGCCCGGCGATGCACGAAGTCTACAAGGCAATCGGCAGGGCCGCGGGGCAAGACGTGACGGTGCTCATCACGGGCGAAAGCGGCACGGGTAAAGAGCTGGTCGCCCGCGCTCTCTATCAACATAGCCGGCGCGCCCACGGCCCGTTTCTCGCGATCAACTGCGCCGCTATTCCCGAGCAGTTGCTGGAGAGCGAGCTGTTCGGCCACGAGAAGGGGGCGTTCACCGGGGCGGACCGGCAACGGATCGGCAAGTTCGAGCAGTGCAACGGCGGCACCTTGTTCCTCGATGAAGTTGCCGACATGTCGTCACTGACCCAAAGCAAAATCCTCCGCATTCTTCAGGAACAACACTTCGAGCGTCTCGGCGGCAACACGACGATCCGCACGGACGTCCGCGTGCTCGCCGCGACCAATCAGGACCTGCGCAAGCTTGTCACGCAGGCGCGCTTTCGCCAGGACCTGTACTATCGTCTGAGTGTCTTCAGCATCCATCTGCCGCCACTGCGCGAACGGGGCGACGATCTCGACCTCCTGGTCCGGCATTATGTCCGCCGCTTCAGCCGCGAGCTGGGCAAGGAGGTGAAAGGCATTGCGCCTGAGGCGCTCGCGTTGCTTCATGATTACACGTGGCCGGGCAACGTGCGCGAATTGCAAAGCGCGCTCAAGCAGTCGCTGCTCCAGGCTACCGGGCCGGTCTTGGTGGCCGATTTCTTGCCGGGGTCGGTAATCGACCGCGCCGGTCCAGCGCGCGCGATCGGTGGCGAAGGCTGTAGTGATTCGCCGAGCCTGCCGACCGGCGACTTCGCGACCTTTATCAACGAACAGCTCCGAGCCGGCAGCGACAATCTTTATGAAGACACGCTCCGCCGCATGGAGCGACTGCTGGTGACACGCGTTCTCAACCACACCGGCGGCAACCAGCTTCAGGCGGCCAAGATTCTCGGCATCACGCGCGGCAGCCTCCGTACCAAAATTCGCGATCTCGGCATCACCATCGCGCGCACGGTTGGCGGCGGCGAGGAGCCCGACTAGCGATTTCCTTGCACGCGCCTCTTTCCGCGCTTCGGCGACCGGGTTATTCTCTTCAACAGAGGCGCCGGTGCGTCTCGCGTTGAGATCCCCTCGGACATTGGAGTGCCAGCCGTGCCGGATGCCAATCCCAAGTTGAACCTGGCCGGGCTTCAGGCCAAGGCCAAGGACGTCCGCCGCGACATCATCAACTGCACGACGGCCGCCGGCTCTGGGCATCCGACGTCGTCGCTCTCGGCGGTGGAGGTTGGCGTGGCGCTCTACTTCGGCGGCTTCCTGCGCTACGATCCCAAAAATCCGCATTGGCCCCAGCGCGATCGCTTCATTCTCAGCAAGGGCCACGCAGCGCCGCTGCTCTATTCGTTGCTCGCCGAGGCGGGCTATTTCCCGAAAGATTGGCTGCCGACGTTGCGGAAGCTCGGCAGCCCGCTCGAAGGACATCCCAACATGCGCCGCCTGGCGGGGGTGGAAGCGTCAACGGGTTCGTTGGGCCAGGGGCTCTCCCTGGGCGTCGGACACGCCCTCGCCACCCGGCTCGACGGCTACGATTCGCGCGTCTTCGTGCTCATGGGCGACGGCGAGCAGGATGAAGGGCAGGTCTGGGAAGCCGCGATGGCCGCAAAGAAATTCAAGCTCGATAATCTCGTCGCCATCGTCGATCAGAACGGCTATCAGCAGACCGGCGCAACCGCGGAAGTGCTCGATCTCCGCCCGCTCGCTCCGCGCTATGAAGCGTTCGGCTGGTTTGCACAAGACGTCGAAGGGAACGACATGCAGGCGGTCGTGAGCGCGTTCCAGAAGGCGGCGCAGACCAAGGGCAAGCCGAGCGCGCTGATCGCCCACACCAAGAAGGGCTACCCGATCAGCGACGTGATCCACGACCCGAACCACCACGGCGTGGCGTTAACACCGGACGAGGCGAAGGCGGCGCTGGCGTACATTGATGCGCATTGAAAGGGAGAGCGACCTACCATGAAGATGGGCAAAGCAACCCGCGACGCGTTCGGCACGGCTCTCGCCAGGCTCGGCGCCGAGCGCTCCGACATCGTCGTTGTCGACGGCGACGTTCACAACTCGACGCGCACCGAAGCCTTCGGGCAGAAATTCCCGGACCGTTTCTTCAACGTCGGCATCGCGGAGTCGAACCTGGTCGGCGTCGCGGCCGGCATGGCCAGCTCCGGCAAGCAAGCCTGGCTGGCGAGCTTTGCCTGCTTCGTCGTGTGCAACGCCTACGACCAGCTGCGCATGTCGGTGGCGTTTCCAGGCCTGGACGTGAAGGCGGTCGGCACTCACGCCGGCATCAGCATCGGCGAGGACGGGCCGTCGCAGATGGGCATCGAGGACGTGTCGCTCGCGTGTTCGCTGCCCGGGTTTACCGTCGTCGTGCCGGCGGACGAGCCGTCGATGGAGAAAGCGGTGCAAGCGATCGCGGCGATCAAAACGCCCGCCTACCTCCGTGCCGGCCGGCCGAAGGTGCCGATCATTTACGAAAACGGCTGCAACTTCACGCTCGGCAAGGCGAACCCGATTCGTGACGGCAAGGACTTGACGATCATCGCCAACGGCTTAATGGTGTCCGCCGCGGTGCAGGCCGCAGAGGCGCTGGCAGGGCAGGGGGTGCAGGCCCGCGTGCTCGACATGCACACCGTGAAGCCGCTTGATGACGCGGCGGTCCTCGCCGCCGCGCGCGCTACCGGCCGCATCCTGGTCGCCGAGGAACACCTGCTGCACGGCGGGCTCGGCAGCGCGGTCGCGATGTCGGTGGCGCGGCAACAACCGGTGCCGATGCGCTTCGTCGGCTTGAACGATACGTTCGCGGAATCGGGGCCGCCGGAGGCGGTGTTGGAGAAGTACGGGTTGACGGCGAAGGATATTGTCCGCGAAGCTCAAGACTTAGTGGGGACGCATTCGCGTTAGCCGAAGGATCAGTTCGATGTTGCGGCGGGCGTGGCGCCGATATTCTCAACACGCGTTATGTGAAGCAGCGACAGTTCCACCGTCGTGTCAAACACCGGGATTGCGACGTTCGGCTTTCGCAGTCCGACGATGACGGTCGATCGTCCCACCATGATTAATTCGGGATGATTGATGTCATGGATCGTGCCGTCGGTCAGATAGAGGCGAAACGGCTGGAATGGCTGATTACGCGCATACTTAAGCAGATCGTCCGGACGCATTTCTTCTCTCCCAACGACCGGGCTTCGTTTATCAGTCTAAGTGCTGCGAAGGTTCGATTACAATTGCAACCCCGGCAACTCCGTCTGCGCGTGCTTCTTCAACTGCTCCTCCACCGTCTTCGCCAGCGCCGCGTAGGCTTTCGCTACCGGTGAATCCGGGTATTTGCTGACTATCGGCTCGCCGTTGTCGCCGCATTCCGCGACGCGCGGGTCGATGGGGATTTCGCCGAGGAACGGGACACCGGCGGCGGCGGCGAGTTTTTGGCCGCCGCCGTGGCGGAAGATTTCGTGGCGCTGGCCGTCGGGCGCGATGAAATAGCTCATGTTCTCGACGATGCCGAGCACCGGCACGCGCACCTGGCGGAACATCTCCAAGCCTTTGCGGGCATCAAGCAGCGCGACATCCTGCGGCGTGGTGACGATGACGGCGCCGGAGAGCGGGGCGTTTTGCGTCAACGTGAGCTGCGCGTCGCCGGTGCCGGGCGGCAGGTCGATGACGAGGTGATCCAGCTCGCCCCAATTGATGTCGCCGAGGAATTGCCGCACCGCACGGTCCACCATCGGGCCGCGCCAGATTACGGCCTGTGTCGGCGGCACGATAAAGCCTATCGACATCAGCTTGACGCCGTATCGCTCCAACGGGAACGGCGTCTCGGCTTGATCCACCGTGCCGGGAACGCCCATCATCATCGGCACGCTGGGGCCGTAGATGTCGGCATCCATCAGGCCGACGCGGAATCCTTGCGCCTTCAGCGCGAGGGCGAGATTCGCGGCGACCGTCGATTTGCCGACACCGCCCTTGCCGCTGGCGACGGCGATGACGTTCTTGATGCCGGGCAAGTTGATCTTGGAAGGCGTTCCGCCGTGGGGGTGCATGAGGTAGCTCCGGTTGAAGGATTGAGAATAGAGGATCGGGTGTTACTGCCGCGATCATGTCCTCGATTCTCAATCCTCGATCTTCGATCCTCACCGCGAGCGACACTCGTCGCACTGACATAGCTCGCGCAGGTTTTCGAGCGTGAAAATGCCGGTGTCGTGGCCGTCGCTCCAGGTGATTTTGTACGCGTAACGGCCGACCGGCTGTAGGGCGACGGGGGCGAGCGCGACCAGCTCGTTCGGCTTCAGGATGCGGAACGGGTCGGCCGGCTTGCCGCGTTCCTCGCGGCAACTGGCGCACGGACAGTTGTCGCGCAGGTGTTTCCACGCATAGACGCTGCGGTGGCCGTCGTTCCATTCGATGACAAGTCGCTCGGTTCCGTCTTTTTGAAGATTCACCGGCGTCGGCGCAACGGTCATGGACGCTCAATTCCTCGCGGGCGAGAGACACCGTGCGCCGTCATTATAGGGGAAAACGACTAAAGGAATTGTCGTCAATTCGCCGTCGGCGTGGTCGCTGCCTTGAATTCCGCGAGGTCGAGTTTGACCTGGCCGGCGCCGAGTTGCGTGACGTTGAGTTGCAATTGCCGGCCGTGATACGTGATCACGGCATTATGCGGAAGTTGCGTGCCGCGGCCCTGCCAGATCGTGTTGTCTCCGTCCACCAGCGCCAGGGTTGCGGTTCGCTTCGTGTCCACCCAGTCGGCCGAAATGGTAGGCAACGTCAATATCGCGGATGTCGGCGTCGATCCGGGCAGCGGCAGCGTGGTGGTCGCCGCGACCGGCGGCCGAGTGGCGGCGCTCTTTCTTTGCTGCACGAGCACGACCGGGAAAACGAGGGACGGCATCGGCCCTTTGCCCTTGGCGGCGGCGCTGTCCTTCACGAGTTCACCCGTCAGTTTGACGGAGTGGCGGTCCGATGCGATCTGCAGTTGCAGGTTGCGCGCGCCGGTGGCGCCCAAGGCGTTCGCATCCAGCGGCAGCAGCGCTCCGGGAATGAGCCGGGCGCCATGCCCGCTGCCGGTCGCGACGCGGACTTCCGTCAGCTCGTAGCCCATCTTTGCCGGGGCCAGTTTCTCAAAGCGATAGAGGGTGTCCTTGAGGCTGGACGGAAACGTGGCCTCGTACGTGAACGATTGGTTGGAAGTCTCCACGCGGGTGGCGTGATCGTTGACCGTCAGCACCGCCGCGAGCGTGCCGGGCGGCGGTTCGTTGACGTTGACGACCTCGCTCCTCTCGGAGTGGGCCGCCCCGTTGGTCGCGACGAGTTTGATGACGTAGCCGCCCGGTTTGCTGAAGGTGACGAACTTGTCCTCGCAACCGGCGATGTCGTCGGTGATCTCCAGCGTGTCGCTGTCGCCGAGATCCCAAATGCAAAGTTGCGCGTTCTTCACTTTGCAGCAGACGCGGAAAGTAGCGGGAGCGAAGGCGCCGGGGCTGATCGGCGTGACGTCGATGCTGTCGATCGCGGGAGGTTTCACGTTGACGGTGTCAATCTTCACGGTTACGGTGCGTTCGCTTTCGTCGCCGATGATGTTTTGCAGCGACAACTTGGCCGAGAACTCGCCGGGGCTGGCGTACGTGTGGGAGATGATCTCCTGTTTGGTGACCGGTTCGAGGGCCGAGCCGTCGCCGAAGTCCCACCAGCCGCGGCTGCCGCCGGACGAGCGGTTGTGGAAGTTGACGGCCAATCCCTCGCTGTCCCAGGCAAAATTGGCGACGGGCTTGGCCGGCTTGATGACCCGGTCGATAAGTGGCGAGGCATACATCATGACCGCCCCGGAGAGCAGCCCCGCCAGCGTGCCGAGAAGAGCCTTGATCCAGCCGCCGAGCTTGCTGCCGCCTTCGGCTTTCGTCTCGCCCATGATGGTCCTCCGTGACCGGGTCCGCTTCGCGCAACGGCCGGACAGGATACGATAAGCGCCGGGGCAGAGTCGAGAGCGGTTTTGGGCGGCCACTCGTATTCATGAATCCCCAAAAAACCGTGGGACGTGTCGCCTGAATCGGATGACGACCCGCCTAGGAAAGAACCACCGGAGCGCGCCGTGCTTACCCCGGTTGCGAGAATGCTGATTCGCTGGCTCAAGCCGACGGACGGAGGCCGGAAGCAATTGCCGCCCGGACCCATTTACGCTGCCACGGCCTATTTTTCCGGCGACCCGCTGGAGAGCATGTTCAGCGTTGTCTTGCGCTGGACCGATTCGTACGTGTCGAACCACGCTGACGAAATGACTTTGGACTTGAGTCTACCGCCGTCCGATCTTGTTCCGGAACTCGCACATCGTCTTGTGCCGGAGGCCCAGTTGTTCATTACCGAAGGCGCACGCACTGTCGCGGAAGGTAAGGTTCTTTCCGTTCGTTCAGAGCATTGGCTACCGCCGTTCGCCAATTGAGCGCATGAAGCCGCCATGCTGATCCGATCATCGGGACCGATCACGGTTCTCGCCATGCAGCAAGTCGTCATCGACAAACCGTACCAATTTGTCCCGCCGTATCGCGGCACGTTCTGGGTCATGGTGTTTCATCGCCTCTTGCCCCGGTACCTATGGCGAACGTGGGGTATTCGCGCGCACGAGCTGCGCGGCGTCGAGCATTTGCAGGCGTCCGTCGACGCGGGCCACGGCATCGTCATCGCGCCGAACCATGCTCGGCCGTGCGATCCGATGGTGATCGGCTTCCTGAGCAACGCGGTCCACCGGCCGTTTTACGCGATGGCGAGCTGGCACGTGTTCCACGAGGGCGGCCGCTTTCGCGGTTGGCTGGCGAATCGGCTCGGAGCGTTCAGCATCCACCGCTGGGGCATGGACCGCGAGGCGCTAAAGGCCGCCATCGGCGATGTCGCAGCGGCGGAACGGCCGTTGGTGCTCTTTCCCGAAGGCATCATCACGCGCACCAACGACCGGCTTAACACGCTGCTCGACGGCACGGCATTTATCGCCCGCTCGGCCGCGAAGCAACGGGCGAAAAAGCAGCCGCCCGGCCAGGTGGTCGTTCATCCCGTGGCGATCAAGTATTTCTTCCAGGGCGACCCCGAGGCCGCCACGGGACCGGTGCTGGACGCGATCGAACACCGTCTTTCCTGGCAGCGGCAGGATCATTTGCCCTTACGCCCGCGGATTGCGAAGGTCGGCGAAGCGCTGCTGACGCTCAAGGAATTGGAGTTTCTGGGAGCGCCGCAAACCGGCACGACCGCGGAACGCCGCGAACGCCTCATGGATCGTTTGCTGCGGCCCTTGGAAGAGGAATGGGTCGCGGGCCGGCGCGAAAACGCCGTCACCGAGCGGGTGAAGTTGCTGCGCGGCGCGATCGTGCCCAACATGATGGCGGGCGATATGCCGGAAGACGAGCGGGCGCGCAGGTGGCGGCAACTGGCGGATATTTACCTCGCCCAGCAAGTCGCCTGTTATCCCCCCGATTACCTGGCTTCCGACCCGACGCCGGAACGCATGCTCGAAACGGTTGAGCGCTTTGAAGAGGATTTGACCGACGTCGCCCGCGTGCATCGCCCGTGGCACGTCGTTCTCCAGGTTGCCCCGGCGGTCCCCGTCAGCCCGGAACGCGAGCGTAGTGGCGAAGATCCCACGATGCGACAACTCGAAGACCAATTGCGCCACATGTTGGCGGAGCTGGCGACCAAGCGGCCGGTCCTGTCTTGACCGGTTATGCCCTTTTGGTACCGTTTTCGCGCGGCTCGTCGGCGTGGGGGCCCGAAGCGCAAAGCGAGGGCGAGAATATCCTTCCAGCACGTGTCGCTGCCCGCCGCGAGATCACGATGCCCCGCTCGCTCAATACTCATGCCCGCTCAACCGTCTTGTGGGGACTCGCGGCATTCCTTTGCGCGCAGTTCGGCCTCAATGTTGCGATGGATCGCTGGCGCGCGGAAGTGCGCGATCCGGAATTTGCCTTTCGCTTGCAACGGCTCCAAAAGCGTATGGCCGCGGAACGACAACGGCCGTTGATCGTCATGCTCGGCAGCTCGCGCACCGCGATGGGGGTGCGCCCCGAAGCGTTGCCGGCGGAGTTCGCGGAAAGCCCTACGGCGCCGCTGGTGTTCAACTTCGGTGTCACCGGCGCCGGCCCGGTGCAGCAATTGCTCTACCTACACCGCCTGCTTGCCGCGGGCGTTCGACCGCGTTTTCTCTTCGTCGAAGTGATGCCGATCCTGATGTTCCGCGAACATGAAGAGGAAGTCGCCGCCGTCCAGCGTGGCGGCCTGCGCGACCTCGCCGTGCTGCACCGCTATTGCGACGACCCCGCCTGGCCTTATTTTCAATGGTGCCACTTGCGTGCGGCGCCGTGGTACTCCTTCCGTTTTTTCTTCCTCGAGCGGTTCGCTCCGAGCTGGGTGCCGTGGGAAAGTCGCCAGTCGCTGTGGTGGGACGGGCTCGACGCTTTCGGTTGGGTACGCTACCCGCGCGACACGGTCACTGCCGACGAGCTGGAACGGGCCAAGGTCTATGGGCGGCTGCATTACTTGGCGACGATGCGGAACGGCCACATTCAAGCAACCCCGGACCGCGCTCTACGTGAAATCCTTGATCTGTGCCGGCGCCACGGAATCGCAACCGCGCTCTACGTGATGCCGGAGGGCACGGAGTTCGCCTCGTGGTATTCCACCGCGAGCCGGGACGAGTTTGACGGCTACTTGGCCGGCCTCCGCCGCGGGTACGCAGTGCCCGTGATCGACGCCCGCGACTGGATCGCGGATGCCGGCTTCGTCGAGTATCAACACCTCCTGGCGACCGGCGCCGCCGAGTTTACGGAACGCTTCGGCCGCGAGGTCCTGACTCCTCTTCTGCACGACAAACTGGCGGCCAGCGGCAAAATAGACAGACGTGCAAACCCTGACTAGCTGCGCCCGTCCCCGGTCGGCATTGACCGCGTGAAGCGTTGGGTTAGACTTTGCCTGCCTTTCGCGCCGACCGTCACGGAACGCGGCCGGCGCTTGGTTTCTCGCGCGCTCCCCGCCGTTTGAGGGCAGGATGCCATGCTTTTCTGTTCGGAACAGTTTCTCCTGTTCTTTGCCGCGGTGTTCGCCGTCTACTGGTCGCTCCATTACCGCTGGGCGCGCGTTCTGACCTTCGTCGCCGCCGCCGCGTTTTTGACCTACAACTGGAGCGCCTGGACCAAGGAGTTGCCCAGCGCCGAGACGTTTTCGCCCGCGACCATTTCGAGATGGTTCTCCGACCAGTACATCCCGCTCGGCACGTTCAAGCCGGAAGACGCGGCGAAGGAAACCGACCAGACCGCCGCGGCCCTCTCGGGCGTCGGCGCCTGGTGTTGGGTCGCGTTCATCTTTTGCGGCACGGTACTGGCGGCGTACCGGTTCGGCCATGATCGCGCGCGTGTCTTGCTCCTGCTCGCCAGCAGCTTCTTTTTTTACGCAAGTTGGAACAGGTGGCTCGCACTGCTGATCTGCGTGACGACGTTGATGGATTATTTCGTGGCGCTCGGTTGCGACCGCTTCGCGTCCAACATGGCACGGCGAACGCTGCTTATCCTGAGTTTGGTCGTGAACCTTGGCCTCCTCGCGTACATGAAGTACTCCGACTTCTTCCTCCGCTCGATCCTCGAAGCAATAGGAACGTACCACTTCCAGCGCTACGAGCATGTCCTGCGCATTATCCTGCCGGTCGGCATTTCGTTTTACACTTTCGAGGCGATCAACTACACGATCGACGTTTACCGCCGGCGGATCAAGGCGGAGACGAACTTGCTGAACTTCATGGTGTTCATCACGTTCTTCCCCCATCTAATCGCCGGTCCCATCGTGCGGGCACGCGACTTTCTACCGCAGGTGCATCGGCGCAAGCACTTCGATTGGCCGCGCATGCAGCTTGGCGTGCAGTTCTTTCTGATGGGGCTTTTCAAAAAGTTGGCGATCGCCGACCGCATGGCTCTTTTTTCCGACCCGGTGTTCAAGGAGCCGGGCCTGTACAACTCCGGCGCCGTCTGGCTGGCGACGTTGGCGTACGCGGTGCAGATTTATTGCGATTTTTCCGGCTACACCGACATGGCGCTCGGCACCGCCCACATGCTCGGCTACAAGCTGGCCCAGAACTTCAACATGCCGTATTCGGCTCTCAACGTTTCCGATTTCTGGCGGCGCTGGCACATTTCGCTTTCGAGCTGGCTGCGTGATTATCTTTTCATCCCCCTTGGCGGCAGCCGTGGCACGAACTGGCAGATCAACCGCAACCTGATGATGACAATGGCCCTCGGCGGCTTATGGCACGGGGCGAGTTGGACGTTTGTCGTTTGGGGCGTGTTGCACGGCTCGTATCTGATCATCCATCGTTATTTCAAAGCGTTTTGCGAGACCCGACCGCGACTCGAGTTGGCGCTGCAAACGCCGCTCGGCATGGTTTTCCGGATGGCGCTGACGTTTGCGAGCGTCTGTTTCGGCTGGATCTTCTTTCGGGCGCAATCGTTTACCGACGCCAGCACGATTCTGAACCGGCTGATCGTGCCGTTTCACGACGCGCTCGGCGCGCCGTTGCACAATCGCAGTCTGTGGTATCTCGTCGGCTTCGTCGTGATTTGCCACGCTATCGGCCGCAGTGGCGTGTGGAAGAAGTGGAGCCCACGCGTGCCGGCGCCGGTGCTCGGCTTTGGTTATGCGACGTGTCTGACGCTGGCGCTGGTGTTGGCGGTTTCGGGGAAGACCTTTATTTACTTCCAGTTCTAACGAGGCGGTGCTGCGAACCGCCGCTAAACGGACCGATGCGCGAATCCTGTGCGACGATCGAGTCCCGCCGCCGCGCTCTCCGCTCTTGGAGTCGGGGCGTGCTCGTTTGGAGCGTCGTTGGATTTGTCATGTGCCAGATCGGCCTGTGGGGAGCTTTGCTGATTTGGCCGGAGCTGCACGATCCGTACTACGGCTACAAAGCGACGCGATTGTTGCGACGCACGTTGGGAAGCGAGGAACGGCCTTTCACGGCGCTGATGATCGGCAGCTCCCGTACGGCGTTTGGACTTCAAGGAGGCAGACTGGAAGACCGGCTGGCACGAGAACTCGGGCAGCCGGTCGTCGCCTTCAACTTCGGCGTGCCGGGCGCGGGTCCGGTCATGCAACTGCTGCACTATCGGCGGTTGCGGGCCGCAGGTCTGCGTCCGGACTTGCTACTCATCGAGGTTCTGCCGCCGTTGCTCGACGGCAAGCGTGGCGCGCCATGGGAACAGCATTGGTTGCTACCCAGCCGACTGCGGCGCAACGAGCTATCCCTGGTGCAGCGTTTCGGCTTCCCAGCGGAGCAGACGCGGCGCGAGTGGCTTGAGGCGTTGCTGCTGCCGTCCTTCGCCTACCGCTATTCCGTCGTCACCCGCGTGGCGCCGCAATGGGTGCCGTGGAGCCTGCGTCAGGACTGGGGACGCGACGATGACGCGATGGGCTCCACGGCGCCGCTGCGCGACGTCGCGCCGGCCCACTATGAGAAGGCGGTGGCGCGCGCCTGGCTCGACTACTCTCCATACCTGAAAGACTTTCAGCTCGGCGGGCCCGAGTGTGCGGCTCTTTGTGAACTGCTGGAACGATGCACCGCCGAACGCATCCCCACGATGCTGGTGCTCTTGCCGGAAGGGCCGACCTTTCGGAGTTGGTACAGCCCCGCGGCGCGCGAGCAGATTCAGGGGTTCATCGCGTCCGTCAGCCAACGGTACGGCCTGCCGGTCGTGGACGCCCGCGAATGGATCGAGGAAGGCCAATTCTTGGACTCGCATCATTTATTGCGGGACGGGGCCGCGCGATTTACGGATGGCCTTATCGAGCAAGTCGTACGTTTCGCGCACGAGACCTCGGCGACTCGCAAGGCGAATGCGGGGCGCCCGAAGCGCTAGCGAGGGAGGTTTGTTGGGAGCCCGAAGCGCTAGCGAGAGAGTCTGCCCGCCCTCGCTAGCGCGTCGGGCTCCCTAGAGAGTTGCATGCCGCAGACGACGCGAGTTGTGGGTCCGATGCTCTGGCACGAACGCCGGCCGACCGTCGTGCGCACGCCGGAGTCGCCACGACGCATGCCGCCGCCCGCCGCGATTGCGTGGGCGGCGGCGCTTTTCGTCGGCGGCCAGGCGTTGCTTCTCTCTGCGTTCTACGGCTGGAAGCCCGAGGCGCGCGATCCGGAATATGGCGGCAAACTTCTTCGCCTCCAATCGCTGCGCGCCGCCAAACCCGGCGCGCCGCTCATCGCCGTGCTCGGCAGCTCGCGCGTGGCGATGGGCTTCCGTCCCGATGCGCTCAATAGTCTGCACACGCCGGACGGTCGCGATCCGATTGTCTTCAATTATGCCCTCGTCGGATCCGGGCCCGTGTTCCAACTTTTCTGCTTGAAACGGCTGCTAAACGACGGCGTCCGGCCGGACTGGGTCTTCGTTGAATACTGGCCCGCGTTCTACGATCAGGACGCGGAACGGGCGGAGGAAACGCGGATCGATGTCAATCGGCTGACGCTCCGCGACTTCTCGGTCCTCGACCCGTATTGCCGGCAGCCGGACGGACTGCGCCGGAGATGGTGGGAAGCGCAGCTCGCTCCGATCCACTCGCACCGCTTTCTTCTGGTGAGCCGGTACGCTCCGGCATGGCTGCCGTGGATGTCGCGGCTTGACGGCAACTGGGCGGAGCTGGACGCCTACGGCTGGCTGCCGTGGGTTTCCGCCACGGACGCCTCGAAACCCGGCGACCGCTTGCGCCGCGCCCGCGAGTATTACGAGCCGCTCTTGAAGCTGCTCAAGCCCTCCGCGCTCTCCGACCGGGCGCTGCGCGAATTGGCGGCGACGTGTCAGCAACACGGCATACGCCTCGCCTTGCTCTACATGCCCGAATCGCTGGCGTTCGCGGACCTGTATCCGCCGGCCGTCCGCACGCAAACGGACTCCTACATCCGGGGCATCGCCCAGGAACTCGGCGTACCGCTGTGCGACGCGCGCTCCTGGGTCGCCGACGAAGAATTCATCGACGGCTTCCACTTGCTGCCCGCAGGCGCCAAGACGTTCAGTGAGCGCTTCGGTCGCGAAGTGATTGAACCGTTATTGGGCGCGTCGCCGTCAAACAAGCTCGCGCGAACGTCATCGCGGAGGGAACCGTGATGCGGGATACTCTCCGGACGCCGGCCCGACGCCGGCGCACACTTGCGGTGCGGGCCTGTTGCAGTCTCTGTTCGGCGCTTGTCGCCTTCCTCATGGTTCAAGTGACGGTGATCGTCTTTACGGAGAATGCCCGCCCGGAAGTGGGGCATGCGGAACACGGCTATCGGTTGCGGGTGTTGCAGCAGCGCCTGGCGGAAGATCCGGGCCGGCCCTTGTTCCTTGTGTTGGGCAGCTCGCGCACCGAAACCGGCTTCCGCCCGGAGACATTGCCGCCGACGTCCTCCGCCACGGCACGACCGCTCCTGTTCAACTTCGGACTGTCGAGCACCGGCCCGCTGGAAGAGCTGGTGCATTTGCGCCGTCTTCTCCACGACGGCGTTCGGCCGCGCTGGATGCTGATTGAGATTCTGCCCGGCGCCTTTTGTTCGCCCGATTGCGGTCTGGCGCACTACGACAAGCTCGACCGCACCGGCTGGCGCGATCTGCGTACCCTCCGGCACTTCCACGCGCCGACGGACGTCTACACGTCCTGGTGCTGGTCGCGGCTCGCGGCCTGCTATCTTCAGCGGTTCCCGATTTTGAGCTATTACGCCCCGACGCTGGTTCCCGAGGAAAACCGCAAGAGCCTCTTGCGTGACGCGCAGGATCGCACTGGCTGGCTGACCTGGAAGCGCTCGGTAAGCCCGGAGGAATACGCGCGCGGCCTCAAGGCAGCCCGCGACTTTTACTATGGGCCGATGCAAAACCTGTTCATCGGCGACGTTCCGGACCGGGCCTTGCGCGAGCTGCTCGACGTCTGTCGGCGGCACGATATTCGCGCGGGGCTGCTTCTCATGCCGGAAGGGAGCGAATTTCGCAGTTGGTACTCCGCCGCCGGATGGACCACGCTTGGCCGTTACGTCGATGCCGTCGCGCGCGACTTTGACGTGCCGGTTATCGACGCCCGCGACTGGATGGCCGATGCGCTGTTCATGGACGGCCATCACTTGCTTCCGGAAGGGGCGACGGCGTTCACGCAACGGCTGGAACGCGAGGCCATTCGCCCGCTCGTCGAGGGACGTCCGCCGGTCAGCGGCGTTGTCGAAAAGCCGCGCACGACGTCCGCGCGGCCCGTCTCGCGGACCCATGATTAGCCGGACGTTTCCCCTCGCCGCCATTTTCGGGCGCTTGGGAGAGCGGCGAGCGCCGCGAATGGACGTGAACAGAAGCGTGACAAAGGAGTTCTTCCGATGGTGATGCAACAGCTCAAACGGCATGTGAAGCGGCTGCTTGCCCGTCCCGTCAAGGCCGCGGCGGCGGTTCCGGCCGCTGCGAGCGCGCCGACGTCCCCGCGCCCGCTCACGCCGCCGGTCCACAAGCGGTTTCTGAGCGATCAGCCGCGGCGCACGGCCGCATTTTTGCAAGCGGCCAAGGAGTACGTCGGCAAGCTTCCCGAGTGGAACCACGCGTACCTCTACGAGAAGCCGTTTGACCGTCTCGCCGGCCCACCCGCCGACCCGAGCTTGGTTCACGCGCTCTTTTACCAGGAGTTGTACCAGGTCGCGAATTTGCTGAAGGCAATGGAGATTCCGTTCGGCGGCCGCGTCCTTGAAGTCGGCAGCGGACCGGGCTGGGTCACAGAAATCCTCGTGGGGCTCGGCTACGCGGTTGACGGCATCGAGCCGTGTGACGACATGATCCAGCTCGCCAAGGAGCGCGTCGCGAGTTTCTTCGAGCACCACCGCGTCAAGGAACGGCCGCACGTGCAATTCCACTGCTGCACGCTGGAAGACTGCACGCTGTCCGCGAACAGTTTCGACGCCGTGTTCTTCCACGCGGCCTTGCACCATGTCATCGACGAAGAAAAGGGCTTGGCGCAGTGCTTCCGCATGTTAAAGCCGGGCGGCGTCCTCGGCGTCAGTGAGGCGTGCTGGCAGCCGGGCAACCGGGCGTTGGAGGCGACTCTGGAAGAAGAAATGGCCCGCTACGGAACGCTCGAGAACCCCTTCACCGTCGAATACCTCGATTATCTTCTTGCCAAGCACGGCTATGTCGATATCGAGCGCTATCACGGTCTGAATGGCCTGTTTCCCGTGGGCATGGAGAACATGGCGTTGAAGGAGGCCGCGCAGTTTCCGGCGTCCGCGTCGAACACGCTCACCGCGCGCAAGCCCGAACCGAATCGCTGGACGGGGCCGACGACCGGCGATGTCGACGCAGAAACTCGGGCGGAAATTGAAGTGGTCGACGTGGTGTTCGACGAAACCTTTCACAAGGTCTGCTTGAAGGCGCGCCTGCGTAACCGGGGCCAGACGGCCTGGCTGAACAAGCCGGGGGTAAAAGGCTGCGTCAGCCTTTCCCTCTATCAAGGCACGCCGGGAACACCGGGTTTCCACCAAGCTGCCTGCTGGCAGCGGCTCACGTCCCGCGTCTTGCCCGGACAGGAACTTCTGTGCGATCTGGTCTACTACCTTCCCACCGGGGCCGACCTGCGCGGCTGGCAACTCGGAATGCTGAGCGCCCATGTCTTCTGGTTTTCGCAACGCGGCAGCCCGCCCGCGCCAGTGACCCTTTGTGGCCGTGGTCAGTCTCGTCAAGAAGCGGCGTGAGGAAGAAGCGCGAACCGAATGGCTGTGTCCCAAACGAACCTGAATGTTGGACAGGCGCCGGCACGACGCCCACAGTCGCTGTGCCTGTACGCACCGCGCTCGGTCCGGCGCGCGCCGTTCGCGACGTCGGCATTGGGGTGGGGCGTCACGTTCTTTTTTGTCGCGCAACTCAGTTTTCAGGCACTCAGCGAGTGCGTGGAACCGGGTCTGCGCGATCCGGTCTATGCCGCCAAACGCGACCGGCTGCGTGCGTGCATGGCGGCTTTCCCGGAGCGGCCTTTGTTCCTCGTCCTCGGCACTTCGCGTACCGGGGTGGGGCTGCGCCCCGACCAGCTCCCCGCCGCGACGGACGCTGGCGGCCGGCGGCCGCTCGTTTTCAATTTCGGACAGATCGGCGCCGATCCGGTGGTGGAGTTACTCAACCTCAGACGGCTACTGGCCGATGGCTTCCGGCCACAGTGGCTCGCCGTTGAGCTGTTGCCGCCGCTGCTGCACCAGGACGACGACCGCTTCTTCGCTTTGGCCCACTTGCACCGCCTGGGAATCTTCGAGTTGACGGCCGTCGGGCCGTACCTCGCTTCCCCCGACGCGCTGCGCTGGCGGCTGATTCGCGAGCGGGTGACGCCGACCTTCGCTCAGGCTTTCTTGCTGCGGGAATATTTCGCGCCCTGGCTGAACCCGGACGACTTCCGAAACGAGGAGTGGCGTCGGATCGACGCCTGGGGTTGGCTCCCGTTGGTCCCCGCGTCCGTGGCCGAGCCGGTGCGGAAGTCATTGCAAGAGCGGACGCACGCGGAATACGCCGCGTGGTTCGCGGATTACCGAATTGTGGAGCGCATGGACCGCGCCTTTCGCGAGCTGCTCGTGGTCTGTCGCCGGGAAGGAATTCCCACAACGGTGTTTGTCATGCCGGAGTCGCGGCTGTTCCAAAGTTGGTACACGCCCGCGATGCATACACGAGTGACCAATTATCTCGTCGGCTTGCGCGAAGAATGCGGTGTGGACGTGATCGACGCCCGCGACTGGCTCGCCGACGATCGCTTTCTCGACGGTCATCACTTGTTGCGAGGCGGCGCGACGGAATTCACGCGGCGCTTTGGCAAGGAAGTCGTGACGCCGCTTCTCGGCGCCCGTCGCAGCAAGGGGTTAGGAACCTTTGAATGCAATGGTTCCTGACCGCTTGTTGCAACTCGGAAAGGAATCTCGCCGTGGCCACGGTCTACAAGTGCCTCGCGTGTGGCGTATCCGAGTTGCACACACACGAAAGCGATATGCTTTGTGGCGCATGCGGCCGGCACTATCCCGTTCTCCACGGCGTGCCGATGTTGCTCGATCATTTCGCGCAACAGCCGTCGGGTTTTCACCTTTCTGCCGTGGATGCACGGCAGATTTGCGCACGTGTGGGGATCACCCCGAGCGCGACAAACCTCCAGGCCCTGGCCGCGATTTTCACCCAGAACTATCACCTCGCGGACTGTGCCCTCACCGCGGAGAACAACTACTTTCTGTCACGTATCGACGTTGGCGGGCGCCGTCAGCCGAAACGGATCGTCCTGCACCATTCGATCAACGAGCGCGTTCAGTTCGAGGTCTGTCATCACTACCTGCCGCGACGGATGCGGCCGACCGACCAAATGCTGGCAAACGTTCGTCTGAAGAATACAGGCGCTTGCGTGCTATCGTCGAAGGGGCCGCGGCCGGTTCGTCTCAGTTATCATTGGCGGAATCCCGCCGGCAAGGTCGTCAATTGGGACGGCAAACGCACGATGCTCCCCATCGACATGGCGCCCGGGCGCGAGATGACCGTTCCGATGCTGATCGCCACGCCGCACCGTCCGGGGTTGCATTTCCTTGAACTGCTGCTGGTACAAGATCAGATTGGATGGCTGGACAGGTTGGCTTTGCTCGTCGGAATTGAACTCGCGCCCGACGCGCGGGAGCAAGCGCCTGCGTCTTGGAAGATCAGCCGTCGCGGGCACACCGACTACGCGACGGATCATATTGCCGCGCGCGAAATGGTCCGCCAGGCTCTCTTGCCCCTCGGACGCGCGCATTTCACCTTGCTCGAAATCGGCGGCTGCTGCGCGCCGCAGTTGGAGCCGCTCGCCTTGTCGGCGGACCTGTACAGCGTGGACATCGACGTACAGACGTTGCAAGTCGGCCGCTTGCGCGACCCGCTCGGGCCGACGCACGTCCATTTCGTATGTGCCGACGCCCATCGCCTGCCGTTCGCCGAGGGCTTCTTCGACTGCATTGGCATGTTCGCCACGCTGCACCACTTCCCGCGGCCCGCGGAGCTGCTGCGCGGCTTGAAGCGGCTCCTTAAGCCGGATGGATTCCTCGCCGTCATGTGCGAGCCGGTCGGGCATTACTTTAACGGCGACAGCGTTTATCCGCGCTTGCTCGAAGAACTGGAGCAGGGAATCAATGAGCAGACGTTTTCCCTCCGCGAGTATGAAATGATCTTCGCCGAGGCCGGACTGGACGCCGTGGAGGTGGACGTAGATCAAAGCGCCGGCTCACTGAAGGCGATTCTGCGACCAAGCGCGACGCCCGTTGCCTTGCCGCCGCGGCCCGAGTTCAACGGCGTCCGGCGAGAGATGTCGCTGGTCCGCCGCTTCGCGCGGCGACTGAAAGGGTTGCTCAAGGCTGGCTGACGAACCGCAACGCGAGCCGAAGACATCCTTGCTGGAAGCTGAAGCGCCGAGCGACGGCGGCGGTTTTCCCGCGCATCCGTCTCCCCGTTGTCCCATCACACCAATCTTTCCGACAGGAGCAACGTCGCCGGATTCTGCAAATTCCGAAGCACCACGTTGCTGAACGCGGCGCCAATCGCACCGTCGAGAATCCGATGGTCGAACGAAAACGACAGGTAGACGATGTCCGCCGGCTTGATGTTGCCCGCGGCATCGAAGATGGGTCGCTTGACGATCTTGCCGAGGCCGAGGATGGCCGCTTCCGGATGATTGATCACCGGCGTTGACATCAACCCGCCGACGTTGCCGATCGACGTAACCGTAAACGTGCTGCCGCGCAAATCTTCCAAGCGCGATTTGCCGGCGCGGGCGTCGGTGCTCAAGCGCTCGATGTCCTGCGCGATATGCGCCAAGTCTTTCTTGTCTGCGTCGTGAACGACGGGCACGATCAGGCCGGCCGCCGCCGCGACCGCGACGCCGATGTGATAGTGATCGTGCAGGACGATTTCGCCGGTCGCTTCATCGAGGGAAGAATTGACGATGGGCACTTCCCGCAATGCGGCGACCACGGCTTTGACGAAAAACGCGAGATACGTGAGCTTCACGCCCGACTTTGCATAGGTCTCCTTGAGCGACTCGCGCAGCCGCACGAGATCGGTCACGTCGCACTCGTCGATGTAGCTGTAATGCGGTATGGCCCGCTTCGCCTGCACCATGTGGTCGGCGATCTTGCGGCGAATTCCTTGAAGCTTCATCCGCGTGCCGGGTTTGCCGTAATCGGGCTTCGCTTCGGACTTCGCCGGCTTCTGTGCGGCGCTGGGCTGAAGCTGCGGCGACAGGTCTTCCAGAAGAATACGGCCGCCGGGACCGCTGCCGGGCAGATTGCCGAGGTCGATGCCGAGCTTACGAGCCAGCAGCCGGACCGACGGCGCCGCTTTGACGGCAACGGCTGCGTGACGCGGCGGGACAACAGGACCGTTCCCGCCGGCGATGTGGCGAGGCGCGGCGCTGGTGGCGGCGACGGCTTCCGTAGCCGGCGCCTTCGCGCGCTCGGCAGTCTTGCCAACCGCCGTGTACGTTAGAACCGGATCGCCAACCTTGATGGATTCTCCCGGCTTCGCTTTCAATTCGCCGATGGTCCCCGCGAACGGCGCCGGCACTTCCATCGTCGCCTTGTCGGTGAGCACTTCCATCAGGTTCTGGCCGCGCTTCACGACATCGCCCGGCTTCACGAGCCAGGAAACCAGCTCGGCTTCCAAGACGCCTTCGCCAAGTTCAGGCAGATGGAAGTCCATACGTGTTCTCGCTGCGGATCGAGAATGGGGGCTCGAGGATCGTTACCGAAAGTGTTCAATCCTCTATCTTCAACCTTCGATCCTCATTCTGCTATGCCTCTTCCTTCGCCAGCGTCTGCATCGCCTCGCGGATCGTCGATAATTGCGGCACGCTATTTTGCTCGTACACGCTGTTTAGGCCGATGCCCGGGATATGTGCGCCGAGCAGCACGCGCGGCCGGACGAGCAGATCGTAAAAATGCTCATCGACGACGCGGCGCAGGAGATGTTCGCCAAAATTCGTGACCTCGGTGTCTTCATTGACGATCAGCACACGGCCGGTTTTCTGTACGCTCGCCGTGATCGTCTTCCAGTCGTAAGGGAAGATGCTGCGCAAGTCGATTACGTCGAAGGTCCAGCCGTGCTTCTCCTGCAATTCATCGGCGGCCTGCACGCAGAGCGGCAGCGTGCGGCCGTAGCTTATGATGGTCGCGTGCTCGCCTGCACGCACCATTTTCGCTTGGCCGATGGGCACGTAGTAGGCTTTCACCTCCGGCCAGCGCGGCTGCCAGTTGGAGCGGTCGCCCACTGGAGCGTCGATCATGTCTTTGAGTTCATTCAGATTCGTCGGCTCGCCGGGAATCAACTCATCACCGCGAACGCGGAGCAACGCCTTCGGCAACAAGACCATGACCGGGTTCGGATCGACAATCGCCGAGAGCATCAGCCCATAGGCGTCGAGTGCCGTGCTCGGCATAACGACTTTCCATCCCGCGCAGCGACTGGCCCAACTTTCAAACGAATGAGAGTGATACAGGCTGCCGCGGATGCCGGAACCGCTTGGCGTCATCAGGACGATGGGCATTTCAAAGTTGCCGGCCCCCGCCCAGCGCTGATTGCCGGCGATCTTAAGCAAATCCGTTGTGTTGAAGCCGTAGTCGCAGAACTGGATTTCCGCCACGGGCCGCCCGCCCGCGTAGGCGATCCCCATCGCCGTGCCGACGATGCCGCGTTCATCGAGCGGTGAATTCCACGCCGTGCGCAACCCTTGCGTGGCGGTGAATACACCTCCCAGCGGCGGTCCGACGTCTTCGCCAAAGATATCGGTGACGCCGAGGTGCTCTTCACCGTAATGAAGGGCCAGACGGACAGCTTGAACGAGGGTTGCCATTGTGAAAAATCAACTTTCAAGACCTGCGCTCAGAACCGCTGGCGCTTCCAACCAAAGCGTGGATCGATTCTCCGCCGCGTCATGCGAACCTAGGAAATCGCTCCACTGCAATCCGAACGAGTTCCAGAAGCCGGCGACCGCGTCCGGTTTCTTTGAGCTGTTTCCAAACGTGAAAATCAAAGTTCACCGGAGCGTGGTTCGGGCCTTGCATCGGCCAGGGGTACTCTGGGTTTGGGCCGTCTCGTGCATGGGCAGGAGCCAGATGCTCTAGCGCGTGTGCCAGCGGCAGGACGTCGCGAATCCAATTCCGCAAGTCATCGAAGCGCGTGAATTCAAGGGCTTTAGTTATGGCCGGTCGTTCGGACTGACGGGCGCCTCCCAAGAAGCGGAGGAACTGTACGAAACTCGCATGCGTTCCCTGCGGAGCATTGCCGGAACGCCAGAAATACGCTTTTCCCAGCTTCTCAGTGGACATTTGCAGATAGTGCAACTGGTGACAAGGAGCGGCATTGTGGCGTCGAAGGAGAATCAACACGTCGTGATCGGATCGCGCCTGCCGCCACCAAAGTTCTTGGTACTTGTTCACATCACTTCGGGCCAAACGCCTTTGCCCCTACGAGGGACCACCCTTGCGGCAATGCGAACGCGGAGCGCCTGATCCGAGCCCACTGACGCGGCGTCACGTCCAGTACGAGTAAACGATGTTCCGTTTCCATGCCCGTATCGACACCAAAGTCAATTGGCCTAAGCGCGGCATCATTCATTTCCGCGATCAATTCGTTCACTTCGAGAAGCCGGATCTCTCGCTCCGGAGCGTCCTTTGGCAGGTAGTAGATCGTGCGAACGCCCGGATCAGTCTTGATATGCTGCTTGGCGTGCCAGCGTGCCAGGGCGTCCCGGTTGTATTTGGTTGCGGTGGCCATGATCAGCCTCAGAGCGGCGAAACGAACTGTCGTATCTGTTTTCGCTCTTTCTCAATGGGGAAGCCCCGTGTAATCTCCAGGATACACCACGTCTACTTCGCTCGGCGCATACGTATGCAAGTACACGTCCTCTTTGGTCGGCCGTTGCTCCGTGGATGCTTGTTCGAGCGCGGTTTCAACCTCGACTTCCGCGTCGGCGTGAATCTGGTCGATTTCCGATTGATCAAAAACGCCGGCGTCGCGCAACCGGCGCTCAAAGACTTCGATGCAATCGTTTTCGTTCTTGACGCGAACGGCGCCGCTGGAAGATGAATGACCGTACAGCCGGGAGACGCGCGCTTCCAGAATGTACGGCCGGCGTTCGACGCGGCAGTGTTCCATCGCCCGGTGGATGGCGTGCCAGCTCGCGACCGGATCGTTGCCATCGACCACTTCGCCGCGGATGCCGAACGCTTTGGCCCGGTCGATGATCTTATGTTCGCTGTGCTGTGTATCGCATGGCGTCGAGATGCCCCAGCCGTTGTTCATCACGATCATCAACACCGGCACTTCACGGCAGGGGAGGGTGCTCCAGATGAGGCACGACTGAAAATCGCCTTCGTGGGTGCCGGCGTCGCCGCCGACGACGATGGTGATGGCGTCGCCGCCGAACCGCTTTTGCACGATCGCGGAGCCCGGCGCTTTCACCCATTGCACGCCGATGACCGAACTAATCGGGGCGACGTTCCATTCGCGCTTCGCGTAATGGCCGGAGAAATTACGGCCGCGGCTGTGCGGATCGGTCGCGGTCATGGCCATTTGCCGGATGCCGTCGAGAACCGACATCCCCATCGCCACGAGCGTTGCGCTATTGCGGTAGTGTAGATGGAGAAAATCGAAGGCGGGGCCTTGCCCCTTTTTGACTTGGAGACCGAGGCAGGCATTGAACGCCTCTTCACCCGGGCCGCCGATCCAGAAATAGCCCTCCCCGGACTTGCTCATCTTGATCATTCGCTCTTCCATCGTGCGCGCCCGCACCATGATGCGAAGGACTTCAAGACAGCGTTCTGCCGGCAGCGACTCGAGGCCGCTGTGAATTTCGGCCGGGGCCAGCGCGGCCATGCCGTTGCCTCCCACGGACCTAGTTCGGCTGGACATGCCGCCCTCCTCCACTCGGGGGCCGTCCAGCGACTCGATTTCCGGGCCACCTCGCCCCGACCGCGCCGGCTGAAGGGACCGTTTGGCTGACCATGGATGGAACCATTCGGTGGGATGCCTCTTTTGGTATTCTACGTCCAAAATACGGCGGTGCGAAGAGTCAGAATTACGCCTCGTGTACAGCGGGTTCCCGGCTCTCCGTCGGCGGCACAGCCGGCGTCTCCTTCTCATTTTCCGCTCCCGTCGCCGCCGGCCGTCCGCCGATCGCCGACAGAGTATAAAACGCCAGTGCCACCAATACCAGATACTGGAAGCCGATCAGCATCGACGCATTTTCCGCCAGCCCGCCGAGCATCGCCCCGGCGATGTTGGCCCCGAACGCCCGATCCGGATGCTGGCTGCGGCTAAACTTCACCGCAAAAATCACGCCGGCAAACAGAATCGGTGCAAAGACCAGCAGGCAGGAGAGCCCGATTTGCACCAGCCGATTCATGCCCAGGAAGAAATCGAGCGGCACCAGGCTGTTAGTAACCAGTGTCGCCAGCAAACCGAGATACGCCCAACCCAGCCGCTGCGGCTTCATCTTCAATACGAACAGATTGGCGGCAAGGATCATCACCAGCACGGCGAAGAAGACGATGGAGTTGACCATCCACGTGCTGCCGAACAGCAACGCCATGTGAACCACGGCCTTGGTTTCCACCAACATGAAGCCGGCGCCGAGGAAAAACATCTGCGCCAGGAAACCCCACCCCTCGCCTGCCGATTCGCGCTCGACTTGCTGCCGCCTTGGCAAAAAGATCAGCAGCAGAACGAACGCGATGCCGCCCATCATCGCCATGCCGCGCACACTGAGATCGGGGATCATCGGCTTCCGCAGATAGAGGAACGGCCAATCGTCGCTCGCCGTCCGCAGCGGCTCGGCGGGCTGGTTGACCTTCGCCAAGCGGAAGCGGTGCCATTCCGGTTCGGCCCACGGATTAGTTTTTAGCGTTTCCGTATAAGCCGCTTCTGCCGCCGCGCGCTCGGCCGAGCTGGGAATCTCGAAACCGTTGCCCGACTTCGAGCTCGGCGCTTCGGTCCCCTTCAGCCAATACTGGCCGTGCTTTTCAAACGCCTGGCGAAAGGGCGCCGTCGCGCCGGAAATGCACATCGTGAATCCTTCCGACTTCTGCTCGGGTTCCACCGTGTCATACGGAACGGGAAAGCGGAGCACGAGCGGCTCGTCGCCAAACGCATGCGTCAGTCCCTTGTGCAGCCGCGCGACAATCCACCCTTGGCGGAAGTAGTTGTACATCACGAAGACGCCGTCCGGCTTCAAGCACCGCTTGACGTCGGCGAACGCCTGATCCGTGAACAGATAACTCTCAAGGCGGATATTGCTGTAGCCGCTGTGCAGCACGAGGGAATCGACGAGGGCGTAAACGATGAGATCGTATTTGCCATCCGGCGCGTTCCTGAGGAAGTTGCGGCCATCGTTCAAGTGGGCCGTAACGCGCGGATCCTCATACGGTTTGTCCGGATGATATTTGGCGCCGAGCCGTTGAATCACCGGGTCGATTTCCACCGCGTCCACGTGGCCGGCGCCCCACTGTAACGCCCGGCTCACGTCGTTGCCTGAGCCGGCGCCGATAATCATGACCTCGCTAAACGGCTTTGGCTCTTGCCCCGCCTCCCGCTGGGCGTCACGGTTCAACAGGTGCGGCAACGCGTAGGGGGGGAACTTCTCGTCGTGCGACAGCATCAACTGATGGCCAATCAGGTTCACCGTGATGAAATTATGGTGCAGGTCGGGATTTCCTTGATGGTCGAAATCGACACGATAATACGGCGACCAGAGATGTTCGGAGATCAGCGCCTTCGCCGGGACATACGGACCGGAAGTCAGCGACGCCAGCCACACGATCACCGCCGGAATGAGGCCGACCGCCAGCCATTTGAGGTAGTTGCGTGGAAAGAGGAAGTAGCCGAGCAGAAGCACGATCGGCGCGAACCACCACAGCGGCGGCCGTTGCCAGAACGACAGCATCCCAAAGAGCACGATGCCGACGATGCTGCCCAGGATGTTGATCGTGTACGCCCCAACGCGATTCGGATAGCGCGCCAGCGCCCTTCCTAGTTCTTGCCCCGGTCCGATCAAGCTGAGCGTAATCATCAAGAAGAAGAGCCCGGCGATGGCTTCAATAGGGACACGAAGACCTGAGGTGGGATCGTGAGCGTGATACTCGGTACCAAAGAATACCAATTGCGGCGCTGCCTGATGAACATCGATCACCTTTTCAAAGCTCGGGTCCTGGCCGAGTAGATGGACGACAATTGGCCGAAGGAATCGTGGAATATCTTCTAGTTGCAAATGCCGGCCGTACTCAATCCCGACCCCGGCCGCGAGCGCGATGCCGAGGAAAACGGGCGTCAACATCAGATAATTGCGTTTATGCCCCGCCCCCAGGCACCCGAGCGACATGCCGAGGAAGCACGCCAGCAGCACGGTGTTTGTAAAGAAGGTCAGGAACAAGACATGAGCCGGGAACCAGCGGATACACGCCAGCTCCAGGAAGAGAATCAGGACACTAATGAGGAACAATTCCACACCGGCCCGCTTCCACGAAGTCACCTGCGGCGCCGGAGCATCGTCCATGATGGTTTCGCTCTGCATGATTCCTCCTCGGTCGGAACGAGCGTTGCCAAGATACGAAAGGCGGGTGAAAAAGGAAAGAAGAACTGAATGCCGAATGCCGAATGCCGAATCAATGACCAAGGCCAAATGCCGAATCAAGGACCAAGGCAGAAGGTCGAACGGTGGGATGTTTCGTCATTGGGTATTCGGCATTGATTCGGCATTCGGCATTCGGCATTCGACATTGCTTCGCGACGTAATCACATTTGCAACGCTTCCCCCGTCCCGTGATTGTTCGCGCTCTTGAGGGCCGACTCGATGAAGCCGACGATCTCCACCGTCACGCCGATGTCGAGCGGCGATTTCTTCGTCTCGAACATCTCGACGATCTTCTTGACCAACTCACGATAGATGTACTTGGTGCCGATCGGCACTTGCTTGACGCCCTGCTCGGTGAACGCGATCGCGCCGTAGTCGCTCTTGCCCGAGCGGATGCCGCGCACCGTCGCCAGCCGGCCGTCGCGCCACTGGCCGGTGACAACGTCCGTGTCCTTTTCGTGCGTGCAGGTGACGCGCCGGCAGCCTGGACCCATTAACGTGTAGAGAATCTCGACCGCGTGAATGCCGTAATGAAACAAACCTGGATTGCGCTCGTGCAGCGACGCCGGCCCGTACGCGACAGCGCCGATCATCTTCCCATGCTTGGCGTCGGCGACGAGCTCAACCAACTCCGGAGCGTAGCGCAGCGACGACGAGCTGAACACCGGCACGTTCTTCTTCGCGGCCAGCCGGGCGATTTCCTTGGCGTCGGCGACGCTGCACGTGAACGGCTTGTCGATGTAGCACGGCACGCCGGCTTCAAGGAACGGCCGAGCGCGGGCCAGGTGCGGCGTCCCTTCCTGCGATTCGATCAACATGCCGTCCACCTTGCCGAGCATTTGCTCCGGATTATCCACGAGCGGCACGCCGAGTTTCTTCATCTCCTCGACATAGCCGGGAATCCGCTCCGGCATGATCTTCGACTCACCGGGGCAACCGAGGACCACGCGGGCGCCATCGACCCATTGATCCTCAACAATGCCTTGGTGGTTCAGTCGCTTCGTGAATTCGACGACGTGCGAGGTGTCGAAATCGAGGATGCCGAGTTTGATCATGAGGACTTCCTTCGCGTGCGGCCGAAGAAACTTTTCAGCGGGAAGGAGAACACCGGCAGCACGTCGCCGCTTGTCATGCCTGCATTCGCCTCACAAGCCTCCGAAAGCTAGGGCTACATTTTAACGCGCTCCGTCCGCTGCGGTCGTTTCGATTTTCGCCTCGCATCCTTATTCGTCCTCATCTTATAATAATCCCATTCGCCACCCCACCCGACCGCCTTCCCGCCTCCGAGGAGTTTTGCCCCAATGTTGCGCACTCAGTTCTGCTTTTGTGTCCTCTGCGCCGCCATCGGCCTGATGCTCGTCTTGCTTCTGCTCGCCGCGCCGGAGACCGCATTTGCGCAGCCGCCGGCAAAGCCGGCCGCAGTCAGCTTCATTAACGACGTGGCCCCAATACTCAAGGAAAGTTGCTTCGCCTGCCACGACGCGAAGAAGCGGAAGGGGAAGCTCGACATGACGACCTACGAGAGCTTCCGCAAGGGCGGCGATAAGGACGACCCAATCGTGCCCGGCAAGCCGGAGGATAGCTTGGTTATCGACTTGCTCACGGCGAAAAACACCGCACGGATGCCGCCGAAGGAGCTTGACCCGTTGCCGAAGGAAAAGGTCGCCGTCATTCAACAATGGATCAAGGAGGGGGCCAAGCTCGATGCGGGTCTGACCGCGAAAGCCGACCTGTTCCGGGAGCTGCGCATCCGTTGGAAACCGCCGGCGCCGCCGGCGACGTATCTTTTTCCTGAAAAAGTAACGGCGCTCGCGTTCACGCCGGACGGCAAGAAACTTGTTATCGGCGGGCATCACGAGCTGCTCGTTTGGGACATCGACGGCACGAAGTTGGAGAAGCGAATTTCAATACGGGCGGAGCGGGCGTTGTCCATGCTCTTTCTGCCCGACGGCAAGCTCGTCGTCGCCGGCGGCCGACCGGGGCAGGAAGGGGACGTAAAGGTCTATGACATCAACGCCAAGGGCGCGAAAATGCAAAACGGCGTCGCCCTGCTCGACGGCGTCAATGACAAGAACATTCTTGTGAAACAACTACTCGATGCCGACGAGGAGGTTCTCTGTCTCGCATTGAGTCCGGACGGCAAGAAATTAGCGTCCGGCGGCTGCGATCGGCTCGTCAACGTCTGGGACCTCAGCGGCGGCTTCGCCAACGCCAAGCTCGAACAGACGATCGAGAACCACGCCGACTGGGTCTTCGGCGTCGCCTTTTCGCCCGACGGCAAGCACCTGCTGACCGCCAGCCGCGACAAAACCGCCAAGGTCTGGGACCTGGCGACAAAAGAATCCGTGCTCACGTTCCCCGATCATCAGCAATACGTCTACGGCGTGGCGATCACGGCCGACGGCAAACAAGGCGTCTCGGTCGGCGAGGACAATCAGCTTCGCTTCTGGAACGCGACCGGCGAAGGCAAGCAAGTCCGCGCCTCGGGCGGCCACGGCAAGGCCGTGTTCCGCGTGGTGGCGAATCCGAAGCAGCCGCAGTTTATTACGTGCAGCGCCGACAACACGGTTCGCATCTGGGACGCGGCCAAGGGAAACAACATCAAGACGCTCAACGGCAACACCGATTGGGTCTACGCAGTGACCGTGAGCGCCGACGGCAACCTGATCGCCTCGGGAAGCTGGAACGGCGAAGTGCGCATCTGGAAAGCGACGGATGGGACGCAAGTAAAAGCGTTCAACGCATCGCCGGGACATCAGATCGCGGCGGCGCCTCCGATGAAAAAGTAGGCTGTATAATTGGTTTGTAGTGACCCGATTCATCGGGTCCGCTCAGGTTGGACCCGATGAATCGGGTCACTACAAGCAACACTTGGTTTGATCTGCTCCCGCGCATCGGGAACGGGCCTATGTCTCATGTGTCCTATGAGCCCCATGTTGAGCGCCCACGGCTGCGGCCCTTCCTCGCCGCCATACCCGACGAGCGTGAGCCGCATTCGTGGCTCCTCACCGACCGCCTCGGCATTTCCGCGAAGACGCTTCGCGTTACCGAGGCCGAGCTGAATTGGATGCAGCTCCTCGACGGCCGGCGCAGTTTGCGCGACGTGCAAATCGAGGCGATGCGGCAGGCCGGCGGGGAATTGCTTACTTTGGAACGGATCACTGCTTTCGTCGCCAAACTCGAGACGGCGCTTCTCCTTGACGGTCCCCATTTTCAAGCGCGCGTTCACAGCCCGGTCCGCGAGCCGTCGTGCATCGGCTGTTACCCGAACGAACCGGGCGCGCTTCGCCGCCAGCTTGAGAAGCTCTTTACCGGCTCGAACGGACCCGGTCTCCCCGGAAGGCTGCGTGACGCGAGGCTCCGTGCCGCCCTCGTCCCGCACATCGACTACACCCGCGGCGGCCACACCTACGCCTGGGGATTCAAAGAACTTTTCGAGCACACGGACGCGTCGCTGTTCGTCATCATCGGCACGTCGCACTACAGCGCCGAGCGCTTCACGCTGACGCGCCAGCACTTCAAGACGCCGCTCGGCGTGTCGGAGACGGATCAAGGCTACATCGATCGCCTCGTCAAACACTACGGCGACGGCCTGTTCGACGATTCTGCCGCGCACTTGCCGGAACATTCCATCGAGCTGGAGGTGGTCTTCCTGCAATACCTCTATGAAAACAAGCGCTCGTTCCGCATCGTCCCGCTCGTCGTCGGCACGTTCGAGGATTCGGTGCTCACGGGCAGCACGCCGAGTTTGCGCGACGACGTCGGCCACATGATCGAGGCTCTGAAGCAAGCCGAAGCGGAGACGCCGGAACGCATCTGCTACGTCATCAGCGGCGACCTCGCCCATCTGGGACCGAAGTTCGGCGATCGCGAGCCGGTGCGGCCGAGGCAGATCGAGCATTGCAAGCGGCAAGATCACATCCTGATGCAGCATGCCGAAGCCGCCGACACGCTAAGCTTTTTCCGTACGATCGCCGACGAAAACGACGCCCGCCGCATCTGCGGCTTCCCACCCACGTACACGCTGCTTGAAGCGATCCGCCCTCGACACGGCAAGCGGCTACACTACGATCAATATGTCCATACGCGCGGCTTTGAAAGTGTCAGTTTTGCGAGCATGGCGTTCTATGAATGACAGGGTGGCAGGGTGACAGGGTGAGAAGGTGACACGGTGAGAAGGTGACAACGTGACCGAGGAACAGAGAGCGAATGAGACCACGGCGGCGTGCGGACCGACGCACTGCGCGAACGGCGCAACCTGCCCCGCTTCGTCTTCACCTTGTCACCCTGTCGCCTTGTCACCCTGTCATCCTGTCGCCTTGTCACCGTGTCAATTGTCCGTGCAAGAGGCCCTAAGCCGCTTCGAGCGCGAGGCGCAACGCGGCGTCTGCGACACCGGGCGTTACCGTTGCTTTTACTCCACGTGGGGCAAAGGCCCGCCGCTTGTGTTCGTGCCGGGGATGGGGAACAACGGCCGTTCGTTCCTGCTGCTGGCCGCACATCTGGCCGCGCATTTTCGGTGCATCGCCTACGACTATCCGACCGGCCGCGGCGACGGGGCACGTTTGCAGCGTTACAGCCACGCCGATTTGGTGGCGGACGTGTTCGCGTTGCTCGACCATCTGAACGTGAACCAGAGTTACATCCTTGGTTGCTCGTTTGGCTCCACCATCGCCGTGGCAGCAATGCACCAGCAGCCGAAACGCTTGCCGCGAGCCATCCTGCAAGGCGGCTTCGCCCGCCGGCCGTTAGCTCCTGCCGAACGGCTGGCGGCTCGCCTCGGCCGCGTCTGGCCGGGAAAGCTCGCGCGTTTTCCGCTCTACCAGCGTGTGTTTCGCCACAACCATTTCGCGCCGTTCGCGGATCGGCCGGAAGAGTTTTGGCGGCACTGCGTCGAGCATATCGGGAAGCACACGACGCGCGTGTCGGCGCGTTACGCTCTTTTGCTGCACAAAACCGACGTGCGCCCGCTGTTGCCGGAGATTCGGCAGCCGGTATTGCTGGTGACTGGCGACCGCGATCCGCTTGTGCGGCAGCCGTGTACCGACGAGTTGTTGCAAGGATTGCCGAACGCCGGCCACATCGAAATCGAAGGTTGCGGCCACATGCCGCTGTTCAGCCATCCGGGAGAATTGGCCCGCATCGTCTGCCGCTTCCTGACGCCGGCGCACGCGACGGCTTGAACGTCATTTCTTCGGCTTCACAATCGGCGTGTCGTCGCTATTGCCCCACTCGGCCCAGCTCTTGTAATAGTTGCGCACGCTTTTCGCCCCCATCAGTTCGAGCCCGAAGGCCATCACCGACGCCCGGCCGCCGCTTTGGCAATACGTGACGGTCGGCTTGTTTACGTCGATGTGGCGCTCCGCGAAAAGCTTCGCGATTTCCGCGGCGGTCCGGAAGCGCTGCGTCTTCTTATCCAGGAGATCGCTCCACTCGAGATGAGCCGCGCCGGGGATCGCGCCGCTGCGCTTGGCGGTTTGCTGTTCGCCACAGAACTCGGCGTCCGAGCGGGCGTCGATGATCTGAGAAGGATGGTTCTTCAACTCCTTGAGCAGGTCATCCTTGGTAGCGAGCCGCGCGGTAGCCGGGACCAACATTGGCGCCACGGGCGCAGGCGGCGTGACCTTCTTGGTCGCTTCGCCGCCGACTTCATGCCACGCGCGCCAACCGCCGTTGAGAATGCGAACCTTCTTCACCCCCCAGTAGCGCAGGATCCACCAAACGCGAGCGACTTCAGGCATTGCGCCCTCGCCATAGACGACGACCGGTTGATCGATCGTGACGCCGGCGGCGCCGAGGCGTTTTGACCAGCCGTCCACGTCTTTACCGTCCCCAAACGCCTTGCCCCAGGCGGCAGGGTCGATGGAGACAGCGCCGGGAATGTGGCCGGCCTCGTATTTCTCCTTCGGACGGACATCAAGGAGCCGGTGCGAGGCCATGACTTCGGGCTTGGCAAGCTCCGTCGCTTCGATGAGGAGATCGGCCCGCGGATAGGTTTCCAGCGGCGGATCTCCGTGTGCGCCGCAAACGCAAGCAAGAAAGATGTAGAGCATACCGTTTTTCCTTGGGGAGCCCGACGCGTCAGCGAGGACGTCCGGACCAACCTCCTACGAGCAAATCGTTACCCGTTCAACTCTGCGCAGTATACAATCAGCGCCCGACCATCCAAGAGAGTCTACGGGACGAGGGCACGTTGTGGCTGCGGAATCCAAAATACACATCCTCGGCGTCGGCAGCGACGGTCTCGCCGGTTTGACCGCACGGGCGCGTGAGATTCTCACGTCCGCGGATTTGATCCTCGGCGCCGATCAGGCGTTGCATCTCGTGCCCGAATTGAAAGCGGAAAAACAACGCATCGGCGCCGATCTGCAAGACGTCGTCCGCACCTTGGAATCAAACTTCGGCGGCAAGCGCATGGTTGTTCTGGCCGGCGGCGATCCGCTTTTCTACGGCGTCGCCCGCTATTTGTGCGACCGTCTGGGCAAAGACCGCTTTGACGTGTTGCCGCACGTCAGCAGCATGCAGCTCGCGTTCGCCCGCGTGAAGGAAAGTTGGGAGGACGCGTATCTGACAAATCTGGCGACGCATCCGCTGGCCAACGTGCTCGACCGCATCCGCGTCGCCGAGACGGTCGGTCTATTCACGAGCGAAACGGAAGACCCGGCTGCCGTCGCGAAGGAGTTGTTGGCGCGCGGGCTCGATTACTTCCGCGCCTACGTCTGCGAAAACCTCGGGGCGCCCGACGAACGTGTCACGCAGGGCGAGTTGGCCGACATCGCCGGCATGGAATTCGCGCCGCTGAACGTGATGATCCTGAAGCGAAAGCCCGGCCGGCCCGATCAGCGGCGGCCGACCACGGAATTCCGACGTTTCGGCAATCCGGACGATGTCTTCGCGCAGAGCCGGCCGAAGAGCGGGCTCATCACGCAAGCGGAGGTGCGCGCCATTGCGCTCGCGCAGCTCGACGTGCAACCGGGCAGCATCGTCTGGGACATCGGCGCCGGCTCCGGTTCCCTCGCGGTGGAAGCGGCCCAACTCGCCGAGCCAGGCACGGTGTACGCCATCGAACAAGATGTCGCCGACTATCAACTCATCCTGGCGAACGCCCAAACATTCGGCGTGACAAACCTGAAGGCAATCCACGGCACAGCCCCGGCTGTCTTTGACGGCCTGCCGGCGCCGGACGCAATCTTCGTCGGCGGCCTGAGCCATGAAGTCGCCCGCTTGGTCAATGCGGCGCACACACGCCTGCGGTCTGGCGGTCGCCTCGTCGTCAACGTCGCGACGCTCGAAGCGCTCAGCGCGACCTATACCGCGTTGAAGCAGCTCGGCGCCCCGGTGGGAGTCTTGCTCGTCAACGTCGCCCGCGGGACCGAGCAGCTCGAAACGCTGCGTTTCGACGCGGTGAATCCGACGTTTGTGTTGAGTGTGGGGAAGAAGTGATGCGGTGACGCGCCGTTTTTGCACGATCGAGCGACCTCGATTACAATACAGAAATTCACGACGAGATTCTTCCTTAGAAGGAGCGCGCGATGGCGACGGCAACCGCGAAGGCGACGGTCAAACGTATGTATATCGACGGCAAATGGTGCGAGGCCGACAGCGGCCGCACGCTCGGCGTCATTAACCCGGCGACGGAAGAAGTGGTCGCCGACGTTGCCTACGGCGGGAGAGCGGAAGCGAAACGCGCCGTCGAAGCCGCCGGCAAGGCGATGCCCGGCTGGATGAAGCTGACCGCCTGGGATCGCGGGAAGATCCTCAAGAAGACCGCGGATCTCATGCGCGAACGCGCGGACAGCATCGCCCGCACGCTGACGATTGAGCAGGGCAAGCCGGTCGCCGAGTCAAAGGCGGAGATTCTTCATTCCGCGGACACGTTCGAGTGGTTCGCCGAGGAGGGGAAGCGGGCCTACGGCCAACTGATCCCGAACAGCGTACCGGGCAAACGACACGTAACGCTGAAACATCCGGTCGGCGTCGTCGCGGCGATCAGCCCGTGGAATTTCCCGATCACCCTGCAATCCCGCAAGATCGCTCCCGCACTTGCCGCCGGGTGTACGATCGTGTCCCGCCCGGCGAGCCAAACGCCGCTCAGCCTTGTGCAAGTATTCGAGTGCATGGTCGAAGCGGGGCTGCCCGCCGGCGTCGCCAATCTCGTCATCGGTCCCGCTCAGGAGATGGCCGATGAATTCCTGGAGAACCCGATCTGCCGCAAGATCAGCTTCACCGGCTCGACCGAAGTCGGCAAGCAACTGATGAAGAGTGCGGCGGATCAATTGAAGCGGCTGAGTCTGGAACTCGGCGGCCACGCGCCGTTCATCGTCTTCCCGGACGCCGATCCGGAAGTGGGGGCGAAGATCGCCGTCACCGGCAAGTTCCGCAACAACGGCCAGGTCTGCATCGCGCCGAGCCGGTTCTACGTTCATAAGGACGTCGAAAAGAAATTCACCGAGGCAACAGTTGAATTTGCGCGCGCGTTGAAACTCGGCAACGGCCTGGAGCCGGGCGTCGAAGTCGGCCCCCTATTCGAGAAGCGGAACCTGGATCAAACGATTGACTTGGTGGATGACGCCAAACGGCGGGGCGCCAAGATTCTGACGGGCGGCAAACGTAGCGAGAAATTCGACCGTGGCTACTTCTTCGAACCCACCGTCCTGACCAACGTGGGGGACGCGAAGCTGATGACCGAAGAGCCATTCGCCCCCATCATGCCGCTGCTCGATTTCAGCAAGATCGATGACGTGATCCGTGCCGCGAACAACACCCGCTACGGACTGGCGGCGTACGTCTTCACCAACGACCTCAGCATTGCCTGGAAAATGGCCGAAGGCCTGGAGGCCGGCATCATCGGCATCAACGACCCGGTGCCCGCAACGCCGCAGTGCCCGTTCGGCGGCATGAAGGAGAGCGGACTGGGCCGCGAGCTGGGCCACGAAGGACTAGAGGCGTATTTGGAGACGAAGTATGCGTCGTTTAAGCTGCGGGACAGTTAAGCCAATCGACGGGAGGAGTCCATGAATACGGCGACGGAAAAAGTTCGCACCGACGTGCCGCCGGAGGAAGTTGCACGACGGATAGCCGAGTTTAGGCAGGCGATGGCTGAACGGCTTGCTCATGCCGTCGTGGTATACCACGAGCCGCACCAGCCGTGCCCGTGGGGTTGTGGTCTTCGCATTCTCGGCATCGACTTCCATTTGGAGAAACTGATCGCGGACGAGAGCCAGCGGTCGAAGATGCTGCGCGATTGGTGGACGGGGCCGGGATTGGTAGCCCGATGTCCGCGTTGTCGCCGACACGTTGCGTTCGAAGTGTTGCAGAAACGCACTGTGCCGACCGTCGATTCTTCCATATCCGTGCTCCCCGACAATTGGCACGAAATCGCGTTGGTGTATCAGCGCGGGTAACGACTGGTGCGAAGATTCTCCATGCCGCACGCGACTTATAAAGGCACGAGCGCGATTTGCCCTTGGCCCGGTTGCGAGTTCCTTATCGCAATGGTTGATTTCCAATTGGAGCGGCTGAATCAACCGGAACTTTACAACCGAGTCGTGCTTGGTTGGGGCCGCCGGGACGGGTTCGGTGTAATCGGCTGTTGCCCGAAATGCCGCCGCCATGTACTGTTCTCGGACGTGGCGAAGACGGCTGTCGAAAACCCAGACGACTACGACTTGCCGCAGCTGCCGGACGACTGGCACGAGAGTGCCTCTTTTCCAGAGCAGATCAATTGATCGATTGCAGTTTCGACTTTCGCACGAAGGCGGCGAATTCCCATGGCTAAGAGTCTAACAATCATCCCCGACCGCTGCACCGGCTGCATGCAATGCGAACTCGCGTGCAGCTGGGTCCAAACCGGCAGCTTCCAACCGTCGCGCTCGGTTATCCGCGTCAATGTCTTCGATGAGGAGGCCAGCTACGCACCGTTCACCTGCGTTCAGTGCGACGAAGCGTGGTGCATGCAGGCCTGCCCCGTGAACGCAATCGCAGTCGATCCGGCGACAAAGGCGAAAGTTGTTTTGAGGCAAGTTTGTGTCGGCTGTCATCTCTGTACGATCGCCTGCCCGTTCGGCACGGTCTTCACGTTGCCCGGTACGGATAAGGCGAGCAAGTGCAACCTGTGCGGCGGCGAACCGGCGTGCGTGGCGGCATGTCCGACGGCGGCGATTGAGTGGGTTGAAGGCAACGGAGCCGGAAGCTGGTTTGGGCCGTGGGGAAATAGCGTTGACAGACGCCATAAAGACGCGGCGGGCGCGACGAGTCGTCGGTGAAGCTACTGCGCAGCGAAAATGGTGTCCCCATGCACATTGAAACGATCCGTGAAGCGATACGCCGAACGCCGTTCGTTCCGTTCACATTGAGGTTGAACGACGGTCGTGAACTCCACATACCTCATCCGGAGTACATCGCTCTTTCGCGGCGCAACGTCTATGTCGTTGATGCAGCAACGGACTCCGGAATGTTCCTCGAGCCGGTGCTGATCGCATCGCTGACGCCTGCTGAGATGCCGTCGGCGCCTCAGAGCGGGCCTGTGACCGGAGGCAATTCATGAACGGCTGGACCGGCAAACTGCTGCGTGTCAACCTGACCACCGGCCAAAGCCGCGTGGAGGATATTCCGCAAGCCTGGCTGCACGATTACATCGGCGGCCGGGGGGTGGCGGATCGGTATTTGTGGGAAGAACTCGATCCAACCGTGGATCCCTTGTCGCCGGAAAACAAGCTGATCTTCGCCACCGGCCCGCTCACGGGCACGCCGGTCTCTTGCGGCGCTCGTTACATGGTCGTGACCAAAGGGCCGCTCACGAACGCCATTACCACATCAAACTCTGGCGGGCACTGGGGACCTGAACTTCGATTCGCCGGTTACGACCTGCTGCTTCTCGAAGGTCGGGCTTCGAAACCGGTCTACCTATTCATTTACGATGACCTCGTGCAGATGCGCGATGCGGCTGCGTTCTGGGGCAAGACGACGTCGCAAACGGAAGACGGCATCCGTGAAGAGCTCGGCATCCCGGGCCTGCGCGTCGCCAACATCGGACCGGCCGGCGAGAAACTGGTCCGGTTCGCCTGCATCATCAACGACAAGCATCGCGCTGCCGGCCGCTCGGGCGTTGGGGCGGTGATGGGCTCCAAAAACCTCAAAGCCATCGCCGTCCGCGGCACCAAGGGAGTGAATGTCGCGCAGCCGGACGAGTTCATGAGGGCAGTCTGGAGCATGCGCAAACACCTCGCCGACGCGCCCGGCCGGCAAGGGATGACGGAGTTGGGTACCGCGGCGACGATCGATCTGACGAACGCGTTCGGCGGCTGCCCGACGCGCAACTTCGATTCCGGCCAGTTCGAGGCAGCCGAGAACCTCAACGGCAACTCAATCAAAGACAAGCGTATGCTGACCAACAAAGCTTGCTTCGCTTGCACCATCGCGTGCGGTCGCGTTACGCATTTGCCGGGCGAAACATCCGACAAGTTCCTCGTCAACATGCACCCGCGCAATTGGAAAACCGCCGGCGAAGGGCCGGAATATGAAGCGGCGTGGGCCCTCGGCGCCGATACCGGCGTTGGCGACCTCGATGCGGTCATCAAGGCAAACTGGCTGTGTAATGACCTCGGCCTCGATCCGATTTCGATGGGCGCCACGCTGGCCGCCGCGATGGAGTTGTACGAACGCGGTGTCATCAACGACAAGCACGTAGAGATGCCTTTGCGCTTTGGCTCCGGCGACGCGCTCGTCCGCATGACGGAAGCGACGGCGTATCGCGAAGGCTTCGGCGACGAGCTGGCGGAAGGCAGCAAACGCATGGGCGACAAGTTCAACCATCCCGAGATCTTCATGGGCGTAAAGGGCCAGGAATTTCCGGCCTACGATCCGCGCGGCTTCCAGGGCATGGGTGTCGCCTTCGCCACGTGCAACCGCGGCGCCTGTCACTTGCGCGCCTGGACGCCGGGCGTCGAAACCAACGGCACCTTCCCGCCGCACGCGACCGACGGGAAGGCCGAGTGGGTCGCGCACGAGCAGAATCGGACCACGTCGCACGACGCGACCGGCGTTTGCTTGTTCACCGGCACGGGCGCGCCGCTCGACGACATCGTCGCCTGCACCGCCGCCGCGACCGGCATACCGTACACGCTCGACGACTTCGTCAAGATCGGCGAACGGACGTGGAATCTGGAACGGCTCTGGAACCTGAAAGCCGGCTTCACCGCGGCGGATGACACCCTGCCGGAACGCTTGCTCAAGTCGCCGCACCGCTCCGGACCGGCGAAGGGCGTGACCGTCCATCTCGATCAAATGCTGCCGGTCTATTATCGCGTCCGCGGCTGGGACGAAGAGGGCGTGCCGACGCGGGAGAAACTCGCGGCGCTCGGATTAGCGTCGGTTTGATGCCGATGTGGAACAAACATGGTTGCAATCAAGACTTTCGACTACGCGACGTTCGATCCCTGGAAGCGCGTGAAGGAAATCAGCATGTTCTTCCAGAAGAACGACCCGGTCTACCACGCAATGCGTCGTTTGGTGAGGCGGCTGGACCGTGCCGGCATTCCGTACGCAATCATGGGAGCGATGGCCATCAATTTGCACGGCGCGCGACGCACCACTGACGATGTTGACGTGCTGTTGAATTCTGACGGTTTGCATCGGTTCCGACGCGAGATTCTGCCGAAGTTCTACGATCCTGTCGCGGGGCGTCCGCGTCGCTTTACCGAGCGCAAGAGTGGTGTGGTTCTCGACGTGCTCGAGACCGGGCGGTATCCGGGGAGCGGCAGGCCGGGACCCTTTGCATTTCCCGATCCGCTCCGGGCGAGCCAGGACATTAAGCGCGTGAAGGTCGTGACGCTGCCGCAACTGATCCAACTCAAACTGGCGGCGCGGCGCTATTACGACTTTGGCGACGTGGTGAATCTCATCCGTGTACATGACTTGGACGAATCGTTCCTGAAACAGATTCATCCCTCGGTTCACCGCGATTTCATCGAATGTCTCGAAGAGAAACGGCGTGAAGACGCACACGAAGCTCGCGAGTAGTTCACGACGAAGGGCGGATTGATCTCCATGACCCGACACCTCATCATCGGCGGCGGTCCCGCGGCGATCAACGCGATCGAAACGATCCGCGACATCGACGCCGGCCAATCGCAAATCACGCTGATCTGCGACGAGCCCGCGTATGCGCGCATGGTGCTGCCGTATTACCTCGCGGACCGCATCCCGCGTCAGCACGTTTTCACGGCGGACGACGCTTACCTTGACCGACTCGGCGTGCGACGGCTGATCGGGCGGCGGGTGACGGCCATCCACCCGCCGGGCAAGACCGTCACGCTCGACAACGGGCAATCGTTAGACTTCGATGACCTGCTTATCGCCACGGGCTCCTCCGCCACCATCCCCCCGATTCCCGGCGCCAAGGTCCCCGGCGTGCATCCGCTCTGGACGCTGGCTCAAACCGACGCCGTGCTCCAAGCCGCTCGCGGCTTAGCGAAACCGGAAGTCGTCTTCATCGGCGCCGGCTTCATCGGCTTTATCGTGCTCAACGCGATGTACAAACGCGGCTGGAAGCTCCACGTCGTGGAAATCGCGCCGCATGTCCTGCCGCGGATGCTCGACGCCGACAGCGCCGGTCTCGTCGAAACCTGGCTCGGCGCGAAAGGCGTCGCTCTGCATCTCGGCATGACCGCGCAGGAGATCACCGAGGCAAACGGCCGCAAGCGCGTTCGCCTGGCGAACGGACAAACGATCGACGCCGACCTTGTCATTCTCGCGACCGGCATTCGAGCGAACGTCGATCTGGTGAAGGGCGCGAACATTAACGTCGATCAGGGCATCCTCGTCAACGACCGGATGCAAACGAATTGGGGCTTCATCTACGCAGCGGGCGACGTGGCGCAAGGGCCGGATCTGCTCGGCGACAAACCGGCTGTCCATGCGATACAGCCAACCGCCGTCGATCACGGCCGCATCGCCGGCGCCAACATGGCGGGGCAGGACGTGCGCTATCCAGGCAGCCTCCTCATAAACATCCTCGACGTGTGCGGCTTGCAGTGCGCCAGTTTCGGCCGTTGGGGAGAAAACGTCGAAGCCATGACGATCTGCAACGTCGAACGACCTGTCTACCGCAAACTGCTTTGGACCGGCGATCAAATCACAGGCGCCGTCTTCGTCGCTCAGCCGACTGACCTCGGCATGCTCAACGACGTCGGCATGGTCAAGGGCGTGATGCAAACGCGGACCTCATTCGGCGAGTGGAAGACCTATCTTCGCGACAACCCGTTCGACATCCGCCGGCCGTACATCGCGTTGAAAGTAGCTCAAAAGCTCGCCGGGACGACGTTGCTCGGCCGGCCGTCGAAGGCACGGCAGTATCGCTTCGAGAATCGGCAGCCCGAGCCGCAAGTCACCAACGCGGAAGCACACCGCGTCTTTGTCACCGCCAAAGGGCAGTAGTGGCTATGCATGTGTACGTCAAAGCCATGGGCGCTCTGCGTGGGAGATTGCCTGGCGCACAGGGCGGCGTTGCGGGTCTTGAAGTCGCCGACGGCGCAGCGGTCGCCGACGCGCTCCAACAACTCGGGCTGACTCCGGGCCAAGTGCATCTTGTCATGGTCAACGGCGAGATGGAGACGGAGCGCAGCCGGGCGCTCGCGGATGGAGATGAAATCGTTATCTTTCCGCCGGTGGCAGGCGGTATGCAGGGCGAGCGACCGGCGTAAGGCGGCTGTTGTAAAGCAGCAATACGCGCCGCTGCCGGACGCGTTACGCCGGCCGCCGCCATTTGAAGAGATTTATCCTTCCGGCGTCACTCCGAGCACCACGTCAAACTTCGCCGCCAGCTCCCCGATGCGCGATCCTTTCACCGGGGTGAAATCAATTGTGACGGCCGCGCGCCCTTTCGCGTCTGGAATTGCCCGATAGACGCCATCGCGGTCGTTTCCGGGGTAGCCCTTGACATAACATTGCGTGGTAAGCAGTTCCTGGTTGTTTCTCTTGATCTTGAAGTGGATGTGCGGGGCCGGCCGAAGGGGATAGACGACCGGTTTGATGGTGCGAAAATAGTACTCGCCGTTCGACGACGTTAGAAACCGTCCGAAGCCCTGGAAGTTTTTATCCTGTTGTTTCTTCTTCGGCTCACTATCCAAAGTGTGCAGGTAGACGCCCTTGGCGTCGCACTGCCAGATTTCAACCAAGGCGTTGCGAACCGGCTGGCCCTTTTCGTCGAGGATGCGGCCTGTTAGATGCGTGATCTCGCCGACCGCCGGCGTGATCGAATTATTGACGATGATCAGATCGTTGTCGGTGTCGAGCGGCAGCTTGTTGGGATAGAACGGCCCTTCGGTTTGCGGCGGCGTGCGGGTCAATTCCTCGGCGAACAGGCCGGGCGTGGTGAAGTACGCGACGCCGAGCGCGCACGAGCCCAGAAACAGCCGGCGGCTTGGCAACAGAATGGAAGAGTGCATGAACGGACTCCTGTGAGACAAAGCGGACGCGGTTCTACTTCTTGGCCGATTTTTTCGTATAGCGCGGCTGATAGAGCTGCGCGGCGATGCCGCCTGGAATCTTGAAGTGCGTCACCAGACCGTAACCGTGATCGGCGACCGGTTCGGTGAACTCCACGCCGCGGGACGTCAAATCCGCAACGGTCTTCTCGACGTTGTCGCAGTAAAACGAAATATCGTGCCTGCCGGCCGTCGCGCCTTTCTCCGGGTCCGCCGGATGGCAGCCCATCTCGGCTTCCGGCAGGTCGAAAATGAGCCAGCCTTGGCCCACGTCGGTGTAGGGAAAGCCGAGCTTGTCGCGCAGAAAGGCGCGCGTCGCGTCGGGATCGGACGAATAGAACATCGTGTGTACGCCGCGGATCATGACCTTTCTCCGATACGATGAGTACGCCGTATTACTTACGCGCCGGCGTCCGTTCCGCGTTTCGCGTCATCCCCAGTTCCATGACGAGCCGCTTGGTCACCGAGGCAGATTCAGAAGCACCGACAGCGCCCCGCCGACTAGGCCAAGGATCGACTTCCCCAGATTCATGATGGCGGGATCCGACTTGTCGCCCATGTGCCACCAAAACTGCACTTTCTGTGAAATCCTCAGAGCCGACTGCGGCGTCGAACTGAGCTAGGCAAGAGAACGGCTCTCCAGCACGATAGCGGTGCATTACCCCCGCATCGCACCGGAGAGCCAAGGATGGCGACTCAATGTCTGACC
>JBGQKZ010000047.1:0-45871 GCA_041499805.1 Gemmataceae bacterium
AAGCACTTAAGTGTCTTAAATTGGGGTCGTCGCCCAGAAAGCGCTCTAAATGTCACCATAAACGCTTCTCACCATGTGCTTTGTGCGATAACCACCGTTTCAGCGAAATTCGATTTTCCGGTGGTTAACGGTGGTTATGGGTAGTTGTTTTATGAGAACAGCTGCACAATCTTGCGACGCCGATGCGGATCGGCCGATGCGCCAGTGGTGGAATTCGTCCCAAGGTGCTTGTTCCCGCGCGAGGCACAAGATGACTTGGAGCATCACGCGACACAGGTGCGTCAACGCTTTTCGCGATGGCGGCTGCCCGGCGCAAGGTGCAGCGCCACGAGCGTTCTGTTGCCGAAACCGGAACTTCGGCCCCTCTGTTCTGCTCCTGTCCGCCCTTTTCCCGAATGAGTCCCGCCATGCACCAGGTGCTCGACGACGCGGCGATCACTCGGCGACGCGCCCCAAGTTGGGCTCGGTTCGTGCTGGCGTTTGGCTGCTGGACGTTGTTGGGCTTGTTCGAAGCGAGTCAGCTGTATCTGACGCATTCCTCGCGCGGCGAGGATGTGAGCCTGGCGCGCTCGCTCGGCATGGGGATGTCGCTCTGGTACGCATGGGGCATCCTGGCGGTCTTCGTCTTCAAGTTTGCCCGGCGTTTTCCCATCGAGCAGCGCAACTGGCCGCGGCGGATTTTGCTGCACCTGTTTGCCGGCGGCGCGTTCGCCGCCATCCGCCTCGTGATGGACTACCCGATCATCGCGCTCTTTTACTGCCCGCTTGGTCTCGATTTGCCGTTTGCCACGTTCTACAAGATGGGCTTCACGAGCCATTTTCATCCGTATGTGCTGATTTATTGGGCCCTGCTCGGCGTGAGTCACGCGCTCAGTTATCACCGCCAATTTCGCGACCGGGAGCTGCGGGCGTCGCACCTCGAGACGCGGTTCGCGCAGACGGAGCTGAAAATGCTGAAGATGCAGATGCAGCCGCACTTCCTGTTCAACACGCTCCATTCGATCTCGGCGCTGATCTACCAGGATATCGACACGGCCGACCGGATGCTGTCGCGCCTCGGCGATCTCTTGCGCCTCACGTTCGACCGTGCCGGCGTGGACGTGGCGCCGCTCGCAGAGGAAGTGGAATTCGTGCGGTCCTACCTGGAGATTGAAGAAGTGCGATACGGCGACCGCCTGCAAGTGTCGTTTGACATCGCCCCGGACACGGTCCAGGCACAGGTGCCCTACCTGATCCTGCAACCGCTGGTGGAAAACGCGATACGCCACGGCGTCGCCGCCCGCTCGCGGCCGGGACGGGTGGTCATTCGATCCCGGCAGGCACACGGCTTCCTTACCTTGCAGGTCGAGGACGACGGGCCGGGGCTGCGTCCCAACGGCAACTCGGGGCGACGCGGGATCGGGCTCGCCAACACGCTCGCCCGGCTGGAACAGCTCTACGGACGGGATCACTTCTTCGAGCTGCGTAATCGCCGTGAAGGCGGCGCGCTCGCGACGATAACGATACCCTACACCGACAACGGCGCGACACTCGAAACCACCGATGAAAACGTTCCCCAGCCGGCATGACCGACACTATTTTTCATATTGAGATACGACAAGTACTTAAAGTCCGATGTTCCGTAACAGAAACGAAGCGGGCGGGGGCATTGAGCCGACCCGCCCGTCTCTATTTGCCGGGTGTCTGTCAGGTGTTCACGCCGCCTCACTTGAGACTCGCGAGGTACTCCGCGACGGCCCGCAGATCGTCGTCCTTGATCTTCCCTTCGTAGGGCGGCATCTTGGCATCGGGCTTGACCGATTTTGGATCAAGGATCAACTTCGTAAGCCAATCGACGGTGTGCTCGGCGTTCTTCGCTACGTGCCCGAGGTCTGGCGCCCGGGCGCCGCCGCGACCCATGCCCTGACCAGGGCCGCCGCCAGGACCGCCGGGTCCTTGAGGACCACCGGCCATCGGGCCAGCCGGCCCACCCGCCATCGGGCTACCGCCGACGGGGCCGCGGAGGCCGTTAATGGCGTGACAACGGAAACACCCATTTGCGACCATCGCTTTTTTGCCGTCCGAGTGCGGTCCCGATTCCGCGTCGAACGCGCCCTGCGCGCCGGGGCCGCCGGGCGAGACGCCCTGCGGGGGAGACAGCGGCGCCGCCGGTGTAGTCGACGTTGGATTGCGATGGCAACCCAGAAAGAATGTGATTAGTCCGAAGAATGCGACCAACGCCGACGCTCTGCAACTCCACTTCATTGCGGTCTCCTCCTGGAACTGTGTCGGCGGCCCACCGCCGTTCTTTGGCGCCGGCCGCCCGTTTGGTTCGGGGCATTATAACAGTGTCGGCCAGGCGATCACGACCGAAACCGGGCCACACAGGTCGCACGTTCCGAATGAAAGGCGAAGCAAGGACGTCAGGAGAAACACGTGGCGTCGGTGGCTGCGTTCCCTTATGCTGTCTGAGACTTTGGCGCCCGCGTGGTGTTCATAAGATCGTAAGCGTCCATTGACATCATGCACCAGAATGCGTTGTGACCACAACGACCGTCCTCTGGGGAGGCGTCGCCGTAATCGCGCCAAACTTGCCTTTCGGGTGCCGCGGCATCTGCGAAGGGTCGCCGCGCCCGTGTTGACGCGCCGGCTCGGAAGAGCACGCCTCGCTTGGGCGCGAGCACGGGAATACAGCCGTCTGGATATAAGGAGCTATGCAATGAGCCTCGCTCGTCTCAAGGTACCGGCCCTCATCACGTCGAGCATCGTTTGTTTCATGTTAGGCATCGGGGCCGGCGTGGGGGCCATGTCGATCTTCGGCTACTCGTGGGACACACCGCGAATTCTGGGCGGCCGCGGCGGTCCGTCGGAGGGTGCGGCGGCGCGCGGCGGGCCGGGCGGTGGTGGTCCGGGCGTGCCGGGCGGGGGGATGCCGGGTGGCGGCGGCGGGATGCCAGGCGCCGGCGGCGGCGGGATGCCGGGCGCCGGTGGCGGCGGGATGCCGGGCGGCATGGCGGCCGGACGTATGGGCGGTCCGATGGGGGCCGCCGGAGGCGGCATGCCAGGCGGCCGGCAGCCGAATTCCAAAGCGCAGCTCGCGTCGCTGGTCGTCAAGCTCGATCAGCTCGCCAACAATTCGCTGTCCATCCGACTCACCGACGAGCAACGAAAGAAAATCCGCACGCAACTTGCGGGTCTGGAAGAGAAAGAGGATCTGTCCGACGACGAAGCAAAACAGAAGCTTGACGCGATTCTGGAAATCGTCAACGACCAGAAGAACACGCTGGAAGCGGCCGGCTATCGTGCGGGCGGCCAGGCGGGCGGCGGCCGTCGTCCCAACGGCGATGCGCCCCCTAATCCCTTCAAAGAGGACGACAACGGCAAGCATCTCAAGTCGTTGCAGGAGACGCTGGCCAAGGGGCCGCCAGCGTAGTGACAGAAAAATCGACGATGGTGGGTCGCGCGTGCCGGGTGAGGTCCCGCTCGGCACGCGGGACCTACCGCCACAACCTCTGACGGCTTCCACCTTCCTCGCGGCCACGCTACGCCAAGCTTTCGGCGTCGCTTACGTCTCTCCATCGTACTCAGCCCGCAGCACGTGGTAGTCTTCCGGCGTATCCACGTCGCGCAAAATGGCGTCGCTCGCCATGGGCACTTCCCGGATGTCTGCGGCATGGCGGCGGACATATTGGTTAAGCCCCTCTCCCGCGCCGAGTTGCCGGATGCCGGCAACGTGGTTCCAGGCGAGCAAGGTCGGATGCCCACGCCGTCCACGCGCGACGGGGACGAAAATGGAATGTTCCCGGTCCGCGTCTCGTGCTTGTATTAGTTCTCTTACGACGTCTGGTCCAATTAGCGGATGATCGGCCGGCGCCAGGAACCACGCGTCGTCACCCTTGGGTTGAAGACGCCGTTCAAGCCAGTCCAGGCCGCGTTCCACGGTCGTGCGCATGTCGGCCGTTTCGTCGGCTAACAATAGTGCAGACGCCCCGGCCCGTTCCACAAGCGCAACCAACTCGCTTACGTGCGGACCAGCGACCACGAGCACGGTATCCACGCCGCCCACGTGCAGGGCGGCGATGACGTGATCGAGAACTGTGCGGTTTCCCAAGGGCAACGTGAGCTTCGGTCGGCCCATGCGCTTGCTCTTGCCCGCGGCGGGAATGACGGCAAAAATCATGCGCCGCCTTTCCCAAGGGAGACCCATGCGCGCGCTTCGCGGAGCGTGCCGCCGAGGTTGCGACAGGCGATCAACTCGGCGACGATGCTCACCGCGATCTCAGGCACCGTCTGCGAGCCGATCGAGAAACCCAGCGGGGCGTGAACCTTTTTCAGCGTCTCCTCGGAGATGCCCTTTGCAACTAAGTCTTCGAAGATCAGCCGAATCTTCCGTTTGCTGCCGATCATGCCGACGTAGCCGGCTGGTGTGTTCGCGAGGTGGTAAAGCGCTTCTTCATCGTGGGCATGGCCGCGCGTCACGATGAGGCAATAAGTGGCGGGCGTGATCTCGATTGCCAATTGCTGAAGTGCGCGGCCGATGTCGCCGATGACGATGCGGCGGGCAGCGGGAAAGCGTTCGCGATTGACGTAATGTTCGCGGTCGTCGAGCACACAGATGTCAAAATCGACGTCCGCGGCGAGCCGCGCGACGGCCTGTCCGACGTGGCCGCCGCCGACGATGAGCAGCGTGACCCGTGGCAGGATCGGCAAGTAGGCGACGCCGTTGCGGACGCCGGCTTGCGGCCGCTTGTGCAGCGGCGTGAGGTTCTGTGCGACTTCGGCCGCGACGTCACAATTGCCAAGCGCCAGAGCGAGTCGACCTTCGGCATCGAAAAGGAATCGCTGGCCGACGCCGACGCCAGCCGTCTCGCTTACGATCACCGCTTCGGTGCAGCCAACGCCTTTTTCAACCAAATCGTGCAAGCGTGTGTAGTACGCCGTCGCCGCGGGCGATCGGACATTCCGCGTGAGCGGATCGGCGACCACGGTCATGCGGCCGCCGCAAATCAGGCCGTCGTCCCACCCGTAGTCGTCGTCGAGTTGAAACGTGAGCAGGTGTGGGACATCGCTCGCAGTTTGCAGGACTTGCAACGCCCGCTGCTTGACCTCCGCCTCGACACAGCCGCCGCCAAGCGTGCCGCGCTGGCTGCCGTCGGGAAAGACGAGCATTGCCGCCCCGGCTTTCTGGGGCGTCGAGCCGCGTGTCTCGACGAGCGAACAATAGACGCAGTCGCGCCGCTCTTCAAGAGCCGCTTTGAGTTCCGCCAGAAGTTCGCGCATGGTGGCCGCTATCCCGAGTCCGCGGTGTCTTGCAAGGATGAGCAGAATTGTCGCAGAAAACGGCGGCAAGGCAAGCGGGCTCGAAATACAGAAGGGTCACGCCATCGTTACCGTACATGGACTGAGCAGCCGCGCGATCAGCCCCGTCAGGATTTCCGGATCAACCGGCTTCACGAGGTGATAATCGAAACCCGCTTCCCGCGTCCGCGCCCGATCTGTTTCCTGGCCGTAGCCAGTCACCGCAATCAGAACGGGGCGTCCTAAGCGCTCGTCGGCGCGGATGCGGCGCGCGATTTCGTAGCCGTCCATCTCCGGCAAACCGATGTCGAGGAGCACAACTTCGGGAACGAACTCGGTCGCCAGATTGAGGGCCGTGGCGCCATCGTACGCGACACGAATCTCGTGTCCCGTCAACCGCAGGCAGATCGCCAGACTGTCAGCCGCGTCGGCGTTATCGTCCACGACGAGCATACGCAGGCAGCGTCCGTGGCGGGCCGTTGTGCCGGCGCCGTTGCGTGACGCTTCCAATCCAGGCACGCCGGCGACGGCGGGAAGGCGCACCGTGAACTCGCTCCCTTGTTGCAATCCGGCGCTCGTAGCGCGCACGGTGCCGCCGTGCAGCTCCACTAAACGGCGGACCAGCGTCAAGCCAATCCCAAGCCCGCCTTGTGAACGATCAAGCGATCTGTCTACCTGCGTGAACAGATCGAAGATGTTAGCCAGCATCTCCGGCGGGATGCCGATGCCGGAGTCGCGGACGGCGAACACCGCCTCGTCACCGTCGCGTGAGACCGCCAACGCCACCTTGCCGCCTTCGGGCGTGTACTTGGCCGCGTTGTTGAGGAGATTGGCGAGCACCTGAGCAAGACGGGCGAGGTCGGCCTCGACATAAATAGGGTCCGGCGGCAGCGTGACGCACAGCTCGTGCCGGAACGCTTCGAGCAGCGGCCGGCTGGTTTCGACGGCGCGCTGGACCGCCGCCGTCACGTCGATCCGTTCTTTCTGAAGCTGAATCTTGCCGCGGGTGATGCGCGAGACGTCGAGCAAATCGTCCACCATGCGGACCATCTGCTGCACTTGGCGGTCGATGATGTCGCGCGCCCAATCGAGCTTTTCGTCGTGGCGGCCGTTCATGCGCAGCACTTGCACCGCGTTCCGGATCGGCGCCAACGGATTGCGCAGCTCGTGCGCGAGCATGGCGAGAAACTCGTTCTTTTGCCGATCGCTTTCCCGGATGTTCTGATAGAGGCGGCAGTTATCGAGCGCGATGGCAGCCCGTCCCGCGACGTCCTCCGCCGTCGCCAAGTCGGCCGCCCCGTAGGACCGTGGTGACGCGCCGAAGCCCAGCGTCAGCGCGCCCAGGGTGCGGCCACGCGCCAGCAATGGCACCACGATGCCCTGCCGCAGCGCGAACGGCAGACAATCCTCATTCTCTGTTCCTGACACGTCGGCGAATTGTTCCAGCGTGCCGGTCGTCAACGCCTGAGCAATCGCCGCCGCGAGCGGTTCGCCCAGGGATTCCCTGCCGATACAGGTCGACAAGTGCGGGCCACCGGCGTCTGCCGCCGTGACAGCCACGAATGAATTCCAGGCGCCAGCATCGTCCGTCTCGGTGAGCGCCGCGAAGTCGCCGAGATACGGGAGCACCTGCCGCAAAAAAGACTGGCGCGTCGTGTTGTAATCCAGCGATTTGACCAGTACGCGGCTCGCCTCGGCGAGGAACGCGGAGCGGCGTGTCGCTTCTTCCGCCGCCGCCCGGGCCGCCTGTTCGCGCGCCAGCGCCACGCGCTCCTCGGCCTGCTTCTTGATGAGCTGGTTCTTTTTGAAGAGATCGACGAAGACGCCGACTTTGGTTCGGAGAATCTCGGGCACCACGGGCGACAGAATGTAATCGACGGCGCCGAGCGAGTAGCCCCGCACCAGGTGCGTCTCGTCGGTGAAGCCGGTGACGAAGATGATCGGGGTGTCGGCAGAACGCTTGCGCTGTCGGATTAGCGCCGCCGTCTCGAAGCCATCGATATCCGGCATGTTCACGTCAAGTAGGATGACGGCAAAATCCTGTTCCAACAGCCGTCGCAACGCTTCCCGGCCCGAGCGCACGCATACGACGTTCTGCCCTAACTCCTCGAGCACCAGCTCCAGCGCCATGAGCTTTTCGGGCAAGTCGTCTACGAGCAGAATGTTGATCTTTTCGTCGTGCATCGAGTCAAGCGGATGAGGGATGACGGATCAGGGATTAGGAGGTCCAAAGTACTCAAGGTCCCATTGGTCCTATTGCTCCCATAGGTCGTGTTCCATAAAGGGACTTCGGTCCTCCTGCCCCCTGATCCCTTTCGCTTCAGCGGTGCAGCCAGCCCCGAAGCACCGCAAGAAGCTGCTCGGGATCGACCGGCTTGGATAAATAGTCCCAGGCGCCGGCCTCAATGCACTTTTCGCGGTCGCCTTTCATGGCCTTGGCGGTCACGGCAATGATGGGCAGCGCTTTGTGCGCGGGAATCTTGCGGATGGCGCGAATCGTTTCAAAGCCATCCATCTCGGGCATCATGATGTCCATGAGCACGATGTCGATGTCCGGCTGCCGCTGTAGCTGGTTGATCGCCTCGCGTCCCGTTTCGGCGGAGCAGATCACCATGTTGTGCCATTCCAGCACGCTTGTCAGTGCAAAGATGTTACGGATGTCGTCGTCCACGATCAACACTTTCTTGCCGGTCAACACCTTATCGCTGTGGTGCAACTGCTCCAGCATGAGCCGCTGCTCGTCGGCGAGCTTGGCGATGGGGCGGTGCAGCAACAGAGCCGTTTGATCGAGCAAGCGCTCCGGCGAGCACACGTGTTTGACGTTGGCCGCCTGGGCCAGACGTTTCAGCCGTGTTTCATGATCCGCGGACAGCTCGTGCTCGGCGTAGACGACGAACGGCAGATCGACGAGGGCCGGTTCGCGCGACAACTCCTCGAGCAACGCCTCGGTTGTGCCGTCGAGTGCGTCGGGATCAATGACGACGCAATCGACGTGCCGCTGCCGCAAATGCTTGAGCGCGTCCGCGCCGGTATCGACCGCCGTCGTGCAAACGTCGCCGTTGCCGATTAACTGCTGCCATCGTTGCCGCTGCGACGGATCGCGGCCGACCAGGATTAACTCGCGCATCGAGCGTGAAATGAAGCTGAGAATGCCCTCGAACGCTTCTTCCAATGTGCCACGCGTCTTCAGCGGTTTGTTGACGACGCCCACCGCGCCTAGCTGCAAAGCACGATCGTGGCACTCGTCCGTGGAGATGACGTAGACGGGAATGTGCCGCGTGGCCATGTCGTTCTTCAATCGTTCGAGAACGCGCCAGCCGTCGATGTCCGGCAGGAAAATGTCGAGCGTCAAGGCGTCGGGCGTGTATTCGCGCGCCATTGCCAGGGCCGCGGCGCCGAGCGAGGTCACCAATCCCTTGAAGCCCTTTTCGCGCGCGACCTCCAACATCAACTTGGCGAAGTTGAGATCGTTTTCGACGATCAACACGACGCGATCGCCGGGTTGAATGGTTTGCCGATCATCGCCGGCCTCGTTGATCAGCGCCGCGGGCTCCGCCGGCATAGGCTCCAGGACCCGTTCGCTTTCCACGACGGCGGCGGCCGCCGGGAATTGCTCCGTCGGGAAAAGCCTGCGGCCGGGCTTCAGCGGCGTGTAGATCTGGGGCAAATAGAGCGTAAACGTGCTGCCGTGGCCCGGCGCGCTCACCAACTTGATCTCGCCGCCCAACAAACGAGAGATTTCGCGGCTGATCGCCAGACCCAGGCCGGTGCCGCCGTATTTGCGCGACGTTGAGCCGTCCGCCTGCTGGAACGCTTCGAAGATGATGTGCTGCTTATCGGGGGAGATGCCGATGCCGGTGTCGGACACCGAAAGCGCCACGACCGACGGCGCCCGGTCCAGGCTTTCATTGCCCGGCGTCCAACCGCTCTCGGCCGGCTCGATTCGCAACGCCACGCGGCCGGAGTGCGTGAATTTGAACGCGTTCGACAGCAGATTCTTGATGACCTGTTGCAATCGCTTCGAGTCGGTGAGCACCGACCGCGGCAGGCTCGCGTGCCTGTCGATGGCGAACTCCAACCCCTTCGAATCTGCAACGTGGCGGAAAGTCCGTTCAACATAACTCTGCAAATCGGACAGCCGCAGCTCGCCCACGTCCACGACGACCGTGCCCGACTCGATCTTCGACAGGTCAAGAATGTCGTTGATGAGCATCAAGAGGTCGTTCCCGGAGGAGTGGATCGTTTTGGCGAATTCCGTTTGTTTCGAGGAAAGGTTCCCCTCCGGGTTCCTCGATAGCTGGTCGGAAAGGATGAGCAGACTGTTCAGCGGCGTCCGCAGCTCGTGCGACATGTTCGCGAGGAACTCGGACTTGTACTTCGAGGTAAGGGCGAGCTGTTTGGCTTTTTCTTCAAGGGCCTGGCGGGCCTGTTCAACTTCCTGATTCTTGCGTTCTACTTCCTGGTTCTGGTGGGCGAGGAGACGTGCCTTTTCTTGCAGCGCTTCGTTGGTCTGCTGCAACTCTTCCTGCCGGCTTTGCAGTTCGTGGGCGAGCGACTGCGACTGCTTGAGCAGGTCTTCCGTACGCATGTTCGCGACGATCGTGTTAAGCACGATGCCGATCGACTCCGTGAGCTGATCGAGGAAAGCATGGTGCGTCGGGTTGAAGCGTTCGAACGAAGCGAGTTCGAGCACGCCCTTCACCAGACCTTCGAAGATGACGGGCAGCACGATGATGTTTTGCGGCGGGGCGTCGCCAAGACCGGAAGAGATACGAATGTATCCGGGCGGCACGTTGGTGAGGGCGATCTTCTGTTTTTCAATCGCGCATTGGCCGACCAGACCTTCGCCAAGGCTCAGTGTCTTGCCGAGCGCCCCCTGCCCTTGGGTTGCATAGCTGGCGAGAAGGGTAAGCAGCTGCGGTTCCTTGTTGGTGTCAAGCACGTAGAAGACGGCGTGCTGGGCGCCGACCACGGGCGCCAGCTCGGAGAGGATCAGGCGGCCGACGGTGGTCAGGTCGCGCTGGCCCTGCAACATGCGGCTGAACTTGGCGAGGTTCGTCTTCAGCCAATCCTGTTCGGTATTCTTCTGCGTCGTGTCCTTTAGGTTGCGGATCATTTCATTGATCGTGTCCTTCAGGACCGCCACTTCGCCCTGGGCCTCGACCTTGATGGAGCGCGTCAGGTCGCCCTTGGTCACCGCGGTCGCGACCTCGGCGATGGCTCGCACCTGCGTCGTGAGGTTGGCCGCGAGCTGGTTGACGTTGTCGGTAAGGTCCTTCCACGTGCCGGCGGCGCCGGGCACGCTGGCCTGACCGCCGAGCTTACCTTCGGTGCCTACTTCGCGGGCGACGGTCGTCACCTGATCGGCGAAGGTGGCCAGTGTGTCGATCATGCTGTTGATCGTGTCGGCGAGGGCGGCGATTTCACCCTTTGCGTCCACCGTCAGCTTTTGCTTCAGGTCGCCGTTGGCGACGGCGGTCACGACCTTGGCGATGCCGCGCACCTGGCTGGTGAGGTTGCCGGCCATGAAATTCACGTTGTCGGTGAGGTCCTTCCACGTGCCGGAGACGCCCTTCACCTGGGCTTGGCCGCCGAGCTTGCCTTCGGTGCCTACCTCGCGGGCGACGCGCGTCACTTCGGCGGCGAAGGACGATAGCTGATCCACCATCGTGTTGACGGTGTTCTTCAACTCAAGAATCTCGCCTTTCACGTCCACCGTGATCTTGCGCGACAGGTCGCCGGTCGCCACGGCCTTGGTCACGTCGGCGATGTTGCGCACCTGGCTCGTGAGGTTGCCGGCCATGAAGTTCACGGAGTCGGTCAAGTCCTTCCACGTGCCGGCGACGTCATGCACGTTCGCCTGGCCGCCGAGCTTCCCTTCGGTGCCTACTTCACGCGCCACACGGGTCACTTCCGCCGCGAAGGAGCGGAGCTGGTCGACCATGCTGTTGATCGTGTCTTTCAACTCCAGGATTTCGCCACGGACGTCCACCGTGATCTTCTTGGAGAGGTCGCCTGCGGCGACGGCCTTGGTCACTTCGGCGATGTTGCGCACCTGAGCCGTCAGGTTGCCGGCCATGAAGTTTACGGAGTCGGTGAGGTCCTTCCACGTGCCGGCGACGCCCTTGACGTCGGCCTGGCCGCCAAGCTTGCCCTCGGTGCCCACCTCGCGCGCCACGCGCGTCACTTCCGCGGCGAACGACCGGAGCTGATCCACCATCGTGTTGACGGTGTTCTTCAACTCCAAGATTTCACCCTTCACATCCACCGTGATCTTCTTGGAGAGATCGCCGGCCGCGACGGCCTTGGTCACGTCGGCAATGTTGCGCACCTGGGCCGTCAAGTTGCCGGCCATGAAGTTCACGGAATCGGTGAGGTCTTTCCACGTGCCGGCGACGCCCTTCACGTCGGCCTGGCCGCCGAGCTTTCCTTCGGTGCCCACTTCGCGCGCCACGCGGGTCACTTCGGACGCGAACGACGAAAGCTGATCCACCATCGTGTTGACCGTGTTCTTCAGCTCAAAGATTTCGCCCTTCACGTCGACGGTGATCTTCTTGGAGAGGTCGCCGGCGGCGACCGCCTTGGTCACGTCGGCGATGTTGCGCACCTGGGCCGTCAGGTTGGACGCCATGAAATTCACGGAGTCGGTGAGATCCTTCCACGTGCCCGACACGCCTTCGACCTTCGCCTGGCCGCCCAGCTTCCCTTCGGTGCCTACTTCACGGGCCACGCGGGTCACTTCGGACGCGAACGAGGAAAGTTGGTCCACCATCGTGTTGACGGTATTCTTCAGTTCCAGGATTTCACCCTTGACGTCCACGGTGATCTTGCGCGACAGGTCGCCGGTCGCCACGGCTTTGGTCACGTCGGCGATGTTGCGCACCTGGCTCGTGAGGTTGCCGGCCATGAAGTTCACGGAGTCGGTCAAGTCCTTCCACGTGCCGGCGACGCCTTTCACGTCGGCCTGGCCGCCGAGGATGCCTTCGGTGCCCACTTCGCGGGCCACGCGGGTCACTTCGGCGGCGAAGGAAGAAAGTTGGTCCACCATCGTGTTGACGGTGTTCTTCAGCTCAAGGATTTCGCCCTTCACGTCCACGGTGATCTTGCGTGACAGGTCGCCGGCGGCGACGGCCTTGGTCACTTCAGCAATGTTGCGCACCTGAGCCGTCAGGTTGCCGGCCATGAAGTTCACGGAGTCGGTTAAGTCCTTCCAGGTGCCGGCGACACCCTTCACGTCGGCCTGACCGCCAAGCTTGCCTTCGGTGCCCACTTCGCGGGCCACACGGGTCACTTCCGCGGCGAAGGAACGCAGCTGGTCCACCATCGTGTTGATGACGTTCTTGATCTGCAGAATCTCGCCGCGGACATCGACGGTGATCATCTGCGTCAGGTCGCCCGACGCGATCGCGGTGGACACCTTCGACACGTCGCGGAGCTGTACCGTCAGATTGCTCGCCATCAGGTTCACGCTATCGGTCAAGTCTTTCCAAGTGCCGGCGACGCCGCGCACGTCGGCCTGACCACCAAGCTTGCCTTCCGTGCCCACTTCACGAGCCACGCGGGTCACTTCCGACGCGAATGACGACAGTTGATCGACCATCGTGTTGACGGTGTTCTTCAACTCAAGGATTTCGCCTTTCACGTCCACCGTGATCTTCTTGGACAGGTCGCCGTTCGCAACCGCGGTGGTGACGGCGGCGATGTTGCGCACCTGGGCCGTCAGGTTGCCGGCCATCGAGTTGACCGAGTCGGTGAGGTCTTTCCACGTGCCCGACACGCCTTCCACTTGGGCCTGGCCGCCGAGCTTCCCCTCGGTGCCCACCTCGCGTGCCACGCGGGTCACCTCGGACGCGAACGAACGGAGCTGGTCCACCATGGTGTTGATCGTGTTCTTCAACTCGAGGAACTCGCCTTTCACGTCCACCGTGATTTTCTTGGACAGATCGCCATTGGCTACGGCTGTGGTTACATCCGCGATGTTGCGCACCTGGCTGGTGAGATTTCCGGCCATGAAGTTCACGGAGTCGGTCAGGTCCTTCCAGGTGCCGGACACGCCCTTCACCTGGGCCTGGCCGCCGAGCTTGCCTTCCGTGCCCACTTCGCGGGCCACGCGCGTCACTTCCGACGCGAACGACGATAGTTGGTCCACCATTTTGTTAATGGTGCGCGCGGTTTTGAGGAACTCGCCCTGCAGCGGACGGTCGTCCACTTCAAGGGCCATCGTTTGCGACAGATCGCCCTGAGCCACGGCGCCGATGACGCGGGCGGTCTCGCTGGTCGGATAAACGAGGTCGGTGATGAGCGCGTTCACCGACGCGATGGCCGCCTCCCATGAGCCGCTTACGTCGCCAAGGGAGGCGCGTTGGGTGATCTTGCCTTCCTTGCCGACGGCCCGGCTCATGCGCTCCAGCTCTTTGGCCATGCGCTCGTTGAGCTCGATGACGTCGTTGAAGGTGTCGGCGACCTTGCCGGCAACGCCGGTCCAATCGGCCGGCAGGCGGACACTGAAGTCGCCTTTTCGGAGAGCGGTCAAGGCATTAAGGAGTTGCGTGGTGTCGAGGCCGTGCGTGGTCGCTTCTTTGACAGCCAGCATGCGGTTGGACTCCGGAAGGTGTGCAATGGGCTCCGCGCGCAAAAAAACCCGGCGCAGCCGAAACGGCTGTCCCGGGTCGATCGTTGACCCAATCGTTATCCGCGGTCGGCAAACTCTACGACTGCGCAGAATGATAACAGAGGATTCTTACGGGTGTCAATGAACTACGCACTCAAACATAGCATCCGGTCTGGGTTTGCGCCGCGGGCCTGTACGGGAACAGGTGGATGCCGCTTTTGCCGAGGGCCAAATGCATCACGAGCAATATCACCTGTTTTACCAGCTGCGAAACCTGAACTGGGGCGATTCAATTGCCGCGACGAATTCTCTTGTGTTCCGCGCTCTCCTCGGTTACTTGTAGATTAATCTTTCACCTGTGAATTCGCCCCTTGCCGGTTGCTCAACGTGACGCGCCGATCGCAGTTCCGCAACACGATTGTCCGCTGGGCAGGCTTGAGCCTCGCTCTGGCCGTCTGCGTTTGCGGGTTCACGAGACGCGCCCATGCGGGTTGCGGCGATTATGTAGTGCTCGGCACGGCGAATCAGCACGTGAGTTCGCCGTCGGCGCCGCTGCCTTTGCAGCGCAACGACTCCCTGCCGATCAAGCAAAAGGTCCCGTGCTCAGGACCGAATTGTTCTCGCGGCGACGACACGCTGCCGCTCGCGCCATTCACGGTGGTATCGCCTGCGGTGGAAGAATGGGGCTCGTTCTCCGCCGCCCTTGTCATGGCCGACGCCGAACGACACAGCTGGCTAACCGAACTTCCTCTTCTTCTCCCCGATCGTTGCTCTTCTCCGCTGGAACGGCCCCCTCGCCGAAATGCGGACTAATCCCCCAAGCCGTACCAACACCGATTCTGTCGCCGACGCACTGCGCATCCCTTGATGCGCGCGTCGAGGGCAGCGGGCCCACGCATAAGCGCGATCGTCGCGGCTTTCCTGGCGGGGCAGCGCTCGCGCGGGCTCTTTGCACACGCGTGTTGCCGTGTTGCGCTTGATCCACGATTCATTCATCTTTGTTGAAAAGGGGACTCCCCGTGCCGACCGACCCTGTTCTTGTCAATCAGCAAGAGATACTTACGAATCAACGCTCCATACTCGAAAACCAGACGAAGCTGAACAAGATGCTGGCAATCCAGGCCACGATTGTCGCCAACCAGGAGTCGATCCTGGCGAATCAATCGAAGCTCGATAAAGTGCTGTCTCAAGTCGCGGGCGTACTCGCGAATCAAGAAACGATTCAGGAGAATCAGGCCGGAATTCTAAAGAACCAGCAACAGATTCTTGCCAACCAGGGCAAGATCATGGCGCAGTGAAGTTATGATTGTGGATGTCGAGCGCCCCGCGACCGCGGCAACGCGGCGCGCGGGGCGGCTCCGACAAGATCCCCACACGAAGGAGTTGGTCGATGATGCGTGCGATTCCTCTCGGCCCGCGAATACTGCTTGTCGCCCCGGCAATTGTGCTCTCCGTCGGTCTCGCCGTGCTGACGGCCGGTTGTAATAAGACGCCGGAGAATCCGGCTCCGAACGCCGGCCCTAACCCCGCGCCTGCGTCTGGGGAGCTGACTCACCTAAAGGTCGCCTATCTCGGCTTGACGTGCGAAGCGCCGATCTTCATGGCCTACGAGAAAGGCCTCTTCAAAGAGGAAGGACTCGATGTAGAACTCATCAAGACCGACTGGGACGGCCTGCGCGAGGGCCTCGGCACCGGCAACTACGACGCCAATCACACGCTCATCATGTATCTGCTTAAGCCGATTGAGAACGGCGTGGACGTGAAAATCACCGGAGGCATTCACACCGGTTGCTTGCGACTCCAGGTCGGCGCCAAGTCGGACATTAAGACGGTGAAGGAATTGAAGGGCAAGCGAATCGGCGTGCCGACGCACATCGGTAGTCCGCCCTTCTTGTTTTCCAGCCGCGTGCTCGCCGCCAACGGCATCGACCCGCGGCCGGAGAAGAAGGAAGTTGAATGGATTGCATACCCTCCGGGCGAACTCGGACTCGCGGTGGACCAGGGCAAGGTCGATGCGGTCTGCACGACGGATCCAATCGGCACCATCTTGCTCGGCAAGGGAACGGTGCGGACGCTCGCCGACCAGGCCGTCGATGCCCCGTACGCGGATGAATACTGCTGTGCCGCGGTCGTGAGCGGCAAGCTGGCGCGCGCGAATCCCGCGGCGGCCGCCAAAGTGACCCGCGCCCTTCTGAAGGGCGCCAAATGGGTCGGCGAGAACCCGAAAGCCGCGGCGACAATGGCGGTCGAGAAGAAATACATCGCGGCGTCCGTGGAGATCAACGCGCAGGCACTTTCGAAACTCAAGTACATCCCCGGCGTCGCGCGCTGCAAACAAAGCATCGACGACGCGGCCAAGGAAATGAAAGTCGCCGGGCTGCTCAAGCCCGGAACGGAGCCCGCTGCGTTGACCAAACGCGCCTGGTTGGACCTGGACGGCGTAACCGATGAATGGGTGAACGGTCTCAAGGTCGAAAAGGTCGCGAATGGCGGCCGCCCTGTGATCTTGAATCCTGTGCAGTTCGTCGCGCTCTTTGAGTCGCTTAATGACTGCACGTGTTGTTGCAAGTGCTGCATCGACAAGTAAGGCGAGCGGCAGGAGATAATCTACCTCTCGTCCCGCCTCGCGGAGCGAGGCGGCTACAATGTGGAGCCCTCACTCCGCGAGGGCCAGGTAAGTTCTCGCCTGCCGCTCGCCTAACGTCGCAATCCCATGAGCGGGAGATGGTTCGTTGGCGTCCAACGTCGCTGATTCCGCGGACGTTATGATCGCGCCGGAGCATCCCAGGCCGGCCGCGACCGTGCCCCTCGCTTGGGGCGTCCGCTCCTTCGTGGCTGGAATTGCGCCGGTTGCGGCCGTAACGGGTGCGCTGCTGGTTCATTTCCTGGTGCCGAACCGGCAGAACCTGCCGATGACGTGGATGGACGGCGTTCCGGATTGGCAACATCCCTATCCGCTCTTCCTCGACGCACTGCTGACCGTGTGGCTCGTGGCGGCGGCAGCGCAGTGGCTGTGGCCGCCGTTGCGCGTTTGGGTTCACCATTACGGGCCGCTGCTGGCCGGCTTTTGCGTTGTGCTGTCAATGTGGGAACTCGTGACGGCCAAATGGGCGTGGATGCCGCAGCCTTACTTCCCCGGTCCGGACGAAGTGCTCGGCGCTCTGGTGGAAGACCGCGAGATTCTGCTCTTGAGCACCTGGCACTCGCTGCGCCTGCTGCTGACTGGCTACACGGTCGGCGTGCTCGCCGGCTTCGTCGCCGGCGTGCTGATCGGCTGGTTTCGGCAGGCGCGCTACTGGGGAACGCCCGTCATGAAGGTGCTTGGCCCGCTGCCCGCGACGGCGTTGATTCCGCTGGTAATGCTCCTCTTTCCGAGATCGTACTACGGGGCGGCGGCGTTGATCGCTTTCGCCGTCTGGTTCCCGGTGACGATGTTGACGGCCTCGGGCGTCGCTAACGTCCGTCTCTCGTACCTCGACGTGGCGCGGACGCTTGGGGCAGGCCGGCGCTACCTGATCCTGCACGTCGCCATTCCCTCCGCGCTACCGAATGTTTTCGTCGGCCTCTTCAACGGGCTCGGCGCGTCATTTCTGACGCTCGTCGTCGCGGAGGGGGTCGGCGTGGAGGCGGGGCTGGGTTGGTATCTCCAATGGCAGAAAGGCTATGCCGACTACGCCAAAGTATACGCCTCCCTCCTCATCATGGCGGCGTTCTTTTCAACGATCATGACGCTCTTGTTCAAGATGCGCGACTGGACGCTAAAGTGGCAGAAGGGGGTCATCAAGTGGTGACCGCGCTGCCGCATGTCGCCGAAGGTTCGTCGCTGTCGATCCGCGACGTTGGCAAAATCTTCATCGCGCCGGACGGAGCGCTCGTAACGGCCTTGGAGCGCCTCTCCTTGTACGTCGCGGCGGGTGAAATGGTCTCACTCATCGGGCCGAGCGGGTGCGGCAAGTCCACTCTGCTACGTCTCATCGCCGGCCTCGACACGCCTACGTCCGGCGAATTGCGGGTCGGCCAGGCGCCAATTGCCGGGCCGAGCGCCGAACGCGGGCTGATGTTTCAAGACGCAAACCTGTTTCCGTGGCTGAGCGTTCGCCGCAATATCCAGACCGGCCTTGTCGCCCGCGGCGTGTTGCGTGAACGCCGGCATGAGGTCGAGGACTTCATGCGACTGATGGGGCTCGACGACTTCGCCAACGTCTATCCGCATCAACTTTCCGGCGGGATGGCCCAGCGCGCGGCGCTGGCGCGCGCGCTCGTCAACCATCCGAAGGTTCTCTTACTCGACGAACCGCTCGGCGCGCTCGATCAATTCACGCGGATGAAAATGCAGGACGAGGTTCTGCGTGTGTGGCAGGCGCGGCGCACCACCATGGTGCTCGTGACGCACGACATCGATGAAGCGATTTACATGAGCGACCGCATCGCCATTGTGACGCCGCGGCCGGGACGGATTGAGAGAGTGCTCGACATTTCGCTGCCGCGACCGCGGCATCGAACGGCGGCGGCGTTCTTGGAATTGCGCGCGCAGATTCTTGAGATGCTGCACCTTACCGGCAGCGCGGATGATGCGTTCAAGCCGGAGCGGTGCAACGGTTCGGTGTCTTGACGTTCGCGTTGGCGACGGAGTGACGCCGCGCGGGCGCGAAATGCAAGCCTTTCGGCGCGATCCCTCAACCCATGGACGAAATGGGTGCTTCAACGGCTTCATCGTCGGCTTTCTCTTCCTCGTCGAGCGAATCCGCCGCTTCCAGTCCACCGGCTGCCGGGCGTAGGCGCCCGGCAAGCGGCACGCTGAGCAACATGGCTGCCACCGCGATGAGACCGACCCAAGTAAAGCCGGTCAGCGGCTCGGTTCCCTCGGTGTCGCCCAGGATCAACCCTGCGAACAGCGGGGCAATGCCCAGCGCCAACTGCTGCACCGCCGCATTCACGCTCAAGAAGCTGCCACGGTAATGCGGCTCCGCCGTCGCGGTGATCAGCGCCATCGCCGGCACCATGCGCCCGGACGCCAGCACCATGAAAACCGCCATCACGAGCAAGATCACCGACAGATGTACCGGCGGCAGGTTGGTCATGATTAGCGTCGGAACCACCGTCAGCGTGCCGACGATGCGATACATGCGCAGCTTTCCGTAGCGGTCGGACAGCCAGCCGGTCGGCGTCGTCGTCAGCAACGCCGCGATGCCGCCGAAGAACCAGATCAGCGGCAGGTCGTTTTCCTTCATGTGGACGTTGTTCACGAGATAAATGCTGAGATACGGGTGAATGGTCCACGAACTCACCACCAGCACCGTCGTCAGGATGTACGCGCGCACGTGCAGCGGATGCGTGACGACCTGCCACGTGTCGGTCGGCGGCCCGTAGATTCGCGTGAGGTGCCCCCGCAGTGACGGGAGCAGCCGCCAGGCCATGAGCAAAACGGCGACGCTGACTACCGCGAGCACATAGAACGGCGTCCGCCAACCGTACCACTGCGCAAGCACGAGCGCCGCCGGCACGCCGAAAATCGACGCCACCGAGAATGCTGACATGACCACGCCCATCGCGGTGCCGCGCCGCGCGTCGGCGAACACGTCACCCACGATGGCGAGTACGAGCGATGCGACCACGCCGGCAAAGCCGCCCGCCACGGCACGCGCCAACACCAGCATCCAATAGCCCGGCGCGATCGCGCAGAGAAAGGTGCCGCCGATAAACCCCGCATACAACCAGAGCAGCGCGCGCTTGCGGTCGAACCGATCGATGAACCAGGCGGCGAAAAAGCCCGAGAGGGCCGCGCTGAAACCGTATGCCGAAACCATTAAGCCGAACTGCTTGGGCGTGGTGCCGAGGGCGAGGCCGAAGGCCGGCCCCAGCGGCATCATGATCACGAAGTCAATGATGTACGTGAACTGCACCGCTGCCAGCGTGAGCAGCAGACCCCATTCCTTGCGCGTCAGCCGGACAACGGGGACAGTTTCCTGGGGTTGTGAAAACGGTACCCGTTGTCCGGCCGATTGTTCTTCATGCATGCCATGCTCCTCTTCCGCGGTCGCGCAGAGCTGTTTCCGTCGCATCTTTGCTCTCTTCCCTCATACATGAACCTGCCGGGAGTGTCTACCCGGCCGCCGGGGTCATTCCGGAAAGAGGGGGAAAGGAATGTGCAGGTTCGCGGGTCTGACGGCGAACGCTGTCCGGTCCGAGCGGATGCCGCCAAGATGCAGACGAGATAGTTTCAGCGAAGCGCGTGAGCGTCGAAAGCGGTGAGACTTCAAAGTCCGTAACAGGCCGGCGTTTCTGCGTGGGCGGGACGGTGGCGTTCCGGCAGACCGCGATTTGAAAGGCGCCAGCCGACTTCTTTTGGGACACGCGCGCAACTGGTTCACGCAACCGCGGCGGCCTTGTCTGCACGCTTGAGCAGCGCGAGCGCGGGCGGAATGAGCAGCAGATAGAGCACCGCCGCGAGCGCCAGACTGACGTCAATCCCCACCCACATGGAAACGCCCACGGCCAAGGCCGACGCGAGCACGCTGCACGCGCCGTTGACGCCCCACATCCAGGGCGTGAGCGCTTCCGACGTCTTACCGAGCAAGCGCATGCCTGTCGGGAAGCAGCATCCCAAGAGCAGCGACACCGGGGCGGTGAACGCGAGAACCATCAGACAGCGGGCGGTGAGCCCGAAGGAAATCGTGGATTCAATCGCCGGCTGGACTAGGAAGAGAACCGCAATCAGCACGGCCGCGATCGCGAGCGACAGGGCCACGATCGAACCGCGTAACAGTGGCAGCCGCTCGGACAGCATGCTGCCGATCCCCGTAAAGAAAATCATCGAGAAAAGGATGACCACCACCGCATAGGTTGGATGGCCCATGTACACGGAAAAACGTTGCATGTACGGAATCTGCACCATCATGAACGCCGTGCCGATAAGCGCGAAGTACAAGACGCCCGGCGCGAAGGAACCCGATCGACTTTCCGGCCGTCCGGCGAGCCAGAGCGGCACGAGGATGACCAGGAATACCAACACCGCCGAGACGGCGATGAGCAAGAGCAGCGTCGTGGTGGCGAGCAGATTGCCTTGAACCACGCCTGGAGATTGACTCAACTGTACGCGGAACAGCGCCGCCGGCTTGATGAGATTGAAGAAGTACGGACGCGAATCGGTCGGCACGGAATAATCGAACACGTCGCTGCTGGTCACCGCCGTCAGTTCGGCGTGCGAGCGGCTCGCAAGAATCTTGGCGAGGAGCGGGTTTTGCGGCGGCGAACCGGGAGCGGCGACCAATTCAAACTCGTAGCGCGCGGCGCACCGGCGGAGCCGATCCAGGTCCTCCGTCGAGAACGGCGTCGGCGACACCATCAGCGTGGCCACGGCGGAGCGGGCGAGCAGCACAATGTGGTCGCCCGGCCGATCGACACGGCGATCGAGCAAGGCGCCGACGCCCAGGGCGAACAGCCGGCTGGTTTCGGAAAGCTGATTCGACGAGAACCAACGCGAAGCGCTGAAGATGCCCGTGGGCGTTAGCCGGTTGAGAAATACCTGCCAGGCCTCGCGCGTATAGAGCCCGTTCTCCGACAGAGTGAACCCGCCCGCGCTGGTGCTGGCCCAGCTGTCGATCAGCGACATTTGCAACACATCGTACTGATCCTGGGTGCGTGTCAGATACGAGCGGGCCTCATCGTGAACGAGCTGCACGTTCTTCTGGTCGGCAATGCCCGTGTACTCGCGCAGTTGCCCGCGGAGAAGATCGACGAAAATCCCATTCAGCTCGATGCCGGTGACCGATCGGCTCTGGGCCCACAGCGCGGTGAGCACATCGCGGCCGCCGCCGACGCCGATGATGGCGGCGTTGCCGCCCTGGCGCAGATGATAAGGAGCCGACGTGACGTCATATTGCACCCAGGCAAGGGAGGCCCGGTCGCCGTCCCAGCGCGTGGCATGGGTGTCGGCGCTGCCGTCGATGACGAGGCGAGCCGTTTCCGCATGAAGCCCGTCGATGCCCTTGCCGGGGCCCCAGTAGAAAGGCGCGCCGTCTTCCGACCGATACACAAGGATTTGGGAATGGTTATTCCACCCCTCGTACGTGAGGTTTTCGCGTTCGATGCGCAAACCCTTGGCGTAAAACAGTCGAACCGCTCCGCCGGCGTCGTTGTTTCGATTCCAAATCGTTCCGAGCACAAAGAGCGGCAGCGCTACCGCGACGAGCGCGCGCTGGAAGCGCGTGCCGCCGACAGGTTGATAACAGAGCGCGCCAAGGAGCGCGAGCGTGCCCGCCGCGAAGATCGCCGTCGAGATGTCGCACCACTGCAAGAGCGGGACCGCGATCAAACAACCCACGGCGGCGCCGACCAGATCGACACAATACGTGATCCCGATTCGTCCCGGAACGCGTGTCAGCGCGATGCCGATGACGATGCCCGCCAGGTAGAAAGGCACGGCCAAAAGGAGTGTCGCCCAGAAAGCATTGTTCAAGACGTTAGCAAGCTCGAACGAAACGAGGTCGAGGTTGAACGAAAACCGCAGACTGATGACGTGCGCCGTCGGAATGGAGACCGCGTAGAGCAAACTGATTGCCGCGAGCTTCTTCCGCGCCTCATCGCCCTGAAAGCGTGCGCCGCCGAGGTACACGTGGACCGCGCCGGCCGCCAAGCCGAACATGGCGCTCGAAACCGCAAAAAATGACAAGTGATACCACGTGACAACCGAGAGCAGACGCGTGTCCAGAATCTCAAGCATCAGGGCGGAGAGCGTCGTAAAAAACAGACCGGAGAGAAACCACCCTTGGCCTTTCATCGCTGCGCGCTCCTCGACCGTGGCCGACAAAACGGAACTTGGGATGGACGTGATTCGTATGCTGCCCGCGACGCCTCGGCTCCCCGACGCGACCCAGGGCTGGATGAAGCCGCGCCAGGAACTGCCTGTTTCCAAGCATCTGTACACGTCGAAGTGCTTCAAACCTAGGTTGCTTTGGTTATGCTGTCAAATGAACGAGCAATGGGCAGTCTGATGCGCGTCGACAAGCAAAGCGAGCCCGCGAACATGATTCGCGCGCTCACTCGCTCGGGCAAACTCGGGAAAAAAGGACGAAAAAGAGGAGGAAAAAAAGGGGGTCGGGAGCCCTTTGTTTCAAAGATACGACACATCGCTTACGTCCATAAGTGGCTCCCGACCCCTTTTTCTGTCTTTTTCTGTCAATTACTTCCTGTTTTCATGGTTTCGGGGCGCCGCACACAGCATGATGACGGACACCTCTTGTGTTTCGTGGAGCGCTCACCGGCTAGAGGTAACCAGCTGACGATCATGCGTCAATTCGCGGAGCGTTTGACCGATTTCGTCCAAGTGAAACGGCTTCCGAAGAACGGCGGCCGAACTCAGGTCGCGGAGTGTCTCCTCGGAGTAACCGCCGAAGTCCCCGCTCATGAAACAGCAGCTTATCGCCGGGTTGATCTCTCGGAGATCAGCCAGCGTCTGCGGACCGTCCCGGCGCGGCATGCGTACGTCGATCAGAACAACATCAATCGTCTCGTGATTCCGCTCGTACAGATCGGCCGCTTCCTCACCGTCGGCGGCTAGCCAGACGGCAAAGCCCTGTTGCCGCAGCGCGACGCTGAGCAGTCTGCGCATGAATTCCTCGTCGTCCACGATCAGAACGCCGTACTGCCTGGCCAGTCGGCCAAGTACGCATGGAGAATCGCTTCGCGGGGTCGGGATGCTCACGGGAGAAACTCGACCGATTGCGTCCAAAACGATCTCCTTTCTGAGCAGCAAGAAAGTACGGCGCCGCGCTTACGGGACAAGGGATTGCGGGCTGACCCCCGGACTGTCTGGCCGGTCGCCGCCGCGAATGCGTTCCCAGACTTCCGAGCGATGAACCGGGACGCCGGAATCGGCTTCAAACCCCAGACGTACGCTCATGCCGCGGATCTCGAGGACCGTGACTTTGAGCAGCGCCTCCAAACCGTTGGCGGCGGCGACGACGACCGACTCGTTGCTCTTGCGGGATAGGACCAACATGACAGAATCTCCTTTTCTTCAGTGCTTGGCCTAGACGCTTCCACTCCAGGTGTTCGCGGGCACGCTGGCCGCGAGCAGGAACACCTGGACGACCGTGCCCGTGGGGAAAATCTGCATCACGGCGCCGGTCATCGTTTCGACTTCGGCGGACGCGTCGCGCACCTCGACGCCGGTAATTCTCTGGATCTCCTGCCGCAGCGCGCCGGACGAGCTCGCGAAGAGTTGGCGGTTCAACTCCTGCATCAGTGCGGCTTTGGCTGGGCTCTGTGCCAGAGCCTTTTCGGCGGGCGATAGGGCGTCGCGCAGCGTCACCACGAGCGTGTCGCCCGTGAGCACGACGGTCACCGACTTCGGCGCGTGCCCGGTTCGGTGCTTCTCGAACGCGCCCACGGCGTGGGCAATTTGTTGGGCCATCGAGGCAACGACGGGGTCCATGTTTTGTCCCGCGGCCGCCGCCGCTGGTTCACTCGGCGGAGAACAAAAAAAGCCGACGTGGCCGAACACCCGAAGGGTTCAACCACGTCGGCTTACTCGTTGACGGACCTCCCGGCAGAGCAGGGCTGTCCCTCAGCTAGTCACCCGACAAATTTGGTGCAAACCTACCGTACCGAGGACCCGAATAACGACTACAGTTACTCTCAATGCTCGAATTGTAGGCACGGAGCGGCGCCGAAAGCAAGTGGAATTTCCGTCCGCCTCGCCGTCTCGCTCATCTTTGTGTGTCTTCACTCAGCGAGAACCATGCCGACGCGCTTACTTTTTTGTGGGGCGGGACACTTTTGCACGTAATCGAGTAGCTCGGAGAGCTGAGCGGTGGCGAGTGCGAGGCAAGAGTCGGCGCCGCCGTAATAGAGCCGGAGCGTGCCGCTCGCCTTGTCCAGAATCCAGCCACATGGAAAGACCACGCCGTTCACGTCTCCCTGCCGTTCGTACGGCATCTCGGGGGCGAAGATCCATTCGTCGCTACGACGCAGGACTCGGCACGGGTCCTCCAGGTCGAGCAGGGCCAGGCCAAGGCGGTACAGGCAGCCGCCTGCGGTGCTGCGAACGCCGTGGTACAGAAGCAGCCAACCCTCCGGCGTTTCGAGCGGCGGCGGGCTCAGGCCAATTTTGTTGGCGTCCCACCACGCGCCACGCCGCGCGTGCAGCAAAACATGGTGGTCGCCCCAGTGCGTCAGGTCCGGCGAAAACGACAGCCAAATGTGCGCGCCGGAGCTGCCGGCGGAAACCGGCCGGTGCAGCATGGCATACCGATCGCCGAAGCGGCGCGGAAAAACCGCGGCATCCTTGTCCTCCGGCGGCATGACCGGGCCGAGGCGGGTAAACGTATGGAAGTCGCGCGTGCGCGCCAGCGACACCATCGGGCCGCTCGGCGAGAAAGCGGTGTAGGCGATGATCCATTCATCGCGATCCGCCACCCACGTTAAGCGGGGGTCTTCCACGCCCCAGACTTCTTCGGAATACTTCGCGGCATCGGGCGCGAAGCTCGGGCGGGAGTCGATGTGCCAGTTGGATACGCCGTCGTTGCTCCGTGCCACCGTGAGGTGGGAGAGCCCGCGTCGATCTTCAACGCGGACCAGCAAGACCGTTTCATCGCCCGCCTGACAGGCGCCGGCATTGAATACCGTGTGTGCCGGGTACGGCCAGTCCTGGGCAGTGAGGATGGGATTCGCAGGATGACGCCGGAACAGTTCCGTGTGCAGACTCGCTGTTCTGGATTCTCGTAGCATCACATTTCCTTCTTGGTAGACCGAGGTCCCCAGCCCGTTACGACCGCGCAACGGACCATAAACGGGGAAGCATCATGCGCTGGCAACCGCGGCGTTGTGTCTCTCGCCGAGCGCATGCTCGATTTCCAGGTTGTGCAGTTCCGTCCACAAGTAGGAGAGCGTGGACTCGGCGCCCTGGTTCCGATTCAGTCCGGTCGCCAGAAGCCCGTCGCAGCAGGCGCCGCGCGCGACATCGACGAGGCACTGGCGCAAGCTGTTATCGCCGTGAAACCAGCGCCGCGCCCGCCGAAACGCGGCGAGATATTTCGCTTCGCTGGACAACCCAAATGCGGCCAGCGCCGCGTCGCCCATCGTGATGGCCTCCACCGGCTGCTGGTCGTACAGAGCCTTGTCCTCTCCGTGGGGATACCAGCCGTCGTTGCCGATCGGCCAGAAAATGCCCGCAACGGTCGTCGCGTCGTCGAGGAAAGCGAACGACGCTTCGGCTATCTCGCGAAAACTCTCGTTCGGCCAGCGCCGTCCCGCGACAAAGAGGGCGTGCGGCAAGACGGCGTTCGCATAGGTCAGCCGCGACTCGAACCATTGCCAGTCCGGCCGCAGCGAACGGGCATAGCATTCCACGAGTCGCCGCGCCGCGGACCAGGCCACGGCTTCAAGCCGTTCAATGTCTTTCACCCCTGCCGTCCACAAATGCCCCCAGGCGAGAACGATGTACGCCTGCGCACGCAGGCTTCGCAAATCAGCGAGAGTCGGCAGCACCGCTTCCATCAGCTCACGGGCCAGGGCACGAAAATCGTCCGGCAGATCGCTGCCGAGGACCTCGGCCAGGGCGCGCACGGCCTGCCCCTGGCAATCGCCGCCGCCCTCCGCGTCCAACCACCGGCGGTCGTAACTCATGAAGTTATGGAAGCCGCCGCCCGGACGACGGGCGTACTCCAAGAAGCTCAGGTAACCCGTGACGCGCTCTAAGTGGCGTTCACTCCGCTGGCGTCCCCACAAGCGCGTGCAAAGAATCAGAGCCCGGGCGTTGTCGTCGGTTGTGTAACCGCTTTCTCGCCGCGGGATGCTGTAGATGGCGTGCTGGATCAGCCCCGTCGAATCCGTCATGCGATCGAGGTGAGCCAGGGCGATGTCGTCGCGAAGCTGCATGGCAAGGCCTCCGTGTTTCCGTTCAATAAGCCGCGGCTTGGAAATACTCCAAAAGTTCGACCTCCAACATTTATCAACCTACAAAGCGCCCGCATTGGCCGCCGTGGATTCACGTAGCGCAAATGCCCAGGTGAGCCATAAGAAGAGGCCAAACGCCAACTGCGCTCCGATTCGCAGCGACGAGCGCCGCATTCCTCCAACCATGATCCAGTTGGCCTTCACGAGCCCTTTCTGCAATTCCGTACCAACCATTTTGCGCGGATTGAAAAAGCCGAAACTAACGATTCGAAGCGCCGGCGCCATCCATGATTCCAGCCAGGACTCGGCTCTATCCAGGTCCTCTTCAAGAGCTGTGCGGTCAAACGTTCCGGCGCGGAACAATGCCTTGCAGTCCAAGAACACCATCAGCCCACCCGATACGACGACGGCCACGAACGGCAGCCAGTGTCCAGATAGACCGCGAAAAGTGACCTGGGCTTGGACCCAAACCAGGTGGACCGCAAGAGAGTTTGCCAGCATAAGAACGAAGGCTAGGCCGACGACAAGCAGTGTCGGCCAGCCCAGGATAATGGCTCGGTGCTTTTTCACTAACCCGAGTAACTTCGGCCAGCGTTTCGGGAACGCGAAAATGAAGCCGAGCATCGAGCGGTAGGTCTGGATGCGCGCGCCCGTGCTCACGACAAAAACGAGGATCAGGTAGTAGTTGAACACGTCAAGCAAGTTGAGCGTGTCCAGCCAGCCAAGCCAACGCATGATCGCGCGACTCCCTCGAGGACGAGTCAAAGCCGATGCCGTAAGGCCGCTCTTGAATGGGGCCGCGTCCTGAAACGCTCGTTCAGAAGCTCCAAGACAGTTTGTCCGTGCAGCACACCAGCACGAGTACGATCGCGAGGGTCAGTCCGAGAAACCCACTGAGCCCGTAGCCCCACTCGCGGTTATAGCTCCATTTCGGCACGCTCGCCAGGATCAGAACAGCCAACAGAATTACCAAGATCGTTCCCATTGAAGGCCCCTTTCAACGCTCTGAGGTACACAAGATGGCGCTGACCGTGATTGTCACGTTCAGCAGTGGTCGGAAGCGCGGATACGCTCGCGTTCCGAATCGACGTCAGAAGCCTCCCTGCAAGACCTTGCTCGGGCGAGCTTTTCGACTTGGTGTCGGAAACTTTGCGCGTGGATTTGGCCCCAGATTCGTTTTCCGGCTGGAAGCCATCCGTCTAAAGAACTCCAAGTATTGCCGGCCCACATTTGGCCAGAACATCGGCTTGGCGTATTCGAACGCTTTGCGGCGAGTCGCGAGTTGAAACGCGGGATCGCTCAGGTAGCGCAGTGTCGCGTCGCACAGGGCGGCGCTATCGGCGAACGGCACGAGCAATCCTCGACCTTCGGCGAGGACCTCCTCCGCGTAGAGATAGGGCGTACTTACCACCGCCCGCCCTGCCGCCAGGGCATAAGCCAGGGTCCCGCTGGCGATTTGGTCCTTGCCTGGATAGGGAGTTAAATACACGTCGCAGGCCTTCAGGTAGCCAAGGAGCTCGCTCAGGCTGAGATAGCGGTTGACGAAACGGACGTTCGCGCTCACATCCAACGCTTCGGCCTTCGCCGCCAAGCTTTCGCGGTAGACCTCTCCCTCGTATCGCTTCACTTGTGGATGCGTGACGCCGACGATCAGGTACAAGACCTCCGGGCAAGCAGCCACAATCCGCGGCATGGCCTCGATCAGGTATTCCAGCCCTTTGCCGCGATTGATCAGTCCGAAGGTGCAGAGCACGCGCCGTCCCGCGAGTCCGAGTTCAGCTTTGTGCGTGTCGTCCCCTTCCCAGGGCGTCGCCGGCACGCCATGAGGGATCACCTGCACGTTTGCCGTGGAGACGCCGTACACGCCCGCCAGCAATCGCGCCGCGATCTTGGTCATGACCACAATTCCCGCGCTGCGGGCCGCCAAGCCTTGGATCAAGCGCCGGGGCAATGGGGCCGGATCGGACATCAGCGTGTGAAACGTGGTCACGATCGGCTTGCGACAGGCGCGCGCGAAGTCCAGCACGCGCTCGCCCCACTCGCCGGGAAACAGGCCGAATTCGTGTTGGAGACTCACGACGTCGCACGGTCCATCGTTGGCGATCTCCGCGGCCCGCCGGTACGCGTCCGGACGGCTATTGTCGATCACATGGACTACACGGGGGTCGTCGTAGCAGCGCGCCTCGGTTTTCTGAATTACCGCCAGCGAGGATACCGCCGCGCCTGCCGCCAGGTCCACGGCGTCGGCTGAATCCTTGGTAAACGTCGCCAGCCCGCACTCTTCCGGCGGATAGGTGGAAACAAAGAGTGGCCGAACTGAATGCATCAGCTGCCTCCTTGGTAGGTCCTTTTCATTGGGATTGTCCAAATCTTATACGTTCGAGGCGCTAGGGTTGATGCGGCCTTGCTCGTGCAGCCGCCGCCGGCGCGACGCGACGATTTTCGACGCGGAGCCCGTTCACTAGTTCGAGCCCTCCCCGCGGGGCTTGTCCGCCGACGCGCCGACTTTTTCCTTCGCCTTCTGGCCGACGCCCTGGATGCTCTCCTTGGCCTTCGTCTCGTCCGCCTTGACCTTGTCCTCATCCACCGTGAGCGTGATGTGGCTCTTTCCGTCGCCGTTGTCCGACGAGAGATTGAACCATTTCAAATAGAATCCCAGGCCAATCACGCCGGCCACGACCAGGACAAGAACGAGCAACAGATTCTTCATGACTTTCTCCGATAGAACTCCGCAAAAACGTGAACGACAAGCGTGCGGCCACGAACCTAAATGCGCCCCACGAGCACGAGAACCAGCACGATAACGACGAGCAGTCCCAGGCCCCCGCTCGGGCCGTAACCCCAATTGCGGCTATGCCCCCACGTGGGGATGACGCCCATGAGCAGCAGAACCAAGACGATTAGGATGATCCAACCCATAACTGACCCCTTTCGGTGGTCGGAGATCCGGCGGACGCCACGGTCGTGGACATCACGACTGGTGATTCCTCTTCGAAAAAGGGGTCGGGAACTTTTGCACTCAGAGTTCCCGAGCCCTTTCTCGGAGAGGCTCTTATTTGGGTGATCGGTCACCGTGGCCGCTCTCGCTCCAGGTTTCGGTAGCGACCGCGTGAGCGAGTAGGAACACCTGAACCACCGCCCCGGTTGTGAAGACCTGCACCACGGTACCCGTCGTCGTTTCGACCTCCGCCGTCGCTTCGCACACCGGCGAGCCGGTGATGCGTTTGATCTCTTCGCACAGCGGTTCCGCGGAACTGGTAAACAGCTGGCGATGGAACTCCTGTACCCACGAAGCGCCGGCCGGGCTCTGGGCAAGCGCCTTTTCGACCGGCGACAACGCGCCGTGCAGTGTTACCGCCAGCGTGTTCTCACTCATGACCACCGTGACCGAATGCGGTGCGTGGCCGGTCCGCAGTTGCTGGAAGGCGCTGGCTGCTTCGGCGACTCGCTGCGCCATGGTCAATTTGGACCCGTCCATCGTGGTTGCCCTTAGTGAGCGCGGCCGACCCGGATTGCCGCAGGCGAAAAAAAACCGACGTGGCGGAATACCGGAGGGATTCCACCACGTCGGCTTACTCGTTAACGAGCCTCCCGGCCCAACCGGGTTGCTCTTCAGCTAGTCTTCCGACAGACGCCACGCAACGGTTGTAAAGCCAATGGCAGCGTCTTCGCCTCTACTGACTCTTATATTTTACTGCGCCGGGCACGGAAAACAAGTGGCTACCTGTTCCACGACGCGATTTCGCGGAGATCGTTCGCGGTCCGCGCGGCGATAACCGGGGCGAAGGCGAACCGTATGCTCGAAGGAGAGCGCGTCGGGCGCCGGCCCAGCCGGCGCCCGACGCGGCACTAAAACCGCCTTGAGCGGTGTTATTTATCGCGCTTCTCGAACTCTTCATTCTTGTTGAGAGCTTCGATGCGGCTCACCGTTTTGTTGTCGTCCTTTTTCGTGGTCACCCGAATGCGCATCCCGGGCCTGAGGTCCTCGTACTTGCAGACCTTGCCATCGCAGGTCAGCTTGACGTCGCCGGTCAGGATGTGCGTACGCTCCTTGCCGTCCTTGTCCGTCATTACGAGTTTGTCGTCGGCGATGCTGACGACCTTGCCCGTGTGCGTGGTGTCGTCGGCATCATTGGCAGCGAGTGCCGGCGCGCCGATGAACAGCACGAATCCGAGGGCGGCCAGTGGCAACATGCGATACATCATGAAGATACCCTTCCTTGACAGAGTGTCCAGGCCGTTGACGGGAGCACCTTGCCCCCGTATCGTACCGGCCCGTTGGGGCGAACAGGTGCGATCGACTCCGCGCGTGCCGCTGGGTCGTAGATGAGGACCCAGTATGAAGGCGCTCGACACGCTCTCCCCTCCCGCAAAGCGAGACTCCACTTTCGAGCAGCAGGTCACAACAGTGTCCGTCGCCAGGCCGACTTTTCTCGCGCAAGCCGGCCAGCGTTCTCCACAAGGGAGTACACTGGCAACGCGCTGATCGTGCCGGATGTCTCGCATCAATGTGCCTTACGCTCTGTCCGCGACGGCGAGGCAATGCGGGCATGCGCGTGTTCTCAAGACGGGTCCCTGTGCCCGTTCCCTCTCCAGGTTTCCGCCGGCACGGCGTGAGCGAGTAGAAACACCTGGACCATCGTGCCGGTCGTGAAGACCTGCACCACGGTGCCGGTCGTCGTCTCCACTTCCGCGGTCGCTTCGCGCACGTTCACGCCGGTGATGCGCTTGATCTCCTGTCGCAACGGGTCGGCGGAGCTGGTGAAGAGCTGCCGATGAAACTCCTGCACCTTCGCCGCGCCGTCTGGGCTTTGGGCGAGGACCTTTTCCGCGGGCGACAAAGCCCCGTGCAGTGTTACCACGAGCGTGTCCTCGCTCAGGACCACGGTCACGGATTGCGGGGCATGGCCGGTTCTCTGCTCTTGAAAGGCGCTCGCAGCCTGGGCGACCTGTTGCGCCATCGTCAGTTTGGACCCGCCCAGCGTGGTTGCCCGTTCCATTGTGCAATCTCCTTGGTGATTGCGGCCGAGCCGCCTACCACACGCAAAAAAAGCCGACGTGGCGGAACATCGTGGGGTGTTCCAACACGTCGGCTTACTCGTTAACGAGCCCCTCGGACACAGCCGGGGTGCTCTTCAGCTAGTCTTCCGACAAACCATACGAAGCAACTGCCCGCGCCAATTTGCGTTTCTTGGCCTCTTCTGACTCCTGTATCCTATGCTTCGAGGAATCAGAAACAAGGGAAGGCTTGGCGGTCGCCCAAGATCGACGCCGCCTTACTCGTCCCGCCTATCCACAGGTGTGCTGCTCCTGTCGCTGTTCCATGCACTCGTTGAACAACTCCTGGAACTCCAGGCTGACTTGCCGGGCCTCGCCTTTGAGTTCGTGCATGAACTTACGCTCTTCGTCATCAATCTCGCCGTCGGCAAAGAGCATGCGCCGCAGCCATGCGGCCTCCTCGGTGTCTATCATGCCCTGGCCCAGGATGTGCTCCTTGATGGCCTGGTAGAAGAACCGTTCAAAGGCCGGCGTGGGATGTTGCACCCGTTTGTGCAGCTCGATGAGGAAATCCGCCCCCCGCCGATCAATTTTGCCGTTGGCGTAGAGCCGCACGCGCAGAGCCGCGAGCTCGGGGCCGTCGACCCTGCCGTTTGCCAAGATGTCGCGTTCTGTCGCTCGAAAATCCAACATGAGTCAATCTCCTCGACCATTCCCTATTCGTTCGTTTGCGCCGGGACACGGGAGACAGGGCGTACTTCGACGTCCGCGCTGTTCGGGATGGGCATCATTTGCCGTTCGACGGCAGGCTTCGGAGGCTGCACCTGCGGCCAACCCGCCTGGGCCGCGATCACGCGGTCCCAGTACTCGTCATTTCCGGTGAATCGGCCGATGTACTCATGACTGGATTTGCCCAGAATCGCGCGCCGAAGCGCCGCTCCGACTCGGCGTAGCAGCCCGGAATTGTTATGGTCATTCATCGCTCGGCTCCCGCAAAACCATTGCGTTTGCTTGACTCTACGAGCCGTTTGCGCGCGGAGGGATCCGAAGTCCAGCTCATCCCGTCGACGACGATGTCGGCGAGCGCCGCGACCGGAATCTCCCGCCGTAAACTCTCGATCGTCGCCTGGCGATTTTGAGATACCTCGTCGCGCACCCTAAAATGGACGCCTGAGTTGGGCAATTCGCCCGCGATCAGATCGGCGAGGGTCTGGTTGTCTAGAAATGGGTAGACGCCGTTCCCAGCGGTCGCGGTACACCAACGCCAGAATGCACCGCCGACCGCCGTGAGCTGTGCGGGCGTTGCGCTGTCTCGGAGAAAAACGTCACAGTGAATCGTCATGGGGAGTTCCCTTAGACCTGTCCCGGCCTCGTCACTGTCGCGTCGTGTAGCCGACGATACTTCGCTGATAAGCGACGCCCGCCCAGAGTCCGATCGCGATCGCGGCGCCGAAGAACGACATGAGGAGGTTGCCGGATTGGAACACCCCTGCCACGTCGGGCCACCACAACCAGGAAAACAGGGCGCCGGCCACTGCCCCGGTCATGCCGAGGAGCATGGTGCCTAGCGTGTGCGTGAGTTGTCGCCGCGGGTACATCACCCGCGCAGCGGCGCCCGCGAGCAAGCCGATGGCGGCAAACACCAAGAGGTTCCACATGACGTTTTCTCTCCCTGAGACGATGTGCGCAGCGCTCAGCGACGCGCGCCGGCCACACGGTGCTTTCGAGGGCATGAAAAAAGCCGACGTGGTGGAAGGCCCGGAGGTCTTCAGCCACGTCGGCTTACTCGTTAACGAGCCCCCCGGCACGGCCGGGTTGCTCCTTAGTTAGTCTTCCGACAAACGCTTGTCAGACACGCATCCAGAGGTCATTGAAGCGTCTTGGCCTCTGCTGACTCTTGTATTCTACGGACACGGGGCGCGGAAAACAAGGTCTGCATCCGAGGGACGGAATGGCGGGTGATTACCGCACCGCGCCGAAGTGCTAGCTCCGTGGCGATGATGCGCGCCGTAGCACCTGCGCCAGTAGGCATCCCGCGCCGAAGCCAATGAGCAGTGCGGTGCGGGGATGGCGGCGGATGAGGGCGGTCACGTCCCGCCCGAACGTCCCCGCCATGTCAGCCGCGGACGAGGCGGCGTTCTGGGCCACGTTTTTCACGTGGACCGCGGCGCCGGCCGTAGACGACGCCCACTCTTGCGCCGTGTCTTTCGCCTTGTTGAGCAGCGCGGACGCACCCGCACTTGCGTCATGCACCTTGTCTTTGACAGTTTCTACCACGCCCTTGGAGGTATGCTCACACGCTTGCTCGGATGCCGTCAGAACGGCCCCGGCGTCGTGGTCGCCGTACTTTTCCGTCAGCGCTTCGGAGCGAGCCGCGCCGCTGATCCCAGTTGATGCGTCCGTCATGTTGTTTCTCCTGCTGGAAAACTCACGGCAAACGGGCGAATAGGAAATCGCGGGCTGTCGGCACGCCCGAGCGCCGCGATTACACCCTGACCAACGGCATTTTCGGTGCCGCTGTGCTCGCGGCTGTCCCAGTATCTTTGGGCGCTAGCACGGGCAGCCACGAGGTCAGATGGGTACATGTCTCAAGAAGAGTCGTCTCAACTTGATCGGCGCCCGCTTCCTGCAGCTGTTCCCGATTCTGTTCCACGTCCCCCTTCAGTCCCCAGCGCCCTACTACGATCTTCGCATCGGGCACTCGCGCGCAGACGTTTGCACAGGTAGCGCGTGTGCGCCAATCCGCCGGGCGGCAATGCGCCGATGCAGATGACCGCCGGCGCCTTTTCCCCTGCCTGGGCCACCAACTCGGCGGAGAGCAATTCCGTGGAGGCCACCTCTACGTCCCACTGAGCGGGATCGAGCAATTGCCGGAACATCTCCAGGGCCAGCCGGTCCGCATCGTCATGGCCAGGACAGCCGAGGACATGGACCTTGTGAACCGACTGGTCCACGCCCCCTTCGGCCGGTGTCGCCGCCGCCACGGTCGCCGCTGCTCGGCGCTCGCCCAAGTCTTCTACGATTTCGCCCGTCGCGCGCAGCACGAACTGCTCGTCGGCTTCCGACAGGTCGTCCCGTACGCGGTCGCGCTTGACGTAGTTCAGGGCTGGCACAAGCAGGGTGTCGTAGACCTGTTCCGGGGGAAACGCCTTGGCCTGCGCCAGAACCAGTTGCGTCGCCTCGTCCTGATCGCGGGCCAATAACCGCTGGTAGTAAGTCACGTCCGCTTCAAGCGCTGGCTCGTCGCCTAACAGCACGTTGAGAAACTCGAGATGCGCAACGTGTTTGCCTAACACTACCAGGCAGACCGTTAAGGGATTGGAGAGAATCAGTCCGATCGGCCCCCACAAGAATGCCCAGAAAGCGGCGGCCACTAGCACCGCGACTGCTGAGACTCCGGTGCTGTGACTGAACAGCCATGGCTCCATCACGTTATAGGTAACCAGCTCCAAGACCACGAGCAGCCCAAGAACAAGGCAGGGCTGCACCCATCCCGGGAACGCCGCCAGGCTCAGCGTCATTACAATCACGGACGTGATGACGGTCCCAAGGTAAGGAACGTAACGCAAGAGGGCCGCCAGACAGCCCCATAACCACGCGTGCGGAACGCGGATTACAAATAGCCCAATGCCGAGCGCCACCCCGTAGCTGGCGTTGATGATGACTTGCATAAGCAGATAACGGCTGATCCGCTGGCCGGCGTCGTCCACTGCTCTCGTCGTTACGGTGAGCCGACCGTGGCCCATCAATCGGATCAGGCGGTTGCGCAAATCCTCGCGCTTGAGCAACATGAACACGACGAGCACAAGTGCCAGGCCCAGACTGCCGAACCACTCCGCGACGGCGCCCAACGCGCCCGGTAACGACAACAGCCACGCCGGGCTATCCTGGCGCACGGCCTCGACCGCCGGCTTCGTCGCGGCGTCGCCGCCGGCGATCGAGTGATCCGCGGCGCCCTCCTGCGGGTTGACAGCCGGCGAATTCCACGCACGGGTAATATCCTGGATCATCCGATCCACGCGGTCGGTGATCGACCCCGGTCCCAACTGTCGCAGCGAGCGGATTTTGCCGGTGATGTTCTTGCTGTACGTCGGGAGGTCACCCGCCAGGCTCGCGACCTCGACCGTGAGCAGCCAGCCGACGCCTCCCAGGACCGCCGCCGCCAGAAGGACCACGAGGATTACGGAAGGGGTTCGCCCAACTCGCCGGCGCTGGAGAAAACTTACGAGCGGGGCCAACAAGAACGTTAGGAAGACCGCCAGCGAGACCGGGATGAATACTTTTTGAGCCCAGTATAGGCATGTGACGACGACGACACCGACGACCGTGCTCGTCAGGACGATCAGGGCACGTTGCCAGGCAGGGACCGCGAGTGCCTTCGCCACAAAGCAAGACCTCCACAGCAAGTTTGCTGATGCACGGAAGATGCCAAATGCGCGTGTTTGTCGCCCGAGAGAGTTTGTGCGCTGCCCCGCGCCAGCGCTAATCTCCCCGAATGCCGGACCACCACGGCGGCCTACTCGTGAACGAGCTCCCCGGCGCCGCGGGGCTGCCCTTTGGCCTATGCTCCGAAAGCCTGTTCCATTCGCCGCCGGCGCCGCGCGTTTGCCGCGATGGAAAGCGCCAGGCGGTTTTGTTCTAGACGCAACAGATCTTCCACGATTTCCGGATCGACCGGCTTGATGAAGATATGGTCAAACCCCTTCTCCCAGAGCAGACGATGGGCCACATCGGCGTAGCCCGTGATGCATACCAACAGCGGTTTGCCAATACGCGTTTGGCGGCGCAGCTGTGCCGCCACCTCGAAGCCATTGAGCTTGGGCATGGCGATGTCCATGAGGAGGACATCGGGTCGGTATTGATAAGCCATCTCGAGTGTGGCGGCGCCGTCATGGGCCACGCAAACGTCATGCCCCCATAACCCCACGAGCATCGCCATGGTGTCGGCCGTGTCCGGGGAATCGTCGGCGATGAGCACGCGAAGCTTCCGTCGCTCCGCGGGAATGAAACGGATTGCGTTGCCATCGTCCCACGCCTCCAGGTCATCGTTCTCTCGGGGAGAAGGGTCGCGAGCATGGGTTCCTTCAGCCATCAATGAACTGCGGCATTCCGCAAACATAGCAAGGCCTCCGTAATCGCCGTTGATCGTCCAGCCAAGGGCCGTGATGTCAGCTCGTCGCCGGCTCATGAACGAAAAAAGCCGACGTGGTCGAAGACTCGGCGTCTTCGACCACGTCGGCTTACTCATTAACGGGCCCCCCGGCACGGACCGGGTTGCCCTCTACTAAGTCTTCCGACGACGTTGAATCAAGCGAACGCGGGAGTTCGTCACGCGCAGCCAGACTCTGCTAAGCAACCAGTCTACGCGCCTATCCGGAAAACTCAAGTGAATTCTTCGGCCGTTGCTGATAAAATGCCAGTTGACCGCCTGCCGATCAAAGCAATTGTGTTGCGCTGTGATGCGCGGGTGAATCATCACGCCACTGGCAGAATACAGGCACTTGTCGGAGGCCGCCATGAAGACGCAGGGAGAGATGGAAGCGGCGATCTGCGAAGGCATCAGCCGCTTCGAGCAGGAATACATGGGCCGTGGGCCGAAGGACATACACGCCCACCTGCTCGGCGATTTGGTTGTTGTCCGACTCCTGGGCGTATTGACTGCCGCCGAACAGCAGTTGGTTAAGGCGCTGCCGGCCGAAAAGGGAAGAGACCTGCTCAAGCAAGTGCGGACGCATCTCATGGAGACTGCGCGCCCGAAAATGGAAGGAATGATCCAGGACATTGTCGACGCGAACGTCGTTAGCTTGCACCACGACATTAGCACGGTGACAGGTGAAGAGGTGGTGATGTTTACTCTCGCCAAATCGCCGTTGGTCCGTGAGCCGAAGAAGAAATAGAGGTGCGTCGGGTTATCGCCGCCTGGTCGTCGGTTGCCGGGGACGATGCATTGGTCCGCGCTATTGGTCCGTATTGGTTCCACCATTGGTTCCAGCGGTTACCCCATTGGCTATTGGTCCCATTGGTTACCGCTTTCGGGGGCTAGGGACCGCGTACACGCTAACGCGTGTGCTGCAACATCCAATTCTCCAACACGTCCTTTCCCCTATTCGGACAGCCTCTCCGTCCCCGCTCGGCGCGGCAAGCGGCGTAAGCGCGTGAAGCGCGGCAATCCCGGCTGGCGGCCCAGCGCCAATTCCGCGTTGCAATTCCCTTTGAATTTGGTTAGAGACCCCCGCTTCAGTGCCGGAACAGAACGAAGAGACGGGCCGCGCCTGGCCCATATTGTCGGCCGCACCGGGACGCGGCCGCGGGGAGGACGATCATGTTCGCGAATTGGACCCGCTCGTTGCGCACGCTGTTCAGCCAGACACCGTCCCGCCGGCCGTCGCCCCGCCCGCGGACCCGACGCTTGGAATTCGATCATCTGGAAGATCGCCGATTGCTCGCCGCGGCGCCGTTGGCCATGCACATCGCGCAGCAGCACGAGGCGGTCGTTGCCGACTCGACCGGCAAGATTTACGCCATCGGCGGCATCGACAACGCCGGGAGAATTCTGAACACCGTTGAAGTGTACGATCCCGCGACCAACACGTGGACGGACAAAAAAGCGCTGCCGACGGCTCGCTTTGATCTGGCGGCGACGTTCGGGCCTGACGGCAAGCTGTACGTGATCGGGGGCCAGACGACGCCGGGGCACACGGTGGCAACCGTTGAGGTCTACACGCCGAGCACCGACACCTGGACCACCGCGGCGGCCCTGCTATCACCACGCGACAACCTCGCGGTCGTGTCGGCGCCGGACGGGCACATCTACGCCATCGCGGGTCATCAGCACATCAGCGGCCTGCCGCCAGTGGATGTGGTCCTCGGCACCGTCGAGCAGTACACGCCGCTCACGAACACGTGGGTAGCGGTCGCGAATATGAATCACGCCCGCTCCGGCCTGGCGGCGACCTTGGGCAGTGACGGCCAAATCTACGCGTTCGGCGGCGGCGTCAGTCAGGTTGAGGTGTACAACACCAGCACCAACCTCTGGACAACGCCCACGATCATGCCGACGTCGCGTTCCAACTTCGCCGCCGTCACCAACGTCAACGGCGTCATCTACACCATCGGCGGCTTCGCCGACGTCAACGGCAAACCGGTGACAAATATCGAAGCCTACGCGCCGGCCACCAACCAGTGGATGATTATTCCGAACGGCCTGAGCACGCCGCGCGAGTTCGTCGGCGCCGCGCTCGGCTCGGACAACCACATTTACACCGTGGGCGGGTACGACGGCACGAAGGGGTTGAACACGATCGAATCGTTCACGCCGCTGGCGTTCGGCACCGACCAGAACCAGCTCTTCGTGAATCAGGCTTACATCGACGTGCTTGGCCGGCCGGCCGATACCAGCGGGCTCTTTGCTTGGACCAAGCTGCTCGACAACCATACCGTGCCGCGGTCTGCCGTCGCTCTCCTCTTGGAAGTGACGCCGGAAGCCCGCCTGCGGACAGTCAACGGCATCTACCAGACGTTGCTCGGCCGCAACGTGGATGTGGCAGGCGCCTCGTTCATGCTTCAGTTGCTCGCGCTCGGCGGGGCTTACTCACAAGTGCGCGCGCTGATTTACGCATCCGACGAGTATTACATCAAACGCGGCGGCAACAGCGATGTCGGTTGGCTCACCGCAATGTACAGCGACATCTTCGGTCGTTCCGTCGATCCGGGCGGCAGCAACACCTTTATGACCGCTCTCAAGGCCGGCATTAGCAAGATGAACATCGCCTTCACGCTGATGTTCAGCCAGGAAGGCCTGAAACGGCAGGTGAACGGCCTCTACCAGACCTACCTGCACCGCGACGCCGACCCCACCGGGCAGCAAATTTTCGTCGATGCATTCGCCCGCGGCGCGAAGGACGAGATGATCATCGCCATCATCCTGGGGTCGAATGAGTATTTCTTTCAGCATTAGTCAGGGGTCAGGGGTCAGGGGTCAGTGTCTAGGTGAGCGGATTGCGGTAAGGCACGAACGTCTGAAAAGAAAAGCCCGCGGGCTACAACCCGCGGGCTTTTTTCTTCCACCAACCCGTGACCACCGACCCCTGCCCCCTAACCCCTGACCCCTATTTCTTCAACTCATACGCCTTAATCTTTCGATCGAGCGTCGACCGTTCAATGTTGAGAATGGCGGCCGCCTGGCTCTTGTTCCATTCGACGTGTTCGAGAGTTCGGCGAATGTGTTCCTTCTCCACGTCTTCGAGGGACACCGGCTTATAAGTCTCGGCGGCGGGAGCGAGACCGGGGGCGGCGCCCGCGTCGAGAGCGGAAAGCCAGACGTCCGCGGCATCCAGCATCGGCCCTTGAGAAAGAGCGACGGCGCGCTCCACGACGTTGCGCAATTCGCGGACGTTGCCGGGCCAGTGATAGCCCTGCATCTTGGCGAGAGCGGCCGGCGTGAAGCCGCGAATGCGCCGGCCGGTTTCCTGCACGAAACGCTTCAAGAAATGCTCGGCGAGGACGGGAATGTCGCTCTTGCGATCCCGTAGCGGCGGCACGTCGATTTGCACCACCTGCAAGCGGAAGAACAAGTCCTTGCGGAACTGGCCGATCGTCAGCGCGTGTTCCAGCGGCTGATTGGTGGCGGCGACGACGCGGACGTTGACCTTGATCGGCACGCTGCCGCCAACGCGCTCGAACGGATGGCCTTCCAAGATGCGCAGGAGCTTCGCCTGCGTGCCCGGATTCATCTCGCCGATTTCGTCGAGGAAGATGGTGCCGCCGTCGGCCGCTTCGAACTTGCCGATCTTTTTGTCGGTCGCCCCGGTGAACGAGCCTTTCTCATGGCCGAAGAGTTCGCTTTCCAGCAGCGTTTCCGTCAAGGCGGCGCAGTTAAGGCAGACGAACGGGCCGTCGCGGCGGCGGCTCGAATAGTGGATCGCGCGCGCGACCAATTCTTTGCCGACACCGCTCTCGCCGCGGATCAAGACCGTGGCGTTGGTGCCGGCCACGCGGCTCATCTGACTTTCGATTTCCTTCATCGGCGCGGCGCTGCCGACAAGGTCGCTTTCCAGCTTCAATTGATCGCGTAGATTGCGATTCTCGGCGGTCAGCGACTCCTGTTTCTGAATGTGGTGCGCCGCCGCCCCGAGTTGATTGGCGACGGCGACGGCGAACTCCAGGTCCTCCGCCTCGAGCGTTCGGTGTGGGTCGATGCAATAGAGATGGATTAAGCCGAGCACCCGTCCGTCGAACGCGACCGGGGCGCAGATGAGGCTCGTCACCGACAGGTCGGTGAGACTCTCCCGGTTGCGGAGATAGCGGTCGCGCGTTACATCCTCGGCCAGCACCGCTTCCTTCGTGCGCAGCACCTCGCCGCTGACGTACTCGGAGACGCGGACGTAATCCTTGTTCGCCGGATCGCGATGACGATGGGCCGTCACTTCCAATTCGCCGCCGTCCAGAACGGTCAGCACGGCGCCGACCTCGGCGGGAATCGCTTCCAACAGGCCGTCGAGCACCACGTGAACGAGGTCGCCGTAGGTCGCCGCCGCGCCCATCTCCAGGGCGAGCCGGTAAAGCAGGGCGAGATCGTGACTGAGCGTGTGTTGACTGTCGGCGCGTGGCGTCTCGTCGGCGTGGGTGTCGGTTTTTTCGGCATGATCGGCGGGCAAGGGCGTAAGAAAGCGCGTCTGCCCCAGGCGCTTCTTGATTTCGATGCCGTCGGACGCGACCGCCGGTAGGTCCGGCAGCTGGCTCATGTCGTTCACGAACAGCAGCCGGGTTCGGCCGAGCGCCACTTCATCGTGCGGCGACAGCTCCCACTCGCCGTCCACCAGCCGCTCGCCGTTGACCTTGGTGCCGTTGAGGCTGTTCAGATCGCGCACGCGCCAGCGGCTGCCGCCGCGATAAACCTCGGCGTGCTCCCGGCTGCACATGTCGTCTTTAAGAACAATCCGGCACGACGGCGCCCGGCCCATGGTATAGCGCTCGCCCGACGTGAGGGGAAAGACATCCCCGAAACCGTCGTCGCGGCGGACCACCAGATACGCGGTCGAGTTCGGCATCAAAGCGCCGGGGTGCGAGTAATGCGAGGTCCCTGGATAGCTATTACGATAACGCGAACGCGAGCGTTCAATCAAGGGGCGGGCTCGGTTTACGGTTTTACCGTGGCAGAGATACATACCGTCCCGACGAACGTAGCCAGCGCGACGCCGACGGCGAGCAGCGGCGCGACTCCCGGAAACGGCCGCACCACGACGGCCCCGCTACCGGGCGGCGGATACTCGACGCCCGGATACGCCGGCTGCCACGGCGCTGGTCCTCCATCCGGCGCCACGATTCGGGCGCGGCTGCGGTAGGACGCCCACGCGAGAGCCGCGACGAGAAGGCTCGTCGCACCGAGGAGACGCGCCAGCACCGCCGGCGAATCGAAGTCGATGTCAATATCCGAAATCAGCTTCCGGTGTACGAGCCAAGCAATGGTAATGCTTGCACCATTGTTCAAGAAGTGCATGAGCATCGGGATCAGCAGTGAGCGACTCGTTAAATACGCGTAATGCAGCCCAATGCCGAGCACCGGGGCGTAGAGCACTTGCCGCGGTTCTAGGTGCATGATGCCGAACCAGATTGATGTCAAGACCACGCCCAGCACGTACCCATGTCGGCCGACAAGACCGCGCCCCAAGAACGCTCGACACCAGAATTCTTCCCCCAGTGCCGGCTGAACCGCGATCATAAGAAACACAAATACGAATGGGAGTCCCAGGAACGCTTCGATAAAAGGCTCGATGCCAAAATGAGGCAGTCCGGGAATCTTCTGTGCGTAATGATCCACGACCTCGGCGACAATCCACATGGCCGGCACGGCGAGCACGGCCAGAAATGTGTGCAAACCGCCGGGCACGCGCAGGGCCACCTGCCGCGGCCAATCTCTGCCGGCGACGATGCGAAGCGACAGACACGCAATCAGCAATATCGCAAGCTGCGACGCCGCCTGTGTCGGCGCCCAGACGTCCCGCACCATCGCCGCCGACATGAGGTGTTCGGGCGCCAGCAATTCGTCGGCCGCCTGCTTCGAGTTCGGGGCTACGGCAATCTTGGCGATAATGATCGCCGCCGCGACCGCAACGGCGAACCCGTTCACTGCAATAATGAACCCGATCATCCACAGGATGGACCACCAAACATTTGGATGCGGCCGCCGCGGCGGCGGCAGCGCCGGCACATCGGTAAGGTCTGGCGGAATTCCCTGGTCGTATGGCACGTCGGTCAACGCCGGCAATTCGGGCTCGTTCATGAACGGATCGCCGGACGACATGTTGCCTCCATCGATTGGATCGTCGTTCAGCCGCCCGTCTCGGACGGGCGCGTGCGGCACGACACGTCTGCAAGCGCCCGTCCGAGACGGGCGGCTAAACGTTTGGAATCAATAGCCAATCCACCCACGCGCTTCGAGGAAATTATACAACCACGGATGCCGCCACGGATTCCACGCCGCGTAACTGATCGACATCACCGAGACGGCCAGCAAAGCATAGCCTACGCCCCGACCCAAACGACGCGTCGAAAGCCAGTCCGCGGCGGGCAGCATGCTCACAAGCCACAACGGCGTCAGCCACATCAGCCAGCGCAGTCCCGTGGTCCAACCGCCGTAATTGCGGCTGCGATCGCCGACCTTGAAAATGTAGAAGCCGACGACAACCACGGTCAGAAGCAACGTGCCTCCCGCGACGAGCTTCAGCGCCGACCACCGCTGTCCATCGCGGCGCACGAGCGCCAGAACGATGCCAACGAAGGTCAGGAGAAAGATTGGGGTGAGCGAAAACAAACCGTGGTGTCCGAGCAGCAGATGGAACGCATACGTTGCTTCGCTCTCCTTCGTGCCCGCCCAATCAATGCCGTTCATCTTGCCCGGAATGGGCTTCCAGTGGCTACCTTCGTATTCGTACCACGGCCCGCCGAATTCGCTGTACGCCGGCCGCCAGTGGCCGATGGCCGCGTAGTTCGTGAGGAAGAAGCCGGCGACCGGCGCCGCGAGAGCCGGTAGGAAGAGCAGCAACGTCTGCCGCGGCGCCTTGAGGAGCAGCAGGAAGCCAATCGCGGCCGCGAACGCCGCTGCCGGCAGCTCGTTGCACGCGGTGAAGCCCGCGAAAAAGCCGGCAAGAGCGAATTGACATGCCGGGCTCGCAACGCTGTTCCAGATGCGAATTGCAAGATAGAGCGTAAACATCGCCGTACACGCGGCAATCGTGTGATTGTTCAGCGTCGTCAAGAACGGCGTCAGCAGCGTCGCGAAGCACCCCGCCGCGAGAACAAATAACCGGCCCCAATCCGTGAGTCCGAGCTGTTCCACTGTCTTCGCGAGCAGCATCAGGTAAATGAGAAAGGGCAGCGCGTTGACCGTCAGCAAAATCGTCGGCACGACTTGCCAGCGGTTCTCCACGATCGACCAGCCGGCGACATGTTTGAACAGCCAGTATTCGCCCGCGAGAATCGTGGGCAACAGCGGCGGCTTGCTCGAATAGAAATCGCGCGTGTCGGGGTTCATCACTTTGTCGATGGTCCGCCAGCCGTCCTCCGTCGCCGGCCCCGTGTCGGTGTAACCCTTCGGATCAAGCGTGTTCGGTTCACGATGTCCGATGACGTACGTGCCCTGATCCACCAGGGTGCGAATCGTGACCCAGCGCGAACGGTCGTTGTCGCCATGCGTCGGCATCGGTTCCGGGCGCGTGACCGGCCAAGCGCCGCGCGGGTCCTCCTCAGCGGCGACGCCGTCCGGGCGGAACAACCACGGTTCTATAACCCGACCCACACCCAGGATCCGGCCAACTACGCCGGCGACCGCGATTGTGATGAGCAGCCCGTAGACGAGCCGACGCAATGCCGCCGGCGTCGGCGCCTTGATCGGTGTTACAGACGGTGCCGCGGTTTGATTCATTCCGGAGTCAACGTGTGTGCGTCGGGATTGGCGATCTGGAGTGTTACGCCGCTAAAGTGCGTTTGTTCCGCGATGCTGTAGGTGTCTTCCTCCCGGCTCTGATACGCGGTGATCAACTCCGCGAGGAAGCCGATCGACATCATTTGCGCGCCAAGCAGCAGGGCCGCGATGGAGTACGGCAGCAAAGCCCGTTCGTGCAGCGGCGAAAACGACTCCGGCGACCACAGCCGCACCAGCCACGTGAAGCCAAGATACCCCATGCCAAGCAGCCCCAAAGCGAAACTCGCCATGCCGATGCTGCCGAGCAAATGAGCCGGCCGCTGGCCGAAGCCGGTGAGGAATTTCACTGTGAGCAGGTCGAGGAAGCCCTTCACAAAACGGCGCACGCCGTACTTGGTGTGTCCGAATTGCCGCGGCCGGTGGTGAATTTCGATCTCCGTGATACGAAATCCGCGCGCCGCGGCCAGCACGGGAATGAAGCGGTGCAGCTCGCCGTACAGCCGCACTTCGCGGAAGATTTCCGCGCGGCAGCACTTCATGCCGCAATTGTGATCGTGCAGCCGCACGCCCGTGAGCCAGCTCACCAGGACGTTGAACACCCGGCTCGGCCACACCTTGTGCCAGGGGTCGTGCCGGACGCGCTTCCAGCCGCTCACCACGTCGAAGCCGTCGTCGAGAGCGGCGATGAACCGCGGGATTTCTTTCGGATCGTCTTGCAAGTCGGCGTCCATCGTCAGCACGAGATCGCCGCGCGCCGAACGGAAACCGGCGCTGAGGGCGGCGGCTTTGCCGAAGTTGCGACGGAAGCGAATGCCCCGAACCCACTCATGCTGCCGCGCCAGGTCGGCGATCAAGGTCCACGATTCATCGCTGCTGCCGTCGTCCACGAAAACGACTTCAAGGTCGAGCCGGCTCTCCGCCGCCGCCGCCGCGATCTCCGCGTGCAACGGGTGCAAGCTGTCGCGTTCGTTGAAAACCGGAATGACAACGGAAATCATGGGAATCAGGGATTAGGGGTTAGGGATTAGGGGCAGGGCTTCCAAGGTGTCCAGCTGCTTCGCTAAACTATTCCCTCACATAACTTACGGAGATTTCTTGGTGAGGGGACACGGATGTTACCCAGTGCTTTCGATGCGTTTATCCAACAACGTCCGATTTGCGTCATG
>JBGQKZ010000048.1:0-45826 GCA_041499805.1 Gemmataceae bacterium
ATGGCGGAGAACGGCTTCTTCAGCTGCGCCAACCGGCGCACATTTCTCCCTTTACCAGCTGGGGCTGGAAATCTCCCTAAACTGAAGAAATTAAAAAGGTTATTGCAAAAAGACCGGCACAAGTGTTAGTGGCGTTGAGTGCAAAGGTGACAGTTTACGCTAGTCGCTATAGGCTGTTCATTTGCGGCAAAAATGGTCCCGCGGTCGCGGTCTTGCCGGGTGGCCGTCCACGCCGGCGCGGCGCTTGACGTGTCTGGCGCTGGTGCATGCGGGAACGGAACGTCTCGTCGCCGATTACGTCGGCCGGCTCTATCAACAGCTCCTCGGCCGCATCGCCGACGCGCAAGGCCAGGCGTTCTGGGTTAGCCAGTTGGAGCAGGGCGGGGTCGGGAGACCCTCGCCCAACGCGGGGTTGGAGCAGGGCGGGGTTGGAGCAGGGCGGGGTCGGGAGACCCTCGCCCAACGCGGGGTTGGAGCAGGGCGGGGTTGGAGCAGGGCGGGGTCGGGAGACCCTCGCCCAACGCGGGCTCCGCATTGGCGGTCGTGCAAGCGCTGACCCGCAGCAACGAAGCGGCCCGCCACGCGGCGACGCTCGATTTGCAAAACACGCTGCGGCGCACGGCGGCCGCGGGCGGCGTCGCCTTCTTCGCGAGCGCCGTCGTACACGGCGTGCCGTCTGAAGTCATCGAGCGGGCGCTGCTGGCTTCCGCTGAGTTCTTCCAGAAAGTGGGGGCGTCGAGCACGGTGCTGCCGTGACCGTCCATGCCGAACAGAGCGGTTCATCCGCGGAGTACACCGATTCACCGCTTCAAATCGGCGAAATCCGCGCAATCTGCGGATCATGGTCACGACACGCCGCCACCGCCGCGGTCATCCGCCCCGCAACTCCTCTCCAGCTGTCTCGGCTCCGCCGGCGTCGCGTTCACCGTTTCTGGGATCGGCATCAACCCGAATTGCGGCGCCAGCTGCAAAATCTCATGGCGAAGGGCCTCTTGCTGCTCCTCTTCGCTCATCGCCTCGATCTTCCGGCAGGCCTCCTTCCAAAATTCGCTGGTGGCATCGTCGTCAGGCGGCGGCCGGCGCCGCGTTTCCAGTCGCTTCGTGTGCAGATACCGGTTCACCTGGCTGCTCACGGCTTCGTTTTTGGAACGTTGCATCTTACGCAGGAAAGCGACCGCCTCGCCGGAGACGTCGGCCAGCAAGCGGTCTTCCGCTTCGCAGAGGAGGCGGTTCCACACGTCGGGGTAGCGATCGGGCCATTGGCGGACGGTCCGCGGCGCGCGCTTCAACTGTTGCGCAACGCTCTCCCAGGAATAGCCGGCGGCCTTCAACGTAGCGGCTTTCTTGAGCAACCGCAGCACGGGCGGGGGATCATGAGCCATGAGACGCCTCCTCTCTCGACGGACCGTCGGCTGCGCGGCTCCCGCACGCGACCGGCATGTTCATCCGTCCACTAGTATGCGCGCACTCGCACAAGATGTCAAGTTTCTGCCGGTGACAATTCATGGCTCGTTGTCAGAGATATTGAAGGTGCGCTGTGTGCGTACTGGCTTTCAGGGATGCGCTCGGTAGCTGATAGACGCTAGGTCCGCCACAGCAATTAGTTACAGAGAGGCGCCGAGCCCGCCATGCGCCAAAATGTGGCGCAAAGCGGCGCATCCACTTGCCCCAGAACGGGCGCCAGCGACAACACGAGGACTCGCCCTGGCGCCGGTTCGTAGTCGCGGAGCGACGAGTTATCCCCTGGTTCTGCGACCGCAAACGCCCGTCCGATCGTCGTTCGTCATCTTCCTTGCAGCGCCACGCGCACGCCTTGATAAGCCGGTTTCGGCCGATACTCCGTGTCGAAGAGGAGCGGCTGGTCCGCGCCGAAATGCTGGTGGACCCAGGAGTGTTTGTCGGTAAAGCCCCAGAAGGTGATTCCGTCGAAACCGCGCTCGCGGGCACAGGCGGCCAGGATGCGATGGTAGATGGCGGCCTGGATTTGCAACTGCATCGGCTCGCTGCACGAGAGTTCGCGGAGGCGCACATCCATTTCGCTGATCTGAACGCGCAGGCCCAGCGCCCCCAGGCGACGAACGTTGGCGGCCACCTCCTCCGGGCACGGGAAGGCTTGCGCGATCAGGTGCATCTGCAAGCCGACGCCGTGGACCGGCACGCCGGCGGCCCGGAGCGCGCGGAGCAGGGCAAACTGTCGGTTGGCCTTGGGGCCAAGACCCTCGCAGCCGTAGTCGTTGTAGAACAAGACCGCGTCGGGGTCGGCGGCGTGCGCGGCGTGGAACGCTTCCGCGATGTAACCTTCGCCCAGCCGCTCCAGGAAGGGCGTATTCCGCAGGTTGGGGCCGTCGAGCGCCTCGTTCACCACGTCCCACGCCTGGACGCGGCCGCGGTAGCGGCCGACGACGCCTTGAATGTGTTCGCGCACGGCTTGCCGCAATTCTTCCGCGGACAACGAAGCGACGTAGCCCGGTAGCTGACTGTGCCAGATCAGGGCGTGGCCCTTCACCTTCATTTGGTGGTCGGCGGCAAAGCTCACCAGCCGGTCCGCGGGGCCGAAGTTCCACACGCTCGGCTTGGGGTGGATCGGCTCCCACTTCATCGCATTTTCCGGGACGAGCAGGTTGAACTCCTGGGCCAGCACGCGCGCGTAAGTCGCCTCGCGGAGCCCTTCGGGAGAAACCGCGGCGCCAATCAAGAGCCCGCGGTTTTCCGCGGCCTGGCGCAACGGAATCCCCGGACCAGGATTAAATGACGTCACGGCGTCGGGGGCCGGTCCCGCGACCACAACAGAACCGCGACGCCGCGAGAACTCGCCGCCCGAGGCTGCCAGCATCGGCAGGAGCAACACGCCCAGCGCCAAGACGAAAATCGTGGGTCTCATAACGATGTCCTTTGGCCCATTTTGGCCGCTGGACAACCAGAAGGGAAAAACAAAAAAGGACTGGAGCGAAAAGAGCGCACGAAGTGAGATGCGCGGCCCATCACGCCGACTTGCCGATGCCGACCTTTTCGAGATGCGGCACGGTTGCGAACGGTTGTGCGACCGCCTCGATCTTCTCGCCAAGCTGCTCGATCTGCCCGGCTGCGAAAAGGCCGAGCTTTTTGCGGGCGCCGAGAACGAGGTAGCCGATGCGTTCCGGATCAAGCCGCATCAGCCGGCAACACGTGGCGTCCACGGCGAGGCAGTCGTTGCCCATGACGAGGATCCCCATCGGCTTCGCCGTGCCGTTGAGCGGTCCGTCGCCTTCCATGCCGATGATGCCGTCCACGACGGCGAGGTCCGGCGTGCGGGTCAGGGCGATGTCCACGATGCTGTTGTCAATGCCGCGCCAGTGCAGCTCGTTCTTCGGCCAGCCGTAGCAAATGCCGGGGAGCGTGCCGAACAAGTTTTTCAGGGACAATGTCGCCCCGGCCCAGTGATGCGTTTTCAGCTTCGGCAGTGAGATCAGCACATCCGCACTGGCAATCGTCTTTGTCAAATAGAGGTATTCCAATCCGGTGCAGCGGCCAAGGTTCGGCGTCTTCATCGGCTCGTCGTGATTCAAGTCGACGAACGGTACATTGTGCTCGCGCAACACGTCGCCTAGACCGCTGGCGCTCACAAGATACTCGACGTTCCGCCAATGGCCGGGCCCTTCCGCGACGATGACTTCCGCGGCCCCTTCCTTCTTGCACAGCTCGATCACCGCGGCGACGACCTTCGGTTGGGTATTGATCACCTTGTCGCGGTGGTACTCCACGAGATTCGGCTTGAGAACGACGCGCTTGCCGGCCAGCGGAACCGCGGTGCGGAAATGCTCGTATTGCTTCTGCACGACGGCTGCGAGGTCGGCGTCGTAGCTTTCCGCACGCGCGATATGGACGCCGGTCTTCGCCGGCAGCGCCCGCAGGTTGCCCAGCGCGTTAATGGCAAGACCGCGGAAGGCGCTGCGGAGGCGCTCGCCGAGAGGCTTCTTGCGGATTGCGGATTGCAGATTGCAGATTGCAGTTTGCTTGGAAGTCTGCAATCTGCAATCTGCAATCTGCAATCCAAAAACGTTTGCCCGGTCCGTTCCCAGAGCCAGCGCCGTAAGCGCCTGCCGCAGCGGGTGCGGACGGACCCAGTTCGTCGTGCCGCGCGCTTCGTGTGCCGCCAGGATGCGCTCGTCAAGGACTGTCAGAAACTCGGAGACGCCCGGCTCGTCGCGATATACGTCGAGGGCAATCTTTGTCCAACAAAGATGTTCGAGATCATCGCCGAGCGGAGCGCGCTGGATGAGGTATTGCACCGATGCGGCGATCTTGGAGTACTGAGTACTGAGTACGGAGTGCTGTGTACCGGCCCCGGCGTGCGCATGACCGTTGCCATTGGCGGCGCCGTTCCCGCTCGCGCCTTCACCCGATCGCCCCTGCACCCCTTCCGCTCCCGGCTGCAATGCGAGCAACGCCAGCGCCGTCGGCCCCGGAATCGGCTCTGTCCGCCGGCCCAAAATCAAGCGATTGCCATAATTGACGCCGCCGTCGTCGAAGGTGCGGTCGAGGAGCATGCGCAGGCCTTCTTCGACGTGCGGATGCTGACCGTGACCAGCCTTCCGCAGAGCAAGACAGGCCCACGCGGTCGGCTCGGCCCAGGAGAAGTTCCCTTCGGCCCAGGGCCAGCCGACAATGTCGGTGTCGATGTCGTGGATTTCCACCGCCTGCGACTTGTCCGGCACGCGGCCGCGGAGCGCCAGCAAGCGAGAAGCCGTGCGCAGGCGTTCTTCTTCGGGATCGTTGAAAACCGTCTGCACGAAGAGAACCAGAGCCGTCGGCCATACCGCTTCTTCGCGGCCGCGCGTCAAGCGATAGCTGCCGTCGGGTTCGGCGCATTTCTTCAGTGCCGCCCTGGCCTGTTCGATCACCGAAGCGAAACGCTCGCGCTCCGAAGACAAAGCCAGCAGCGCGACGCACGTCGGTTCCAGATGGGCCGGCTGCACGGGCGCGTAACCCCACCCGCCTTCGGCATGAGCTTGGGAAGCAAGCGTATTGAGATAGGGGACAAGATCGCGCACGGCGGCACTTCCTCAACGGCCCTGGGAAAAGCGCTGTTTGTGCAAGTGTAGGTCACGAATTGAGGCGACAGCGGAATAAGTGCCCGTCCGAGTTCAGTGTACAAAGTTCGAGCCGCCGCGAGCCATGGCGTAAACGCCCACCAGGGCCAAATAACCAACGGCAGCGCCTGTCCACGCTAGGCCCACGACGGTTTTCTGGAAAACGAGACTCGCGGTGCTCATCTCCGGCGGTTCATCCGACGCGGAGCCGACCGCTTGCCCGCGCTCGGCGATAGCGCTTATAAGAATGGACGGCTCGCCGTCGGGTAAGCACAAGGCCTGCTCGGCCTGGCAGCCGACCAGCGCTACTGCCAAGACTGGACAAAGAAGTAGAGCGAGGCGCTTCATCAAGCCGACATCCTTTCCGTCGACGCACAGACTTCGCTACATGGCCCCGTGAGGTGAGTAGGCGTCACGCGCGCCATCGTTTCTTTGTGCGTGGACGACCCCCAACCAAACGGCCCCCGTCGCATTTTTCCCACTTTGCCAACCGCGGGATTGCCAGGGTTTCCCACCCGGGCGCTACGCCCGTACGGTACATGCGGCTTTTCATGTGGGGCGGCTCAACGTTGGAGAATGGCGGCTTTCATGGCGGGCCGGGACTGAACAACCTCAGCCCCGGCGGCGAGTTGGTACTTTGGCAACACAAACCCGCTCCCTTCCAAACCGCGTGCGAGCCGCTGCGCGCTTCGTCCAGCCATCAAAGTGGCATGGTTGTGGGCATGGGCGACGCGAGCGCCCATATGGTGAGCCCGAAGATTAGCGCGCTTCTCTTCTGGTACGCATGCACGCCGGCCAACGACGACCCTGTGAAGACGAATGATTGGTAAGAGAGGTGTCAGCGGCGGTTTAGCAGAAGCACAATCAGCAGCCCACCCCAACCCATGACGGCCAGCCCGCCGAGCACCAGCCCAATCCATGCTCGCACGTTGCTCGTCACCGCGCCGTAGGTTGTCCCTTTCTTTGCCTTGCGCAATGCAACAATCGCCATGATGACCGCGGGGATGGCAAAGACCAGCCCTACGAACGGCAGGCAGAAGCCGACCAGCCCGGCGTAGCAAGCGCCGATCGCCCACGGGCTGACGTTGGTCGGAATGAGGAACTGCGTGCCGTCCTCAGCCTGTTGCGGGCGCGGACGTGGCGTGACGTCGTCTTCAAAAAGCTCTTCGCCGCAGTGGGGGCAGACCTCAACCTTTGTCGAAACGGGTTTGCCGCAGAAAGGGCAGGGTTCGTTCGGTGCCGTGGACATCTTGAACACCGGCGGCAAGGTTATGGGAGAAGCGTGGCAACCGCGACCAGGGCCTGGGGGGCGGCCAACGGACGGAGCGTTTCGTTTTCTCCGTGTATCACCGCGTCGGCATATCGATAACCATATGGCGCGCTGGCGTCCGCAATCGGACTGCGATACACCTCAACCTGACGATCCACCAGATTCACCAACCAGTACTCTGGAATACCCGCGCGTGCGTAGAGCGCGGCCTTGCGCCCACGATCGATGAACAAGGTGGTGTCGCTGACTTCCGTGACCAGTAGGGCGGTCGTGGGGTGCTGCGTGAACGTCGATTTCGCGCCGGCGACGACGGCAATGTCGGGACGCGGCTCGGTGTCGAGACCAAGATCGAGCGGCATCTGCATCCGTACCCAAAAACGGTCTCTCGGAAAAATCGGGCGCAGCACTTCCGCGACATTGTCGGTGCTCACGCAGTGCGGGTTGCCAGGATTAGGCATCTCGACAATCTCCCCGTCAAGCAACTCGACATATTGGTCCTCGAACCAGCCGAGTTCGCCCATGGTGTGATATTCCTCCTTCGTCCACCGGCGAGCGCGCGGCGGCGCGGAAGGAGGGGGAAGAGTAACGATTGTCATAGCGGACCTCCGTTGCTTGTCTGATTCACTTCCTCGGAAGTAGCAGGCGCGATTGAGCCAACGTCTTCATCCCCAAACTCTTCACCAAAAACGCATACTGATCCGCCGCCTCCTCGATCAGTTTCGCCGTCGGCTTCCCCGCGCCGTGGCCGGCGCGCGTCTCGATGCGGATCAGCACCGGCGCGTCGCCCGCCTGATTGGCTTGCAGCGCCGCCGCGAATTTGAAGCTGTGCCCCGGGACGACGCGGTCATCGTGGTCGGCGGTTGTCACCAACGTCGGCGGATAGCTTTTCTTGCCGTTCTTCAAAAGTGCGTGGTACGGCGAATAGGCGTACAACGCCTTGAAGTCGTCCGCGTTGTCGGAGCTGCCGTAGTCGTCGGTCCAGAAACGGCCGGCGGTGAACTTCTGGAACCGAAGCATGTCCATGACGCCGACCGCGGGGAGGCAGGCGCCATAAAGATCGGGCCGCTGCGTCATGCACGCGCCGACGAGCAGGCCGCCGTTGCTGCCGCCCTGGATGGCGAGCTTGGCCGGCTGCGTGTACTTGTTCTTGATGAGCCATTCGCCGGCGGCAATGAAGTCGTCGAACACGTTCTGCTTATGCGACTTCGTGCCGGCCAGGTGCCAGTCTTCGCCATACTCGCTGCCGCCGCGGAGGTTGGCCACGGCGTAGACGCCGCCCATTTCCATCCAGGCGACGCGGCCGATCGAAAACGTCGGCGTCATCGGAATGCTGAACCCGCCATAGCCGAAGAGGAGCGTCGGGTTCGTGCCGTCGAGCTTGATGCCCTTTTTGTGGCTGATGAACATCGGCACTTTGGTGCCGTCCTTGCTGGTGTAGAAAACCTGCGTGACCTGGAAGTCCTCCGGATGGAACTTTACCTGCGAGTGGCGGAAGACGCTGCTCTTGCCGCTCGCCAAGTCGTAGCGGTAGATGGTCGGCGGCGTGGCGAAGCTGGCGAACGTGTAGAACGTCTCGGTGTCCGTCCGCTTACCGCCGAAGCCCGTCGCCGCGCCGATGCCGGGAAACTCGACCTCGCGCACGAACTTTCCATCCGAGGCGTGCATCTTCACCTGCGTCTTGGCATCCTTCAGATAGTGGGCGACGAACAGATTGCCAACGAGGCCGACGCCGCCGAGCGCTTCCTTTTGCTGCGGGATGATCTCCTTGTAGTTCTTGCGCTCCGGGGTGCGGGTGTCGATGGCGATGACCCGCCCGCGCGGCGCTTCAAGGTCGGTTTTGAAGAAGAACGCCGGCCCGTCGTTGTCGATGAACGTGTACTCGTTGTCGAAGTTCTCGATCAAGTCGATCGGCGTCGCGGACGGCTCGCGGAGATCCTTGTACGCAATGCGATACTTGTGCGCGGTGCCGACGTGAGTGGTGATGATGAGATAGCGGCCGTCGTCGGTCGCTTGTGCGCTGAAACTCCAATCGGGATGATCGGGCCGGCAATAAACGAGGGCATCCTCCGCCTGCGGCGCGCGGAGGCGGTGATAAAAGACTTTCTGATTGAGATTCAAGCTCTGAAACGTCGCCCCTTGTTTCGGCTCGTCATATCGGCTGTAGAAGAAACCTTTGCCGTCCTTGGTCCACGACGCCTGGCTAAACTTGACCCACTTCACCTCGTCGTTGAGCAGCTTGCCGGTGTCCACGTCGATGACACGCCAGGTGTTCCAGTCGGAGCCGGCCTCCGCGCTCGCGTAGGCGGCATACTTGGCGTCGGCGCTGATCGACAACCCCGCCAGCGCGACGGTGCCGTCCTTCGACCACTTATTCGGGTCGAGCAGCACGCGCGGCGCGCCGTTCAAGGATTCTTGCACGTAATAGACGGACTGGTTCTGCAAGCCGTCGTTCTTCGAGAAGAAATAGCGTCCTGCTTCCTTGTGCGGAGCGGAGTATTTCTCGTAGTTCCACAGCTCGGTGAGCCGTCGTTTGATCGCGTCGCGCTCGGGGATCGCTTCCAGATAGCCGAATGTGACCTTGTTCTCCGCCTCGACCCACTCGGCGACGTCCTTCGACTTGCGGACATCGTCTTCGAGCCACCGGTACGGGTCGGCGACCTTGGCGCCGTGGTAATCGTCCACGTGGTCGATGCGGCGCGTCTGCGGATAGTTGAACTTGCCGTTGTCGGCGGAGCAGACGGTGGCCGCGGCGAGTCCACCTAGGACAAGTGCCGCGAAGCCGGTGTGCCAAAGCATGGAGAACCTCCTGTGCGGGTTGCGTGCGTGATGGATCTAGTTTAAGGGGAGGTGCGGGAATGTGCTACGGTGCGTCATGGAGCCGTGAGCGAGACAAGCTCTTGCCCGCCATCCACGAACAGTTGCAACCTATTCGACACCAATGCGCGCAGCCCCAGGACCGGCAACCGGGGAAATCGACCGAACTGCGACGGGGAATAAACGACGCCAGTGAGCCGCAGCGGGAACGGCGCACCGCGGAATTGATCCCGCTCAAAGGGGACGTTGCGATGCAGCCAAACATCGCAATCGAGTACCGGTAGGAACAACAGCGGGCTCGTGTCAAGTTTCGCGGGAGCCATCGACGCCAATGCCCGCGGGTCAAATGACGGACCAGTTGTCCACGTTCGCAAGTGCGCCTCTTGGATGAGGAAGTTGTGCGTGTTGCCGATGTCAAGCACTGCAGGGAACCTCAGGGCGGCGGACGGAAGAGCCGTTTGTCCTGGGTTGGCAAGGCTGACCCAAATGATAGTCTGGTATTTCTTAAATCCGACGTGGGCGCCGTCAGGCGCTGTCCCCCCGCTCAGAAGCGGCTTCGTGGCGCCTGAGCGCGGGAGAAAAGGAAGGTCTTCGAGAACGGCGAGCGACACGCGACGGGCGCTCCTTGAGCGATTTACTTACCGAGGAACATACCAAGATCAAGAGGGTCGGGCTCCGGTAGGATGCACTCCACGAGGTACTCGTCCTGCCGCCAACCGCGGCGCTTGCACTCTTCGTACAACGGAACCGGAGAATCCTGGATGTCGATCCGCTCGTCTCCGTGGTAGAGCACCCAGCGGCGGTCTTGTGCGGGCCAGAGTTCGGGGAAGTCGCGGCGGAAAGCCTCGTTTGCCTGTGCCAACATGGGCGCAAGTACGGGTGGATTCCCCGGTAGCTAGGAGATGTCCGGGTTGACGGGCTCAACGGCGGGGTGAGAACCTGGTTCCATGCTTGGCACTCCTTCCGCAAAGTCTACCATCGACGGGGTGTTCTGAAAACAGCGACGAACCGGCAGCTTACGCCCGTGCGAAGTATTCGTCCGTACCTACCAACACCGCCATCGCCGTCTCGTCGCGCAATCCGTGCTGCAGGGCGTTCACGAAGCCGTTCAAGCCGTTCGGATCAGCTTCGCGGCGGAGCGAGTCGCGGTACAGCTCGCGAACGAGCACGGCGTCGCGTTCGGCGCTCGCCAGCAAGGCAAGGGCGATCTGCGCGCGCGAAAAGGTCCCTTGCATCAGCGCCGTGAGCCAAGCTTGCCGGCTCGGCGCGTCCACCGCGCGGCCAAGCACGTCGCGGTAAACGGCGGTGAGGAACCCGTCATTGGTGAGGCCGCCCTGCGATATGAAATATTCCGGTGTACCGTACCAGTTCGCCTTGAGCTGCTCGATGGTGCCGCCGGCGCGTAAGAACTGAACGGAGGCGCTCATCGTTAGCGCATCGGTGATGCCGCGCCGCAACACTTGCACGTACGCCAGCGCCACCGCGCGGTTCTGGTATTCGAGGCTGCTCTGCAGATTCATTGTGATTTGCAGGCGCCCGATCTGGCCTCTGTCGAGCGCGCTGCTGTAAAAAGCCAGACTGCTCGGATCAGCGTCCCGGCCGAGCAAGTCCGCATAGAGTTGCATGACGAAGCGCTGATTGGGCGTGAACGGGGTGCTGTTCAACAAGAACTCCGTGACGAAACCCGAGCTGCCTGGTTCGCTGGACGCGACTTGCGGCGTGCCGACGGTTGGAAACTTGCTTGATGTGGTCGTGCCTGCAACATAAACGTCACTGCCGTTGATTACTGCAACGCCCTGGCCCGAGTTGAAAAGCTGAACGGGAACAGAGGCGCCGGTGACCGGCGGTCCGCTTCCGCCGAGATATGTGGAGAAAAGAAGATCTGTGCCCAGGGCGTTCAGTTTGGTGACAAACGCAGCGGACAAGCCGCCGCTGTAGACGCGCTGCACGGCGTGGACAAGCGGATAATTGATCGACGCGGTGTTGCCTGTGACGAAAACCTCGCCGTTGCCGTCTATCGCGATGGCGTGTGGGATATCCTGGCCGCTCCCGCCCAGGTACGTCGAGTAAATCAGGCCTGTGCCGTCGGCTTTCACTTTGGTCACGAAACCGTCACCGAAGCCGCCGCGGTTCACCGGCTGGTAGGCGTTGAGAGTCGGGAAATCGTTCGAGGTTGTGTCGCCGGTTACGTAGGCGTTGCCGGAGCAGTCCACGGTTAGGCCTGCTGCCTCATCGGCGCCCGTGCCACCTAGGTAGGTCGAATAAGCCAACGCGCTGCCATCGGCCTTGATCTGGGCCAAAAACGCGTCCGACTGCCCGGCGTTGTGCGGCTGCAACGGGTTTGCGGTTGGAAAATCGGTCGAATGCGTTAGGCCCGTTACCAGGACGTTTTTCGACCCGTCGAGAGCGATGCCCGTGGCCTGATCGTCGTCCGTGCCGCCAAGAAACGTGGACCAAACCAAGGCCGAGCCGCTCGCGTTCAGCTTGGTGACAAACGCGTCGTTCGTGCCGCCACCATAGTTTGTCTGGAGCGGAGTCGCGCGCGGAAAGTCCGCGGCATTCGTCAAGCCAGTGACATATGCGTTGCCATCCGTGTCCACCGCGATGCCTTGTCCGCGGGTTTCGCCTTGATTCTGACTGCCATTGCCGCCGAGGTAAGTGGAGTAGACCATCGACGAGCCCGTTGGGTTCAGTTTGATCACAAAAGCGTCTAAGGCGCCTTGCAACGTGGTTTGGAAAGCCCCTGTCGTGGCCGGCAAGAATGAGTAACTCGTTACTCCCGTGACATACGCATTGCCGGCGCTGTCCGCCGCGATTGCCGTCCCTCCGGAAAGGGGGGCGATGAACACCGAGTAGACTACCTGGGCGTGCCCTGCGCTGAGCTTCGTGACAAAGACTTCGGAAGGGGTAACCCTCGTGCCACTGATGCCGCCCAACACGTAGACGTTGCCGTCCGCGTCCACAGTGACGGCGCTGGCACTGCTGCCTACGCTGTTCTCTCCTAACAACGTCGAGTAATTCAGAACCGGATCAATAATGAGCGGACGCGAAGCGTCATAGGGGCCGATCGCAAAGCCGATCGAGCCATCGTTCTCTATTTGATACCGGCTGGCTACAGCCTGCGCGCCGGGTTGGTACGACACCGGGGCCTGTTCGACGACGTCGCCCGCCGCCGTGTGCATCACGAGGTTGCCTTGATCGTCGAGATGCAGGCCATCGCAGCCTTGCAACGTAAAGCGGATGTTTGCCGGATCCGCGCCGGGCGCGAGGAGGAAATCGTATTCGAGCTGTCCCTGGTTGCCGTAGTAAACAAGGTCCACACCGGGATAGACGTTTTGGTAGAAGACTTTCGCATACGTGTGGATGTTGGTGTGCCATTGTGACGGATCGTTGCCGACGAAATAACTGCTGATGCCGGGCAATGCATCGACGCCGGACGACGGCGGCGTGGGGTTGGCCCCGAGCAAATCCATACGCAAGACCGATTCCGCGCCTCTCGCGCCCGCGAGATCGACGACGGCTTCTGTCGGCTTCACCAAGACGGTGTAGCCGGAACCGCGCGCCAGAAAATTGACGCCGCTGTCCGTTTGTCCTTCATTCGGCTCGAAACTGAGCGGCCGCTGCACGTAGGCGGCTGGCAATGAAGCGGCGTTTGCAGCCGTTAAGGGTAGCGCGCTCAGCAAGCAACGGTCTTCCAACGGTTCGCAGTACGGACGGCAGAGCCGAAACGAGCTGTGACGCGACATGATGTACTCCAGACAGGTGGCAAGTCCTCTTCTCCGTATTCAGACGAGGTCGGTGACACTTCCGATTCCACTTCTCGAGCGCAAACAGAATGATGGGCTCTGCGCGGCACTCGCCCTACAAAGAAGAGACGCGAGACAGCGGCGTGGTCGTCAGAATTCCTGCGCGGCAAACGGGAGGATTGCATGAACGTCCCTTCCAACTGGTGGCAAGACTTCTTCCACGGCGTCGCGGTCGATCTCTGGCTGCAGGCAATGCCCGAAGCGGCGACGCGGGCCGAGGTCGATTTCATCGAGAAAACACTGCACTTGCCGGCGAGCGGCCGCGTCCTCGACGTGCCCTGCGGCGGCGGACGGCACGCCATCGAGCTGGCGGCGCGCGGTTATCAGGTTACCGGCGTGGATATTTCGACCGACTCCCTCGCCTTCGCCCGATCCACTGCGAAGGAGCGCGGTGCAACGATTGCTCTTCACGAACAGGATATGCGCAACCTGCCCTGGCCCGCCGCGTTCGACGGCGCCTTCAGCTTCGGCAACAGCTTCGGGTACATGGACGACGACGCCAACGCGGACTTCTTGAAAGCGGTCGCGAATACGCTCAAACCGGGAGCCTCTTTCCTTCTACAGATCGGCATCGTCGCCGAGGCGTTCTTGCCGACGTTCCCCGAGTGCCGTTGGTATCCAATGGGGGACATCCTTTTCCTCGTCCAAAATGACTACGACCACGTGCATAGCCGGCTCAACACCGAATACACGTTCATCCGCGACGGCAAGATTGACCGCCGGTACGGCTGCCAGCGCGTCTACACTTTTCGCGAGCTGCGCACGCTGTTGCAGGAGGCTGGATTCGTGGGCGTGGAAGGCTTCGCGTCGCTTGACCGTGAGCCGTTTCGCCTGGGCGCGTCACGAGGCTATACTTATTTCGTCGCACGCAAACCGCCGCTAGTCGCGTAGACCAGGCACGGCGCTCCGCCGTACTCTCCAGGTCCTTCAAGGCACAAACCGCACTTCTCCAGAACGCGCCGAGAGGCGAGGTTTGCCTCGTCCACAAATGCTGCGATCCGTTCAAGCCCCAGATCTTCAAATCCGTAGCGCACCGTTGCTCGGGCCGCCTCCGTCGCGTAGCCCCGATTCCATCGATCGCGGCGAAGGTGATACGCCAGCTCGATGACCGGCGCCTCGTAGACGTGCTTGACGCCGCAACTGCCGATCAGTTCGCCGGTGCTTTTCTCGACCAACGCCATTAAGCCGAAGCGGTGTTTTTCGTGATGTGCCATTGCCCGCTCAACGCGGCGACGCGCTTCATCTACGTCACGATCTGGAACGTTGTTGGAGAGGAAGCGCATCACGAGCGGATCGCTCGTGAGGACGAACACCGCTGCCGCATCGTCGAGCGACCAGGTGCGGAGGAGTCGCTCAGTTTCAAGAATCGTCTGCATGACGAGATTTCGTTTAGCCGCCCGTCTCGGACGGGCGCTTCAGCGTGTGTCGCGCCCCACGCGCCCGTCCGAGACGGGCGGCTAAACGATGGACAGTTACTTTGTCGCGCCGACTGCCTTTGCTATCGCAATCAACTTCGCCCGCGTTTCCGCGTCGAACGCGTCCTTGTCCTTGCTCCAGAAGTTGACCGTTCCCGGCCGGGCATCATCGCGGATCGTGGGCACGTGCAGGGCGGAGCCGAGCGTTTTGCTCATCACCTGATAGTCGCCGCCGCGGGCTTGCTTCAGGTCCGGGAAGTAGGTCAACTGGCCGCGGAGCGCGGGGATCGCCAGACCCAGGCCAAGCTTCACGCTGCCTTCGAAGCCGGTCTCGGCGAAGCGTGATTCAGTCTTGCCGGGATATGCGGAATGCTCCACGCGCAGATTCTCGCCAATGAAATAAGTCACGCACACGCGATCGACCTTCGGCACTTCGTTACGTACCGCCGCCGCGAACTCCTCCCACGCCGGCTGCGAGGTCAGCGCCTTGCCTGCCAACTCCTTGAGCTTGTCGTCGATAGCCGGCAACGCGGGCTCGGTGGATGGCTTGGTCTTGACGGGATTCTTCACCAAGTCCTGCGATTCCCGCGTGACCTCGAAGTAGCCGATCATCATCTCCTGCCACGTCTGATCGCCCCACGTCACGGTCGCGTCTGGATTGGGGTTCGACTTGTTTTTCGTCGAGTTGTCGTAATAGGCGACGCAATGCACCTTCGTGCCGCTCGGCAGACGTTTCGGCTCGGCGAAAACGTACGTGTTCTGCCAATTGAAATCGTAGCGCGGCACATCGATGAGGGTTTCCTTGTCGCCGTTCGGATAGATGGCCTCGTACATGAACGACTTGCCGCGCAGGTGCGTGTGCGGCATGAGCGTCAACAAGAGCGAGTCCGCCGTCAGCGTCATCGTCGACTCGACCCGATGGTTGTCGTCGCCGGGCGGAATGGTGAACTTGTTGTTGAGCGACATGTCGGTGCGGACTTCCTTTTTGACGGTCTTCGGGTCGGCGAACACGAGGCCGATGCAGCTTTGATCGACCTCCTCGCTGCCGTTGGGCGTGTAGTGAATCTGGAACAGCAGTCGGGAACCGGCCGGGACGCGCTTCGCCATGCCGTCGGGGAGAATCATCGGCCGCGCGCCGGGAACCGTGGACGCGAGCCATTCGTTGATGAAGCCGCGAAACGGCCGCTCATCATTCGGCGGTTGGACGAACACGAGAATGTGATGCACCACCGCCAGCGTGCCCGCCTTGACCTCGGCCGCCTTGATCCACTTGTCCTCGGTGAAGCCGGTGTCGATTGCGAAAAACTGGTACGGAAGGTCGCCTTGCGCATGCACCTTGAACGGCTTGGGCATGCTTAGGACCACGTCCGGCTTCGGAATCCGCCAGCCCTCCGCAAACGTCACGGGCGGCGGCAGTTCTTTCTTGTCCCCTTCCGGCGTGCCGTCCTTCACCCACTGGAGGACCGCCTGTTTATCGTCGTTCGACAGCCGGCAGTCGTTGCTGAACTTGCCGTACTGCGGGTCGGCGTGCCACGGCGGCATGCGGTTGTTCTTCACGACCCAGCGGATCGTATCGGCCCATCCGGAGCACTCGTCGAACGTTGTCAGCGGGAATGGGCCGACAGCGCCGGCGTGGTGGCATTCGACGCAATGGGTCTGGAAAATACGGCTGACTTGCTTGGAATAGGTCACGCTGCCCGTCGCGGCCGGCTTGCGCGCCCGGCTGATGAAGCAGCCTTCTGTTTCCGTCGTCGCCGTCGTTACCGCCTTGTCTGCAAGCAGTTCATCCAACGCCTCGGCGAGGTACCGGTGCTCGACTTTGGGCCGCGTGTAACCGACGCCGTACTGATCGTCAATGCGGCCCGCGTAACGGACCACGCCTTGATTGTCGAGAACGAAGACTTCCGGCGTCCGTTCGGCGCCGAACTTATCCGCGACGGTGTTGCCAGGATCCTTCAAAATCGGAAACGTAAGGCCATGCGCCTTCGCGTACTGGCCGACGGCGCTGGGGCTGTCATTCTGATTTGAGTTGATGCCGACGAACGCGACGCCCTTGCTCTCGTATTGCTTCGCCAGGTCGGCGAGGCGTGCTCCGTAGAGCTTCGCCAAAGGGCAATCGCAGCCGAGGAATGTGATGACGACGCACTTGCCGTTGGTGAAGTCCTTCAGCGATTTCTCCGCGCCGCGATAATCGTGGAGCGTGAAATCAGCGATTTTTTTCCCGACCGGCGCTGGTTTGGCGTCTTCCGCAGACGCAACCAGCGAGCAGAGCAGGACGGCGACGAGCGAAATGACCGGCTTCATTGCACAAGTCCTCTACGAGAAACGGAGCAAAACAGAAATCTTCCGGGATTTCGTATTCTACTTGGAAAGATTGCGCCGGGCGGCGCGAATTTATTGTGAAGGACCGCGGCGCGCCCCAGCCCGCGCCGTTTCATCGACTTCTTGCTAAGATCAATCGCTTGCCCGATTGAGGATTGTGCATGCTTTTTGTCGTCGGCGTCATCGGCAGCCTGCTGGTCGTTTCGTTCATCGCGCTCGTGATGTTCTTCGCCGTCCTTTTCCCCGGCGAATGGCTGCTGAATCTGTTGCCGCTCGGCCGGCCGGGGCGGTTCGTCCTGATCATGGTGCGCAACCTCCGCCGCAGCCTCGTGCGCACGTCGCTGACCTACGTCGCCACTTTTGTTCTCGTCTTCATTGTGACGATGATCTGGTCGGTGCTCTACTACCTTGACACACTGACTCACGACCAAACCAGCAATTTGAAGGTAATCGTCACCGAGAAATGGCAGATGCAAGGACAATTGCCTATGGCCTACGCCGGACCGCTCAGCGACGGGGCGGCCGACGCGACGCGGCCCGGTGACGTCCACCCGCAAGACGCCATGACCTGGCAGTTCTACATCGGTTCCCAAAACGCGACGAAAATGGACCGCGACGACCTGCTTGGCGTTATCGCGCTCGAGCCGAAGAAACTGCAGACGATCATGAAAGAGGTCTGGGACGACATCAGCGTCGAAAAGGCTCGCGAACGGGCGAATCAGAAACCGGAGATGGAGCGGAAGCTTGCCGAGATCGTCGCCAAGATGGAGGCGAACCCGCAGGCTGTGGTCATGGGCTTTCAGGCCTCGGTTCGGTTCAAGAAGACGATCGGCGATCGCTTCACACTCACCGGCATCAACTTCAAGGGCATCGACCTCAGCTTCGAGGTTGTCGGCATCTTCCCGCCGGGCCGCTACGATGAAATCGCCGTCATGAACCGAGAATACCTCAACAATGCGATCGACGGTTATTACAAGTCCCGGCGTGAAAAGCATCCGTTGGCCGACAAGAGCCTCGCCATGGTCTGGCTCAAAGTGCCCGACCAGGAGTCGTTCAGCCGGGTTGCCGAGCAGATTGAATCCTCCAGCTCCTTCACAAACCCCGCCGTGAAGTGTCAGACGCTGTCGGCCGAAATCGCGTCCGTGCTCGACGGTTTCCGCAGCTTGATCTGGGGCATGCGTTGGCTATTGTCTCCAAGCATTCTTTTGACCATGTCCATCGTCTTGGCCGGCGCCATCAGCATCAGCGTGCGCGAACGGCGCCAAGAGCTGGCGGTACTGAAAGTGCTCGGTTTCCGACCCGCGCAGGTGTTGATCCTCGTGCTCGGGGAGGCGGTCTTGGTCGGCGCGATCAGCGGTCTGCTGAGCGTGGCGCTCAGTTACACCGTCATCAATAAGGGGCTCGGCGATTTCACGCCGACGTTCCTCTTTGTGCCGCCCACTGCCTTCCTTTGGGGACCGGGAATCGGCGCACTGACGGCGCTCGCCGGCAGTCTCGCTCCGGCTTGGTCCGCTTGTACGGTCAAGGTGTCGGAAGTGTTTGCCCGCGTCGCGTAATGCTCCGCCGCTTGCGGTCTCGCGAATCGGATCAATTATTTACATGGAATCTATCCATCTCTCTCCCTGGCTCTTCGTCCCCGTTATCGGCGGCCTGGTCGTCATTGGTCTGCTGCTGATCGTCGGCCGCATTCCCGTCACGTACAACCTGCGCAATCTGATCGTGCGCTGGCGCATCACCGCCTTGACGGCGCTGGCGTTCACGCTTGTCGTCAGCCTGTTGATCTGCATGCTCGCGTTCGTCAACGGCATGAACCAGCTCAACGACCGCGCGGGGCAGCCGGGCAATGTCATCGTGCTGTCCAACGGCGCCACCGACGAGGTGATGAGCAATCTGTCGATCAGCGATGCCCGCGACATCGAAACGCACCCCGGCATCGTTCACGACGACCGTGGCGAACCGCTGATCAGCCGCGAGGTCTATGTCACTGTCGCGCAACCGATCCCTGGGAAGAACGGCGGCCGAGCGACGCGGCGCATCATTACGCTCCGAGGCGTGGAAGAACCACGCATCGCCGCCGGCATCCGCAGCCTCGACCTAGTTCCCGGCGGCGAATGGTTCTCCGAAGCGGGCGTCCGTGATGTGCCCGACCCGGCCGGCGGTAAACTCCACGCCCTCGAGCTCGTCCTCGGCGAAAGTGTCGCCGGCGAATGGGCGCTCGGCGTCGGCGACGTGTTCGACGTCGGCCAGCGCCAGGCGGTCGTCGTCGGCATCCTCCGCTCCGCCGGCTCCGCGTTCGGTTCGGAGGCTTGGGGCAAGCGGCAGATTATCGGCCTGACGTTTGGCAAGGAAAGCTCGTACAGCTCCGTGCTGCTGCGGACCGCGAACGCCGACAAAGCGAAGTCCGTCGCCGACGAGCTGACGCACGAATTCAAGAAGGCCGCCCTCTCTGCCGAGACGGAGAAGGAGTATTACTCGAAGCTCTCCAACCTCAACTCCGGCTTCCTGGCCGCGAGCTACGTCGTGGCGGTAGTGATGGCAGTCGGCGGCGTCTTCGGTGTCATGAACACGATGTTCGCCGCCATCAGCCAACGCAAAGGCGACATCGGCATTATGCGATTGCTCGGCTTCAAACGCTGGCAGGTGCTTGTCTCGTTCTTCACCGAATCGCTGGTGATCGCCCTTGTCGGCGGCGCCATCGGCTGCGCACTAGGCGCCATGGCGAACGGCTTCACGGCGACTAGCCTTGTCGCCGGCAAGAGCCTGACATTCGCCCTGATCGTGGACGCCAACACCATCGCCGTCGCGGTTCTGTTCACGCTCTGCATGGGCGCGGCTGGCGGATTGGTGCCGTCGCTGTCGGCGATGCGGGTAAAGCCGTTGGAGTCGTTGCGATAGGACTCGCGTAGGAGCGCTCGACAATCCACGATACAATTTAGCCATGATCGGCAGCGTTCACGTCGACAAGGATCAGATCGCAGACTTCTGCCGGCGACATCATATCCGCAAGCTGTCGCTGTTCGGATCGGTATTGCGTGATGATTTCAGGCCGGAGAGCGATGTGGATGTACTCGTGGACTTCGGACCGGAGGCGTCTATCGGGTTCGAAATCTTCCACATGGAAGACGAGTTGTCACGCCTGTTCGGTGGCCACAAGATCGATCTCGTCCAAGAGAAATACTTGAACCGAAGACTGCGGGACCGCATTCTGGCCAGCGCTGAGGTGCAGTATGCAGAAGGATGACCTGGTTTACGCCGGCCACATGCTCGACATGGCGCGTAAAGCGTTGAGCAAAATCCAAGGCAAAACTCGAACTGAATTCGAGCAAGACGAAAACCTTGAAATGGCGCTCGTTTACTTGATCCAGACAATCGGCGAGGCAGCACGAAAGGTCTCAGCCGACTTCCAAAAAGCCCATCCGGAAATCCCCTGGAGCCAAATCGTCGGAATGCGCCACAAGGTGGTACACGATTACCTGCACGTGAATTACAACGTTGTTTGGGAAGTTGCAACTAAACACTTGCAGCCGCTGGTCTCGTGCCTCGAACAGTTCGTGCCGGAGCCGTGACCGTGGAGTTGAACATAATCGTCCTCGATGACGGCTCACGCGCGTAGTAGCGTGAATGTCGCATACATGCAATTGTACTCGAGCACGGCGGAACCATCACTTTATCCCCTTCCCCGCTCCCCACAGCGCCTTCCCCGGTTTCGCCCCCGTGTGTTCGCCATCCTTCAACACCAGCGCTCCGTTGACGACTGCATGTTTCACGCCCACCGCATACTGATGCGGCTTCTCATACGTCGCTCCATCAGCAATCGTCTTCGGATCAAACACCACCACGTCCGCGAAATAGCCTTCCTTCAACGAACCGCGGCGGTCGAGACCGAGATTCGTCGCCGGCAGGCTCGTCAGCTTGCGGATTGCTTCTTCCAGCGGCAGCAACTTCTCGTCGCGGACATACTTGCCCAGCACGCGGGCGAAGTTGCCGTACGCCCGCGGGTGCGGCAGCGATTTGAGGAAGACGCCTTCCGGGGCTTGCGACGCTTCATCGGAACCGAAGCTGACCCACGGCAGCGGCACGAGCTTGCGGATGTTCTCTTCGCCCGTGATGAAGTAGACCGTGCCGATGCTCGATTCGTCCTCGGCCAGCAAGTCGAGCAGCGTGTCAACCGGTTCCCGCTTGCGCTCCTTCGCGATCTCGGCCAGCGTCTTGCCTTGTAGCGGCTTCAACTTTTCCTTTTTGAAGCTGACGAGCAGAATGTTCTGCGGCGAGCCGGCGTTGCGGTAGAAATTCGGCCAATCGGTCTTGTTCTTGATGTCGTCGAGCAGCCTGTTCCGACTGTCGGGATCGCGCAGTCGTCGCAGCATCGACGTCTCGCCGCCTTCGCGCGCCCACGGCGGGATGCACGCTGTCAGCGGCGCGGCGCCGGCCGTGTAGACGTACATGTTCGCCGAGATCGGCAAGCCTTGGTCGCGGGCCGTCTGTACCTTGGCGATGGCCGCATCCATCTTCGGCCAGTTGTGCTGCCCCGCCGCCTTGAAGTGGTAAATCTCGGCCGGGATCTTGGCTTCGCGGCTGATGCGGATCACCTCGTCGATCGCCTCCAGCAGCCGTTCGCCCTCGCTGCGCATGTGCGAGATGTACTTTCCTTTGTATTTCGCCGCGACCTTGCACAGCTCGATCAACTCCTCCGTGTCGGCGAAGTACGCGGGCGAATACTCGAGCGCCGACGCGATGCCAAGCGCGCCGTCGCGCATCTCGCGCTCGACCAGGCGTCGCATTTGGTCTAACTCCTCGGCGTTGGGCTTTTTGTTGTCGAGGCCGAGGACATACTCGCGCACCGTCGTCGCCCCGAGGTACGATGCCACGTTGTGCGATACCCCCTTGCGTTCGAGGAAATAGAGGTAATCGCTCAGCGTGGTCCATTCGATCTCGTACTTGATGTCGGTTTGCTCGGCCTTCATGCGTTTCTTGATCGCGGGATTGACCGGCCCCCACGACCAGCCCTCGCCCATGATCTGCGTCGTGACCCCCTGGCGAATCTCGCCCTGCCCGCGGCCGTCTGCGAGGAGCGTTTCATTTGACCAGCTCAGCATGTTGATGAAGCCGGGAGCAACGGCGAGGCCGGTGGCGTCGATGATGGTTTTAGCGTCGGCCTTGGACAGATCGCCAATCGCTACGATCTTGTCGCCGCGGATGCCGAGATCCGCCTGGACCGGCGCGTTGCCGGAGCCGTCGTAGAGGGTGCCGTGGCGGATGATCACGTCAAGCGGGGGAGACGGTTGTTCCGCACGAGGAGATGACGCGAGAATGAGCACGCCTACGAAAACGCTGGCCATGAGTCTACGCATTACAGCTCCTGTCCGCGCGAAACATTACGTTGCCGGCCAGACCTTGAACCCGGCGTCCTTGAAGTGCCGGTCGAACGCAAAGGCCCGTTTGATTCGGTGCTTGCGCATGAGGGCGAATGAGACGCAATCGGTGAAGCTCACCGCTTGATCGGCGAATTGTTCAAAGAACGCCAGCGCCGACCACTCGTCCGTCTCGCCGGGGCGCAGTATGACCAGTCGCTCCGACTGGAGGAGATGATGCGCTCGTTCCGCGGCAAAAGCGTAACCGGCCCGGCGACCGAGTAAGGTAAACGTTTCCGCGAGAACCAGATTGCTGGTGTAGAGCCGCTCATTGTTTGTGCCCAATTCTTTCCATGCTGCAACGGCTCGCTGGTGGAACTGATCGCGCGCCAAATGCCGTGGAATCAATGGGCCCGTATCGACGAACATCACTTACGGTCCCCATACAGATACCGGTCGTGATTCACAGCCGTATCTTTAGGAACGGTACCGTCGAAAACTGCTTCGTCCGCGAAAAGTGGGTCCCGCGCGCGCTTCTTCTTCCCGGGTTCGCTCAGGACCGAGGTCAGCGTTTTTTCAATGAAAGCGCTCAGCGACAAGCCTTCGGCACGTGCAGCCTGTTCGGCGCGCTCCCTGAGTTCCGAGGGTAAACTGACCGTCGTGCGTCGCATACACCCGCTTCTCCCTGTATGACGTTCGGTTATCTTGGCCACACGTCAACAAATTCGCCAGTGGAATCCACGCTAGCGTCGGCCTTCGTAGAATCGTCGCCATGCCCCTCACTGGCCTCACCTCCGCCGAAGTCGCCCCGCGCGTAGAGCGCGGCGAGGTCAATCGCGCCCCGCGATCGGCGTGGCTCGATTACGCCAAGATCGTTGCCCGCAATCTCTTCACGCTGTTCAACGCCCTTGTCGTGCCTGTCGCGATTGGCCTCTTCTTGGCGAAAGATTACAATCCCGCCTTCGCCGTCAGCGGCATGGCGGTGATTAACACTGTCCTCGGCCTAGTGCAGGAGATTCGTGCGAAGCGGCATCTCGACAAACTTGCCGTGCTGGCGGCGACCCATGCCCGCGTGCTGCGCGACGGCCAGGTTCGCGACATCCTCGCCGATGACGTCGTGCGAGACGATGTGGTTCTCGTGGCTTCCGGTGAGCCGATTGTCGCCGATGGGCCAGTGCTCGAAGCACATTATCTGGAAGTCGACGAAGCGCTGCTCACCGGCGAATCCGATCCCGTTCCGCGGAAGGTCGGCGAGTCGCTGCTCTCCGGCAGCTTTTGCGTCGCCGGCGACGGCGCCTATCGCGCGGAGAAAGTCGGCGGGCAGTCGTTCGCCCATTTAACTTCCGCTCAGGCGCGCGCGTATTCGTATTCGACTTCGCCGTTGCAGCACAGCATCAATCTCCTCATTTGGGTCCTGAGCGGCGTCGCCGTCGCGCTCTGCCTCGCCTACGTGGTGCTTTACTTCCTTCGTGGCGTGCCATGGGACGATTTTCTTCTCATGGTCGCGGCGACCGTCACGTCGATGGTGCCGCAGGGCCTGGTGCTGATGACGACGCTTGCGTTCACGCTCGCCGCGGTACGCATGGCTAAGAAGGGCGCCGTTGTGCAGCGGCTCAGCGCGGTTGAATCGATGGCCGCCGTCAACGTCCTTTGCCTCGACAAAACCGGCACGCTGACGACCAACAATCTTGAATTAGAACGGCTCGTCCCCGTCGCGGATGCGCCGGAAGCGGACGTGCGCGCACTGCTGCGGCTCTTTGCGTCGGCGTTGGTCGATACGAAGAACAAGAACATCCTCGCCCTGCGCGCCGCTCTGGATGAGTGCCCGGTGGAGCTGGTCGATCAATTGCCGTTTAAGTCGCAAAATCGTTATTCCGCCGTGCGCATTAAGGAAGGCAAAACGGAGCGGATTCTCGTCCTTGGCGCCGGCGAAGCGCTCCGGCCGTTGCTTACCGACGGTAAATGGGAGCCGGCCTGGCGCGAACTTTTGCCGACCGGACTGCGGGTACTGCTGTTCGCGGAGAGTATCGAACTGAAACCGTTTGACGGCTCGCTCGCCGGCTTCGCCTTGCGACCGTTGTGCCTTGTCGCGCTGAGCGACGAGTTACGCCACGACGCGGGCGAGGTGCTCGAAGCGCTCGCGGCTCAGAACATCGCATTCAAAATCATCTCGGGCGACAACCCGGAGACGGTGCGCGCAACCGTCGCCCACCTCAAACTGCCGCTTGCCCGCGAGCCAGTCGTCAGCGGCGATGAGTTGGAACAGGCGCCGAATCGCGTCGAGCTCATTCTGAGTCGCAGTGTCTTCGGCCGCGTCGCCCCGCGCCAGAAGCTCGAGATCGTCAAGACGTTGGAGGATGCCGGCCGCTATGTGGCGATGCTTGGCGACGGCGTCAACGATGTGTTGCCGATCAAGCAGGCCCACCTCGGCATCGCCATGGGCGAAGGGAGCCAAGCGGCTCGAACCGTCGCGGGGCTCGTCCTCGAAACGAACAACTTCGCTCTGCTGCCGGAAACGCTCGAAGAAGGACGCACGATCCTGCGCAATCTTCGCCGGGCGGGCAAGCTGTTTCTTCTCAAGAACGTCTACACGCTGCTTCTGATCGTGTTCGCTCTCGGGATCTTCCGCCTCCCGTTCCCATATTTGCCGCAACAGGTCACCTTGTTGAACCTCCTAACCATCGGAATTCCCGCCTTTGTATTCACGTTGAGCCGAGAGCGGGCAGGTCCGCCCAGCGGTCACGGCTTTTTGCGCGAAGTCGGCTCCTTCGCACTACGGACCGGGATCGTCACCGGCGGCTTGGGCCTCGGCCTATTCGCGTTCTCCGCGTGGCGCGGCGACGACGTGAGGCTGCAACGCACGCTCCTCCTCACGATGCTGATCATGCTCGGCCTGACGAGCGTGCTGCGCGTGTTGGCCGACGGTGAATCGGCGGCGCTGGACGGCGACCGCAAATACCGTTGGCTGGTCGTAACCGCTGTGCCCGTGTTTCTTGCTGTGCTTTACACGCCCTTGAGCGCTGACTTTTTCGAATTGACGCCGTTGGGCTTCCTCAATTGGTTGCTGGTGCTGGCCGTAACCACCGTGGGCTTCGCCGCTTGCAAGGCAACCGATGTATGGGCGCGTAGCTGACACGCGAGTCGCGTCGGTCTCTGCGAGGGGAAACCCGCGCAATCACGGGAATGTGTGGCGGCCCAAACTTTTTCGATCATAATAGACGGCTGGAAGTGGCTGCCTTTCCACCCGGAGAATTGGATGGCGTCGCCGGCCCCCGCCTCCGTCATGCTCCATGCCGAGCAATTCCACGTCTATCACCTCCGTCGCAGCGGCGGGCATGGGCTGATCGACTGGGTCTTTGGACATCACGCCGGGCCGAAGGCGCACTTCAACCAGGTCAACCGCTACGTGCGTTCCGGCTGGTTTCGTCCGCAACAAACCGTACATCTCCACGGCGATCCGACGCAGCGGGCGTTTGAATTGATTTCGTGTGAAGACTTACCGCTGAACATTTTGGCGACGCTGCCGCCGCCACGCTATTCCATCTTGCTGCTCCGCGATCCCTTCAACACCTTCGCAAGTCGACTGCAAATGGTCCGCAACGCCACGGCGGAAGGCTACGTCCAGGAAGCAATGCTGGTGCGTGCCGATCCGCTCCTTTGGAAGCAGTATGCCCGCGAGTACGTAGAGCCCCGCTACCTGCCGCGGGCGCTGCGTGTGAATTACAACCGGTGGTACACGGATGCGGCCTACCGGGAGAATCTCGCGGCACAACTCGGCTGGACGTTCACCGACCAGGGTTTCGGCTCGAAAGTCGGCTGGCGCTTTTCGGGCGGCTCGTCGTTTCGCGAGAAAGACCCGCGCAACCTCGATATTCTCGGCCGTTGGACGCGCTTTCGCGACGATCCGGAATTCCTCGATTATTTCGACGACGAGATTCGCGCGTTGAGCCGCCGCATCTTTGAGTGGGCGGCGCCGATCTGAGAGGACATCTCGGTTCCTGCGTTCATGTGCTAGGGTTTTGCAGCGCCGCCCGCGGCACAGCGCGGCGGGCGTTCTTCAAACATGCTTCGACTATGCAGCCGCTCGCCACTCTAGAATACGAATTCACCGACGATCTCGTCGATCAAGCCGCCGCCAGTTACGCGCGGGCGATGAGCGCCGTTAAGCCGGTCGAGTACCCGAAACAATTCTTAACCGTTGTCGGCCTGCTGCTCCTGGCCGCCGTCGGTTCCGCGTGGGTAATCCGCGAGGGCGTTCCGCTCTGGACGCTCATCGTTCCCGCGCTCCTCGCGGCGCCTGTTGTGCTGATGGTGGTGCTCTGGGCCTTGGTCTACCTCTTGGGCGGCCTCTTCGGCCCGATATGTGTACTGCTTTTCCACCTGACCCGCTGGCGTATGCGCCGGGCGGTACGGGCACAGGATGATCGCCGGATCAGGTGGACGCTCACCGAAGCCGGCTTCGAGGTCCACTCCGCCGTGCAGTACCGCAACGTTCCGTGGAGCGACCTGACTCATCTGTGGACCGGCCCTGACTTCTGGTTCGTCGGCCTGCGGTGCGTGACGCCAAGACTACTGTTGCCGGCCGCGGTGTTGCGGGAGAATGTGCGCGAGCTGCTGCGGCGCAAGGCAGTGGAAGCAGGGGCGAAGGTGGTGGAAACAGAGCAGAGCGAACAGCCGGCGATGCCCGACGCCCTCCGCTGATGCAACGGGCGGAGAAACGGAGCCGGCAAATCCAGAGATGGACCCTCCATTCCTAAACGTTTTTCCTTTTTCGCCTCGAAAGTGTATACTGTGGCCCTCGCCCCGCGGCTGGCGTGAACGGTCTTCTGCACAGCCATGAGCGACAGTCAGTCGGCACACAGGAAGTCTCGGCAGCGGCTCGTCGTTGCGGGCGCCGCGGTGGCGGTGTTGTTGCCAATGGTGCTGGCGGGAGTGTGGTGGGCCGGCCGCGATCCTGCGGCGACGAGCGGGGTTGCGCCCGCCGGCGCTGCACCGGACCCACGACTCACGCTGGCGACGCCTTTTCTGAACGTTCGGCCCAGCGTGAAGTACGTCGGCGATCAGGCGTGCGCCGACTGTCATGTCGAAGAGTCCAAGCATTACCGGCAACATCCAATGGGCCGATCGCTCGCGCCGGTCGCGGCGGCGGGCGCGATGGAGCGATTCGAGGCGGCCAGCAATCCGTTTGGCGCGGCTGGTCTGCGCTACGGCATCGAGCGCCGCGATGACCGCGTTTTCCACCGTGAGTGGACCGCCGATCCACGGGAAAAAGTTCTCGCCGAGCACAACGCCGAGGTGCAGTTCACCGTCGGCTCGGGGGCAAACGCACGGAGCTACCTGGTCAATCACGACGGCTTTCTGTTCGAGTCGCCCATCACGTGGTACGTCCGCGGCGAGCGTTGGGATCTGTCGCCGAGCTACGAGGCACGGAATCGGCATTTCAGCCGCCCGATCGCGCCCGGTTGCTTGTTCTGCCATTGTAATTACGCCGAGCACGTCCCGGACACTGTGAACCGCTTTCGCGAACCGATCTTTCAAGGGTTCGCCATCGGCTGCGAGCGCTGTCATGGTCCCGGCGAATTACACGTCCAGCGGCGCGGCCAGGGCGAGGCCGCCGATGAGGATAATACCATCGTTAATCCCGCGCGGTTGGACCATGCCTCGCGCGACGCAATCTGCCAGCAATGCCATCTGCAAGGGGAACAGCGTGTGCTGGCGCGGGGGCGAGGCGATTACGATTTTCGCCCGGGCCTGCCGTTGCAGCAATTCGCAATGACGTTCGTCCACGCCGGCGATCAGCAGACTGAGTTCGCGTTTGTCAGTTCGGTCGAGCAGCTCGTGGTGAGCCGCTGCTACAAGAAAAGTGAAGAACCGCACAAGCTTGGCTGCACGTCGTGCCATGATCCGCATCGGCAACCCGCGGCGCGGGAGAAAGTGACGCACTATCGCGACCGTTGTTTACTCTGCCACACGCCGGCTAGTTGCAGCGTACCGGCGGCGACGCGTTTGCAAACACATAAGGACGATAGTTGTATCGCTTGTCACATGCCGCAGACCGGAGGTGAGGTGAATCACGTTGCGATCACCGATCACCGCATCCCGCGCCGTTCGCTGGGGAGGCCCGCGATGCGACAGACGCTGCGCACCACGCCGGCGCCTTCGGAGTTGATTCCCTTTCCCGGCCAAGTTGTCGGCGTGTCGGCGGAAGACATCTCCCGAAATCGCGGCGTGGCACTCATGGCGATGCTCGATCGCAGCTTGCCCGAAGAGGTTGCAGGTGTTTTCGCGGCGGAAGCTCTCCCTTTATTGGAGCGGGCTTGCCGGCGCGATCCGAAGGACGCCCCGGCGCGTGAAGCAAGAGCGGACGCGCTCCGATCAGTAGCGCGTCGTGAGGAGGCACTCGCTGCCTACGAGGCGCTTCTGGCCGAACGGCCGGAGGCGGAACAGACGCTTCATCGCGCGGGCGACCTGGCCCTGGCGATGAATCGCCTGAACGAGGCCCGCTCGTACCTGGAGCGCGCGGCGCGCGTCAATCCGTGGCGCTGGACTTTCCACCACGGGCTGGCCGTCGCGGCCTTCCGGTCGGGCGAATGGGCTGCCGCCGTGGGTGCGGCGCAAGAAGCGCTTCGACTCGAGCCGGCGAGCGCGGCGACGCGCAGCCTCCTGATCCAGTGCTATCTCGCCACGGGCGATGGAGAAAAAGCCGATGTCCAGTTCGCGACGCTGCTGCACAGCACGCCGGATGAGCGTCGGCCGGGATTGCACCGTTGGTTTGAGACCGAGCGGCGGCGTTTGTCGCAGCCACGCAGTGGGGGACGATGAGCGGCGCGAAGGCGGCTTCCTTCCGCTCGCGCGGAAAACCGGGCGCTCACATCTTGGCTTTGTCGAGATCGATCACGATTTCTTGGGTGCTTCCGTCCACGTCGAACACGAACGGCGAGCGGTCCGCGTCGAACTGGCCCTTCAATAGATCATTGCGGTGCAAGTCGAGTTCCACGGCGACGCGATAACGGCCGGGCGGCATGCCGCAGCGGTCTTTGCCGGCGACCCAAAAGACGCCGGTTTTGTTGTCCACCTCGGCGACGTAGTAATCCTCCACGCGGCCGCTTTCGACGAGCGGCACAAACGTGACGCGGACGAACTCGCCCTTGCCGGGGAGAAACGGGGCGCCGCTCTTCACGACCCGGCCACGGGTTCGCAGCAGCTTGGGGCCGCAGCCGGAGACGAGGACGCCCAAAACGAGCGCCATGACGACCATTCGAGAGTAACGCATCTCTGCTCCCTCCCTGAGACTCGTGAGGAATTGACGACGGCAAGCGGCCGGCGGACGACGGCCGCTTGCCGTTGTGGGTCTTTAATAGTCGTTGCCCAGCGGCAAATTGTCGGATTTCGACAGCAGCAAGCCCCACGTGAACTCGGAAATATTGTCGGGGAGGAAGCGCACACTGCCGTCCGCGAAACACGTGTTGACCCCGTTGGTGTGCAGGCTGCGCGACATGCCTGATGTCATGATCGCGCCCGGGTCGTTGATGCAGCCCATGCGCTGGCGCGAGCCGATCGTCGGGTTCCAGAACTTGGCGCAGTTTTGAATCTCGTCGCCGTCGCCGCCGGAGTCGCCGAGGACGTTGTTCGGCGTCGGGTTGTACGGGGCGCGGCCGGCGTTGACGATGCTGGCGCTGGGGAAGCCGAGTGCCCACACGCCGCGCGGGTCGAGCGGCGAAATGCCGGCCCGCAGTTCACCGACCATGATGGTGTTGGACGTGCCGTCGGTGATCTCGAGCAGGCGGGCGCCGTAATTGGCGCTCATCACTGCGCTGGCAACCACCCCCTTGAGCGGCCCTTTCTGCGACGTCTTGAACTGGTTTCCGTACGCGACGTGATCGTAATCTTCATAACTGGCGGTCACGCCGTAGTTGCCGCGGGCCCAAATCGTCTCCGGCGGAGCGTTGCCCGTCGGGTCGTTGTAGGGGAAGGCGTTGTACGGGTCGGACGGGCACTGATAGGTCTTGATGACGACTCCGCGCAGAACGCGCCAAGAGTTGTTGACGGCCGCATAGGGCGGCACGACGCCGGGCGTGACGGGAATTCCGGGATAGGAGCCAGGATTGGCCTGTTTATAGAGCGGATCTTGCTCGATGTACGGCAAGATCAGGACCGCCCAGTTGGGGCCGAACGGCACGTTCATGTCGAGGTTCGAGCTGCTGTTGATCTTGGAAAACGGCACGAGCGAGGCCGGCGGCAGTTGGTGGTACGTGCTTTCGTAGTTGAACAGAGCGAGGCCAATCTGTTTGGCGTTGTTGCTGCACTGCGTGCGCGCGGCGGCTTCGCGCACTTTTTGTACGGCGGGCACGAGCAGGCCGATAAGAATCGCGATGATCGCGATCACGACCAGCAGCTCGATCAGCGTGAAGCCGCGGCGGGCACGAGGATTGAATCCAACGAGCATGACGGACCTCCCGGAAAAACGAGAAGCAAACACCGGTCAGGAGGACAAGACAGCGTCGTTGTACTCGCGCGCTGCGGAGATTGTGCGGCGGATGTGCGTGAAAGGGATGAAGGTTCCGTGACGAGAAAACCGGCGGCTTACGGCTGCCACGTAACGGTCTTCAGAATGTCGCGCTCGTAGACGCGCATGGCGTCGGTGATTTGCGTGCGGAGCGGATCGGCGGTGCAAGAGACGAGTGTTTGAATGATGGCCCGAGCCGTGCGGATTTGCACGACAGCTTCATGTTGCGGAAACGCTTGATCGATGTCGTAGTCCGCGCGGTTTCGTTGGTTGCGCAGGATATTCAAGTCCGACCCCGTGGCTTGCACTTGCGGGTCGCCTGCGTTTAACAAGCGCATCCACAAATACGCATGGGCGCGGTCGCCACGCGGAACGCGAAATCCCAATGAGCGGAGCAGTGCGCGTGCTTCATGGAATGCGGCGTAATACGCCCGGCTCAATGCGGCGCGCCATTCTGCTTCCGTGGGTTGTTGAACCCATCGTTCGGCCAAGGCCATCAGATCTTGGCCTGTAATCATGGGCCAAACCTCAAACTCACGCGAAAAATATGAGCGAGCGTCGACGGGCAGCAGGCGAGCAGTCCGAGGCTCCATTGATGCTGAGCTTGGAAACCCTGTTCGACGCTCGTCCCAAGCACGTGCGTCTCGATGACAATGTGCCGGTCGTCTGGAATTTCCCAGTCTTCTTCCACATAGATACTCATCGTTGCGTTTGGAAACACCTGCCGCGTCATCGCCACCACGGCCGGCAACTCGGCAGTGACGCCGGCTACCGCCGCGAAGGCGAGCACTTCCGGAGGCACGGTGGGCAGAACAGCGGGGGTCGTCGGCGTCATCGGAACCCTCACGACAAGAGTGGGCTGCGGGCCAGCATAGCAGACGACGAAGGGTGGTAGAACGTTTCCGCGTTCGTCATTTGACACCTCTTCGGCAGCCGCTATGCTAGGCGGGCGTGGATTTCCATCCTTTGAAAAAGGAGCACCCGATGTTGCTGTCGCGCCTCTTGCTTTTCGCCTTTGCGTTCCTGCTGGCGGCCGCCCCCGCGGTCGTGGCCGCCGAAGCCGCTCAGCACGGTTTCCTCGACAAGGTCTACAAAGGGCCGGAAGGGGAGGGGAAATACATCGTCTTCGTTCCCAAAGCGTATGACGGCTCTAAGCCGTTCCCGGTGATCCTGTTCCTGCACGGCGCCGGCGAGACCGGAACGGACGGCAAGAAGCAGGCGGAAGTGGGCCTCGGCAAAGCGGTCAAGAAAGACGCCGACACGTTTCCGTTCATCGTCGTCTTTCCCCAGTCCCAGAAGCGCAACTGGGGCGCCGCCTCGGAGGACGGCAAGCGGGCCTTGGCGATCCTCGACATCACCATGAAAGAATTCAAATGCGACTCGAAGCGCGTGTACTTGACCGGCCTGTCGATGGGCGGCTTCGGCACGTGGAGCATGGCGGCGGCGCACCCCGACAAATGGGCGGCGATCGCGCCCATTTGCGGCGGCGTCGGCCGGCCGCGCGGCGACAATGGGTCGGAGCAAGTCAAAAAGGTCGCGGAGAAAATTAAAGACCTTCCTTGCTGGTGTTTTCACGGCGACGCGGACCCGGCGGTTCCGGTCCAAATGTCCCGCGACATTATCAAAGCGCTCAAGGATGCGGGCGGCAATCCCAAGTACACCGAATACCCCGGCGTGGGACACAATAGCTGGGACAAGGCGTACGCGACGAAAGAGTTGTACGATTGGATGTTGGCGCAAGAGCGAAAGTAGGGATTGGGGACTAGGGATTGGGAGTTGGGTTCGTCGCAGGCGACGGTTCCCTATCACCAATCCCTAAACCCTAATCACCTCGCTCTCCATTGCACGAATTCGCATTTGTTGTTCTCATGGGCTCGGAACAAGCCCTGAAACGACGGAACGGGGAAGCGAGGTCATGCGTTTCTTCGATCGACTGTGCGGCGTCGCGAAAAGACCGCGACGGCGCGCAGCGCTGACAAGATGCCGGTTGCGCTGCGAGTGTCTGGACGCGCGTACAGTTCCCGCGATCACGCTCCAATTTGATTTTAGCCTCGACGCGAATAATTTCTTCGACACGCAGGCAAAAAAGGACCTGCTCATCCAGGCCGGTCACATCGTCGCCGACAAGTTTGGCGACTCACTGTCGGCGATCGTTCCGGGCAACGGCAACACGTGGTCGGCGATCCTCGAAAATCCGGCGACGGGCGCCAGCAAGACGTTGGATAATCTTGTCGTCCCCGGCGACACCGTCATCCTCTTCGCCGGCGGCCGCGACCTCGCGAACAGCGAAGCGGGCGTCGGCGGACCGGGCGGCTTTAGCGCGGGATCATTGCACGATCCGAACTGGATTCCTCTCATCGAAAGCCGCGGGCAACCGGGCGCATTCAATACGCCGCCTACCGACTTCGGCCCGGCGACCGGATTCGTCGCCTTCGACACCGTCGGCACGCCGTGGTACTTCGGGTCGGATACGACTTTGTTGTTGCCGGCGCAGCTTGACTTTCTCTCCGTCGCGGAGCACGAGATCGCCCACGCCCTCGGCTTCGGCACCGCGGATTCGTGGTTCGGTCACGTTCAGGCCGCGAGCGGGACTTTCAACGGGCCCGCGTCGGCCGCGAGCTTCGGCGGCAACGTGCCGCTCTCTCCCGACCATTCGCACTGGGCGGACGGCGTCACGAGCGGCGGCGATGAGACGGCCATGGATCCGGTCACCACGGAGGGGGTCCGCAAGAACTTGACGCCGCTCGATTATGCCGGCCTGAGCGACGTCGGCTGGCAGATTCTCACCGGCGGCGTCACAGTGAGCCCGACGTCCGGCCTCGTCACTTCCGAAACCGGCGGCACGGCGACGTTCACCGTCGTGTTGACCTCCGTGCCGACCGCCAACGTCGCCATCAGCTTGCACAGCTCTGATTTGACGGAAGGACGTGTGTCGCCGACCACGCTTACGTTCACGCCGGCGGATGCCCTCACGCCGCAAACCGTTACTGTCACCGGCGTCCACGACAATATCCCGGACGGCGACCAGCAATACACGATCGTCCTCGACCCGGTGGTGAGCGCCGATCCCGGCTACAACGGCCTGAAGCCCGCCGACGTGAGCGCGACGAACCTCGACAACGGCGGCGGCAGCGACACCGCCCCCGTCGCCAACGACGACAAGTTCGAGTTGGGCTCGTCCACAGCCAGCACCGCCGGAACAACCAGCGTGCTCGACAACGATGCCGACGCCGAAGGCGACATCCTGACCGCGGTTGTCGTCACTCAGCCGGCGCTCGGCACCGTGACGCTGAATGCATCCGGCGGCTTCACGTACGCCGGCGGCGTCAACTTCTGGGGCGTGGACACGTTCACCTACAAGGCGAACGACGGCCTGCTCGATAGCAATGCGGCGACCGTCACCGTGATGACCCAGAATGCGTTCGAGGTGCGCAAGCTGTATCTGCAAGTGCTCGGTCGTGAGCCCGAAGTCGGCGGCTGGCAATTCTGGACTAACGCCTTGAACAATCATGCGGCCAGCCTCGGCACGCTGGCCAGCAGCATCTTCGAAAGCGACGAACGCCTGGATCCTATCATCCAGCAGATGTACCAGACCTATTTGCTTCGTCCGGCCGACAGCGATGGCTTGTCATTCTGGAAAGGCATCTGGCGGCGCGACGGCGGGCCCGACACTGTTATCGCCGGCATCGTCAGCTCGCCCGAATTCTTCCAGTCCGTCGGCTCCGACAACGGCAACTGGGTCACGGAGATGTACCGTCGTCTGTTGAATCGCGAACCCGATCAAGCCGGCCACGATTTTTGGTCCGGCGTGCTGAACAGGCAGCAATTAGACCGCTTCGGCGTTGTACTGTTCTTTGTCCGCAGCGACGAGAACTTCCGCAACCTTGTGAATGGCTGGTTTCAGGAATACTTGAACCGAACGCCGAGCACCGCCGAGCAGAACAACTACCTCTTCGCCCTGGAACACGGCGGCTGGACGCAACGGATGGCGCAGATCAACATTATTAACGGCCCGGAATACTTGAACACCCCGCCGCCGCCCGCAGCCGGTGTCGCACTGCGCGTTACGTAGGGAGCCCGACGCGCCAGCGAGGGCGGACAGACGCCCTCGCTGGCGCGTCGGGCGCCCGAAACGCGGACGGCCGCACTTAATTCCGACGCGTTTCGCGCGCGCCCTTCATCGAAACAACGTCTAAGCTACTGGAACTACCCATGACCGACGCCGAAGCAGCCCTGGTTCGAAGTGCGCGGCGGGGCGACCGGGCCGCTTTTGAAGAGCTGGTCCGGCGCACGTCCCGGCTGGTGTTCGCGCGCCTCTACCTAGAAACCGGCGACGCGCATCGGGCGGAGGATTTGTTGCAGGAAACGCTGCTGCTCGCTTATCGCCGCATTCCGGAGCTGTCGGAGCCGGCCGGTTTTCGCGCCTGGCTCTTGAAGATCGCCCAAAACGTCGCCATCGACGCGGCCCGGCGCGACGCCCGGCAGAAACGCGCCGCGCCCGGCACGCTGAGCATTTTCAACGACGTAGCGAGCAAGGGACGCGAGCCGCCGGAGGAATTGGCGCAAACCGAGCTGCGCAACCGCGTCCTCGGCGTGCTGCGTTCGCTGCCGGAGGAATATCGTCTGCCACTGACGCTGCGCTATATCGGCGGGGCCGATTACGAAGCGATCCAAATGCAGCTCGGCCTGACAAACGGCTCGCTCCGGGGGCTGCTGTACCGCGGCCTGCAAATGCTGCGCGACAAACTGCCGCCCGAATTTGGCGGTGATTGATCTCTCGCAAAGGCGCAAAGCCGCAAAGAATTCGTTTGCTTTGCGCCTTCGCGCCTTTGCGAGAGATATGTGTGAATTGAAAGAGGCATAGCCATGTCCGAACACGCCTGGGTTCTGGAAAACCTGGCCGGCTTTTGTGCCGGCGGGCTGGAGGCGGCGGAACGCGAGCGGCTGGAGACCCACACCGCGGGCTGCGACGCCTGTGGCCGTGCCCTCGCCAAGGCCCGCGCCTTCGACCGGTCCCTCGACGCCCTTTTCACCGACGTGCGGCCGACTCCGTTGTTTGAAGATCGGCTGATTCAATCGCTGCGCACACGGCGGTCCCGACGCGGGTCAGCGCGCTGGCTCGGCTGGGTGGCGGCGGTGGCGGCCTTAGTTGTCCTTGGCGTCGTCGGCGCGGGGCTGACGCACGTTGCGGCGAAGGGGTCGTTGCCGTTTCCGGGAATGGCTTGGGCTGAAGTAGGCGACGAGTCGGCGATGGCGATGAACAACCTGAAGGCAGCCAAGAACGTCGCGCTGGGGGACGGCGCGAAGGCAGCGCAATCTCAATTCAATTCAGCCATTGATTACTCCGGCGTGGAGGGCATGGCGAAAGAAGTCCGCGACCGGGCACTCGCCGATATCGGAGACAACCTCATTGACGGCGCACAGCAACCAGTCATTTCGTCCAGCGACGTCAGCCGAAATGGAGATGCCCGATACAAGAGCGTGGATCGTCCGGACGAAGGCTGGGCGTATGGCTCAGTAGACGGAAAAAATGCGGCAGATGGAACACGGATGGCGTCACCCGCGCCCGCTGCACGCTCGGAGAGCGGCAAAGGCGCCGGGCGCAGCTCCGGCATTGACACTTATGTGATAGATCAGCTCAAGTCTGACAAGGGCAAAGACTTCACCTATCGCTCCGACGCTGGCGCCGCCGGCGTGGGCGGCGGGGGCGGCGGGGGCGGGATGCCTGGCTACGGCATGTATGGCACTCCGCCCGCCGGAGCCAGCGGACCCGGTGGACCTTTTTCGGGCGGGACGGCGACTTCCCCTGGCGGCGTATCGGTGTCAGCCGGCGCTCCGCCCGGTGGTCAAGGAATGCGCGGGCTATCGACCGGGGCGCAGCCCGGCGACAAGACGATCGCCATTCGTGGTTTCAGTGACGTAGACGGCTCGATTCAACAGTCGATCAAATCCATCAACACCCCGCCGACAGTGCATTATTTTGTACCGCAGGATGCGCTGGGAAACGTGCTCCGGCCCGTCGAAAGGAACAAGGCGGAAGGCAAGGAGGATCAGAAGGAACTAAAGAACTTGGTCCCCGCGGCCACTCCCGCTCCGGAATCGGTTGAAGCGCCGAAGCCGATTCCGCCGGCCGGATCGGAGAAAGATGTCGAATCCAAAGCCTTCAAGCTGAGAACCGGCGCCAACGCCGAGCGAAAAGCAAACCAAGACCTCGTAGCCGTTGCCCAGGAGCCCAAGCCCGAACCCGCCGCTTCCGCGCGGAAAATCATCCGCTCCGGCGACATCGAGTTTGAAATCGAATCGTTCGACGCCGCCGTCGCCACGGTCACGAAGCTGCTCGGCAGCTACAAGGGCGGGTTCGTCGCCACGGTCAACAGCGAGAAGATGCAGAACGGCAAGGTCAAGGGCTCGGTCGTCGTCCGCATGCCGCCGGAGCATCTCGATTCGTACGTCCTCGATCTCCGTAAAGAGCTCGGCAAGGGCGGCGAATTGAAAGGACAGCGGATCGGCAGCCAGGACATCACCAAGCAGTACACCGACCTGGAAAGCCGGCTCCGCGCCGCGCTGGCGATGGAAGAGCGGCTGCTCCGGATCATCAAGGACGGCAAGGGTGAGATCAAGGACCTGCTCAATGCCGAAAAAGAACTCGGCAACTGGCGCACCAAGATCGAGGAGTACAAGGGCGAGCTGCAATACTACTCCAACCAGGTTTCGCTCAGCACGCTGACGATCACGCTGGCCGAGAAGGAGATTCGCGCCCCGTTCGCCATGCTCGAAACCGAGCGGGTCAACATGGGCGTCGAGGCGGAGGACGTGGACAAGACCTACCGCGAAGCGCTGGCCGCCGTCACCGCCGCGAAGGGCCGCGTCACGAAGTCGGAGCTGAAGCAGCTCGCCGCCGGCCAGTACAGCGCTCTGATTCACTTCGAGGTCGCGCCCGAAGCGGCAGGCCCGATGCGCGATCGCTTCAAGCAGCTTGGCAACGTCGCCCGCATGGAAATCGACCACCTGACGCAGCCCGAAGGCGGCAGCGGCCCCGCAGAGAACGCCAAGACGAAGCGGAAGGACACGCAGTTCTTCGTGTCGATCTACAACCTGGCCAACGTGCAGCCGCGCGAGACGATTACCGTCACCCTCGCCGCGTCGGACGTGGAGGCGGCTTACAAGACCGTGCTGGCTCGCGCCAACAAGGCCGCCGCCCGCATCCTCACGTCGGTCCTCAGCCAACAGCGCAACGACAGCACCACCGGCTCGCTCCAGTTCGAAGTGAAGACCGCCGAGGCCGACGCCGTGCTGACCGACCTGAAACTGGCTGGCGACGTGCTCAATGTGCAGACCAATGAAGCCGCCGACACGCAAAACGTGACCAAGTCGAAGCGCGGCTTCCACGTGAGCGTGATTTCCCTCGGCCAGGTGCAGCCGCGCGAAACGCACACGCTGACTCTGGCCTCGCGCGACGTGCCGGCGGCGTACAAGACGCTGGTCGAGACCGCGAACAAGGCGAAAGCCCGCATCACGCGCGCTCAGCTGGACGAGCAGAACAAGCAGAACATCCGCGGCGACCTGAGCTTCGACTTCCGCCGCACCGATGAAGGGGACATCGAAAACGCCGCCAAGTCCGTCGGCGACATCTTCAGCCGCACCGTCGCCCGCACCCAGGACGGCGTCAACGTGCTTGACAGCCTGGTGCGTTGGAATCTGTCCATTCTGAACGTGAACAACATCCCGCCGCGCGAGACCGTCGTCCTCGCCATCGAAGTCGGCAACGTGGAGACGACGGCCAACGCCTTCGCCAACCTCGTCGGCGAGAGCAAGGGCCGCGTGGTCGAATCGCACGTCGCCCACGAACGCAGCGGCCGCATCACCGCGAAGCTTCTCTACGACGTGCCGCTCGCGACCGCATCGGGGCTGGTGGAGAAGTTCCGCTCGTCCGGTACGGTCCGCGTGCTCGAAACGTCGCGCAACCCGCAGGTGCCGGATAGTGAATTGGCGGTGGCGCGGTTGAACGTGACGCTTTCAAACGCCGAGCTAATCGTGCCGAGCGACGAAGGCGTCTGGCCGCAAGTGCGCAAAGGCCTATCGTGGAGCTTCCGGCTGCTGCTGTTGAGCCTGTCGTGGCTGATCGTGGCGCTGTGCGCAGTCGGGCCGTGGGTGGCGTTGGGATATATCGTGTACCGCGTGGTGCTGCGGATGCGACGGCGCGAGGCGGCGCCGGTGACGACACCCGCGGCGTGAGAATAGCCTGTTTCTCGCGAAGGCGCAAAGGACGCAAAGAAACTCCTCTTTGCGTCCTTTGCGCCTTTGCGAGAAACTTTTATCGCCCGATGCAATACAAGTTATCCACCCCGCGCAGCAGCAAATCCCCTTCCGCCGCCGCGGCCGACGACCAGAACATCTCCCCAAGCTTGTTCTGCCCGAGCACCTTAAATTCCTTGCCCGCCTGCACGACGAACGTGGTGCCGTCTTCATCGAGGCAATAAACCTTGCCATCGGCGGCCCACGGCGACGAGGTGAAGCCCTTCCCGTTCGGCAGGCGTTCTTTCTTGTAGGCGGGCTCGCCGGTCTTGGCGTCGTAGCAACTGATCAGGCCGCCGCGCTGCTCGACGATGTAGATGCAGCCTTGATAGAGCAGAGGGGACGCCATCGACGGGCCCGCTTGGGTTCGCGACCAGGCGACGCCGGCGCTGGTCGTTTCGCCTTTCTTCGGCGTGATGTCGCCGGATGCGCCGGCTTTGACGGCGAAGAGTGGGCTGCTGCTCATCGGGCCGCCAGTGCCCACGTAGAGCAACTCGTCATTAGCGACCGGGCTGGCGCTGCACGTGGGCGGCATACGGAAGCCGCCGGGACCGCCGGGGCCAGGACCGGCGGCGGCGCCTTCCGGTCCGTTCATTGATAATTCCCACAACACTTTGCTCGTCGCCGGGTCGTACGACCGCACTTTCTTGCCGGCTGCGGTCACCAGCTCCGTGCGCACTTTGTTCCGCCAGACGAACGGCGTACACCACGACGACTGCTCATCGCGGCTCACGCGCCACAGTTCCTTGCCGGTCTTCTTATCGAGGGCGACGAGGAACGATTTCTCTTCGTTGTCGCACTGCACGAAGAGGTGGTCGCCTTCCAAAGCGGGCGAGCTGCCCGTGCCCCACCCCATCAACATGGGAAAGGCGCCGAGATCTTGCTTCCAGACGAGTTTGCCGTCGAGATCAAAGCAGAACAGGCCGTGCATGCCGAAATAGGCATAGACGCGTTCGCCGTCCGTCACCGGCGTTTCGGAGGCGAAGGTATTGCCCATGAGGGCGGGGATCTTTGGCTTGGCTTCCAGAGCGGTCTGCTTCCAGAGGGTCTTGCCGGTGGCGCGGTCGAGGCAGTGGACTTCCCATTGATAGAGCACATCCGGCGGTTTCTGATTGCCGTACATGCCGCCAGGGCCGCCTGGGCCACCGGGCCGTCCGCCAGGAGGTGGACCACCTGGAGCACCACCACCTGGCCCGCCCGGCCGACCGCCTCCCGGTCCGCCGCCAGGAAACGCGAACGGCTTGGGCTTTGTTTGCTTTTCGGTGATCGCAGTGGTGACGATGACTTTGTCCCCCACGATGATCGGCGACGACCACGCGACGCCGGGAACCGCCACTTTCCATTTGATGTTCTTGTCGGCCGCCCACTCGGTCGGCAGCGGTTTATCGGCGAGGCCGAGACCGTCAGGGCCGCGAAACTGCGGCCAGTCGCCCGCCGCGACCAGGGCGGGAAGGCCGAATAGCAGACCGAGAATGGCGATATTCTTACGGATCATGACGGCGTCCTTTCAGCGAAAGAGGCGACGATCGGGGCGGCAAAGTGTAGCGGAGACGGCATGAAAAGACAATGAGAAGCAGCGAACGCGCCCGCTGCGCGAGCCAGACACGGTCGCCGACGACCTAGGCATGACGTACACTTTCACTTCTCGCAAGAACGGCCGACCCTCTTACGAAGGAATGCTCCGATGAAGCGGGCTCGCGATCCCGCGCCGCAAGGACGTTCGCGCGCTGTTCGACCGTGCGTTGAGGAATTGGAATCTCGTTCTCTCTTGTCGGCAAGCTTCGCCAGTCTGCCGATCGTGCCGGTGATCAACGCCGTCACGCAGGCGCATCTGCGTGCCGTGCTGACCGCGGGCATCCAACAGGGAAATCGTCTCAATGTGTTCGCCAAGGTGGGCGACAGCATCACGGTGCTGCCGGCCTCATTGACGCCGTTGGGCGATCTGTTCTTCGATCCGTCGGCCGTATCCGTTGTCGGGACGCACGGCGATTTGGCGTCGACCATCGCCTTTTACCGATTCGCGGCGACCGACGACAGCGGGTCCAACTCATTCAATCGCGAAAGCCTGGCCGCCGGTCTCGGCTGGACCGCGGGGAACGTACTGACGCCGACCGACGTCTTATCGCCGCTGCAAGCGGAGCTGCAGACCGTCCATCCCACCATCGCCTTGATCGAGTTGGGAACCAACGACCTGATTTGGACAGGCGTCGATCTCTTTCGCGCGCAGCTCACCGAAATCGCAACCGAAACGCTGCAAGCGGGCGTGATCCCTGTGTTGGCGACGGTCCCGGACAGCGCGTATTCCGGCGGCATGTTCGAGCCGCGCGTGCCGGTCTACAACCAGATCATCGCCGACGTTGCGGCGGCGCTCGACGTGCCGCTCTGGAATTACTGGTTGGCGCTGCGGCCGCTGCCGGGGGGCGGACTCAGCGCCGACGGCGTTCACCCGAGCACGTACTTTGCGGGCAGCCAGTTCTTCACCGACGCGGGTTTGCAATACGGCTTCAACGTGCGAAACTTCACCGCGGTCGAGGCGCTTGCCAAGTTGAAGCGCGTCGTGCTGGAGGGAGGTGCGCCCGATGGACCCGTGCCGCTCACGGCAGAGACCGTGCGGTATGTGACGGGCCTCTATCAGGCGCTCTTGAATCGAGCACCGGACTCGGCGGGACTGGCGTTTTTCGGCACGCAACTGCAAACGGGAACGCCGCGCGCGCAAGTTGTTCAGGAGTTTTGGCGTGCGCCCGAGCATCGCGGGCTGGAGGTCGATGCACTGTTCTCGAAGTACTTGCACCGCGCCGCCGACGTCGCTGGCCGGACGTTTTTCATCCAACTGTTCTTGGCCGGGGCGAGCAAGGCGGACATCCAAGCGGACCTGCTCACTTCGCACGAGTACCTCGCTCTCCATTTCGCCGCCGCCGACTACGTAACGGCCCTATACCAGGACGTGTTGCAGCGTGATCCCGACCCAACGGGTGAAGCCGTGTGGGTGAACCTGCTGCAAAACGGCGGCCGACGCCTGGACGTTGTTCAAGCGATGCTGGCGGTGGATGAATACAACCGGCAGATTATCGACGGGCTTTACCTCTCGTTCCTGCAACGGCCCGCCGACCCGGTCGGGGAGCAGGCGTTGTTGAACGTCGTTCGCGGGCAGTGCTATGCCTTGGAGCTGGCGGCGGAGCTAATCCTCCGCACTAACGAGTTCCTGGCGCTGCAACCGTGAGCGCCGGCTATCGCTTCGCTAGAGATTCAGAATCCAGAATCTTCTTGACCCGCGCTCGACCACCGGCTCTACTCGCCGGTCAGATCACGCGCTCGGGAGTCCGTCTCATGAAGCTCTTCGATCCCGGCTACGCCGATGCTCCGTTTCGCAGTCTGTGCGAGAACTTCCCGGACGCTACGGTCTATCCCGCGGCCGACTTTCGCGTCGAATGGGGTCCGATTTTTCATCGCGGCCGGCTCGACGGCACGGCCCGCGTGCTGGTGATCGGCCAAGACCCGTCTCACAACGAAAATGTCGTCCGCCGCATCCTCGTCGGCGAGGCCGGGAGGCGCACCCAGGGATTTCTGGCAAAGCTCGGCATCACCCGCAGCTACGTGATGATCAACACGTTTCTCTACAGCGTCTACGGGCAAGCCGGAGGCCAACATCATCAGCATGATGCGGCTATCGCGGCGTATCGGAACCAGTGGCTCGACGCGCTGGTCGTAAATACGGCGGTCGAAGCGGTTGTCGCGCTCGGCACGTTGGCCGACGCCGCGTGGCACACCTGGAAACAGACGCCGAAAGGTCAAGCGAACCACGCGGCATACGCCAAGATCACCCATCCGACGCAGCCGGAAAGTTCCTCACACGGCAACGCGACCCAACTGGCCGCCGCCATCAAGGCGATGCTACAAAACTGGAACGCCGCCTTGCAGCAAACGCTCAAACCAGCGGTCACGCACCCGGATCAGGCAACGCCGCTGGTACCGTACGGCGACACATTCACCGCCGCCGAGAAGCCGGATATCCCCTCGTTCGACATGCCGGCCGGGCTGCCGGACTGGATGCGCACCGAGGACGGCTGGGCGAACCGGGTCGGCGCGACCGCCGCCGCCAAGCGTGCGAACATCACCATTACCGTGCCGGCGGCCGCCTTGCCGTAGCGTTTGTAGTGACGGCATTCATGCGGTCTCGCGTATGGCCCGATGAATCGGGCCACTACAAACGGCATCTGGAGGAAAATCATGCCGCCTCCACCGGTCCGCTCTGCTTTGTCCGGTCGGGTCGTCTGCCTCGACGCGGCGTTCTTGGTGTTGCCGCACGGCGTCGTCTACATCGAACAAAACAAGATCGCCGCAGTGCAGGATGCCACTGCCGCGCCGCCCGCCGGGTTCGCGGGCGTGGCGGTCACGGCGACGGGCGGGACCATCTATCCCGGCTTGATCGAGCTGCACAATCATCTCAGCTACAACGCCCTTCGACTGTGGAAGGCGCCGCAACTTTTCCCGGATCGCGACGCCTGGTCCAAGCACAATGTCACCTATCAGCAGCTCGTCGCCGGTCCCATGCGCGTGATCGGCGAACATAACGAGCTGGTGCCGGCGCTGGTGCGCTACGTCGAGGCCAAGTGTCTCGTCGCCGGCGTGACCACCAGCCAGGGCATCAAGCTGGTGAGCAGCAGCGCGATCACGCGCTACTACCGCGGCAGCCTGCGCACTGTGGAGGAGCCGCGCGATCCGAAGCTGGCGGGCGCCGCCACGCACATCGGCGACGTGACCGGCGGACAGGACCGGCAGAAGTTTCTTACTACGCTTCAAAATCACAAGTGCGTTCTGTTGCACTTGTGCAAAGGGCTGCCGAACGCCTCCCGGCAGCATTTCCTCATCCTGAAAGACGCGAACGGCCAGTGGGCGCTCGCTCCCTCGTTCGTCGGCATCCACTGCGTCGGTCTGCTGCCAGGCGATTTTCAGACGTTGCAGGCGCACGGCGGCTCGATGGTTTGGTCGCCGCTTAGCAACCTGCTGCTTTACGGTCAGACCGCCGACGTCGCCGCCGCCAAGAACGCGGGCGTGACCATCGCCCTCGGCGCCGACTGGTCGCCCTCCGGCAGCAAGAACCTGCTTGGCGAGTTGAAAGCGGCGCACGCCTGGAGCGCGAACAACGGCAACGTGTTCAGCGACCGCGACCTTGTGTGCATGGCGACGCGTAATGCCGCGACGATCTTGAAGTGGGATCAGCTCTTGGGTTCGCTGGAGAAGGATAAATATGCGGACTTGCTGGTCGTCAAGGGCACGGCCGGCGACGCCTATGCCGCGTTGGTGAAAGCCAAGGAAACGGATATCCGGCTCGTCGTCATCGGCGGCGTGCCGCGCTACGGCGTATCCTCTCTCATGAATGCGCTCGGCGCAGCCGGCGAACCACTCCACGTCGGCGGCCAGGCGCGCGTCTTCCACGTCACGCCCGATGCGGAAGATCCCGCGCTGGCTCACCTGACGCTCGCCGACGCGACACAGCGATTGAGTCAGGCATTGCAAAACCTGCCGCAACTCGCGCAACAGCCCCCTCCGCACGTATTGCCGACGCCTGGCCATCCCGTCTGGAAATTAGCTCTCGACGAGCTGGCGGAATCGGAACCCGCGCCGGAGCTCGCCGCGGCGCACGGGCCGGTCGTCTTGCAGCCGCTCACCCTCGACCCGCTGACCGTGGCGGATGACGATCCGTTCTTGACCACGCTGGCGGCGGAAGCGAACTTGCCGCCGTATCTGGCGCCGGCGGTGAAGCAGATGTATTTGTGACAAGCAAGTTGCATGCAACTCGGGTTTAGGGTGAGCCGGCTTCAAGCACACGCTGCCATTTGCGCGGCACCCCCCGGAACGCTGCTCGATAGGTTGCTTCCAATGGCACGTTGACGTAGGTTTCGGGCTCCAGAAACAGCGGCATTTCGATCATAGCGCGCCCCACGGCGGTCGGTTCGACATACGCTCTCTTTGGCGAACCGGCAGAATATGCCGCCAAGGCAAGCGGCTCGTCCTTCGGAAGCGTGAAGGAGTCGTCGCAAATCTCCCCCCAGATCGCTGCATGAATGCCGTTCGGGTCCCTCGGCGTCGGCGGGAACAAATCCACGATCAGCAGATGATAGCCGCGGTACAGTGCCTCAACCGCCTTCTCGACAAACGAGCGCAACGCATGACGCGCCGACTTGTTGCCCGGCGAGACGATTTCCAGCAACGCAATGATCCGGTCGCCGCTCGAATGGCGAATGACGAGTGTCCGCCGTTTGAGGACATAGTCATTCATCTCAGCCTCGGCGGTCATTCGCGGCGAGGGCGGAGAGGTAGTGATCGCCACCCCGCCCCTGCTGGGCGAGCCTGCCGCGCCGTTTGGTGAGGATGCATCATCGGTTTGCAACGTAAGCACGTCAGGGCCAAACGGTCCGGTGATTTGCTCAGCTTGGGCGTAGTAATCCGGTGGGAGCAGACCCTCATTCAGAGCGTGTCGAATTTCAGCGATCCAGGCGAGATGAAAATCGTGCCACGTAGCCGCGGTGACGCGCGTCCAGTCGTGGATTGGCATAAGCCACCTCCCGACCGGCATGTTACCACACCGGATCGGCCGAACGTACAACAAGTACCTTCGTCGCCTCGCCAACAGGTATTTCTCGCTCTTCCCCCCCTTTTTTCCCGCCTCTTCCCCTGCATTGATTTCTTTTTCCTAGAGGGCTACAATCCTTTTGGGTCTACACCGACAGGGTGGGCCACCGAATGCTCGCGGCTCACCAAGGAACGCTCCCCGCCAGGGGGCATCGCAACGGATGCGACATCCGCGAGATGTTCTCGTGGCATTTCCCCTTCCGCAGACCGGCTGCGGACGGACAGAAAACAGACAGCGACATTAGACAAGACAACAGTGGTTCTCCCGTGCGTAGGGGTCAGGGGTCAGGGGTCAGGGGTCAGCAGAAGAAGCAGCCGCTCAGCCTTTCTTGCTGACCCCTGACC
>JBGQKZ010000049.1:0-44844 GCA_041499805.1 Gemmataceae bacterium
CGCGCGAAGGGGTTTGGCCCCCCTGGTTTTGCCCAGTGTCTCGCACGGGCACAAAACGGCTCGTACGCCGATCAGCATCGTTGTTCCTTGTTACAACGAAGAGCACACCCTCCCCTACCTGGCGAACACGCTTCGCAGCGTCGAGCAAGCGCTGAGCAAGAAGTACGACGCCCGTTTCCTTTTCGTGGACGACGGCAGCACCGACGCCAGCGCGGCGGCGCTCCGCCGCATTTTCACCAACTGGCCGAACGCAACCATCCTGCAACACGATCGGAACCGCGGCGTGGCGGCCGCCATCCTGACCGGCGCCTGCGAAGCGAAGACCGAAATCGTCTGCTCGATCGACTGCGATTGCACTTACGACCCGCACGAGCTGGAACACATGGTCCCGTTGTTGACGGGCGACGTGGACCTCGTGACCGCCTCGCCGTATCACCGCCAGGGGCGCGTGCGCAACGTCCCCCGCTGGCGGCTCGGGCTGTCGCGCGGCGCTTCCTGGCTCTATCGCCGCATCCTCCGTCATAAACTGGCCACCTACACAAGCTGTTTTCGCGTCTATCGCCGTAGCGCCCTCATCGGCCTGCGGTTGCGGGAGCCCGGCTACCTGGGCATCGCCGAGATGCTCGGCCGCCTCGATCTGCAAGGATCGAAGATTGTCGAGTATCCGACCACGCTCGAAGTTCGCGTGCTTGGCCGGTCGAAGATGAAGACCCTGCGCACGATTTTCGGCCATTTGCGTTTGATGGCGCGCCTGTTCGGCCACCGCCTGGTTCAGCGCTTCGCCGGCCAAGTCGCCGCCAGCGAGAGCGTTCCCGTCCCCCAGACTGAGAGCGCACAACCCGAAAGGACGACCGCATGACGGCAACGCTTGCCGCCACCAAGGTATTGCCTCTTCCCTCCGATCAAGACGCCTCCGGCCGCACGCTCGGCGCGGAGGAGTTGGCGCTGCTCGCCGAGGCGATCCGCTCCGGCACGCTGACCAGCACCAAGGGCAACTTCGTCAAGTCGCTCGAACGGCGTTTCGCGGAAATGTTGGGGATCGGCCACGTCCACGCCTGCGCTTCCGGCACCGCGGCGATCCACACCGCCGTCGCGGCCCTCGATCCGGAGCCGGGCGACGAGTTCATCACGTCTCCCATCACCGACATGGGGGCGTTGACGCCGATCCTTTATCAAGGGGCTATCCCCGTCTTCGCCGACGTCGATCCGCGCACGTGCAACCTGACCGCGAAAACGATTGAGGCGCGCTTGAGCGACCGGACCAAGGCGATCGTCGTCACGCACCTTTTCGGCAATCCGTGCGGCATGGGCGACATTCTCGAGCTGGCCCGCACGCGGCACATTCCCGTTATCGAGGACTGTGCCCAAGCATTCCGGACGCGCTACGACGGGCGTTACGTCGGCACGATGGGCATCATCGGCTGCTTCAGCTTGCAGCAAGGCAAGCACATCACGACCGGCGAGGGCGGGCTGGTCTGCACGAACGATCCGGCCCTCGCCCGTCGCATGTACCTGTTCATCAACAAGGCCTGGGGTTACGGCGACGCACAGCCCGACCATTATTTCCTCGCACTCAATTACCGCATGAGCGAATTGCAGGGCGCGGTGGCCGTCGCCCAACTGGAAAAACTTGAAGACGTGGTCGATCGCCGCATGAGCGCCGCCCGCAAGCTGACACGGCTGCTACGCGACCTGCGGGGCGTCGCGACACCGTGGATCGATCAACGGGCGGAACACACCTGCTGGAAATACTGTCTCCGCATCGATGGCAAAATCGTCGAGGGCGGCGCGCCGGGGCTCGGTAAGCTCCTGAAAGAACGCGGCATCGCCTGCGCCCCGCGTTACATTCAGAAACCGGCGTTCCAGTGCGAAATCTTCGCGAAACAGCGGACCTTCGGCGACAGCCGTTGGCCGTTCACGCTCGCACGGCCGGAGGCGGTCGATTACAGCCGAGCGCGCTTCCCCGGCACGTTTGCCGGACTCGATGGCATTCTTGTCTTGCCGTGGAACGAGAATTACACCGACGAGCACCTGGAATACATCGCGACGAGCATTCGTGAATCCGTTGCACATTCATTGACGAACATCGAATCAAAGACCAATGCCAAATGACCCGTATAGAGACAAACGCACTTTCGTCATTTGGCATTTCGGAATTGATTCGGCATTCGACATTCGACATTCGGCATTACTCTCGGAGCCGAGTTTAAGGACTCGCCAATGGACAAAACCGTTCGCTTCGCGCTCATCGGCGCGGGCAGCATTGCGCAGAGTTACGTGCAAGCGTTTGAACATAGCCCCAACGCCAAGCTCGTCGCCGTGGCCGATGTGCGCGCCGAGGCGGCACGGGCGCTGGCCGAGCGCTGCGGTTGCGCCAGTTACGGCGCGCACCAGGCGTTGACCAAGAACGGCAGCAAGTTCGACGCCGTCATCGTCTGCACGCCGCCGAACACGCACGAGGACATCGGCACGTTTTTCCTGGAACGCGGCGTCCACGTTCTTTGCGAGAAACCGTTCACCCTCGACGTTCGCGGCGCCCGCCGGCTGATCGACACCGCCCGCAAACGCGGCGTCAAATTGACGATGGCGTCGAAATACCGCTATGTCGAGGACGTGATCCGGGCGAAGAGCATCGTGCTTTCCGGCATCCTCGGCGAGATCATCCTGTTCGAGAATGCCTTCACCGCGCGCGTGGACATGACCAACCGCTGGAACAGCGACCCGAAAGTGAGCGGCGGCGGCGTGCTCATCGACAACGGCACCCACTCCGTCGATCTGATGCGCTACTTCCTCGGTCCGCTCGCCGACGTGCAGGTCGTCGAGGGCAAGCGCGTGCAGGGACTCGACGTCGAAGACACTGTGCGCATCTTCGTCCGCAGCACGCAGGGCGTCATGGGGAGCATCGACCTGTCGTGGAGCATTAACAAGGAGCTCGACAGCTTTCTCAACATTTACGGCTCGCACGGCACCATCTCGGTCGGCTGGAAGGAATCGAAATACCATCAAGCGTCGAGCCGCGACTGGATTGTGTTCGGCAAGGGCTACGACAAGGTGCAGGCGTTCCGCAGCCAGATTCAAAACTTCGCCAAAGCCATTCGCGGCGAGGAGATGCTGCTGATTACCGCCGAAGACGCGCTCGCGTCGGTCGAAGTCATCGAGGCGGCATACGCCGCACTGCGGGAAGACCAGTGGACGCAGATTGCGGGAATCGGGAATCGGCGATCGGCAATCGGGAATCGGGAATCGGCAAATGGCAAGCATGCGCGTAAAACCCGACGCGCCGCGTCTCGCTCCTGATCCCCGGTCCCTGGCCCCTAACCCCTGACCCCTGATGAGTGCTCGCATTCATCCGACCGCTCTCCTCGAATCGGGCGTCCAGCTCGGCGACGGCACCGTTGTGTGGGACAACGTCCACATCCGCCATGACACGACCATCGGCGAGCAGTGCATCATCGGCGAGAAGTCGTACATCGCCTACGGCGTCCGCATCGGCAACCGGGTCAAGATCAACGCCTTCGTCTACATCTGCAACGCCGTCACGATTGAAGACGGCGTCATGATTTCCGCTGGCACGATCTTTACCAACGACCGCTTCCCGCGCGCCACGACCCCCGACCTGAAGGAGCTGCGGCCATCCGACCCCGATGAGCACACGCTGCCGACGCTTGTCCGCGAAGGCGCGACGATCGGCGCGGGCTGCGTGATCGGCAACGACCTCACCATCGGCCGTTTCGCGATCGTGGGCATGGGCACGGTGGTGACGAAGTCGGTGCCGGACTTTCACTTAGTGCTTGGCCACCCGGCGCGCACCGTCGGCTGGGTGTGTCGTTGCGGCCAGCTGCTCCAGCGCTGCGAAGCAGACGGCAGCCCGGAGTTCGACGAAATGGTCTGCCGCGCCTGCGGACGCCGCTACTTCGCCAAAGAAAGCCGGATTTTGGAGTCGGCCGAGTCGTGAGGATGCAGATTTGGCCGGAATGTGTTACGCGAATTGGATTTAGACAAGACGCGGCGCATTTCTCACAATTGAGAAAAACGCATCGTTAAAAATGGCATAGCGTTACGGCCACGCGACCTCTAATCTTACGCGACACCTTTAGTCCTCGAAATCAACTTATTCCGCACAAAGGACTTGCGGAATTGGCACCGTGGCGGCCACCCGCAAACGGCGGTCATGTGCGGTCATTTGAATCATCGAAGGCTGCGTGACTACAAACGGAAAACGTTGGGGCATTCTCGGCGGCGGCATCCTCGGGATGACGCTGGCCCTACGGCTGCGCCAAGCGGGACACGAAGTCGTGCTGTGCGAAGCCGCGGACGAGCTTGGCGGACTGGCCAGCGCCTGGAATCTTGGCGGAGTGACGTGGGACAAGCACTATCACGTCATCCTTCTTTCCGACGCTCATCTGCGCGGCCTGCTCGCCGAATTGGATTTGGAACAAGACACCGTTTGGAACGAGACGCGCACCGGCTTCTACACCGACGGCAAGCTCTATTCGATGTCGAACACGCTCGAGTTTCTGCGTTTCCCGCCGCTCGGCCTGTGGGACAAGCTGCGGCTTGGCGCGACGATCTTCTACGCCGCCCGCATCAAGAATTGGAAGAAACTCGAATCCATTCCGGTCAGCGCTTGGCTCACGCGCTGGTCCGGCGAACGCACGTTTGAAAAGATTTGGCAACCGCTGCTGCGCGCGAAACTCGGCGAGAATCATCGCAAAGCGTCGGCCGCTTTCATCTGGGCCATCATCGCCCGCATGTACGCCGCGCGACGCACCGGCCTCAAAAAAGAAATGTTCGGTTACGTGAAAGGCGGCTACGCACGAATTCTTCAGCACTTCGGCCATAAGCTGGAAATCGAGGGCGTGGACCTGCGGCTGAAGCACGCCGTCGAGCATGTCGAGTCCGAAGGCGGGCAAGTCCAGGTCGCTTTCCGCAACAGTCGAAGCGAGACGTTTGATCGCGTGGTACTCACCACGCCCGCGCCGGTCGCGGCACGGCTCGTTCCAGCGCTGAACGACGAAGAAAAAACACGGCTGCACGGCATCCAGTATCAGGGCATCATCTGTGCCTCGCTCCTGCTCAAGCAGCCGCTCGCGGGCTACTACGTGACGAACATCACCGACGAGGCGCCGTTCACCGCGGTGATTGAGACCTCGGCTCTGGTGCAGCGCGGCGAATTCAACGGGAGTTGCCTTGTGTATCTGCCGAAGTACGTCGTGCCGGATGACCCGGCGTTCGCACTTTCGGATGAAGAGATCCGCGAGCAATTCCTGGCGGCGTTGGAGCGGATGTACCCGCACTTCCGCCGCGACGACGTGCTCGCTTTCCGTGTCTCTCGTGTACGGCACGTGCTGGCGATATCCACGCTGAATTACTCGGAAAAGCTGCCGCCGATGATTACGTCCGTTCCGGGCGTGAGCATCGTCAACTCGGCCCACATCATCAACGGCACGTTGAACGTGAATGAGACGATCCAGCTCGCGGAACGAGCGGCGACTCGGTTGCTCGAAAGGGAGCCCGAAGCGCGAAGCGAGGGCGTTTCTCCGCCCGCGCTCTGCGCTTCGGGCTGGCAAACACGATGACGAAAAAGCCGCTCGCCAGTTTGTCGCTCGACCTTGATAACAAGTGGTCGTACTTGAAGACGCACGGCCACAAAAGTTGGGCCTCGTTCCCGACGTATCTGCCCGTTGTCGTTCCGCGTGTGTTGCGGTTTCTGAAGGAACGCGGGCTGACGATTACGTTCTTTGTCGTCGGACAAGACGCAGCCCGTGACGAGAACCACGAAGCCATCGCATCGCTCGCCGCCGCGGGACACGAGATCGGCAATCATTCGTTCCATCACGAACCGTGGCTGCACTTGTATTCCGAGGAGGAAATCAACGCCGAGCTGGAACGTGCCGAGGAGTCCATCGAGCGCGTGACCGGCATCAGAACGCAGGCGTTTCGGGGACCCGGTTACAGTCTCTCGGCCGCGGTGCTTCGCGTACTGCACCGCCGCAGCTACCGCTTTGACGCCTCGACGTTTCCCACTTATCTCGGCCCGCTCGCCCGCGCCTACTACTTTATGACGGCGAAGCTGGACGAGGAAGAAAAAAAACGGCGGTCGATCCTGTTCGGCACGATGAAAGACGGACTGCGGCCGGTGAAACCGTTTCGCTGGCAACTTGAGGTCGGCAGCGTGCTCGAAATCCCGGTCACGACGATGCCCGGGCTCAAGACGCCGATCCACTTTAGCTACCTGGTGTACCTGAGCACCTTTAGCCGACGGCTGGCGCGGTCGTATTTCGGCAATGCGCTGCGACTCTGCCGGTTGACGTGTACGCAACCGTCGTTGCTCCTTCACCCTCTCGACGTCCTCGGCGGCGACGACACGTCGGATCTGGGGTTTTTTCCGGGGATGAGACTGCCGCACGAGCGGAAGTTGGAGATCATGTCGGATTTGGTCGGGCTGTTGACGGAGCGTTTCGGAGTGCTGCCGATGGGCCAATTCGCCGACCGCCTGGACGATTCGGTGTTGCCGGTGCGCGAGCCGCGCTTCGCGCCCGTCGCCTTCCCCCGTGCTGCCGCGGAATCGGCGCCTGAAACCGTGGAGGCGTCGTGAACGCGCTGCGGGCGGTGTTGGTGTTCATTGGCGTTGTCGCGCTCCTGGCGCTAGTACACACGCTCGTCGATCGCCCGAGCGAGCCGTGCTTCAATAACGACGAAACACGCCACGTGATGACCGGCGTGTTCTTTCGCGATGCCTTTGTCGATCAACCGTGGGACCACCCACGCGACTACGCCGTTCGCTATTACCAGCAGTATCCGGCCCTCGGCCTGCTCGTCTGGCCGCCGCTCTTCTATGTGCTCGAAGGGCTGGCGATGCTCGCGGCCGGCACGTCGATCGTCACGGCGAAGGCGCTTATTGCTTGTTTTGCGGTATTGGCGGCAGGGTACCTGTTTCGGATGGTGCTGTGGACACACGACCTTTTCACGGCCACGGTGACGGTGTTGCTGTTCGGCTTCTCGCCACTTGGGTTTGATTTTTCGCGGCAGGTGATGCTGGAGATGCCGGCCGTGGCGTGGTGCCTAATGGCCCTATATTACGGCGCCCGCTACGTGGAAGAGGAACGGCGGCGCGATCTGGTGTTCGCGACCATCGGCTTTATTCTGGCGGCGTTGACGCGCTTCGACGTACTCTTTCTCGTGCCCGTATTCTTGATCCTACTGATCGCCCGAAGACGGCTGACGTTGCTGCGCCGCAAGTCCGTACTGGCTGCGTTGCTGATCGCCGTCGTATGCCTCGCGCCGGTGTACGCCCTCACGGCACTGGAGTTCGGCTCGGTTCACGTGCGGAGCATCCGCGGCGGCTCGACGGCGGAGACCAGCACATTTCTGGCGCCGCTGAACCTTTACTACTACCCGGCACGAGTCAATCAGCAGATCGGGTGGTTCGCGATCGCTCCGCTGCTGCTCGGCCTTTTCACCGGTTTGTGGACGATGCCGCATGCCTCGTTTTGGCCCTATGCCGCAGTGGTCGGCGGTGTGTACGTGACGTTCTCACCGCTCGGCGAATTGGAGTCGCGGCACGTGATTTACTGGGTGCCCGCGCTTGCTCTTTTCGCCGCCGCTGGGCTACACCTACTTGCGGCCTGGTTGCGGCTCGCCCCGCTCCGTTTCGTTCTCGCGGGCATCGTCGTGGGCGGCGCCGCGGGCTTGGCTTGCCGGCAACCGGCTTCCCAATTGCGCGGCTATGAGCCGCTCGCCGCGTACATCGTGGCGAACACACACGAGACGCCCGTCGTGCTTTTCGACGGCGCGTTCAACGGCAATTTCATTTATCAGATGCGGCGTCACGACGAGGAGCGTCGCCTTACCATCCTTCGCGGCGACAAGCTCCTCGCGAATGCGCCGACAGAAGACGCCAGCGGTTCGGCGACGGGCGGCGCCGAAGCGATCCTCGCAACGCTTTTCCGCTTCGATCCCGAGTTTCTCATCGTGGAAGACCCGGTGTCCCCGGACATGCCGGCGACCTCCGAGCGCTTGCACGACGCCCTGGCCACACATCCCGAGCGATTTCGCGAGGAGACGGTTTTTCCGATTGAGGGGAATTTGTGCTGGTTTCCAGGAAAGGAGTTGCGAGTTTATCGTAGCGTGCTGCGCAATCCCGTGCGCGACGAAGATCCGGGTCGGGGGCTTGGGAGCATGCTGAAAATTGGCATGCCGCGTCGCGGTCCGCCTTGACGCGCGGCACGGCGAGTTCCTTTATTCACGTACTTTTCGCGTTTTGCGCGAAGCCATGCCTCAAGGAGTTAGCTAGACTTGGATAGCCGGTACATCACGCGGCGTTGCCACGCGCGAACCAACCCAGGTCAGAGTTGACTCATCCCTTGGCCCCTGTGGCGTTTGCTGAAGTTCCAGAAGCAGGTCCGCCTGTGCGTTTGCTTCCGTCGCAACCCTTGAATGGCGAGCACGCCGCCGCGGCATCACCGCCAATGCCCGTCGTCCGCGCTGCGGACTCCCGTCGGCTTGCGGCGAGCGCTCTCGTCCTCGCGTTGGTCACAGGTCTGTTTTGGGCGTACTGGCCGACCGTTCGCAGCCTCGTCGAGCGCTGGTCTACGGACACGCGCTACTCTCACGGCTTTATCGTTCCGGTCCTGGCGCTCATCGTGCTCTGGTATCGCCGCGACCAGCTGGCCGGCATTCGCTTTCAACCGAGCTGGTGGGGGGTGCCGCCCCTCCTCCTGGCCGCCGCCCTGCGGATGATCGACGCGTACTATTTCTACCACTGGCTCGACGAGGTATCGCTCGCGCCGTGCATCGTGGGGCTTTGCTTGTTGATCGGCGGTTGGCCGGCACTGCGCGGCGCCTGGCCGGCGTTGGTTTTCGTTGCATTCCTCCTGCCGCTGCCATATCAACTTGAAGTCGCTTTGGCACATCCGCTTCAGCGACTAGCGACGAACGTCGCAACCTACGTCATTCAGTTGCTCGGCATGCCCGCGATTGCAGAGGGGAACATCATCCTCATTGACGACTTGAAGATCGGCGTCGTCGAAGCGTGCAGCGGGCTCGGCATGTTGGTGACGTTCTTCGCTCTGTCCACGGCGACCGCGTTCATTATCCAGCGGCCGTTGCTCGACCGGATTATTGTGTTCTTGAGCGCGATCCCCATCGGCGTGCTGGCGAACCTGGTGCGGATCACGTTGACCGCGATCCTGCACCGGACAGCGGGGAGCTATCTGGCGAACCTCGTCTTCCACGACCTGGCGGGGTGGCTGATGATGCCGCTGGCGCTCGGATTCTTGGCGTTAGAGCTCAAGTTATTGACCCGACTTCTTGTACGGCCCGGGCCGGAACGCCCACTGCCAATTGATTTTTCGCCTGTGCTCCTGCCGTCCCGGCCGGAGTCGCTGGAAACGCCCGCGACCGCGCCGCAAGCAACGAGCAGTGACACGAGCCGCGACCTTCAAGCTAGTACGTAGCCATTACGCCGTGCCGCACCGGCCGGCGGTCTTCCGCCCGGACCCGTCCGTGGCGGCCAGTTTTCGGAGATCCCGTGATGACACCGCATGAACATAAGAAGCTTCTGCCCCCCTCCCAGGCGCTCAAACCAACGACGCCCGAAGCGGTTTCGCCCGCGCCCGTGCTGCCGCTGGGCTATGGCTATGACGAAGGGTCGGGCATGCCCGGCGGCGGCCCCAACCCGACGGCGCTCTGGCAGTCACTGCGACGCCGCTGGCGTTCCGGCCTCGCGCTCGGACTGCTCGCGGCGGCGGCGGCCATCGCCGCGATTTGGTTCTTCTTGCCGCCCAAGTACGTCGCCGAAGCGCGGCTCCAGGTCGCGGCGAATCGCCGTATGGGCATGCTGACCGATCAAGCGTTCGACTCCGATTACCCGATCTTTCACCGCACCCAGGCGAATGTCATCAAGAGCCGCGGCGTTTTGCTTCAGGCACTTAAAGACCCGCGCGTCGTCGAACTCGGCACCATGGGCAACTTTACCGCGGCGCTGTCTTGGCTCGACAAGAATCTGAAGGTCGATTACTTGCTCGGCCCCGAAACGCTGCGCGTTACGCTGAGCGGCGATAACCCGGAAGAAGTCGCGCTCGTCCTCAACGCCATCGTCGAGGCCTACCTCAAGGAGGCCGCCGACCGCGAGAACGGCACGCAGCTCGCCAGGATCAAACTTTTGAGCGACAAATACACGGAGTTTCAAGGCGAATTGCAGCGCAAGCGGAAAACGTTGCAAAGAATGTCCGAGGCGATGGGCGCCGAGGATCCCAAGGCCACCGAGGGGAAGTATCAAGCGGCCTTGACGAAGCTGAACGACATCGAAAAGGAGCAGCGGCGGATTCGCCTCGACCTTCAAGCAAAGCGAACGCAACTCGCTTTCCTCGACGTTCAAGAGAAAGACAACCGTGCGCCCGCTGTTTCCGATTTTGCCGTCGACGAGTACCTCAAAGGCGACCCTGCTTTCAAAGCCAAAGCGGACCTGCTGGCCAAGATCGACAACGACATCGCCCAGTTTCAAGCAGTCGCCGCCCCCGGCGGCGGCGAGCGGCAGACCGCATCGCTCATGCAGCAACGCGACGCGCTCCGGAAAAGCATCGACGGGATGCGCGACGAGATGCGACCGGCGGCGGCCCAGCATTTGCGCGGCAAGCTGGAGACGGAACGCCACGACAACATCCTCACTCTGCGAACGAGCGTCGAATTGCTCAAGAAACAGATCGAGTCGCTTGACGCCGAATTCAACGACATGGAGGCCAAGACGAAACGCCTGGCGGCCTCGATCCACAGTCCTGACCGCCCGCTTTCCGACCTCGATAATCAGCGCGCCGACGTCGCCAAGGACGAAGAGACGATGAAGAAGGTCGGCACGATGCTCGACACGCTGCGGATCGAGCCGACCCCGCCGCCGCGCGTCTCTCTCATGGACCCCGCCGAGCCGCCACAAGAAAAGGACTTTTCAAAACAACTCAAGCTTGCCGGAATGGTGGGGTTCAGCATGTTCTCCTTGGCATTGTTCGGCGTGTCGTGGTGGGAGTATCGCGCCCGGCGTATCTACGCGGTAGACGATGTCGTACAGGGCATTGGCATGAATCTCGTCGGCACGCTGCCGGCTTTGCCCCTCACTGCAAGGCGTCTGACGGCGAACGGCACAACGCCACGCGACCTCTATTGGCAGAGCGTTCTGAGCGAATCGGTCGATAGCATCCGCACGCTCTTGTTGCACGCGGCGCAGACGGAAGCGCTGCGGGTGGTGATGGTGACGAGCGCCCTGGGCGGTGAAGGCAAGACGTCGCTGGCGAGCCACCTGGCGACCAGCCTGGCCCGCGCGTGGCGCAAGACGTTGTTCATCGACGGCGATTTGCGCAATCCGGCGGCGCACCGGCAATTCGAGCAGCCGCTCGAACCCGGATTGAGCGAAGTGTTGCGCGGCGAAGTGGAATTTGACGACGTCATTCGCCCAACCGCCGTCAGCCGCTTGTGGATGATCCCCGCCGGGCATTGGGACGGCCACGCGATCCAGGCACTCGCCCAAGAGGGCGTCCGCTCCTTGTTTGAGCGGCTCAAAGAGCAGTTTGATTTCATCATTATCGACTCATCCCCCGTGCTGCCGGTCGCCGACTCGCTGCTCATCGCACAAAACGTGGACGGTGTGATCTTCTCGATTCTGCGGGACGTGAGCCGCACGCCGACCGTGCAGGCCGCCTATCAGCGGCTCGCATCGTTGGGTGTGCGAATGCTGGGCGCCGTGGTCATCGGCGCGGATTCGGACATTGACGCGTCCTCCCGCTCCTATCCCATGCAACCGGCCTAGAACTTGCTCACGTCCGGGACGTTTACTGAGAGTCCCCGATGCCGTGGGGGAATGCGTTATGAGATCGCTTCGACCCCTCGCCGTCGCCCTGGTCGTCATCCTTGCGACGGGCTTGGTTCACGGCGTATGGACCGAGCGGTGGAAGCAGGCGCCGGAAATCACCGTTGCGGGCGCTCGACTCGCGGAAGTGCCGTTGACGCTCGGTGACTGGAAGGGTGCGAACCAAGACCTCGACGAAGACGTGATTCGCCACGCGCGCGTCGCGGGCTACTGGGCGCGGGTCTACACCAACCCGAAGACGAAGAAGAGCGTGTCGGCGATCCTGATGTGCGGCCGGGCGGGCCCGATCGCCGTACACCGTCCCAATGAGTGTTATGGGGGCGCCGGCTACGAGATGGCCGGCGCGCCGATTGCTTATCCGGTGCATTTGGAGGCCGAAGCGCCGGCAAGCGACTTCTGGACGGCACGATTTCGCAAGGAAGAAGCAATCGCTCCGACGTATCTGCGCATCTTCTGGTCTTGGAATGCCAACGGTGTCTGGACGGCGGCGCCGTCGCCGCGGTTCGATTTCGCGCGGACGCCGGTGCTCTACAAACTCTATCTGCTTCGCGAGATGGGGAGCGCGAACGAACGCCTGGAAGACGACCCGTGCGTGGACCTACTGAAGGTCCTGTTGCCTGCAATAAACGGCGTGCTCGGCGAGCCGCGCGCTTAGCCTCACGGAACATCCAGGGGATGTCCTACCTGCTGTCATAACCCTACCTGGCCCTTTCCCGCGGTGTGATTTCATGGCGGTTGAGAGTGAAAGCAAGTGGCTTTCGCGGTTGAAGCTCAAAGAGACCTCGGCGGCGGCGCCGGCTTTCGACGTGTACGGCCCCCGCTGGTATCCCCGTTGCAAATCGGCGCTCGACTTCGCTGCCGCGCTGTGGTTGTTCGTCGCCGTAGCGCCGCTGCTGGCTCTGTGTATTCTCTTCGTCAAACTGACCTCGCGCGGCCCAGCTTTCTATTGGCAGACCAGGCTCGGCCGTGGCGGGCGACCGTTCACGATCTACAAGATTCGCACGATGATCCACGACTGCGAAAGTCTATCCGGACCCCGCTGGGCGACGCCGCAGGACCCGCGCGTCACCCTGGTCGGTCGCGTTCTGCGCAAGACACACCTCGATGAACTGCCGCAGCTTTGGAACGTGCTGCGCGGCGAGATGAGCCTGATCGGCCCGCGTCCGGAACGCCCGGAATTTGTGCCGCAACTCGAGTGCGTGATTCCGCTCTATCGCTCGCGTTTGCTTGTGCGCCCCGGTCTTTCCGGACTCGCCCAGGTGCAATTGCCCGCCGATACCGATCTTGAGAGCGTTCGGCTGAAGCTGGCGCACGACCTTTACTATGTTCAGCATTCGAGCTTCGGACTCGACGTGCGGCTGATGTTCGCCACGGCGTGCTATCTTCTCCGACTGCCGTTCGAGTGGACGCAGCGCTTCGTCCACGTCCCCACCGGAGCGGCGATCACGCAGGGTTACGCACAGCTGCTCAAGCAGCAGATTCCCATGCCGAGGTCGAGCGTTCCCGTCCGCGTCGAGAATTCATATCGGAGCAGAATGAACGGTAACGGACGCGCTGGACATGCCAGTGCGCCCAGCGAGAAGGCCGCCGGCACGTCCGCCGGCACACTCGCGCCAAACGTGCCCCAGGTTTCGACCGCGAGCAGCGGCGAGTGCGCACACTCGTAACTTCCGCCACATATCGACGGGCTGACGTATTAAGGCGTTCAAGCGGCGTGGTTTAGGCGCGTTCCATGTAGCACTGAAGCGTGTTCAAACTACTCACCCTTCAACTCCGTGGCGCGTGGCCTCTCACACATTGGCACGTGTGTTGCTCATGTTTCGGCAATGGGTGTCGCAATCGGTAGTGCGTACTTGCAAGGTTTGAATGTATATCGAATTATGACGCGGCGCGAAAGCAAGTACGAAATAACCGCGAAGCGGGAGTCTAGCATATTCTTGATAGAAAAACGGACGCGACTCCTATTTTTTTGTTGACAGGCAGCAAGCCTTTCCGTTTAGGATAGTCGTGGGGGTTGTGTCGGGTCATCGGTGAGACTCGGGACCAATCCCAGGCTTGCGTGTCTGAATCTCGGGCGGAGGTTGCACCGGTTGCAGGGTCTCGTTTGGAGAGATCCGAAGGAATCGCGCTGCCAGGAGAGTCCTCTAGCCAGGAAAGAACCCGTCCCATGACAATCAGCAAACGCGGCCCCCTCTCACGGAAATGGACACTCCGCGCCCTCATTGGAAGTCTTCTGCTGTTCTTGCTTGCAGGCCCGGTGACCGCGGACGTGCTGACGCCATTCACCGGTTACACGCGCCCCGGCGTTCCGAGCGACCGCGTCGTGGAAGGTAAAGTCATCTTCGTCGGCATGGAGAAGGAAGGCGTCGATGGGCTCGGCGGCACCGTGTACTTCACGGTACTGGAATTGACGCGCCGCGCCGAAGGCGACCCGTGGGGCGCCAATGTAAAGGGCTTCTCAGATATGTTCGTGCCTGGCGGTCGGGATGCCATCGGCGCGGGCTTCGCGCCGAACGATCCGCGCTGGGTCTCCGGCTTCCGCAATTCGTCCCCTGCTCTCGATACTTCGGCACAGTTCCTTTATCTGTATCAAACCGTGAACGACCGTCATACGGTCGAAGCGGTCCGCAGCACGTCGGTTCGCCTGCTGGTGGACCCGCGGTTGATTACGTCGTGGGGCTACTTCCGCGATCTCGGTTTTGCGACTGCGGGTCGCGTGCTTGCCAAGGGGAAGGAGGTCCCGGTCGACTTCACTCCCGATGAAGCCGCCGAGATCGTGCCGGTCGCCGCGAACGTAGACATCGCGGACCATGTCGTCAACAAGATGTACCTCGAGCACGCGCCGGCGATTCCGGCCAAGCGCGCGTTCAACGTCGTCACGATCAAAGGCCGGCGGGCGCCGGGGTTCACGATCGGCGGCGGGATCAAGACGCCGGAATTCAATCGCGACGTGCCCGGCCCGGGCGGCGTTGTTGGCGTCGGCGCGGAGAAGGACGCAGCCGCCCCCGCGGCACGGCCCGATTCCGTCGTGCTCCTGCCGCCGAACGAATTGCTGCAACGGCCGTGCTTCCGCGCCAATTGGGTCGGCGCCAATGTACTGAAGCCGGGGGAGCGGAGCTGCATCTTCGGTTTCACGTCGAACGAGCCGCCGACGATCGAGCCAGTGCGGTTGCGGGGCGTGGCGGCGAAGGTTACGGAGAAAGGCGACATTGTCTACGTCGGCGCCGATCGCGATGAAATGGCGGTCGGCGCGGGCGGCGACGTCGCTGGCGCAAGTCTTACGGCTGCGGAAGGCGATGTCCCAACACCCGTTGGCTTTGAGGCCGGCGGTCCGTCCGTTAGCGGTCTAGGTCTGGTCGGCGGTCAGTCCGCGGGCGCCGGCGGCGCCATGGGCGGCGCGCCCGGTTTCGGCGCGGCGTTCGGACACGCGGCGCCGGCCGCCGGGTTCGGCGGCGGCAGCGGCGGCGGCTTCGGCTCGAGCGGCGGTAATCAAGGTCAGAGCAACGGCCAAACTCAGGTGCCGTCCCAGGTGCAAAACGTCAACGTCTTCCAACAGCAACAACAGCAACAACAGCAGAGCCAAACAAATACCAACAACGGCAATTGCTGCCCCGTGACGCCGCCTGAGGTTGTGCCCGAACCGGCGGCAATCGTCATGGCATTGATCGGCCTTCCTTTCTTAGCGCTGCTTCGGCGCAAAAAGACCGCGCCCACCGAACCCGTTCCCTAAGCTTCTTTATCGTGTAGGACAGATAGCCCGAGGTGTTGCGTTGCCAGACGCAACACCTCGGTGCGCTTTCCTCGTTGTGTTCTTCTTCGTCAATGTGCATCGCTCCTTCCACGCGGAAACGGTAGCGTGTCAACTGCTTCTCCCACCTTGCGGCCGATGGACGGCTCCGGCATCGAACGGGCTCGGCGGCGCCGTGCGCCCCGCGCGTTGAACGTTCGACTGCTCAACAGGATTCTGGCGGTCGCGCTCGTCGCGAGTCTCGTTGGCCATTTTGTCCACGAGTTCCAGTTAAAGCGAAACGCGTCCGCATTTTTGCGGCAGGCCGATCGCGCAGAGGAACAAGGACATCTGGACCAGAGCGCGCTTTATTTGAGTCGCTATCTCGCCTACGAGCCCAACGACATCGACATTCTCGCTCGCTACGGGCTCACCTTGGAGAAAATCGCCGACGCGCCGAAGATGCGCTGGACCGCGCTCGCCGTTCTGGAACAAGTCGTGCAGAAGGACCCGGACCGCCGAACGGAACGCCGAAAACTCATCGATGTCGCCATATCGCTGGGCCAGTACGGCGAAGCAATCAAGCATCTGGAAACGCTGCTGCCGACATCCTCCCCACCGCACGAGATCGAGCAACTCCTGGGCGTCTGCCAGGAAATGATTGGCGAGTACGCCAAGGCCGCCGTCTCCTTCGAGCAAGCGAGCGCACACGCGCCGGCGTGTCTAGACAGTTATGTTCGCCTTGCCCAACTTTACCGTCGCCGGCTGGACAGGCCCGACGAAGCAGACGAGGTAATGAACCGCCTCGTGCAGAAGAACGAGGCGTCCTTTGAGGCGCACTTGCTGCGGGCGCTCTATCGCCGAGAAAACGGCGCGCTCGACGGCGCCAGCCGGGACATCACGCGGGCGTGCGAATTGGCCCCGAAAGAAAGCCGCGTGCTCTTGGCCGCGGCGGAGCTGGCTCAGCTTCGCGGCGACTTCGCCGAAGCGCGGCGGCTCCTCCAACAAGCAATTGCCCTCCATCCGGACGCCGAACGCGCCTATCGCCTTCTCGCGGAAGTGGAAGTTCGGTCACAGCGCCTCGACGCCGCGCTCGACGCCGTGCGCCACGGCATGCGGGCCGCGCCGAACTCGCTGGAGCTGCTGCCGCTCTATGGCGAGCTGCTCATCGACCGCGACCGTACCGAAGAGGCGGCGGAAGTTCTCGCTCGTTTGCGGCGCACGCTCTCCTCGACCGCTCTTACCGATTACCTCGATGCCCGCCTTTACATGCAGCAAAAGCGCTGGACGCAGGCGGCCCGTCTGTTGGAAGAACGTTGCGGCTCCCTCGCCGGCGCCCCTCCGACGCTGACGGCTCGCATTTATGTTGCACTTGGCGATTGTTACGAACAGCTCGGGGATCCCGACATGCAGCGTGAAGCCTATCGACGGGCGGTTGTCCACGACGGCCAGTTTGCTCCAGCGCGCGCGGGCTACGGCGCCGCCTTGCTGGCCGCGGATCGGCTTGAAGAAGCTGCCGTCGAGCTACGTCAATTGGTTGCCCTGCCCGACGCTCCAGACAGCAGCTTCACCTCTCTGGCCCGCGTGCTTTATCTTCGGACCCTGCGTCTGGAGCCGGACAAGCGCGATTGGCGTGAGATCGAGCACCACCTGGAGCGGGCGGCGCGAGCGCCGGCCGAGATGCCGCGCGTCGTGGCGCTACGCGCGGATGTTTTGGTCGCCCAAGGCCAGCCGGCGGCCGCCCGCGTGCTCTTAACGGACGCGCGCGATGGCGCGATCGAGGTCGCCGCTTACTGGATCGCCTTGGCAGAATTTGAAGAACGCCAGGGTCTTTGGCCTGTCGCCGCACAGACTTTGCACGAAGCGGAACACCGGCTCGGCGATCGGCCCGAGTTGCGACTCGCGCTGATGCGACACTGGGGCCGCTGTGGTAAACCGGACGCGCTTTCCAGCCTTGCTCGCACCGAGAAGAAGCTCGAAAGCTTTGGGCCGGACGAGCAGAGCCGCCTGCAGCGAGCGCTTGCGGACGCGTATGCGAAAGCGGGCAGCCGTTGGGACGCAGAGCGTGTCGCTCGTCAACTTGCCGCGCGCCTGCCGCATGATTTACGCAGCCGCAGTCTCCTCTTTGACTTAGCCCTGCAAGTAGGCCGCGAGCCGGCGATGGAACAAGCCGTGACGGAGCTGCGGAAGGTCGAAGGCGATGACGGCGCCTTGTGGAAATACGCGGACGCCGCCCGGCTAACGCTGCTCGCACAGCGTGGCGATCGAACAAGGATTCCGCTGGCGCGAAATCAGCTGAACGTCGTCGGGAAACGCCGGCCGAATTGGCCGCGCGTGCCGCTGTTGGAAGCCGCGCTCGACGAACTGGAAGGCAAACTCGATCATGCGCTGACGTGTTATCTCCGCGCCGTGGAACTCGGCGACGTGCAGCCGACGATTGTCGCACGTTTAGGCCAGCTGTTGTTTGACCGAGGCCGCTATCGTGAAAGCGGTCAGGTGCTGCGCCGATTGCAGGAGCGTGGCGAGCTGCGCGGCGCCACCGCCCGATTGGCAACGGAGGCAGCTTTGCGCAATCGCGAAACGGACCGCGCGCTCGCGCTGGCGCCGCTCGCCGTGCCGTGGCCGCCGCGCAACGTCCGTGATTTCCTTTGGCTCGCGGATGTCTTTGACGCGGCGGAGCAACGCTCGTCCGCGGAAGCAATGCTGCGGCAAGCCGTTGAAATACGCGGCGGCACTCCGGAGAGCTGGAGCGCCCTCGTGGCCGCCTTGCACCGCTGGGGCCGCGACCCTGAAGCAGAAGCCGCCGTGCAAGCCGCGCGGAAGAGCGTGACCAAGGACCAATTGCCGCGGGTTCTCGCACGTTGCTACGAATCTCTCGACCAACCGGATCGGGCCCGCTCCTTGTATCAAGAAGCCCTCCAGGCAAGCCCGCGCGATCTGGCTTTGCTGTCCGAGACCGCTGCGTTCTACGTCCGTGTCGGTGATGGAGTGCATGCGGAACCGCTCCTTCGCCAACTCATGGACGCCGGACACGATGTCCCACAAGACGGCATCGCGTGGGCGCGTCGCAACCTCGCGCTGACTCTCGCGACCCGCGGGTCCGATGCGGAGTGCCGGGAAGCCCTGGCCTTGCTCGACCGGAATGAAGAGACGTATCCGCGCCGCGTCGAGGACACACGCGCGCGCGCCCTCGTGCTGGCCGCCCGCGCCGCGACGCAACCCGATGCCATCCGAATGCTGGAGGAATCGCGCGTCCAGCGACCGCTGTCTGCGACCGAACAGATTCGCCTGAGCGAACTTTATGCGAGCGTCGGCGACCGAACCAAGGCGCGCGCGTTGCTTCTCGACGCGCTTGTCGCCAATAGCCGCGATCCGCATATTCTTGTGCAAGGAATAGAAACGCTGCTGCGTTGGGGCGAAACGGACGAGGCGGGCAATTGGGTGGAAAAGCTTGAACACGTCGCGCCGAGCGCGCCCGAGACGAAGCGCCTGCGCACAGAACTTGGAGCGCATTAGCGAACGGTAACGACTCGCCTCTAAACGTCCAGCCGTTGCACCATCCAGCTTTCGATCTCGACCGAGACGCCGCGTTGCAGTAGCTGCACTTCCACAAACAACTTCAGTTTCTTGCCGCGCCGCAACACCTTTCCTTCAAGGCCGACGAACGGACCGCGCAGAATCTCGACGCGCGTGCCCGCGACCAGACGCTCTTCCGGTGAGAGCGACGCGCCCGTTGTCATGAGGTGGTGGACGCGGGCAAGGTCGTTGCGGAATTGCGCCTGATCGTCCACGGGAATCGTCCGGGCGACCAGGTTTGTTTCCAAGGCGACCAGCCGGGCTTGAAAGTCGCCGTGCAGAAAGAGGTAACCCGGAAACAACGGCATGTGCGACGTAAAGAGGCGGCCGCTCTTACGCCATTGTTTCTGGTAGAGCGGCAAAAAGAAGGGAACCGAGCGCCGCAAGAAACGGCGGGCAATTTGCTTTTCGGCCCGAGGTCGCGTTTGCAGCACCCACCAGCGCACGTCGGCCTCCGTGCTGAGCACGTCCTCGGTGAGCAGGTTCTCCGGATACACGAACGGCTCAAGGGGGAGCAAAGGCATGAGGCATTTTCCTTGGTGTCGGGCTAATCGAGTTTGGCATACGTCCACGTTGCTGTCAAAGTGTCAAAGATACGTGGTTCGATTCCGCGCATGGCGCCGGGATTGTTTTGCAGAGCCCGACGCATAAGCGACGGCGCAGTCGGGCTCTCGCTTACGCGCGGGTTTCGGAAAAGCAACCGCCGTCAGCGAGCGCGTCCTCGATACCGATCATCCGCGCAAAGCCCACGGCGCGACCGTGGGCTTTCGCTTTGATTCTGCTTGCTCGGTCTGCCGATCCGATTTACGATACGGAAGTTCGGACACGGCTGCCACGTCGTGGCAGTTCCCGCCTTGCTCGCCGCGCCACCCCACCGAATATCGGCGAGCGTAATGAGTCGACGTCCAGGAGAAACCGCATGAGCAGCCAGGGGAGCACGCGCAGGGGTTGCGCGGACTTCCGCCGCCAGCTTCGTGCGAGTCGCCGCGGTTTTCTCAAAGCCGGCGTCCTCGGCGCGGCGGGCCTCGGCCTTTCTGATCTCTTACGTCACGAGGCGAGGGGGACCGCGTCGAGCGGGCGCTTGCCTTCGGTCATTATCCTGTGGATGCGCGGCGGTCCCAGTCACCTTGACATGTGGGACCCCAAGCCGGACGCGCCGGTCGAATACCGCGGCGAGTTTGGCGTTCGGCCTACGAAGGCGCCCGGCATCCTTTTGTCCGACATGCTGCCGATGTGCGGCAGGATCATGGACCGGTGGTCGATCGTCCGCAGCCTGAACCACGAAGACGCCGGCCATTCCACCGGGGATCAAATCTGCTTCACCGGTTATCCACCTGGGCCCAATCCCGATGAAAACGTGATGCCAAGCTGCGGCTCCATTGCTTCGAAGCAGCTTGGTCATTTGACGCCGCAGCTTCCCGCTTATGTGATGATCCCGCGGATGGTGCCGGGCACCGGACCGGCGTATCTGGGCGTCGCGAACAAACCGTTCGAGACCGGCGCGGACCCCGCGGCGCCTGGTCCTTTTCAGGTGCCGAATTTCACGCTGCCCAAGGGCATCACGCTCGAACGCCTCGGCGACCGGCGCGGTCTGCTGCGCGGCTTCGATCAAATCCGCCGCGACGTGGACAACTCCGGCCAGCTTGACGCGGTCGACCGATTCCAGCGGCGCGCGTGGGACATTCTCACGTCGCGGGCCGCCCGTGACGCCTTTGATCTGGACCAAGAGCCGGCGAAGGTACGCGAGCGCTACGGCTTTCTGCCGCCGTTCGACCCGAAGGCTTCCAACCGCTGCGGGGCGCCGGCGTGGAGCCAACGCATTCTGCTCGCCCGCCGCTTGGTCGAGGCCGGCGTGCGGCTCGTGACGGTTGATCTCCGCTGGTGGGATACGCACGTGAAGGGTTTTGAATCGCTTCGCCTCGGCTTCCTGCCGCGCTTTGATCGAGCGTACTCGGCCTTGATCGAGGATCTCGATGCCCGCGGTCTTCTCGACTCGACGCTCGTCGTCGCCTGGGGCGAGTTCGGCCGCACGCCGAAAGTGAATAACGATGCGGGTCGCGATCATTACCCAAACGTGTTTAGCGCGGCGCTTGCAGGCGGCCCGGTCAAAGGCGGCCGCGTCGTCGGCGAATCGGACGCGAAAGGCGCGTTTCCCAAAGCCAATCCTAAGCCGCCGCAAGACGTGCTGGCGACGTTGTATCAGCACCTCGGTATCGACACGACGCGGCAATACGTCAACGGCAGCGGCCGCCCGATTTCCGTGCTGCCATTCGGCAAGCCGCTCGAGGAACTGTTCTGATTCCACGGCGGCTCATTTCTTCGCGACGCCAACGGTGAAATTCGCCGACGCAACTTGTTGATTGCCGGCGGCCATCGCAATCCCGAGCACATTCACGTCGCCCTTTTCCCCCACCACGGCGTTCTCCGCGGCCATCACTTCCATTTCCACCACTGTCTGTCCCATTGCAATCGTGGCCTTCGCGGCGGTTACGTTCGCCGGCAGATTGCGTAATTCAACGTTGATTGGTCCCTGATAACCGGCTTTGCGGGCGGCCGTCACCGTGAGCTTCCCTTTTCCGCCCGGCGTTAACTTCAATGGCGCCGGTGCTACGGTCAACTCGAAGGGATTCACAAGCACGAGCGGCGTCGGATACGATGCGACTGTGAAATCCTTGTTCTGGTGCTTCGCCTTACCCGTGAAGCTAATGGGGAATTGCCCCAGGGCCGCGTTGGCGGCGGGTGTGAGCTGCACCTTCACTTCGCTTTTCTCCTTGGGAATGTTCTTCACCACGGCTGTTACGTTGGCGGGCAAATTACCGGCGGCGATGGTAATCTCGTCCGCAAAACCGGGCGCGCGCGCCGCGGTGATCGTGACCGAGACCGGCCCGCCGCGCAGCCCTTCGGGTTGATCGAATTTCGCTGCGAGCATGAACGGCGGCTTCTCCGTGACCGCGACCGCGACACCATGGGCGAGGTCGCGTGGCGGATACGAAAGATTCGCCAACGCCTGGCTGACCGCCGCCTGCACGCTTGCGTACCGCGTCACAATTTTGCCGTTGATCGTCGCCTTCCCCTCGACGCGTAGTTGGTAAGGTCCCATTTCTACATCCGGTTTCGCAGACAAAAGCAGTGTGGCGGCGGGCTGATTTGGCTGTGCCGGTTGGCCCGTTGGAATCGTGACCTGACCGGTAAGTCCGGGATGCCCCGTCACGCTAACCTCAATGGGTCCGGCGTAGTCACGGCGGATCGCCGTAATCGGAATGGAAACAAACCCGCCCGGCGCCACGTCCCACCGCTCCAATCCGACGGACAGATCAAAGCCGGGTTCGTACGGCGTGACGGTGATCCGGTACGTCTCCGCGGGACCGCCCCAGTAGTGCAAGTGTTCGACGGCGAGCGTGTAATCGCCGTCGGCGGGCGGATTGAAGTCGATGCGTGCGCCTTGTGCCGGATTGGACGCAGCCACCTGCGTGCCCTTCGTGTCTCGCAAGACCATGTAGACTTCTGTCGGCGAATACAGGTCATGCGTGTGTCCGTCGATAAGGAGCCGTTGCCCTTTCTTGGCGGCGAAAACGTAGTGGTCGATGTCGCCCTTCTCGAGGAATCTGCCGGTCACACCGCACGGGATGGCAATTCGATTCGCCTTGGCCGGCTCGTTGTTTGGTTCCTGTTCCATCACTTCGTCCAAGTCGCTGACGGCGAGTGCCACGGGCCAGCCGGAGAGCCCGTTGACGCCTTTCGGCGTGACCCAAACCGTGTCAATGGCAGGATCATTGGGAACGGCGACATCAACCGGCGCGACCCCCTCCACCGTGGGCCCCGCAAACGATACCTTTAACTTGCTTCCGCGCTTGGCGGCCATCGGCAGCGGCGTCGTGGCACAAGGGAAGTCGCCGATACGCAGCCGGTACCAAAAGTCGCCGCCCCCGCGGTACATCACGTCGCGGACCTCGATAAGATAATCGCCCGCTTCCTTGAACGTGTACGTGAGCCGTGGATCGGTCTGCAAACCCGGAGCGTCGTTGCTATGACCCGCCGGCATTTCGCGGCCCGTGCGCGCGTCGAACAGCGTCAGTTGCGGATCGAGGCCGCTGCCCAACCTCCGGCCGAGAATCTCGAAGCTAATGCGCTGCCCGGCTTTGGCAGCGATCTTGAACCAGTCGCTCATCTCCGCATCTGCCCGGCCAACCACGACACTCGGCACGGGCACGGATTGCGGCGAGGTTTTGGCATGATTCGTGTCTACTTCCATGACCTGAGGCAGGTCGTCGATGCAGAACAGACGCAGGTTTGACATGCCGCGCGTGGTCGTCAACCGGACCGAATGAAAGCCAAGCGGCGCGTCCTTCGGCACGTCGAGCTGAACGCGGAGCTTGCCGGCGTCATTGCCGTTGTTGTTGTCCGTCGGAATCGTGACCTTGGCGGGAAAGCTTGTCCAGAACCCGGTCGGTGTACTCAGGTTGGCGCCGGTGAGAGACAGTTCCAATTTGCCGCCGCGCTGCATCCCGACGGGAACCAGCATGTTCAGCGTCGGGGCTTGCGGGTTTGGCTTCGGCGCCGGCGGCGCTTGCGAGCGACCCGGAGCGGTCATGAGAGCTGTGAATAACAATGCATTAAGGGAGAGGCGGGTGTTCATCAGGGTCCTCGTGACGGTCGCGGAGGAGGGGGGAACGAGCACGAGCGCGGTTGGAAGGCTGTCTGGATCATACCGCCCGCCACGAACGCGGCAAGGATAAAGGGAGCGCCGGATATACGAGCGGCGAGACAGCTCACACCGCGTGTGCGCCGCGCGATCGTTCACTCATGCGCCGCTGATATAGCTGCCGCCCGCACGCCGCCGCACCAATGAAGCCGGCGTCGCCGCCGAGCTGAGCATATACGATTCGAGTCCGCTTCGCGGGCACCGGGAACGCCAGCTTCTTGACATGGCGCCGTATCCGCTTCAAAAACCCGCCGCCCGCCGCGATCATGCCGCCGGCGAAGACGACCACGTCAGGATCGATGCTGTGCATCGCATTGGTCGCCCCTACCGCGAGGTAAAAGGCCGTCTCCTCGACGATCCGCTCCGCCAGCTCGTCCCCTCGTTCCGCGGCGGCGAACACATCCTTGGCGGTCAGGTCCTGCGTTCTACGAAGGAACGATTGCAGCTTGGAAGCAAAGCCGTTGCGTTCAAGGGCTTCGCGCGCCCGTTTCACAACGGCCGTCGCGCTGGCGTACGCCTCAAGGCATCCCCAGCGTCCGCAGCCGCACTGCCGCGGGTGGGTGATTTCAATTTTGAGATGGCCCAACTCCGCTCCGTGGCTGTGGCGTCCTTCGACGACTTGATCTCCAATGATGATGCCGCCGCCCACGCCGGTCCCCAGCGTGAACAGCACCAGGCTGTGTGTCCCGCGACCTGCGCCGACCCAGTATTCGCCCAGCGCCGCCGCGTTGGCATCGTTCTGAAACGCGGTCGGCAGACCGAACACCTCTTCGATATATTGTCGCACGGGGACGTTGCGCCACGGCTTCAGATTGGGCGGATCAAGGATGATGCCGGCGGGAATGTCCATCGTCCCCGGCGTCGCGACGCCGACCGCGGCGATATCTTTGAGCCGCAGGCCGGCGCTTTTGACCGCCTTGCGTATCGTCGCCGCCATGCGTTGGAGCCCGTGCTGCTGCCCCTTGTGCGCTTCCGTCGTCAATGTCGCCGTGCCGAGCGGGCGCCCGGCGTCACTCACAACGCCTGCCTTCATCGACGAGCCGCCGACATCCAGACCGACAAACAAGGGTGACGATTTCATCGCGGGTCGATTCTTTGAAACGGACGCGCTTCGGGAACGTTTACCGGGAAAGCTAGCTTAAACGTGAAGGCCGCGTGAAGCAAGCAGCTGCGTCGCTAGCGAAGAAAGCGTAAACTTTGCCGCGCAACTCGTTACGGAAGCCGGTTTTCTGCTTGACGCGCCCCAAGCACGGGGATAGCGTATCAAAGGTTGAATACATTCGGTGGTGCTGCGCCTGCCGCCGGCGGGTCCTTGACTCCCGGTCCCTCCATGCACGTGCAAAACACCACGGCCCGCCTGCCAAAAAACGAAGGGGCCTGCCAACGATGTTGACGATTCAAGGTGCAAAACAGCGTTTCTGCGACGGCGTCTCCCGCAGGAGCTTTCTCCAAATCGGCTCGTTGAGCTTATTCGGCGCCGGTACGTTGACGATGGCCGATGTCTTCCGAGCGGAGGCACGGGCCAACATCGGCACGCGCCACAAGGCGGTCATCAACATCTTCCTCGGCGGCGGTCCGCCGCACCAGGATATGTGGGAGATCAAGACCGAGGCGCCCGCGGAGATTCGCGGTGAATTCAAACCGATCAACACGAAAGTCGCCGGCCTGCAAATCGGTGAAGTGTTCCCGCACATCGCCGGCATGATGGACAAGTTCGCGGTCATCCGCTCCGTCGTCGGGGCGACCGGCGGACACGATGCTCTTCAGTGTACGACCGGCTACCCGCCGCGCGACCTGTCGGCGATGGGCGGCAGGCCCAGTCTCGGAGCGGTGCTCGCGAAGCTGCAAGGCCCCGTCGATCCTTCCGTGCCGCCGTTCGTCGGGCTCGCCAAGCCGACGCAGCACCGGCCGTGGGGCGATGCCGGGCAGACCGGCTTCCTCGGCCCGGCGTATTCGCCATTCAAGCCGGACGGCCCCGGCCTCGCCAACTTGAAGCTAAACGGCATGACGCTCGATCAATTCACCGACCGCCGCAAGTTGCTCAGCAGCTTCGACCAGATGCGGCGAGAGATGGATGTCAACGGCGCGATCGTCGGCGCCGATGCGAGTCTGGAAAAAGCCGTCGGCGTGCTTATGTCGAGCCGGCTCCTCGAAGCGCTTGATTTGAGCAAGGAACCCGAAAAGGTCCGCGCCCGCTACGGCAACGGCACGCCGTACCAATATCAATTTGACGGCGCGCCGACGGTGAACGATCACCTTCTGCTCGCCCGCCGCCTCGTGGAAGCCGGCGTTCGCTGTGTCACGCTGACCTTCGGCCGCTGGGACAGCCACGGCAAGAATTTCGACCTGGTCCGCGACCACGGCGGCAAGCTCGATCATTGCCTGAGCGCGCTTGTCGAGGATTTGGACTTGCGCGGCATGTTGAACGACGTGACCGTCATCGCCTGGGGCGAGTTCGGCCGCACGCCGCGCATCAACAAGGGCGCCGGCCGCGATCACTGGCCGCAGGTAAGCTGCGCCATTCTCGCCGGCGGCGGCATGCACACCGGTCAGGCGATCGGCGCCACCAACCGCCTTGGCGAATACGCGAAGGAACGTCCGGTTCACTTCCAGGAGGTTTTCGCCACGCTCTACCACAATCTCGGCCTCGACCCCGCGACGACCACGATTCACGACCCGACGGGGCGGCCACAGCATCTCGCCGATATGCCGGCGATCAAGGAGTTGGTTTAAGAGCGTGGTTTGAAGTAGCACGAACGGCGCGGCTGCGGCCGCGCCGTTCTTGTTTTCCACCCATCTTGTTTTCCACCAACCCGGGGGACGACTCATGGCCCTCGCGGCGGCACAAACTGTCGTGTCCACGCCGCATCGTCCGGCGGCAACCGCGGCTCCTCTTCGTAAATGTAGTCTTGGTAGTAAGTACGATCGTAAACGCGGTGCAGGAGTTCCTGCAAATCCAATCGCGCGGGCGAGTGCGGCCATCGCAGCGGCACGCGAATCGCGCTCAACGGCTCTCGCAACCGCATCGGCCACACGCCCACGCGTCTTCCGGCCTCGTCGCTACGCACGAGCACGTAGTAATCGCCCTCGATTTGCTCGCAGAGAGGCATCCGCGGGAAGCCGCGCGACAGGTCGATCTCGATGAAATTGACCGGACCGGCAAGGAGTTCCGCGCGGTTCGCCAGATACTGGTCCCGACCTTCTCCGGACGACTTGTTGGACGGGCGCAAGAGCTCGATGACGGTGACCAGTCCGCGCCCACGGCGCGTCCGGATTTCAATGCACGCGCTGCGCTCGAAATCTACCACGGGCAATTCGATCTGCACCGGCGCATCCAGCACCGCGGTCGATCCGTCACCTGAGCGACGGCGTGGGGGCGGAGCGTGCAGGTCTTGGCGAACACGCTTCGCGCGGAGCGTTCATGCCCCAGGTGCTTGAGGGGACGCCGATCTGGGAGGAATCGGGGCTTGAACAGAAGACCGAAGCGATGGCGGCGGCGGGGTGATGAGAGCTTGTGGATGGGGGCCGATCCTTTTCAACAGGCGATATCATCTCTTCCGCAGCGCCGCTTTGCCTACCGCGGCCAAAGCGGTCCAGGTAGAATAACGGAACGGTGCCGCCGCACTGCTGCTCCGCGATAAGGAAACGGGATGTCCGCCGCCACGCAAGACATTGAACACCCCGCGCGGAGCCAGCATAGCAACTATCGCTACCTCTTCACCGCGAAGCACCACGGCGGCGATAAGAGTGCGGCCACCTGGCTCGCGGAGATCAGTCACGACACGGAGTTCTCGATCTTCGATACCGCCGACCTGCGGCAAATCCTTGACAGCCGTGGCTGGCTTTACGGCGTCCTGCCGGACGGAATTGGAGAGCTGCTGACGATCGGCACATGGGATGAGCAAGTGGCGGAGTTTCAACCGGGGTCTTCCGCCGACGATACGTGGCATGGTTACCCGCAATGGGCTTTGGACGAACCCGGACCGCCCAACCGCCGCAAACAGCAATGCTGTCCGGAAAGGTTGGTCTTCGATCGGATGGCCGCCGTCGGAATGATCTCGAAGATCCAACGTAAGCGGCTCTTGACCGGGAGACACGCATGAGCCGGGTCTTTTTCCCGAACGAACCGAGCGGCGTATTCCAGGTGCTGGAGATGCCGGATTTTGGCATCAGCTGGGCGGGGGCGAACCCGTTGGGAGAAGGGTTCTGCTTGGGTTCGGAGAGAGGCCACATCGTTCTCACGGATACCAAAGGCCAGCCGATCTCGCTTTTGGGGCGCGCCAGTGCATCGGGCGAGGCGATCAACGGCGTGGCTTTTTCAAGGAATTGGCTGGCGGTCACGACAAGGAAGGACGTGAACTTCATTCCGCTCTCACTGCTTGATAGCCGGCACTTGGAAGCGCTCGTCATATCCGGCGGAGCGTCCGATGTTGCAGTCGCGCCAAGCGGGCATTTCGTTATTCCACTCGGCCGAGCAGGCCTCATGGTTGTGAATCCCGGACTAGCGCTAGGAATTCCAGTGCTGCTCGGCAATCCAGAACACCAGGGGCCGAATTTCTCCCAGGTCGTCACCTTTGCGGGCCAAGGCGGAACTGATCTGATTGTCTGCGCCGGCAGGCGCGGCGTTGGTTTCACCACTTTTCGCGAGGGAAGCAGCAGCTACGCACTCAATACGGTCCGATTCCGGAATCTGGACATCGTAGCCGTCTGCTCCATCGGGGTCCCACAACAACCACTCGCTCTCGTCGCGGCGAGTCGGGACGGATCATTGATCTTCTTCCGCGACATTGTTCACGACAAGAATCCGCAGACGCTGAAGTTCAAGGGCGTGTCCGGGACGGTTTATCGCGTCCTCAGCGCGCGAGGCGACATTTACCTTTTGACCAGTCACGGACTCTTTGGTCTCTTCAAACTTGCGGATGATTTTCGGGCAGGGGTCACCGCGGGAGAGTTTACGACCAACATTCTGAGAATCCCGGTTGAGGCCAGCGACGCAAACATCGTCGATCAGAAATGGCTGCTTGCCGCGGGAGTGGACCGTCTCTTCGTGTTCGACGTCCAAAGCATGCCGAGATCGCCGGAAGAGAGCAGCGTGGAAGCGAAGCCCGGGGCAGAAGCAGCGACGAACGGACACGCTTCGTGGGGAGCGTTCACGCCCCAGGTGCTTGAGGCGGCGCCGGTCTGGGAGGAATCCGGGCTCCAACAGAAGGCGGAAGCAATGGCGGCGGCGGGGTGATGTGAGCGCTCCCGACACTCATTTTCGCCCCATCTGCTAGGATGGTTGGTTGGGAGGGCACAACAACGACCGTTCTGAGGCGAAGGCCCATGAGCGACGAAGAGAAAACTCCCCCGCCCCCGCCGCGTCCACAGGTGGTCAACCCCGGTGACGCCGACTTGATCGTTGCCATCGACGAAGAGCAACGACAGCGGCAAGCGAAGATCATGATGGGCGCGGTCGCGCCGCCTTTCGTTCCGCCACCACGCCCCGTTTTCGTGGAAGACGGGTCCGCAGACGCCGCCGCAATCATCGCCGCCAATGAGCAGCATCGCAGGCGGTCGTTCATCGCGGCAATGCAATCACCTTCTTTCGTACCGCCACCACCCCGCCCCGTTTACTTCGCGGACGGGTCGGCAGACGCCGCCGCGATCATTGCCGTGAATGAGCAGTACCGTAGGCGGCAATTCAACCCGACGCTATTCTCGACCCCGTTCGTCCCGCCCGCCGAAGACTTCGCGGTCCTACTGAGCCGCGCCGTGATCGTGCCCTACAAGGCCACCGCTGAGGGCCAATTGATCTGGTCGATCACCGCCCCGCTTCGGTCGATTATTGAGCGAATCATGAAGGACCCTTCGCTCATATACCAGGTAGACCCTCGCGCGTGGGAGGAGATTATCGCGGCCACCTACGACGAATCGGGCCTTTTCGATGAGGTAACATTGACGCCGCGCAGCGGCGACCGTGGCCGGGATGTGATCGCAGTGAAGAAGGGGTTCGGCTCAGTGCGGCTGATCGAGTCAGTAAAGCGGCATTCGCCGGGCACCAAGACCACCGCCGAGGAAGTGCAAGCCCTGCTCGGCGTGTTGCTGAGCGACCCTCAAGCGAGCAAGGGTATCGTCTCGACGACGTGGGAGTTTGCGCCGATGATCTGGGAGAACCCTCAGATCACGCAGTACATCCCGCACCGCCTCGAATTGGTGAACAGGACGGACCTCCTGAACCGGTTCGCCGAGTTCACGAACCCGAACAAGAAGTAATCGACCCGACGGGGGGACAATGGTGTCAGCTCTGTTTTTCACGACTGGTGCAAGGGAAAAATGAACTGACACCATGGCCCCCCTCCATGGCCCCCCTTCAGGCCGCTGTTCGGGTGCGGGATCTGCCGGAGGACAAACTGAAGGGATTGGTCGATTAGCAGGCAGGGGACATCAGCACACGCCTTCTGTGCTCAAATCGATATAGCATCATGTACGCCGACAAAGAATCCCGTGCCGTCCATCTCGCCGAAGGCGTCACGGCCAGCGAGCGCTACCTTCACCGCCTCTGCAAACGGTCATTCCTGTCCCTCTGGAGCTACCCCGGCATCTACCGCGACCAGGGCCAAAGGAACGGCGGTGACGGCAAGGAGGTCTGCGACCTGCTGGTCGTTTTTCAAAATCACATTCTGATTTTCTCCGACAAGGACTGCGCGTTTCCCAACACGGGTAACCTCGGCGTCGATTGGTGCCGGTGGTTCCGGCGTGCGGTCCTCGAATCGGCGAACCAAGTCTGGGGTGCCGAACGATGGATTCGTCAGAATCCGAATCGACTTTTTCTCGACCGAGCCTGCACGAAACCGTTCCCTATCGACCTGCCGGACCCGTCTACGGCAAAGTTCCACCGGATTGTCGTGGCTCATGGGACCTCCGGCGCGTGCAAGGCCCGGACACTTGGAAGTGGATCCCTCGCGCTCAAACCAAGTATCGTTGCGGCCGGTCACCACGATGACCCGGCAAGCGTCGAGCCCTTTGTTGTCGGTGAAATTGACGCGTCGAGGGGCTTTATCCATGTTCTCGATGACGCAACACTCGCAAAGCTTATGGCCGAATTGGATACGGTCATCGACTTTGTTTGTTATCTCGCGAAGAAGGAAGACTTGGTGCGGCACGGCCTGCTTGCCAATGCCTCATGCGAGTTGGACTTGTTGGCTCACTATTTTCAAGGTATCGACGGCCAAGGTGAACACGAATTCATCCTTCCCCGTGGCGAGAAGAGCTTGGACGTTCGTGATGGGCTGTGGGAAGCCTACGTCCGCCATCCTCGGCGACAGGCTAGGGTCTCGGCGAACAGAATAAGCTATTCGTGGGACCTACTGATTGAAAGCTTCAACAAAGTCGTTCTCTCTGGTACATCGCATGTTCCAGATGTCCCATTTGTTGCGCAAGAGGCGACTATGCGTGTACTGGCCAGTGAATCTCGCACACATCGCCGCCTGCTTGCGTTTGCGCTGACGGAATTCATAAGAGAAAGCGCGGGCCAATGGCGGAACACGCGGGTAGCTTTGCCGAAGGTGCCCGGACGCCCAGCGTACGTATTCGTTCTTCTGTCGAGGATGTCGTTCAAGTCCGACGCCGAATACCGACAATCTCGCCTCAAACTGCTTTATGCGGCGTGCATGGCGGCAACGCTCAAGATGCCCGCTATACCGGAATTCGTTGTTGGAATCGCAACCGAGCCCATTGGGTCAGACACGAGGTCGGAGGACATTTTCTGTCTTGAGACTCGCGATTGGTCCGCCGAACGACGTGCCGAAGCTGAAAGACTACAGAGGGAATTTCAGAAACTGCTCAGAACGCACGCGCCAACGCTCGTGGAGACGTTGGATTACCCTGAACCGATTTCCGTCAATAAACTGCTGAAAGATAGCGACTCTACGGGTTCCCGCGCCAGCAGGAACTCGCCCTGTCCATGTGGTAGCGGCAAGAAGTTCAAGCATTGTTGCCGAAACCGTCGCTGACGCTTGACACGACCGCCCGCGACCCGGAGTATCGCCGGCTGTCGGTGCCCGCGGCAGCGAAGACGACGCCCTACTCACGAATGCCGGCATTCTGCTGGAAGTCGCACAGCGTGCCGAGCCACGAACGACGCGGTATCCGTTACCAAGGCAGTCAGAGTGTTCGCTAACCATTCTCGCCGTGTCGTGGTCAGACTAGCCTCTACTTCAGGACGTAGAATCCTCGGTTCCGTGCCCTTTTCTTCGCCTTTACTTCTACCTCGGGCCAGAACGCCTTACCTGAAAACTCACCGCCGCGGAAGTGATTTCGTGCGGGAGCTACTCGGTGCGCGAGTACGTTTCGGCACGCTACCCACGCATCAAAGCGGGTGTCGGCCAAGAGCGACTTCAGCGCAGCCGTTATCCGGTCGTCTGGGAAGGCCCCCGAAAATCGGCTAGCGGTGGAAACCGGGGTCACACTTCTCTTGGCGCTCTCGTCATCCATCGGAAACTGCTTGGGGTCCATCATCGCAGCGATGGCATGAACTCCGTAGCAGAGGCTTTCGATTGTCGCTAACCCGGTGACAAAAAAACCGAACACTTCGTTGTCTTGAATGTACCGCTCGAACGGCGCTGGCGAATTGCCGTTACACCGCGTGGATTCGCTGAATGCGGTGTCGTGCTCGGCACAAGCCATGAAGCGATATGCAACTGCGTTCCATCCGCCAGCCCATTCTGGCCACGGAGCCGGGTACGGTTCCCGTTTTGGCGAGACGACAGCGTGAACTTCGTTGTAAGCATCCGCAGGAAAATCATCGGGCATGTCAATGCCGACTGTGTCGATTTTTCTTGGCACGGCGAGCCTCCTGAATAATGTGAGACTAAACTTAGACCAAGCTTGTTTGACAAGACAGTGACGAGCGTAGTTCGCGCGATTGACATGGGTTGCCTATCTCGCTTGGGCGACAGCGTTCACCAGCTCACCGCCTTATGGATCATGCCGTGCCCCTCCGCGAGCTGCTGCCGGAATTGGCGGGGGCAAAGATTGCCGGATCCACTACGATGCCCTTGCTCGCCACCTTCTTCCGCTCCACGCTCCGCCGTCGCCCGACGCCGCATGGGGGCAGCGCCGGGACTTTCTTGTTGAACCGCCGGCAGACCAGACGGATCGGCTCGGTCGGAATCAATGGCCACAGATGAACGCGGATGGACGCGGATGGAGATCCATCTCGGAGATCTCGGGGACAGCTCATGCCGCCGCCGTTTGCGTGTCGCTCGCCGTACGCCGGGAATCGCTAGGCCCCAAACATCGCTTGAATGGTTTGCATCAGCAAATAAAGGTGCAACGGATCATCCAACAGCGGTAGGAACCCATACTTCCGATAAAACGCGGCGGCGTCTTCGTCGATGGCCCAAACGTCCACGGCGTAGGCGCCGACTTTTTCGGAAAGCTCCAGACACGCGCGCAAGGCGTGGAAGAGCAGCGTTTCACCGAGCCGCCGGCCGCGGAAGCTCTGGTCAACGGCAAGACGACCGAGATGAAGAGTGGGGAGCGGATGGCGGGGAAGCTTCTTTTGGACCGATTCCGGCAGGCAGCTCAAATCGAAGGAACCCGTGGCGAGGGTATAGTAGCCCGCGACGCGCCGCTGACCGGCCGCGCACGCAACAAAAGTACGGCCGAGTCGGCGCTTCTCGTACTGCGTCACCAGATTTTTCAGGAACGTGTCAAGCGGCGGCTTGCCGCATAAGAAGTCGGCACGCTCGTGGTCGCTTCCCAGCCGCTCGATTAACCAATCATCCATGGGCTTTCTTGAATCGCCGAGCGGCCCGGCGTGCCGCGGCATTGGGGAGCGGCGGCTTTTTCAGCGTCTGCACGAGCCGTTTCGCATCGCGTTTTGACAGACGGGTCGGCATAGCTTCTTCGTCGAACGTTGTCCCGGCCTGCGCGGTCGTGGCCCGGCGCACACGGTACTCATCGTCATTGACCGCTTCGAGCACGACCGCCGTCTTGACAAAGCCGGGCAGGCACACCCGGCCCTTCGCATCGGTCATTCGAATCAGCATGCTCATGAATTCCTCCTTCCTTGGATGATAATCGCACCTCAGCGGGCGGGAAAGATCGATCAGTGAAACGGTGGGCGGTCACCGCTTCGCGTCCTTCCGCCGCCGATTCCCTGGCGTCGCCCCGTTCACCACAAGGACTGGCAAAGTCAGACGGCTCGGCTTGCCCCGCCCATCAATTCGCGGCTGTGGACTCGAAGGGAAGTCTCGACTGCTTCGGATCGATCTGCGGCCCAAGTTCGTAGATGTTGCGGTAGCCGTAGCTGTAGAGGGCAATGTAGGTGGAAAGGTTCAGCGACGCGACCGGCAACTTTGATGGGAAGGGGGCCTCGGCGCCGCGGAAGTTGTTGTTGCAGTAGATGAGAATCCGCGTGGATTTGTCCGGCAAGGTCCGCTTCAGGGTCTCCACGGCGATGTCCGGAAAGCTCAGATTAACGGCTCCCTTGATATGCAGAAGGTCGTATTTCTCCCGGCTGCGTGCGTCGAGGATGACGGCGCCGGGTTCCCGGCTCATGCGGATAAGATCGGCTTCGGAAATCCGCCGAGTCTCGCGATGTGTGGCCGCCTCACGAGCGACGCGGAGATAGCCGTTCATGTCAATGGCCGGATTGGCGACGGCGTCTTTCGCATCAGCGGGAATGCCGCTCGTCGGCAGCACAGCAGCAAGAACAAAAGCCAGCATGAGGCGTTTCACGGCGGGACTCCTGATCAGACGATAGGTGATTGGGACCGGTCTTACTCACGCCATAACTATTCTAATGGTCGGAGACGCCGCGAAGCGCAACGACTCGGTAACGGGCTCCGGGCTTGTCCAGGAGGAACAACCTGCTTCCCATTTGTCGCCGCCATCACGACCCACTCCTCCAGTCCCTCGATGGCGGGCCGGAGTTGCTGCGCGAATCGGCTGGCGGCAAGGACTGCCCGGCTCGACCACGATGGCCTCGCTCGTCGCCCTCTCCCGCTCCACGCTCCGCCGTCGCCCGACGCCGCACGGCAGGAGCGCCGGGACTTTCTTGTTCAACCGCCGGCGGACCAGACGGATCGGCTCGGCCAAGTCGGAATCGTTGGAGAGGAGTACAGCTACGCGGGGGCTGGAAAAGCATGAGCCCGCTGCGCCCCTCCGCCGATCATCAAGCGTCATGAGCACCACGCAGATCATCCCCGTCGAACCCGGTCGCCGCATCCAGCTTCCCGCGGATTGGGCGGACGCCTTGGGGTTGTGCGGTCAAGTGGCCGTCGTTCGGACGGACGACGGCATCCTGGTCCGCCCCGCGCCCGCAAGTGGGCTGGCAGGAGATTTTCGCCGCGCCGCTTGAAATCGGGACGGTGCCGCCCGACAAAGACGAGCGGGCCGTGGAGGTGACCGAGGATGACTTCCTCTTCTAGCGCGTGCCCACCGCCCGTGCGTTAGCCCTGGTCAGCGCTCGGCTTGCAGGTGCGCCTCGACAAACCAGAGCCACTTATCCACGCCGCGTGAGATTTCGGTGAAGAGATCGGCGGTGTCGAGATCGCCGAAGTCATTGGCGGCGTCGATCGCCTTGCGCGAAGACTTGCCGAAGGCCGCCAGTGCCGAGGAGAGAGCGTCGACGTGGCTGCGGCCCTCGACGGCATTCGCGGGGTATTCGCTCAACGAAGAACGCTTCGCCGCCATCCGAGCCGTCCCCTCGGCCACGCCGCCAAGCTGCACGACGCGCTCGGCGATGTCGTCCACGTAGTCCTCGACGTCCTCGTTGACCTCGTCGAAAAGCTTATGCAGGGCGATAAAGTCAGGCCCCTTGACGTTCCAGTGGGCCTGTTTGGTTTGCGTCTGGAGGTCGATGGCGTCGGCCAGCCGTGCGTTCAGCAGCTCGATGGCCTTGACGCGGGTCGCCTCGGACAGGTCGTTCTTCGTCTTGAACATTACTGGTCTCCTCGTTGAAAGCGGAAAAGGCGATTGGCGTCGGGATCAACACGTCATTCGTAGACCGGACTCACCCTATGGGGAAGTTGCTGCATGGGCCAGAGCGGCCAGGCCGGCGCCCAAGGCCTTAATCGTTTCGTCGCGGTCCGTGACGCGGTTGCGTTGCGCCAGGAACTCCGGATGGTGGTACGTTGCGACGTGATCAACGGAACCCGCCCGAAATGTAAAGCGTTTCCCCCGTGATCCAGTCGGATTCCGGCGACGCGAGGAACACCGCTGCGGGCGCGATGTCTTGGGGTTGGCCGATTCTGCCGAGCGGCGTCTGCGCTTCGACTTGTTTACGGAAATCGCTTTCGGCGAGGCCCGCGACGTGTATCCCTTCGGTCTCGACCATGCCGGGGTTGATCGCGTTGACACGAATTTTACGCGGCCCCAACTCTTTGGCCAGCGATAGGGTGATGGCGTTGACGGCGGCTTTAGTGCCGCTGTATGCGGAGCCGGTCGCGGGCGCCGACGTTGCGGTCACCGAGCTGATGTTGACGACGCTGCCGCCGGACGGGCCGAAATGCTTGACCGCCTCTTGCGTCGTAAGAAGCAGCCCAAGCACATTGAGGTCGTATTGCTTGTGAAAATGCTCCGCAGTGATCGCTTCCAGAGGCAGGAATTCATAGATACCGGCGTTGTTGACGAGGATGTCGAGCTTCCCGTACGCTTTCTTGGTCTCGGCGAAAAGCCGCCGAATGTCTTCGAGTTTTGCGACGTTCGCTTGTACGGCGATGGCCTTCCCATCCTTTTTGCGGATGCGTTCGACGACCGCTTCGGCGCCGGCCTTGCTGCTGGCGTAGTTCACGACGACCGCCGCACCCTCGGCCGCGAAATGCTCGGCGATGGCGGCGCCGATGCCTTTGGATGCGCCCGTGACGACCGCGATTCTTCCCTTGAGCCGGTTCATGCGTCTCTCCTTGGAGTAAGAGTGTGCCGCCCTTTCCCTTGGATGCGCCGGTGACGCCGAGGATTCTTCCCCGCTCAGCGCAACAGCTTGAAGGCATGGCTCCATTCATTGCGCAAGAAGCCGGGAATGCACCAGAGCATGCACAACGGTTCAATGGCACGGGCGGCTACGGCCTTGCCCATGTCGGCGGTTTCCCAACCGAATTGCGTAAGGATGCCGGTCACGGTTTTCTTCGCGTTGTCGTCGTTGCCGCAGATGAACATGGTCGGCTTGCCGCCCGCGAAGGTCGGATTGACCATGAAAGGGCTGCCGACGGAGTTGAACGCCTTGACGAAATGCGCCCCAGGGAACTCGCGCTGCGAGCGCTCCATCAGGGACTCGTCGTGTGTGGTGAAGAACCGGAGCACGCCGTTGACCGGCGGTGTATCGGCGATGGGATTGGTCGCGTCGATCACCGTCTTCCCGGCAAGGTTGGCGGCAGAAGCGAGGCGCAGCGCGTCGGCCGCCACCGTTCCCTTCACCGCCAGGGCGATGACTTCACCGAAGCGCGCCGCCGCGGCGAAGGTCGCGGTGCGCACCGTGGGATTCTGCGCGCGCCACGCCTCCAGTTTCGCGGGTTCGCGCGTGCCGAGCGTCACGTCGTGGCCATGTTTCAAGAAGCCCGCGGCCAATGCTTTGCCCACATCGCCTGAACCGAGAACGCCGACCTTCATGGTTTTTCTCCTTGCCTAGAGTTGTCGCCCCGTGCTACACGGACGAATCGGTGCCGCGTCGGAGGGAGTGTACGCGCGGACTTTGTCGGCGTAAAGTACGCCCAACGGCTCTGGGTACTATCCGAGAAGATAGCCGCCGTGCGTACCAAAGTGTTCAGCTGTCCTGTCGAATCGGCGCTGCACGTGCCGGGGCAGTGGCGGCACCTCGACTTGCAGCAGATTCGCGAGGAGAGAGCAAGGAGCAGCGAGCGGACGTGCGCGAGTCGCGGGTGGACCTCAAAGAGCAGCGCGCGACGGACGTACTTACCTGGATCGGACGATGATCCAATAACACCAAGAAGGCGCCGCCCCACGCCGGTCTTCTGACCGGCCTGGGCTGTGCTGTCGGCAGAAAGCGGAGAGGGCGGGATTCGAACCCGCGGTGGAGTTGCCCCCACACAGCATTTCCAGTGCTGCACCTTCGGCCGCTCGGTCACCTCTCCAGATCATCGAACTATCTATTTGCTTCGTCGTTCACGTCCACCGCATTCTGCAAACCGAGCTGCGGATCGCGTGTCAACCAGTAGCAGGCCCGTCGTGCGGCACTCGTGAACCGGCAGTGTCAGAGTAAATGATCGTCGGTTTCCTTTCAAGGAACATCGCTGCCGGGTAGTGGCCTAATTTGAACGCGCTCGAAAAAAGTTCCCGCCCGGTTCTGAAAATTCTACCTCGCACATCCATTTCTTCCGCTCGTCAGCTGCTGGTTTCAGCGCGATCACGGCAGCGAATTTAGAGGCAGTCCCACTGCTTCACAAAAGCATAATACCGCACACCTAGGCGTTACGCCTTGCGACTGTCCACATTAGTTTACACCGGAAATTCAAGGGATTTTTTCGTTTTGGCATGAGTCTTTTACGCAGCCTCGTACTGCCGCGAGTTGCGGCCGGCGTCGTAGTTTGGGTCTGACGCGCGAAACTGGGCTTGTACTCTGAACGTGGGTATCGGTAGAAGAGAGGATTAGGCGCGGACTCAGACCGTTGGGTCAGAGCCGTTGCGAAGGTAATTTGGTGGATCGTCGGCCGGATTAGTTCGAGCGCACCTGCCAGGGTAAAGACTCGAACTGCCGACCCGATGGCGACGGCGAGGGTACGCCGTTACACGGAAGCGAATTGTCAAGGACGCAGGAAATGTATACGAACGGAAGGATCGCCGTCAATAGCAGAAGGGCCGAGACGAGAGTTTTTCTCGTCTCGGCCCTTCGTCGTTTACGGAGACCAAAACAGCGGAAGCCCGGCGAGATGCAAGCTCGACCGGGCCTCCGGATGTACGGTGAGTGAACGCGGTTGCGACACCATGCCCTCGTAGCTCAGTCTGGACAGAGCAGCGGTTTACTAAACCGCGTGTCGTGGGTCCGAATCCCACCGGGGGCACTTTTCGTCCACATGGGCCTGCCAGGCTCGGGCCACGCTGTCTTATAAACAGCAAGGTCCCGGTTCGATTCCGGGCAGGTCCATTCCGCGCTGTCACGATAGCCGAAAGGGGGTTGACTCGGCAATGCTTGGCTGACGTTTCGAGAGAATCTTTGCGCCGCGAGCCAACAGCTCGAACCGCGCCCATGTGGAAGTTTCCAACCCGCTGACTTCCGCCGATTGGTCCAATTGCTTGCGCTCGTTTGGCGTTAAGCGGATTCTCAGAACGTCCGTTCGCCTGTCGCGCGATAGTTTCTTTGGTCTTGCCATGTAAGGCATTGTAGCTACAGGAAAACCACAGTCAATATGTAGTTTGCTATTGACTGTGGCATTCGTGTGGCTACAATTACATTGTCTGAATTGGCAACAAGAAAACCCCTGGACTCGCGCTAACGAATCCAGGGGCAGTCACAACCAGGCGGTAAAGCCTGAATGCGGCCTTGGAACCAGCATTCTAGCAAAAACCGCCGTAACGACGAAGGCGGTTTCGATGTACGTCCTGCCCCGCGAAAAGCAGCTGGCGATCCTGAACCTGTTGGTCGAGGGAACGTCGCTTCGTTCCATCAAGCGTCTGACCGGCGTTCACCGGGACACCGCGATGCGCTTAATGATCCGCGTTGGCGAACAGTGCCGCACCATGCTGGATCGGTGGATGAAGAATCTCACCTTAAGGCATCTTGAAATTGACGAGATTTGGACATTCGTTTTGAAGAAACAGGGACGCATCCCCGTCGGCGCTGACGATAGCGAGATTGGCGACATTTACACGTTCCTCGCTATTGATGAAACGACAAAGCTGATCCCCTGCTACGCGCTCGGGAAACGCAACAAGGAAACCACGGACATCTTTGCACAGGACTTGGCGCGCCGGCTGGTCCTGCCTGACCTATTCGGCCCTGGCGTGCGCCCGCAACTTTCCACGGACGGCTGGCCCGCTTACCCGGACAGCATCGAATCAGCGTTCGCCGGCTGCGCGTCTCACGGCGTTCTGATAAAGGACTACCGCAACGCTGAGCAGCCGGGCCGCTACGGTCCGCCGGAAATGGTCGGGGCGGACCGCCGCGTCGTCTACGGGAACATACACGAAAGCGAGATATGCACGTCGCACGTCGAAAGGCACAACCTGTCGGTGCGGACCTTCCTGCGCCGCTTCACGCGCTTGTCGCTCGGCTTCTCGAAAAAGCTGGACAACCTCGCCGCGGCGGTGGCGCTGTACCTGGCCCATTACGACTTCTGCCGCATCCACGGCACCTTGCGCATGACGCCGGCGATGAAGGCGCAAATCGCTGGGCATCCGTGGACGCTGGATGAACTTTTGACCGAAGCGGAGAGCGAGTAATCGCCTCTTGCGTGGCGCGGGGAAACAACGTATCTCAATCGCAAAGGACTTCCGATCAATGGCGACTCTTGAAGCTATCCGTCAGCTAGAAACCGAACTAACCGCGCGCTACAAGGCGACGCTCTGCGTCAACGCGGACCTAAACCGGACGCTCGTCAGCTTCCAGGCGAACAAGAGGGAGAACGGCTACCGCTGGTTCAAGTACAAGGAAGGCTTCTCCGCAAATCTGGTCCGCTACATTCTTCGGCGTGTCGGCATCGAATCGGGTCGATTGATCGACCCATTCGCCGGCTCTGGTGCGGCGCTGTTCGCGGCTTGCGCCGCCGGACTCGATACCGAAGGGATTGAACTTCTGCCCGTCGGACGTGAAATCATCCGTGCGCGGCAGCTTTGCGCCACAGAGAAAAAGGCGACGATCCGGACGGCTATCGACAAGTGCTTACAGCAACGGCCTTGGGTGACACGGAAGAAATCAGGGCTGCCGGCATTCACGCACCTGCGGATTACCAACGGCGCTTTCCCGCCCGAAACGGAAAGAGCGGTTGCAGCGTACTTGGCTGCGTGCGACGAATGCCAGGATGAAGCGGCCCGGACGATCCTGCGATTCGCGGCAATGTGCGTTTTGGAAGAGGTCAGTTACACGCGCAAGGACGGGCAATACCTGCGCTGGGATTACCGCTCTGGGCGCAGGCAGGGAGCCAAGATTTTCGACAAGGGGACGATCCATCCCTTCGCCGAGTCCATCGTCCGCAAGCTAACGCAAATCCGTGATGATCTTGCTGGTGAAAGCGGGAGTCTATTTTCTGAACCTGCGGAGCCGGGCAGCGTGAACGTGTCCCTCGGGTCCTGCCTGGACATTCTCCCGGCTACGGAGTCCGCGTCATTCGATTGCCTGCTCACGTCGCCGCCCTATTGCAATCGGTATGACTACACGCGGACGTACGCGCTCGAATTGGCGTTCCTTGGCACGGATGAAGAGCGGCTGAAAGAATTGCGGCAAGCGATGGTCTCATGCACTGTGGAGAACCGGGAGAAGGACAACCTCGACGCCAAATTCGGCGCGTCGGTTGTGGAGCGGGCGCAGCATGCATTCACACGTCAGGCGCTTCTTACGCAAGCCCTCGAATATCTCGACTCGCAGAAAGAAGCCGGGCTCCTGAACAATACCGGCATCCCGCGCATGGTCCGCAATTACTTTTGGGAAATGACGCTGGTTATTGCCGAGTGCGCCCGCGTCCTGAAGCCGGGCGCACCGCTCGTCATGGTGAATGACAACGTGCGCTATCAGGGAGCCGGCATCCCGGTCGATTTGGTTCTCTCCGACATCGCGGCCGATTTCGGGTTCGACGTTGAGACGATTTGGGTGCTGCCGGTCGGCAAGGGAAACAGCAGTCAGCAAATGGGCAAGCACGGTCGGGACGAGTTGCGGAAGTGCGTCTATATCTGGCGAGCGCCTACAGCGAAACGAGCCAAGCGGCGAGGTCCGCAACTTGCTTTGGGACGGTAAGGTTTGCGGCGTAGGTCAGCCGCTCGTCGCTCAGTCGCGCGAATACGTCCTGAGCCATTGCCGATTCAATCGCCGCTCCGACAAAGAAAATGGCCGGCTTCTGCCGATGAGCGGCAAACGCCTGATTGATTCTGTCAATCGCGGTGCGTGCCGTTTTCCAGTGCTCATCGGCCCCGGCCGGGTCGATACCACCCTTCAGTTCTCCGCACGCCAAGTAGCGCTCCGGTATCGTCAGCAGTGTCTTTTCGCTCTGGTCAGTCCCCGCCGCGTTCAGCAGGATCATGTCCACATTGTTACCGATAACCTTGGGCTTCTTGTCGAACAAGAGAATGCGGCGATCCCAAACGATTTTCTGCGCCTTGTGAATCGTCGCCAGTTGCTTCGCGTCTGGCAACTTCGCAACTTCCTGCTGGTCTTTGAAAAACACCGCAGGATCGTGCTTTGCCGCCAGCGCAGCCAACAGCGCCCCGACAAAGACGCGCGCCGCCTGAGCGCCGATGTAATTGCGCATCTCGCCATCTAGGGACGCACCGCGGATCAGCAGGTAGCGGTAAAACACTTCCTCCCGGAACGCTTGCTTCCGCTCGGCCGGAATCCCCTCTACAAACGAGAGGATGATCTTGTCGATATGCTCTGGGCGCAAGTGCGACCGAGCTTTCATGGAGATGCCAGCGGCCGAACTCAAGCTCTCGCGGATCGGCGCGTGCTTGGGAAGATCGGCGAGTGCTCGCACCTTCTCCAACTCGCCGAAGAATTGAATCGCCGCCGCGACGTGGGGAGTGGCTCGCGTCGTTTTGACCGCCGCCAGCTCGCGGAAACCATCGCACGTCGCCTCGGGCGTCGTTTCCAGCTGCTTCGCGGACTTGATTTGCTTTGGAATCACGCCCGGAAATGATTACCATTCAGGAGCGCCGGATGCAAGCAAAACTTGTGCCGATGGATTTGCCACAAAAGTTGTAGCCTGTTCAAATTAGGCCACTACCCGCTGCCGGACTGCTTTCCGTGCCCCTGGTGGGCGCCCATTTCTGCTACCGCTTCCCAGCCCCGGTAGCCGGCGTTGCTGTGGCATGATCTCCCGACTATGCCACCTTGCCGACCGAAGGTGTCCACGCGACGCGAGAAACCTTCGGTCAGAGGGGTGTTCATTTCTCCGGCGGCCAAAGGCGTGAAAAACGACCTAACGCCGTTTTCCTCATAGAGATCCAACCGTTCCGACGCCGCGTTGCATTGCCGCTTTCTTCCGGTTTTTCAACCGGCAATTCCCCGTTTGTGCTTTATCAGTAATGCTTTGCGTCGAGAGACGACCCAATCGACCGGCAATTTAAGATTCATCGCTGATCGTAACTCCTTCATTATCAGTTGCTTATGAGTGTCCGCCGCACTGCCGGTCGGATTTTCTTGCCGATAGGCCGGGGTCAGGATGGAAATCCTGACGTACTTCAAGCGGCGCAGTGCGCACAGATTTATACGATACACATGTGCGCTAACAAAGCAAGAAGGAGTTGTTGATCTTGCAAAGAGTCTGCGCAAGACGTTGGGCGTGCAGTGTTTGCGTATTTGATACCGACGACGGCCGACGTTTCCCGTCGGTTGCCGGTTTTCAGGTCAGCTGGAGCGCGTTTTTGGTCTTTTTGGGCGCGAATCGCAAAGAATTGGAGCCAAAGATGGGCGGGCTGGTCAGGCCACGGCGGCGGCGGCGGGGAGGGGCGTGAGATCGCGCAGCATCTCTTCCGACGCATGCAGGAAATGGACGATCAGGTCGCTCGATGCTGTCGTCGAGGTTGGCGGGCGTGATGGTGTGCCAGACGGAAGTTGTGGGCCAACTCACGCTCGAAGTCGCGCAGGGACCAGTCGGTGAGGCGGGTGGCGCAGGCGGCGGCGAGGTCGATCGGTGGCATCTTTCTTCCTTTTGGACCGGTTTTGTCACAAGCCGGAGCCGCGTAATCCGTTACGTAAAGTGTCACTTTCGTTTACTACTATCGTTCTACCTTCCGCGCGGGCGTGCTCATCGTCTCGGCGATGCGTGCGAGCTTTTTTTCGCGGTGGTCGCGCTTATCGGCACTTTCGGTCCCGCGCTCCAATTCGGATTGCGAGAAGAAAAGGGAGAAGAAAAAGAAGTGTCCGCCCGGGTGGGGCAATCGGCATATGTTGCTGAGGAGTGAAAGTCAGACGGCAGTCGGGCGGCGACGAGCAGCGCCCCGCGTGGTGTTCGATCCGAAATCTGAAAAGGAGCCAGAATCTCATGAACGCTTTTGGGCGGAGTTTTCTCGATGGCAGCAATGACGTAAACGTCTACCTGTGGAACATGCCCATCGGTCATAGTGCGATCTCGACCGACAAGGAGTTCACGAAACGTCACGGGCCGCATCTCAGGGCCGCGATTGACGCCTTGAACCAGCCGAACGCCTTGTGCAGCCTTTCGGGCACGGCGAGCAAGGACGGGACGCTCCAGGCAAATACCCGCGTGTGCAACAGTCGCGCGGCGGACTTACTGCTCTTCCTCGTCCAAAACAGTAATGCCGCTATCAATCAGTTCCAGGTCAAAGACCCGATCATCGAGCCGGGCGACAACACCGATATCCCCACGTTCTGGCGGGGCGTCCGGTTGCGGATCACGACCGATGGCTTTTTCAAGAGTGTTTCGAGCCGCAATCCGACGGACCGCGAAGCGCTCGACATAACCTGACCAGTGCCGACCGGACGACACCAGGAATTCGGGACATCCGCGTTGTCCTGCCTGCCACAATTCCGGACAGCAATCGAATGCTCGACGCGGGGCGACCGGGCACACGTCGGCAGCGCTAGCGAGGGGACGTCCCGGGCCAGACCCTGGTTAGCGCTGCGGTTCTCCCTTATTCGCGAATGGCGGCGCGGCTGCGGCTTTCAAGTTGGAGGACGGGCAGGGACGGGCAGGACGGGCAGTGACGACGGGGAGATCGGGGAACTCGCAACGCCACTAACAAATGCAGGTTTACACACTCTCTAAAAGCCTATCCATTAGGTGTTTAAGGTCGCTTCCCATCTTGACTGCACTTTCTGTGAAATCCTCAGAGCCGACTGCGGCGTCGAACTGAGCTAGGCAAGAGAAC
>JBGQKZ010000050.1:0-44356 GCA_041499805.1 Gemmataceae bacterium
ACCGCGCTCGGCGAAGCCCTCATGAGCGCGGCCATCTATGTGCGCCATAAGTACTTGCCGCGAGAACTCCATGAAGCGGCTTGAACTATACGCAGAACATTTGCGCGCCGAGCAGCGCTGCGGGCGAGCTAGGAACTACGAGTCTGGGACACGGACACTGGGCAGGAACTTCGCACGCTTAGAGGACATGAAGCCTGGGTCGCGCGGCTTGCCTTTCATCCAGATGGAACCCGCCTCGTCTCTGCGACCGAGGATGGTACGGTCAAGCTCTGGGACATACAGGTGGGCCAAGAGTTATGTACGCTTACAGACGCCCATGATCTCCCGGTCAGCTTGGCATTTAGTCCTGACGGCTGGCAACTGAGCGCTGCTTACTTTGACGGAAGTGTGATGGTGTGGGACGCAACGCCGCTGACAGCGGAAGTCCAGGCAGAGCGCGAGGCAACGGGACTGTTGGAGTTCTTCGCGTCGAAGGGATTCGTGAAGCAGGAGGTAGGCGACCATATTCGGGCGTTCAAGGGCGTTACCGAGGAAGTCCGCGCAAAGGCGCTGGCGCGAGACTACCACCCTGATCCGAATGCCTTGAACACACTCAGTTGGCGCGTGGTCCTACGTCCCGACGCCAAACTGATAGAATACGACCTGGCGCTACGACAGGCACAGGTGGCGTGTGACCTCGCGCCGGAAAATGGACTTTATTTGAACACGCTGGGCGTTGCCCAGTACCGGGTCGGTAAGTTTCGCGAGGCGCTCGAAACACTGACTCGCTCAGAGAAGCTTAATGCGGGCGAAAATGGGCCCCACCCTGCCGATATCGCCTTCATCGCCATGACGTTGCATCAACTCGGCAACAACGAGCAATTAAAACCTGCGCTTGGCCGCCTTCGGCAAGCCGTGAAAGCGCGCGGGGATTTGCCAGACGACCTTGCTCTGTTGCACGAAGCCTACGCACTGATCGAGGGTAAGGCGGGGAAACAGAACCCGTAAAATCGCAGGAGCGGCGCTTCTGTGAAATCTCACTGCTCAAGTCCAAATTGGCCAGGAATGCCAAACTTGCCAAAGATGAAGCGGTTCAAGCAGCCGAGGCAGGCGATGCTGTAAAGCGCGGAAAGCGGACTCGGATCATTTCGTGCGGCTTCCTCTACCGTCAGACGTATTCGCACGCCAGCACAAAAGGCGACCATCAGAGCGACCGCGTCCTGACGCCCGCGCATTGCAGGATGTCGCCGTTAAACGCCGACCCGCGCCCGCCAACCTTCGTTCCCATCTCTCCTTTTCCGCGACTTCGACGCCGATGCCATGCACGAAAAGGCCCCGTCCAGCTTCGCCGCCAACATCCGCCTCCTCGTCCACCGCTGGTTCCGCCACCGCGCCGGCTTTTCCGCCGAATGGGCGGAACGCACCGCGGGAACGTCAACCGGCCGTCTGCTATAATGCGCGAAACGGAGTCACCGGCCGAACGACCGACACACAATCCAGAGAGCGACCATGCCGCGATCCGTGCTTGTCAAATTGGAGCTTCCTCGCGACTGGCGTACGTTCCGTCTGCACCCCGCCCTGCACGAGCGGCTGCAAGAGCTGCTCGACCGGCAGGATCGCGAGCGCAAGTTGACCCGGCGCGAGCGGCGCGAGGCGACGGCGTTAACGGAACTCGTCGATATGTTGTCCATCATGCGCTTGCGTGCCAAGTTGGCCGCGCGCCGACGGCCCGCATGAGCGGTTACATTCCTGCCGTGCTGGCGCGCTTGGTCCGGCGTCGCGCGCTCGATGTCTGCGAGTACTGCGGCTTGCCCCAAGCGTCGCAAGAAGCGGCGTTTCACATCGACCACATTGAACCGCGAACGGCGGGCGGCCCGACGAGCGAAGAGAATTTGGCGCTGGCGTGCGTCACTTGTTCCCTGAAAAAAGCAGGCCGCACGCACGCGCGGGATTCCCAAACCCAAAGGATTGTTCCGCTGTTCCACCCGCGCCGCGACCGGTGGTCCGATCATTTTCGCCGATCCGCTAACGGACGATTGCTCGGCCGCACGCCAACCGGCCGGGCAACGATCGTTGCGCTGGGCATGAACCGCCCTGCGGTCGTCGTTCTTCGGCGGCTTCTCGCGGCGCTGGGCGAGATGTGACCTTGAACGCGGAAAGCGGGCGCGGCGCATTGCATGCAGGTTCGTCGGTCAGGCGTTTTCGCCCACCAGCACAACAGCCGAACATCAGAGCGACCGCGTCCTGACGCCCGCGCATTGCAGGATGTCGCCGTTAAACGCCAACCCGCGCCCGCCGACCTTCACTCCCATCTCTCCTCTTCCGCGACTTCGACCCCGAATCCGTACACGAAAAGGCCCCATCCACCTTCACCGCCAACTTGCGGGAAACAAAAGGGAACGCGACAAAGCGAGAGAAAACGCGGATCATTCTTGTGGAATAATCCGCGTTCTCCATTCTTCGCCTCCATCGAGGGCCGGACGAGGCACTTTGACTAGCCCGTGAGCGCACCAAGCTGGGCCGCGAGTTTCGCCACCACCAACTGGTTGAGGCTTACGCCTTCGTTTGCCGCTTCGCGCTCGAGCGCGGCGTGCAGGGAGCGCGGCAGGCGGACCACGAAGCGCCCGCTTTTCTTGGGAGTCGCTCCTTGGACCAGCCCGTGCTTCTCGATCGCCTGATGGAGCAGCGCGCGAATACTCCGGTACTCGGCGGTTTTGAGAAACGCTTCCCGTTCCTTGCGTGTCGGGTAGGCCGTGGGAATCAGTCCATGCATGGGATCGAACAGCGCATTGGATAAGTCGGCCCACGACTCCGTGGAGCGGGCCAGTTTCTTGGCGTCCTCAAGAATGCGGGTAGCGTGTGTCATCGGTTTTCCGCCTCCGGGAGCGGGGGAACGAACTTGATCGTGAAGTCGGCCACTTTCAGCAACATCGTCTCTTGCCCCAGTTCACGACACCATCGCGAAACCAGCGATTCAAGGATCGGCAGCTGCCCTGCCTCAAGGATTACCGAGACCTTCAACAGGTTTTCCACCTGTTTTTGTCCGCTCTGCATCCGGTAAGCGCCTTTGACGCGGCCCTCAATTGTCCAACCGCCGAAGTGACGGAACAATTCCTCGAAGATCGCATCGACGACGCCGGGCGCGATGCGTGAACCATCTTTGTATGTCAAGGGAATCAAAACCGTCGCCTCGCGGCGGCTACTGCCCTCCTTCTTGGACCGGCGACGTTGCTGTGCGGCGCTGGCAAGGCGGTTCGGCTTTGTTGGCTGCTTCCGGGCCATCGCGTGATGATACTATAGACGGTACTAGAGAACAAGCGGAGCCGTCAGCTGTTTTCGCACACGCGCACAAAAGGCGAGCGTCCGAGCGACCGACTCCGGACGCCCGCGCACTTGCAGGATGTCGGCGGCCCGGAAAGGGGACGCAGTTCATTGTCGATTGCCGACGAAGCACCTGCACCAGGCACGGCGAGTGGCCAGTCGTAAACCAGCGCGTTGGTGCTGGCGGCGTTCGGCTGATTCGCCGGTAGCTTTTGCAAACCCGGTACTCTCGATTTTCAAAACGGCTGCCGATGCTCTGGTTGGGGGTTCGACGACAACCGACTCGAAAACTTTGGACGGGAGCGCACCGCGGCTCGGAACACTCCCGGCACAAGCCAACGAGAGCGAAGAAGCTCCGCTTTCGCCCGATATCTCCATGTCACTGTCGCAAAACCGTTCCAGCTGCGCTTGGAACCGGCGATCTTCCGGACATGATTCAGACCTTCGCAATCGGGCGGGCGACCACTTCTCAACGTCAGAACAACTGCTCTTGGATCGGATACGATATTTTAGTACACTACACGGCGGGTTGACATTCGCCGCCGCTTTTTGCTGCGGACATACGTAAGTCATTGAAAATGAATCGCTTAAGAGTCAAGATTGCCGGTGCAACAAGGCTGATCGCAACGCAACTCGTGTCCATAAAATTACATAGGGAAGATTGCCGGTTGAAAAACCGGGGACTTTCTCAGGAGCGATGAACAGGCTAGTGAACAGGGCGGACAGTTCGCGGGCGCTCGCAGATGCAGTCTGCAAGCTGTAACAGCTTGATATAGCTGCACTTACTAGCGCAGACTTGTCGGCGCCGACGTTCGCCATATGTCCGCACGCTCTGCCGCCTCTGAGAAAGTCCCAAAAACCGGCAGAAAGCGGCAATGGAAAAGGGTGCAACACTCCCCCAAGTCCTTCACTCCAATGCAAATGCAACGAAACGTCGATCTGCGCCGCCGGCGCGCGTGGGCGCAGCACCGGGCGTTCGGGTGCGTTTGTGGAACCGTTGCTGCACGGCGGGCTCATCCTGTAAACAACGTGCAACCGAGCGTGCGTCGTTGGGATGCGGCGGCGTCATTTGACTAACATCGAGATTGCGAAATGCCCTCTTTTGCCCTATTGGGGTGTTCTGTTTGTTATTCATTTTTTCATTTCTTCATTTCTTTGGCGCGAGCTGCGTCCATCGTTGCCGAAAAGCGGGCCGATTCGCGTTCGCCAGTTCCCGCCAAGCGTGTTGCGGGGCGTATTTTGACTTTTCGTGACGGAAACGGGTCGCCGATGCGTCGAGCCCGTTAAAATCACAATTCCGGTCCCCATTTTGAGAGGAGTTCTCGTTGTGCGCCGGCCCGCTCGATTGCCTTTGGAGGACTTGCAACCCGTCCTCCTCGAAGCGCCCGACCCCCCTGCCCCGCTCGCTTGGCGCACGCTGTTCGGCAACGATCATCCCGTCGAGATCGAAGTCGGCTTCGGCAAGGGACTGTTTCTCGTTGGCGAAACGCAGGCCCGTTCGGAGGTGAATTTCCTCGGCATTGAGATTGAAAGAAAGTTGCAGCTTTACACCGCCACGCGACTGGTGAAGCGCGGCGTGCGCAATGTGAAGCTTGTGAAAGCAGACGGCCGGCTCTTCCTGCGCGATTGCGTGGCCGCCGGCTCGGTGCAAGCGGTCCATGTCTACTTTCCCGACCCGTGGTGGAAGAAACGTCACCACAAGCGACGGCTGTTCACTGCGGAATTCGCCGAACAGTGCGAGCGCGTGCTGAGGCCGGGCGGGGAGTTGCACATTGCGACCGATGTCGAGGAGTATTTCGGCATCATCACGGAAATGATTGCCCAGAGCACCAAACTCCGCGTCTTACCGCCGCCGACGGAAAAAGAGCCCACGCACGACCTTGACTATCTCACGAATTTTGAGCGGAAAGCACGCAAACTAGGCATGGCCGTGTATCGAGCGATCTACGAGCGGGGGACGTCGTAGTCGTTCGTTTCGCGGCGGTTCAAGTCATTCCCCTTACGCGACCGATACAGTTCGATGAGCCCGTACACTCCGCGCGCGGCTCACGGGGGAACGGCAGATGTACCAGGCGCACTTCGGCCTCCGGCGGCGGCCGTTTCGGTCCACGCCGGATAGCGAGGCGTATTATCCCGCTACCGGGCACGAACGCGTTCTGGCTGCGCTGCAACGAGCGATCGCGGATGACGAAAGCCTGATTGTTCTTAGCGGCGCGCCGGGCACGGGCAAAACGCTCTTGTGTCACCTGTTGCTCGACCGCTTGGGCAACGAAGTCACCGCCGCTTTCCTGACTTATTGCCACATCAGTAATCGGGCCGGGTTGTTGCAGGCGATTCTGTACGATCTCGACCAGCCGTACGCCGACCTGACCGAATCGGAGCTGCGGCTGCACCTGACCGACTTCCTGCTGAAGAATTTCGCCGACGGTCGGCGAACCGTGCTGCTGATTGACGAAGCCCAACAACTGTCGGCGGAATTGCTCGAGGAGTTGCGGCTCCTCAGCAATCTGGAAGCGTCGGACGGCAAAGCGGTGCAAATTGTGCTCGTCGGTCAGCCGCATTTATTGACGGTGCTGCGGCAGCCGGCGCTGGCCGCCTTCAATCAACGGGTCGCGGTGCGGTTGAATCTCGATGCGCTCGCCGTCGAAGAGGCGGCCGACTACCTTCGCCACCATCTTCGCGCAGCAGGAGGACGGCCGGAGAGCATCGCCTCGGACGAGGCGATGGAGGTCCTGGCGCGCGGTGTTGGCGGTGTGCCGCGCCTGCTCAATCAGGCTGCACGGCAATCGTTGGCGCTCGCCGCCGAAGCCGGCGAACGACAGGTCGACGTCGAAGTCGTCATGGAAGCGTTGCACGCCCTCGGTCTTGACGCCGTGGAAGCCGAAGACTTGCCCGACGAGACGCCGTTGGAGCCCGAGGCGAGCGAGCACGCGGCAGACGCCGAGCCAGTCCTCGCCATCGACGAACCGGGCACGACCGAGGAGCCCGATGCGTCGACGAAATCAAGCCGCCGGCACCGCCTCTTTGCGCCGCCGCGCCGACTCGCGTAACGACACGGAGCCCGACGCACCAGCGCGGGAGGACAGACTCCCTCGCTGGCACGTCGGGATTCCGAAACAGCCGCAGACCCGAGGAGTGCTTCATGGCACGGATGCTCGCAGCGTTGCGGAAAACCGAGCGGCAACCGCCGCCGCCGGAGACCATTCTCCTGGCGCCTGTCTGTGCGTCGGAAGACGACGTGAGCGTTGAGCCCGTGAGCACCGAGGAAATCCCGTTCATCGAAGTCGGCGGCCGGGGCAGTCCGCTCGACGCTTCGCCTTCGGTTCTCGCCGCGACGCCGAAGTTCGCTTCGCCGATCATTCGTTTTCAACCCGTCGCCACGCCGCAACCGCCGGTGCTCGCAGTCGAAACAGCAGTCGTGGCCTTCCGGCCCGTGAACATCGAACCACCGTCGGAACGGTTCGCCGCCGAGTTAGTGACGTTTCACAAGCCGGATGATCCCGTGACCCGGCAGTTCCGCGTGCTGGTGCGTGAACTGGAAGGCACTTTGCTCACCGAGGCGCCGGCCGTGCTGGTTTTCGTGACGGCGTCCGCCGTGCCGACGGCGATCGATGCCGTCTTGAACGCCGCCATTGTTGCCGCGGCGGAACGACGGGTGATTGTGACCGAATCCGTGCCGAGCGGCGTCGCCGAGCGCCTTGGTCTGCGCGCCTTTCCCGGCCTGGCCGACGTCGTCGCCCACCGCATTACATTGGTGCGCGCGGTGCAGCCGTCCGGCCTCGGTCAACTCGACGTGCTCACGGCGGGCCGCATCACGGAGGACGATCCGCCGCCGTCCGCCGCCGCGATCCGCACCGTTCTCGCCGCATTGCGTGGGCGTGGCGAACGCATCTATGTTTGCGCTCCCGCCGGCGAACCCGCGGCGTTGCAGCCGTGGCTATTGGAATGCGATAGCGCCTACCTCATCCTTCCGACCGCGGACGCCGACGCGCCGCGCGGCAAGGAATTGATGCGCCAAATCCGCAAGCTCGGCGGCCCGCTGCAAGGCTGCATTCTCATCGCCGCCTAACGCACAACGTCTCGTACGCGCAGGGAAGTGACTTTGAAAACCCATCGCCGCGGATCGCGCTGCGCGTAGGCGCGGTTGCAGCCGCACAAGAATTGAATCGAGTGCCGGCCCGGCGGAACCGCAATGGTGCGGCTAAAGTTCGCGCCCGCGGAGTTCAGTTCCATCGTTGCCGTCAGCAGAGGTCCCTCGATCCAGAACATGGATCGCTCTCTCTCCGCCGTCTCCGCGCGTACTTCAAGAACGACGATCCGCTCGCGCCCCGTCGTGTTGAGCAGCGTCAGCTCCGCCCGGGCGGCACACCAGCGGAAATTCCTTTCGGAGCTGCCTTCCAGGGGCCCGCACCCATTTTCCCAGCGGACGAGAATCGGCGACAGCACCTCTGACGAAATTCCATGATGCTCGGAGCGATACGGCGTCAGATCGAAAAACGCATAGCGACTATCTGCGCTCGTGAACGGCGCGCGGCCAAGCACGTAGGCGATCTCGGATTCCAATTTCGCCGCTCCGTCAGAGAAGAACGCGCGGTCGATCATGAATCCGTTGAAGCCGGCGGCAAACAGGACCGTAATCAACTCGTGCGCGGGCCGGTCCGCGACGGCTCGTTGCCACAGATCCGTATCGCGTCCTTTCATGGCGCCGTAGCTCCAACGCAGCGTGCGCGAGTGCAGATAACCGCGCAGCAATTCATAGCCCCCCATGCCTTCCACGAGCGGCTGCTCTGGAAACGGCACATACGGCAATTGGAAAATCATTGAGCCGGCGGGCAACGTTTCTTCCATAGGCGCGATGAGCGCGGCATCTCTTTCGAATCGCTGTTTGAGTCGTCCATAGAGCGGCTTGAATTCCGGCGTCGTTCCGGTCTGGTCGAGGACGCCGAGCAGCGTTAGCAACACGGCAATTCCAGCGAACGCGGACTTCACGCGGAAGGAAGAGCCGACCCGCCGCCTGGCAGCATCGAGAAGCTGGCACAGGGCGGCGATGGCAAAGAACGCCAGGTAGACGCTCATGCGGTTGTAGCAGCGAATCCAAGGCCCAACGAGCAAATTGAAGACGGCTCCGAAGCCGCCCGTCGTTGCCAGCAACAACGCTGCCGCATTCAATACGACGAGGGCGCTCCATCGATCACGGCTCAATGCCGGCCGCTTCCGCACGAACAGCCCGGCAAGCAGCGCGAGGAAGCCAATGCTGCCGAAGAGGCCGAGCGACGCATGGTCATTCTCGTTGACGAGCAGCTCGGGCGTCGCGTTGTAACGCGCTTTGAGATCCGCCAGCCAGGGCACGCGGTGTCCCGTCGTCGGCAGCAGCAACTGCGCGACTTTTAGACCGAAAACTTCCGCATGCTCGAAACGCCGGTCGAGCGCTTCCGGATTCGGCCCGTGCTGCCGCTGATAAAGAAGGGTCGGCAAAATGTTCAGTGTGACGCCGAACCCAATCAAGAAGCAAAAGCCAATGGCGATTGCCAGCGGTCGCCAGCGCCGACAACGCCAGGCACACGCCAACCCCGCGATGACAATCAGGTACGCGCCGAAGAACGCGTAGTAAAGCCCTGAGGAGGCCGTCAGCGCGCAGACGGCAATGGACCCGAACACGCGCCGACGTGACCAGGGGCGCTCCAAATAGACCCAGTGTGCGAGCAGCGCGGTCATCGGCACAAGGAAATACGAGGCAAGGAAGAGGTGGCAGTGTCCGCGCAGGAAGTGATAGGGCAAGAACGCGAAGAGCAGACCGCCAAGAATCGCTGTCGGATAGGAACGACGCAGGCATCGTAGCACGAACAATCCGATCACGGCCGTCAGGGGAAACGTCAACAAGAATTGGAAATTGACAGCCAGCCCGTAATCGTGCGTCGCGAGGCAAAGCAATTTCAGCAGTCCGAAGTGCAGGTTGTCGGCAAGCGGAAAATCATGGAAGTCGAGGCCGCCGGGCGCGCCGACGTAGTCGTTGTGCAAATACCAAGCGCCGTCGCACAAACTCTTGGCCCACAACAAAACCATTAGCCCATCGCCGTCGTAACAGAATGGCACGCGCGGGTCGGCCCGCCATGCCTTCGTCACACCAACGAAGAATCCCAGCGACAGCGCGACCGTGAGAACGCCGGCAGCGAGAGGACGCCAGAAAGAGTACCGCCAAGGTAGGAAGCGCATGGTCGCTCAGGGCGCCTCCGCAAGCGACAGGTCTTCGAGCGCGAATGATGCGGGGACACCGAAAGAGCCGATCGTTTCGCAGGTCAGCGTGACCGTGTGAATCCCCGGCGGCACCGAGATTTGTTGCCGAAGGACCGATGGCTCTGCTTTCAAGGTGATTTCACGGCTCATTAGGCCGCTCGCCGCCAGGAGGCGTGCATTCGCGGCATCGTTTGTGCTAAACGCCGCCTGCAAGATGCAGTGACGTTCATATGGCAAATCGTTGCGGAGCGTGAAGGTCGCCGTCCCGGTGGACCGCCGTCGGCAGCGATCGGCGAACCTCTCCTCGGCGTCGCGGAGTTTCTTGTCCCAGGCGACCGAGATTGGGCTCAGGGCGGCGGCGCGTGCCTTCGCCGCGTCCTGGTACGGACTGGCCCCGCGGCTTTCGGGATGGAGGATGAAGAAGGATCGCTTTCCATCGGAGCTGACGAGTGTCGCCGGACCGAGTAAACGGGCAAGCTCCATTTCGAGATGAACCGCTCCGTCACTGTACGCCGAGCGCTCGACCCATAAGCCGTGGAAGCCAAGTCGTTCGACGTTGGCAATCTGGTTGTCGATTGGTTGGAGCGCCAGCCCCGCGAGTCGGCGGTCGTTCACACGGCCGCGTAACGCTCCATAGCTCCAGCGCAGTCTTTTCGAGTGCAGATAGGCACGCAACGGGTCGTACTCCCGCAGGCCGCCGAGCGGCGCGTGTTCGGGGAACGCCAGATACGGCAATTGATAGACCATCGCTCTCGGCGGCAAACGGCCTTCCACCGCGGCGACAAACTGGGCGTCGGCAGCGTGCGCGGTTGCGATATCGGCATACGCGGGAATAAACGATTCGCTCGTCTGATCAAAGAGGCCGATGAATAGAAGTGCGGCGACAAAGACCCAGGCAAGCGTTCTTCTTGCGGGCGAGCTGCTTTGCCGCTGCCACCAATTCGTAACGAGCAGCGCGACGGCGGCGAGTGCAAAGAACGCAATGAACACGCTGAGCCGGTTGTAGCCGCGAATCATGAAGAACCCGCCGTAGCTCAGCACCGCGCCAAGGCCCCCCATGGTGCCGAGCAGAAACGCCGCCAGATTGAACAGGCTGAGCCCGTCCATCAACCCGTTGCGCGGAGCGTCAGAGCGGCGCGTAAAGAGTCGCAGCAGCAGATACAAGAAGCCGACACTGGCAATCACGCCGAGAGTCGCCGTGTCGCCTTCAGTTACCGTGAGCAGCGGCGAGCGCTGATAGTAGCCCTTGAACCACGCAAGCAGCGGCAGTCGGTGATAGGTGACTGGGAAGAGCAGGTTGGTCATCTTGATGCCGAGCATTTCGGCTTCTTGCGGATGGCGTCGAACGCCCGCGAACAACGCCGGGTCGCGGCCGAATTGCACGAGACTCGGCAGCAAATTCACCACGACGCCAACACCGATCAATGCGATCAGAACGGCGGCCGAACCAAGCACCGCCTTGCGCCCTTCGCGACGCCAACCAGCGAGCCCCGCCACAAGGAGAAAGAAACAAGTAAATGTGGCGTAGTAGATGCCCGCCGAGGCCAGTAGCGCACAGAGAAGCAACGGGACGATCCCACGCACACCGCACAAAGACTCGCCGCGCCAGACCCGCACGATCAAGAAAGTCGCGAGCGGGATCAGGTGATACGAGGCGAGAAAGAGGTGTTCAATGCGCAGAAAGTGATACGGCAAAAATGCGAAGAGCAGACTCGCGAGGATCGCCGGCGCCGCCGCCACGCCGAAGCGCCGGAGCACGAACAACGCCGTCACCGTCGTCAATGGGAACGTGAGCAAGAATGCGAGGTTGAACGTGACCGCCCAATGGGGAAAGAAAAGCGCGATCGCCTTGAAAACCGCAAAGTGCAAGTTGTCCGCCATCGGAAAGCCACGTGAATCAAGACCCTCGGGCGCGCCGACGGCCGGATTGTCGAGATACCAATCCTGCTCGATAAGTGCTTTGATCCACGCCTGCATCATCAACGCATCGCCGTTGTAGCGCAACGGCACACGCAGGTCCGCACGCCAGAGTTGCATAACAACCGTCAGCGCCAACATACAGAGCGCCAGCGCGAGCCCGTAGACACCGATGGCTCGAAGGCGGGAATGGGGCGGCGATTCAGGGAGCATGGCACCTTCCGTGGCTTTGCGGTGCGTCGTACATCAGGCAGCCTGGCGGCGCGTATCGGTCCCGACACTTCGAAAAAACTCTTCAAACGCCTCGCCAACGTAATCGAGCATCGCAGGCGTCAGTCCGGGATAAACGCCGATGAAAAACGCGTCGTTCGTCAGCTTGTCAGTTTTGGTCAAGTCGCCGTGAACACGATGCTTGACATTTTGAAACGCCGGCTGTCGGAGAAGGTTGCCGCCGAAGAGCTGCCGCGTTTGGACGCGCCGTTCTTCCAAATGACGCACCAACTCGCGCCTCGTGAACGGCGCTCCATCGCGCACCGTGATCAGGAAGCCGAACCAGGACGGTTCGCTGCCCGGCGTCGCTTGCGGCAGCAGAAGGAACTCCTCGTAAGGGCGGAGCAATTCAGCCAGGCGAGCATGGTTCGCTCGTCGTGCGGACACGAATCCTTCGAGCTTGCGGAGCTGCTGCCGGCCAATCGCCGCCTGTATGTCGAGAGGCTTTAGGTTGTAGCCGAGGTGGCTGTAAATGTACTTGTGATCGTATCCTTCCGGCAGTTGACCGAGCTTCCAGCCGAAGCGTTTGCCGCACGTGTTGTCCTTGCCGGAGGGGCACCAACAATCGCGACCCCAATCGCGAAAGGACTCGGCGATGCGCCTTAGCCGTCCGCTGCTCGTCAACACCGCGCCGCCTTCGCCCATCGTCAAATGGTGCGGCGGATAGAAACTTTGTGTGGCCAGGTCGCCGAACGTCCCTGTCTTGCGGCCGCGATACGTCGCCCCGAGCGCGTCGCAGTTGTCTTCGATGAAGTACATATCATGGCGTCGCGCGACGTCGCGAACGGCATCGAGATCGAAGGGATTCCCAAGCGTGTGGGCGAGCATGATGGCGCGCGTCTTTGATGCTACTGCATCGGAGAGGCGATTCGCGAGCACATTGCCGGTTGCCAGATCGACGTCCACAAAGACGGGAACACAGCCGTATTGAATGATTGGCGCCACCGTCGTCGGGAACCCCGCGGCGACGGTGAGGACTTCGTCGCCCGGCTGCAACGGCCTTTCGAGTTGTGGGCTCGTGAGAGTGGCGAAAGCGACGAGGTTGGCGCTGGATCCGGAATTGACGAGGAGCGCGTGAGATGTGCCGACATAGGCCGCTAGCTCACTTTCAAACGCATCCCCCTGCGGGCCAAGCGTGAGCCAAAAATCGAGCACCGCGTCGACAGCGGCGACCATTTCATTTTCGTCAAAGACGCGACCGGCGTACGGGATGGCACTCTGCGCGGGCTGGAACTCGCGGCGCGCATGGCGGGCGTGGTAATATTCACGCACGGAGTCGAGAATGTGTCGGTGCAGTTCGTGCCACATGCTCGTGCCAACTCCCCAACGTTTAGCGGCGGCTCGGAGAGCCGCCTGAGACCCGCGGCTCTCCCGGCCGGCGCTGAATAGCTCGCGTATTCATGCCGCCGCGCGCTGCATCGCCGGCTGCCGAGCCAGAAACGCCGTGACCTGAAGGTGAATCGCGTCGGCCGACAGCCCGTGTTCTTTCATTAAGTAGCCGTAGCTGCCACAAAACTGTGAGAAGCGATCCTGCATACCGACTCGACAGAGCCACGTTGGAGCGTGCGCGGCGGCGATTTCCGCGACGGCGGACCCCAGCCCCCCATGCACCGAATGCTCTTCCAGCGTGACGACGCAAGAATGCCGGCGACAGATATCCGCAACTGCTTCCACATTGATCGGCTTGAGCGACGGCGCACTGTAGACAGCGCTGCCGGGCCACTCCTCCGCCACGGTACGTGCGGTGTGCGTCATCGACCCGGTCGCGATCCATGCAAGCGGGCCTGTTCCAGCGCGGATGCAGAGCAAATCGCCCCACTTAATTGTTGGCGGAGCTGAATGCAATGTGCCCAGGTCCGCCTTTCCCATCCGAACGTACACGGGGCCGTCGCAATGAAACGCTAAGTTCATGCAGCCCGTCATTTCGTGTGCGTCGGCCGGCGCTAGAATCCGCACATTGGGAATCGCGCGCAGCGCCGCGATATCCTCGGTTGATTGATGGCTAGTCCCAAGCGTGCTGTAGACCACGCCCGCACCGTCGCCGATAAACACGACCGGCAGGTTCTCGTAGCACACGTCGATCTTGATCTGCTCCAAGACGCGAATCGGCACGAACGCGCTTAAGCCGTAGACGACCGGCCGCAGTCCGCCTTTCGCGAGCCCGGCCGCGACGCCGACCATGTTCTGCTCCGCGACGCCACAGTTGAGATATTGTCGCGGACAGGTTTTACGGATGCCGTCGAACAGCGCGTAGCCGTGATCGCCGGTGAGCAGCACGAGGCGCTCATCGGCCTGGGCCGCGTGAATCAGGGCATGCGCAAAGGCGTTTCTCATTACGCGTGCAGCTCCGCGACGGCGGCGGCATAAGTCTCCGGCGTCAACCTCGTGTAGTGCCAGCGGTTGTCGTTTGCCATGAACGAGACACCCTGCCCTTTCACCGTTCGCGCCACCAGCGCACGCGGTTGCTTGCCGGGCAAGGCAAGCAACTCGGCGATGACTTCGCCCAACGCACTCTCGTCGTGTCCATCCACGTCACGGACGTGGAACCCAAAGGCGGCGAATTTGCGTGCGAGGTTGCCGAGTCGCATTACCTCATTTGTTGCGCCCATCGCCTGGTAACCGTTCGCGTCCACGAGGACGAATAGGTTGGACAGCTCCGCGTGGTTTGCAAATAGCAGCGCTTCCCAAATCGCGCCCTCGTTCATCTCCCCATCGCCGACGAGGACGAACACGCGCTGGTCCGTTCGTTTCCGCTTTGCCGCCAACGCGAGGCCGACGCCGACCGATAGACCGTGGCCCAGCGAACCCGACGTGACCTCCAATCCCGGCACATGGGCGTCGGACAGTCCTTTCAGCCGCGTACCGTCGCCGAAGTAGTGATCGAGGTCGTCGTCGTTCAACCAGCCGATTTCGTGAAGGCAGGCATATTGGGCCATCACCCCGTGGCCCTTGCTCAGCACAAGGTAATCGCGCTTGGAAGAGCGCGGATCATCGCCGTCATAGCGTAGGAAGCGGCCGTAAACGACCGCGAGAATCTCCACGAGCGAGAAGGCGCACGCAATGTGGACGGTGGAACCCGCATGAGCCATGCGCAAGATCGTGCGTCGGAGAGTCCGCGGATCAAACGCCGGCATGGTCGTTCCCAAGGCGCCCGACGCACCGGCGTGGGAGTCTGTCCTCCCTCGCTGGCGCATCGGGCTCAGTCAAATTGATGGTGCGTTCCACAAAGAAAAGCGGCCTTTTCTTGGTCTCGACGTAGATCCGGCCGATGTACTCGCCCAGCGTGCCGAAGCCAAGCAGCAAGACGGCGAGGTTCGCAAGCAGAAGCAAATAGACGGTTGTCAAACCCGGCATCGTGAACGCGAAGAAGTAACTGCAAACATAGATCGCCGCCAACAACAGGGTTCCACCGAGCGCCACGAAGCCCATGAGCGAGAACAGTTGCAGCGGCTTGATCGAGAAGCAGGTGATGGCGTTCGCCGCGAGGTTCAGCAGGTAGAAGAACGGCGCCTTGCTTTGGCCCGCTTTCCGCGCTCGTCGGTCATACGTCACCGCACAACGGCGGAAGCCGATCCAATGCGCGAAGCCGCGCAGGTAGCGATTGCGTTCGTCAAACTGATTCAGGGCATCGATGGCGCGGCGGGAGTAGAGGCGGAAATCCGTCGCGTTTGGCGTGATCTCCACGTCGGCAAGCTTGTGAACGAGCCAATAGAACAAGCGCGCGCAGCCCGCCTTCCAGAACGGGTCGCCGGTACGCTGGCGGAGCATCCCGTAGACAACGTCCGATCCTTCTTCCCATTTGCGAGCGAATTCGGGGATGATCTCGGGCGGGTCTTGCAAGTCGCTGAAGAGCACGACCGCTGCGTCGCCGCGACAATAACGCAGCCCGGCGGCAATGCTGATTTCCACGCTAAAATTGCGGCTGAAACGAAGATAGCGCCAACGCGGGTTGAATGCACACAACTCCGCCGCCACGTCGCCTGTGCGGTCGGTGCTGTCGTTGTCGATGACGATGACTTCGTAGTCGTAGGGCAGATCGGCCAGGACCGCGCTGACTTCTTCATAAGCGCGCCGCAGATTGCCTTCTTCATTGCGCGCCGGCATGACGATGCTGAGCAGCTTGCGCGTGCTCGGCTCGATTGTCGGCAGGTCGGGTCGCCAGCGTGTCTCTTCCATGAAACCTTGTCTCGCTACGCTGCCGCGCGCGGGTGAGCGCCCAGCCAGTCTGTCCGCATAAGCCGCATCGTCGTCAAGTAACGATCGACCGGCCCGTGAGCGGCGTCTTCCATCTCCACCCAGCGGATCGTGTCCCCTTCTTCGAGGCGCGCCATCGGTGTCTTTGCCACCTCGTGGAATCCGGTATGCCGGTAGAGTTGAATGGCGCGTTCGTTGTCTGCAAAAACGCGGAGTGCGAGCGTCTCCATGTGGAGGGCCGAAAAGGTCCACCCCAGGAGCGTTTCGAGCGCTGCTTGCATTACGCCGGGAAGCAGGTCCATGCGGCCGCGCACAACGTTGTCAATTTCAACCTCGCGCAGGTCGAAGTTGAAGCGGAACAAGCCCAAATGGCCGACCCGCGTGCCGTCAATCGCGGTGACCCAGAACAGCAGCCGATCCGGCACCTCGAGCAGTTGGCGGATCAACCAGCGGTGCGTACCGACCAACGTGACGGGAAACTGCGACGGAAAGGCATGCGCGGCATTCGCGCGCCAGTTGGCGAGGCGTTCGATGGCGTCCTGCCGATCGGCGTCGAGCCAGGTGACCGGCTCGAGCCATGCGACGGTCCGGCGGTTCTGCACGATCGGTTGCCAGTCCGCGGGCATCGCGCGCCCTTGCTTGAGCAGGCGGATGGCGCCGAGAACGTGTTCTTGCAAGCTTTGATTCATTGGGCGATCCTCCTTGAAGACGACGACCGTCAACGTGGCCGCCTCGCTCCGCGAGGCGAATCCCCGCGCGGAACGAGAGGGCTGCGTTTCTGGACTACGCCGCCCGCCTCTGGGCCGTCCCGAGCACTTCCGTCAATCCGCGACAAACACGGTCGATGTCGGCTTCCGTCAGGTTGTGTCCGCTCGGTAGATTGATGCCCTGCCGCGAAACGCGATATGCGTCGGGGTTCCGTTTTTCTTGGCGGCGAAACATCGGAAACGAGCTTATAGGCGGAAAGAACGGCCGGCTGTCGATGCAACGTTCCTTGAGTCCCGCGATGACGGCGTTGCGACTGACCGCGAGACTCTCCTGTAGCACGGTTGAGGTCATCCAATAGATATTGCGCGCCCACGACTCTTCCGCATTGAGCTGCATACCGGGCACGTTGGCGAGTCGCTCCCGATACCAGCCGAAGATCGTCCGCTTCTTTTCGACCAGCTCCTCGATCCGTTCGAGTTGTCCAAGGCCCAGCGCGGCCTGGAGGTTGGACATCTTGTACTTGTAACCGACTCGATTGATGTGGAAGGGAATGAGTTTGTCGCGGCCGTGATCGCCGACGTGCTTGACGCGTTCGAAGAGGGCTTCGTCGCTTGTGACGAACATGCCGCCTTCGCCGGTCGTCATGATCTTTGCGCCCTGGAAGCTAAAACACGCCGCGTCGCCGAGGCCTCCGACCTTGCGGCCATTGACTTCGGCGCCGAGAGCGGGGGCTGCGTCTTCGAGCACGAACAGGCCATGTTCGCGCGCTATTTGTGTAACCGCGACCATGTCAGTCGGGTGGCCGTAGAGGTGGACCGGGATGATCACCTTGGTGTTCCGTGTGATTGCGCGGCGCGCGCTGTCGGGGTCCATGCACCACGTGTGCGGGTCAATATCCACAAACACTGGCGACGCGCCCGCGTAACAAACGGCGCTGGCGGTCGCGACCCAGCTCACTTCCGGCACGATGACCTCGTCGCCGGGCCCGAGTCCGAGGCCGAGCATGGCCAAGTGCAAAGCGCCGGTGCAACTCGATGTAGCGAGCGCGAAACGTGCGCCGACGTATTTCGCGAACGCGCTTTCGAACCGTTTGAGATAGCCGTCCCAATTCTCGTTCCACCCGCGGCAGACGGCGTCGAGCACGTACTCGACTTCCCGCTGGGTGATGGATGGGCCGGCGGTGAGGATGGTTTTCGGGGTCATCTTGTCTCTCAGCTCTTCCGTGATTGGGGCCGCTTCATGTAGCCCACGAGTTGACCGTAGACGCCGTCGGCGACGTCTTCCGCCGTGTCATGTTCAATGTCCTCGGCTTTTCCAAGCTTGCTTGTCCATTTGCCGCTTGGCAGTTGTCGAGCGGCGTGAGTGTAGAACAGGTTGTTGCCGTAAAGCGCGATTTTCTCGTAGCCCAGCTCTGAATCGCCGATGTCACAGTCGTAGTATCCGAGACTGCGAAACACTTGCTCCAATGCGCCGATGCCGCAATCGTCTTTGGGCGACGGCAAGGGCCAATAGATTCCCGGCTGCCACCACCGATCTGTATCCTCCGCGGCCCAAGCAATGCAGTTGTAGTTCGGTGAAGAGGGGCTCGTGGACCGGTGGTTTTCCTTGCTAAGGCGCGGAAATAGTCCATGCGTGGTCATGGTGCGAGTAATCCATGTTTTTTGCCCCACTGAAGCCAGGCGTCGGTCATTAGCGGAATCTGACCTTTTGCCGCCGCGGGGACTGGATCTTCTTCCGTAATGCTCTCCAGCGCCCAAAACCAGTGATCGGGTTCCCGCTGCAACTCTTCGAGAATCAAGGGCACGACTACAGGACCCATGCCGATGATGCGTTGATACGACGTGAGCAGCGCCATTTGCGCCGTGTTGGAGAGAAAGCGGGAGCGTTCTTTCCATTCCGCTGCGAGCCGCTCGAAGCGCCGCCGCAAATCAGCTGGGGCCGCAGCAGGGTATGTAGCAGATCGCGACACTTTTCTTCCTCTCAACAAGCTACCGGCGCCGGGAAGCCGATCGAACTTGGCATCAAAGTATCCGAATAGAAGAACGGTTGCTACGCGGCCTGCCGCGTGCGGGCATGCAGATCGCCGGTTCCATTCGAGCGATCGCCTCTTTGCTCCTCCGCCAGATGGCGGCGAAACCATGCGATCGTTTCGTGCAGACCAGATTCCAAATCGTAAATAGGCCTCCAATCGAGCAGCCGTCGCGCTTTGGCTGCCGAGAGGTGCTGCTGCGGAATCTCGTGGCTCGCCACGTTACGCACGTCGGGCTCTAACTCGGAATCCATCAAGCGAAGAATCAGCCGCGTCAGCTCAAGAACGTTCACCGGCCGTTCGGTCGAGAAATTGAACGCCTCGCCGACGATCTCCGGCTGCCGTGCCATGCACTCTGCGAGGTGCAAGTACGTCGCGGCGCCGTCCTTGACGTAGAAGTAATCACGCACAAAAGTCCCGTCGCTGCGGATGATCGGCCGCTCGTCCCGCAGGACCGAGCGAATAGTACCGGGCACGATGCGGTTCCAGTTCAGGTCGCCGCCGCCGAAGAAATTGCCGCAGCGCGTCACGCACACGGGCAAGCCGTAGGTGTGGTGATAGGTCAACGCGAGAATGTCCGCGCACGATTTGCTGGCGTCGTACGGGTGCCGCCCGTCGAGCGGAGCGTTCTCCGTGTAGGGCAGTGTCGTTTGCGCGCCGTACGCCTTATCCGACGAAGCGACGACGACTTGCGGCTCGTATCCACAACGCCGTGCGGCTTCAAGCACGCACCATGTGCCCTTGATGTTTGTCTCAAACGTCGAGAGCGGGCTGCGATTCGCAATGCCGACGATCGTTTGTGCCGCCAGGTGGAAGACGGTCTGAATCTCGTATTCGGCGAGGGCGCGTTCGATCAGCCGTTCATCCTCGACGCAGCCGTGAACAATGTCGACTTGTTCGCTCAGGCCGCTCCGATGCAGTTCGGAACCGGCGACTTGATCGCGGATCAGGCCGACGACGTGGGCGCCGCGTTCAAGCAATGCCCTCACCGTCCACGAGCCGACCAGGCCGGTGCAGCCGGTGACGAACACGCGCCGATCGCGCCAGAATCCGTTCGGGGAGGCCATGCGCTTCCTTGCTGTAAGCCGAATCACGCCGCCAAGCGCAGCGGCAGCGGGTCCCAGGTATTCCACGGCGCCCGCCCGCCCGCCCAGAGGTCGTTCAGAAGTCGATAATCGCGGCTGCTGTCCATGGCGTGCCAGAACCCGTCGTGCTGGTACGCCATCAACTCGGCGTCGCGGGCAAGTCCGGCCAGCGGCCCGAATTCGAGCACGAGGCTCGGATCGTCGTACAGCCGGTCGAAGAATCGCCGGTGGAAAACACAGAAGCCGCCGTTGATCCGACCCTTCGAGACGACCGGCTTCTCGCTGAACTCGACGATGCGTTCGCCGTCGATCTCCAGCTCGCCGAAGCGGCCGGGAAGCTGCACGGCCGTTACCGTTCCGGTCTTGCCGTGCCCCATGTGGAATTCCACGAGCCTGGTCACATCCACGTCCGCCACGCCGTCGCCGTAGGTCAGCAGAAAATGCTCGCTCGTAATGAACTTCTCGGCGCGTTTGACCCGGCAACCGGTCATCGCGTCGAGTCCGGTTTCGACAAGGGTCACGCGCCATTCCTCCGCCGGCGCCGGGCTGTGCAGGCGGAAGTGGTCGGGCGACCGCAGGTCAACCGAAAAGTCGGCGCCGGCCAGATGGTAGTCGAGGAAATAGCGCTTGATGATCCAACTCTTGTAACCGAGGCAAAGGACGAAGTCATTGAAGCCGTGCCGAGCGAACCCTTTCATAATGTGCCACAGGATCGGCCGGCCGCCGACGGGAATCATCGGCTTGGGAAGGTCCTCGGCCACGTCGCGGATGCGCGTGCCCTGGCCGCCGCACAGAATGACAACTTGCATGGCCTCTCCCGCCGTCCGGCGCGTTCCGGTAGCCCGACTCAAGGACAAGTTATACCGGCTCGCGAAAAAAGGGGTCAAGCTCACCTGCGCGCTGTGAAAGGCGTGTTCGCGGCTCGGCCATAGAACGGAAGTGGTTGTGAAACAGTCAGTTACGGAATTGTGAATTGGATTTCTTTCATTTCACCTGACATATGCTAGGGCTCGTTTTGCAGACCCGGTGAAATCCATTTCTGACGTGTGCTCTTACGGCTTGCTTTGCAGTTCTTTCACAACTTCTGCGATGAGGGCCGGGTTCGCCTGTGTGACGAGATGGTCAATGCGCGACTGCGGCACGCCGAGCTTCTGCATCGCCGCTGCGGCATTCTGCCAGACACGCGATTTCTTCTTCCCCTCCGCCAGGTACAGTTCGCCGACAAGATCGGACAGCCGCTGCAACTGGATCGTGTCGAGGTTGTTGTAATAGCGCTTGATGATTTTTTCTTGATACGGCGAGTAGTTGCGCTCAGCCATATGCATGGACCTCCACTTGTTTAGCCGCCCGTCTCGGACGGGCGCGCAGTCAACGCGCCCGTCCGAGACGGGCGGCTGAACTTCTGGTAAGTTGTTGGAAATCGCCAAAAACGTCAAGCGAGGTTGCGAACGAGCATGCGTGCCGTTTTGCAGCGTGTTGCTCATGCCCGCGTGGTCATCGACGGTGAAACCGTCGGCCAAATCGATCGCGGCCTGCTCGTCCTGCTGGGGGTGACGGCGACCGACACGCCCGACGACGCCCGTTGGCTCGCCGACAAACTCGTCGGCTTGCGCGTCTTCAACGACGCCGACGGCAAGATGAACCTGTCGCTGCCCGACGTAAACGGCGCCATGTTGATCGTTAGCCAGTTCACGCTCTACGGCGACTGCCGCAAAGGCCGCCGTCCCAGCTTCATCGACGCCGCCCCGCCGGAGATCGCGATTCCGCTCTACGAAGCCTTCATCAACGCGGTGAAAGCCCAGGGTATTCCGGTCGCGACCGGCCGATTCGGCGCGATGATGCAGGTGGAATTGACGAACGACGGGCCGGTGACTTTGATCCTCGATAGCAAGTGAAGCTTTGACGCGGCTTTGCGCTTCTGGTAACTTCTCGCGGAACGAGCGGAAATCTACTAAGCCAACTGGATGAAATCATGGGTGTGAATCAACTGTTTGCGAAGAAGTCGTTGAAAGTACTGCTGGACGAAATGGCCGGCGAGCATCGGCTGAAACGGGTCCTTGGACCAGTGACCTTGACCGCGCTCGGCATCGGCGCCGTGATCGGGGCCGGCATCTTCGTCGCGACGGGGGCCGCGGCCAAGGATGTCGCGGGACCTGCGTTGATGATTTCGTATACGGTCGCCGGCATCACCTGCATTTTCGCCGCGTTGTGCTATGCCGAATTCGCGTCGATGGCGCCGGTCGCCGGCTCGGCATACACCTACGCCTACACGACAATGGGCGAATTGTTCGCTTGGATCATCGGCTGGGACCTCGTGCTCGAATATGCGGTGGGCGCTGCGACCGTGGCCAATGGTTGGTCCGGCTACTTTCAGAGCGTACTGCTCAAATTCGGCATCATCGTGCCAGTCGCTCTCTCCGGGGCGCCGCACAAGTACGATCAAGGCCATCTTCTGCCTAACCTTGTGGCCGAGTATCCGCGAGCGGCAGTGAGCCAGGAGCTGCTCAAGGAGGTGACCAAGGATGAGAAGGAAGACGAGAAGGCGAAGCCGCTTACAGTGACCCAAAAGGTGATGGACGCCAAGGAAGCCACGTGGGTGGATGGCAGCAGCAAACCTGCCGAGGGCATTTTCTGGGTCCTCACCAAGAAGAAGGGTGAGTCGTCCGTAGTAGTAGGCCAAGTAGGCGACTCGTCCGCCGAGGCCAAGATTCAGAATCCGCAGCGGGCCTATGTCAACCTTCCGGCGATCCTTGTCGTGCTCGTGGTCACGGTGGTGCTGGTCAAAGGCATCAGTGAAAGCGCCGGCTTCAACGCCCTGATGGTGGCCATCAAAGTCGCGGCGGTCTTGTTCGTCATCGGCGTAGGCATGTTCTTTATCAACCCCGAGAACTGGTCAAACAACTTCGCTCCGTACGGCTGGACCGGCGTCAGCTTTTTCGGCATCCCTGTGCTGGGGAAGCCCAACGACGCCGGAGACCCCGTGGGCGTGCTCGCCGGGGCGGCAATCATTTTCTTCGCTTACATCGGCTTCGACTCCGTCTCGACGCACGCCGAGGAAGCGAAGAACCCGCAGCGGGATGTGCCGATCGGCATTATCGCCTCGCTGGTCGTTTGCACCGTCCTTTATATCGCCGTTGTGGCCGTGCTGACCGGCATGGTGCCCTACCAGGAGTTGAGCAAAGATGCCGGAGTCTCCGACGCTTTCAGACGAATCAAGATGGGCTGGGCCGAGTTCATCATCGCCGTCGCCGGCGTGGCCGGCATCACGTCCGTATTGCTGGTCATGATGCTCAGCGCTCCGCGCGTCTTCCTGGCCATGGCTCGCGATGGTCTGGTATCCCGTCGCATTTTCGCCAGCGTTCATCCTACATTCCGGACTCCCTGGATCAGCACGATCCTCATCGGCCTTTTCGTCGCGAGCATGACCGCGTTCCTGCCCATCGACGCGTTGCTGCACCTGACCAACATCGGCACGCTGTTCGCGTTCGTGATCGTCTGCGGCGCCGTGCTGATTATGCGCCGCACCAACCCGGAAGCGGCCCGACCGTTCCGTTGCCCGTTCGTGCCGGTGGTCCCGATCCTGGGCATCGCTGCGTGTCTGCTCTTGATGCTGTCGCTACCCGCGGCGAACTGGTGGCGGCTTTTCATCTGGCTGGGGATCGGCCTCGTGATCTATTTCCTCTACGGCCGTCATCACAGCATCCTCGGCAAAGAACTCCGCGGCGAACTTGCCGCCCATGGCGCATCGCCCGCGGGAATGCCGGCGGGAGGGAATAAGCTGTAGGCGGGGGCAGTTCCAGCGAATCGCGTGATGGAATAGCGCCGCCGTCTGCCGAACGGGACCGCGAGTGTATCCGATAGCATGATTGTTCGAATCCCAGACGCAGAGGAGGCTGCCCATGATTCGCTTTAGTGGGTCTTTGCCGCCGCTGAAGATTACATTCGAAGAACCAGAACCGGAGGAATTGATCCCATTCCGTGAATTCATGCAGCAGTTTAATCGAAACAGCGCTTGGCTCAACTTGCACTGGAAGGACATTTTGCCGAAAGCGGCAGGTAAGTTTATTGCTATTGCGGGCGAAGAGGCGTTTGTATCAGAAACCCACCAGGAAGCTTGGAGTCGCGCGAAGGCAGCCCATCCCGAGGACCTAGGCACCTTCAGTCAGTTCGTTCCATCGGGCAAGGGACCGAGGATTTTCTACCCGTCCGCGGAAACCATGAATTCAAATTAGTCCAAACTTGAAAGTCGATAATGCTCCGCCAACAACTCTTCGCCCGCAAATCGCTCGAACGACTGCACGCCGAGATGATGGGCGAGAACCGCCTGCGGCGCGTGCTTGGACCCATCGGTCTCACCTCGCTCGGCATCGGCGCCATCATCGGCGCGGGCATTTTTGTGACGACCGGCGAGGCGGCGGCGACCAGGGGCGGGCCGGCGGTGATGCTGTCGTTCGTCGTTGCCGGACTCGGCTGCGCTTTCGCTGCCATGTGCTACGCCGAGTTCGCGGCGATGGCGCCGGTGGCCGGCAGCGCTTATACGTACGCGTACGCTACGCTCGGCGAATTGCTCGCGTGGATCATCGGCTGGGACCTCGTCCTCGAATACGCCATGAGCTGCGCCACGCTCGCCGCCGACTGGACGAAGTACTTTAACGAGCTGCTCGATATCTGTTTCGGTAGGCACGTCCTCGACCAACTCTCGGCCGACCCCTGGACGGTCATCGATAAAACGACCGGGGCGACGGGCTGGCTCAACCTGCCGGCCGTGGTCGTCATGGCACTTTGCACGATTGTCCTGGTCATCGGCATCCGTGAAAGCGTGACGATGAACGCCATCCTCGTCGGCGTAAAGGTCGGCGTCGTGCTGTTCGTCATCGGCGTCGGCGTATGGTACGTCAACCCAGCCAACTGGACCGGCATCCCGGTGGAGCGGCGTAAGACTACCGACACCGCGGAGCTGCTACGGCGCCGGCCCGACATTGCCCAATTGATTCCGGAAGCGGAACGCCATCATTTGCCCGACGGCGAGGAGCTTGTCGAGCGCTATCCTGCAATCGCCAAAGCGGTGTCGCCGGAGGAGCTGACCGACATCAAGGGGCTGAAGAGCGAAGTCGAGAAGTGGGGCCTGATCAGTGTGCTCGGCCTGAACCACTGGCTGGAGCCGCTCGACGCCAAGTACCGCAGTCCATTCATGCCGTATGGCATATCGGGGATCATGGTCGCTGCGGCAATGGTGTTCTTCGCTTACATCGGTTTTGACGCGATATCGACGCATGCCGAGGAAGCGAAACGGCCACAGCGCGACGTGCCTCTCGGCATCCTCGCTTCTCTGGGAATTTGCACGGTGCTGTACCTTGCGGTAGCCGCGGTGCTCACCGGCATGCAACCGTATCCTGAAATTGACGAAGGCGCAGGTGTCGCCAAGGCGTTTTCCGCGCTGGCGCAGAAAGAAGATAGCGTGGCACTAAAGATATCGGCGGGCCTGATCGCGGCGGGCGCGCTGGCAGGCATCACCAGCGTCATCCTCATCACGTTTCTCAGCCAGGCCCGCATCTTCCTCGCCATTGCCCGCGACGGTCTGTTGCCGGACGCGATCTTCGGGGCCGTCCACCCGCGCTTCCGCACGCCGCACCGATCGACGATTCTCGTTGGCGTCACACTCTGCGTCGTCACGGCGTTCACGCCGATTCACGTGCTCTTCAACATGGTCAACATCGGCACGCTGCTGGCGTTCGTGATCGTCTGTGCTGCGGTGCTCCTCTTGCGTATCCGCCGCCCCGAGGCAGAGCGGCCCTTCCGTACGCCAGCGCTTTTCGTACTGGCGCCGCTCGGGATTTTCGTCAACCTGCTCATGATGCTCTTCTTGCCGCTCGATACATGGATCCGGCTTGTCGTTTGGTTGGCGGCTGGTCTCGTCATCTACTTCGCGTATGGCCAACGCCATAGCGCCCTCGGTAAGGAGCTGCAACCGATTCCGGGCCGCTGACCTTCGCATATCATCTCCAGCAGGCCTCGCGATTTGTCGCGGGCACGCTTATACTGTAAGTATGAACACTGCCACCGCCTTCCTTAGCGCCGGGGCCGGTCCCGTGACGCATGCGACACAACCGAGCCTGTTTGGAACGACGGAGAAACCCGCTCCGTCGGTCGCGACTCTCTTCGCCGAAGTCGTCTTCGACCGCCCGCTCGAGCACGCGTACACCTACGGCGTGCCCGATGCCCTGCGTGATTCCATCGGCGTCGGCAAGCGCGTCCAGGCGGCCTTCGGCAAGGGGGACAAAACGACGGTCGGTTATTGCGTCGGACTGCACGACAAGCCGCCGGCGCGTTCCGTCAAAGACATTCGTCGCGTTCTCGATGACGAGCCGATCCTCACGCCTGATCTTCTCCGGCTGACGCGCTGGATGGCCGACTACTATCTCTGTGGCTGGGGCCAAGTGCTCAATGCCGTCGTGCCGGCGGGCGCGCGCGCGAAATCCGGCACGAAGGCGACCGCTTTTCTCACGCCGCTTCCGGACCACGAGTTGCCGCAACCGCCGCCGCCGTTGACCGCGAAACAAGCGAAGGCTCTGGAAATGCTGCGGGCCGCCGGCAAGCCGATGGAGTATCGGCAGCTCGCCCGGCTCGCGCGCTGCGGGCAGGGGCCCGTGGAAGCGTTGGTCTTGAAAGGCGTCGTTCGCCGAGAGGTGCGGCGGATCGACCGCTTTGTGGAAGACCTCTCGGAAGATGCGCCGTCCGTCGAACCGGCGATCACGCTCAACGCGGATCAGCTTCGCGCCTGGGCGCCGATTGAGGAGGCGGTGCAGACGGGAGGCTTCCATGCCTTTCTGCTGCACGGCGTCACCGGCAGCGGCAAAACGGAAATCTATCTCCGTGCGATTGAAGAGGTGGTGAAGCAGGGGAAGGAAGCGCTGGTCCTCGTCCCGGAAATCAGCCTCACGCCGCAGACCATCCAACGTTTCCGCGGCCGTTTCGGCGAAGTGGCGGTGTTGCACAGCCATCTTGGCGACGCGGAGCGCGGCGGCCAATGGCGGCGTGTCGCGGGGGCCCAGGTGCAGGTGATCGTCGGCGCGCGCAGCGCCGTCTTCGCCCCCGCACGCCGGCTCGGATTGATCGTCATCGACGAAGAGCATGAAGGCACGTTCAAGCAGGACGCGACGCCGCGTTATCACGCCCGCGACGTGGCGGTCATGCGCGCCCGGCTAGAGAACATCCCCATTCTGCTCGGCTCGGCGACGCCGTCGCTCGAAAGCTGGCACAACGCCCAGCGCGGGCAGTACACGCTGCTGGAACTTCCGAGTCGTGTTCTCGAACGCCCGATGCCGCCGGTGAGCCTGATCGATCTTCGTCACGAGCCTCCGGGCCGCGGACCGTTTTACGCGCTCAGCCCCACGCTGGAACGAGCAATGCGCGCCGCGCTGAAAAACGGTGGACAGGTGATCCTGCTCCTGAATCGTCGCGGTTATTCCACGCACGTTCATTGCCCATCGTGCGGCTACGTCGAGCAATGCCGCTTTTGCGATCTCGCGCTCACGTTTCACCGCGAGCGTGAAGTGATGCTGTGCCACCATTGCGGCTACGAGCAGCCCCCGCCGACGTTGTGCCCCCGTTGCGGCCAAACGCAGATTCGCTTTCAGGGACTCGGCACGGAGAAATTGGAGAAAGTAATCGAGGAGCGCTTTCACGGCTACGTCGTTCGCCGCATGGACAGCGACACCATGAAGCGCCGGGGGAGTCATGCCCGCGTTTTCAAAGCGTTTCGCGAGGGCCTCATCCACATCCTCCTGGGGACGCAGATGATCGCCAAGGGGCTCGATTTCCCGAACGTGACCTTGGTCGGCGTCGTCAACGCGGACGTGGGCCTGCACATTCCCGACTTCCGCTCCGCGGAACGCACCTTTCAATTGCTGTCACAAGTCGCCGGTCGAGCCGGCCGCGGGCCGCGCGGCGGGCGCGTCTTGGTGCAGACATTTACACCGGAGCATCCGGCGATTGCGTTGGCGGCGGCGCACGATTACGCCGCGTTTGTCGCGGAGGAGTTGACGCACCGGCGAGCACACAATTATCCACCGTATCAACGTCTGGCGCGTCTGATCGTCCGCAGCCGCGATCAGGAAGCGGCGCGACGCTTTGCGGATCATCTCGCCGGCCTCTTCACGGGGGCGCTACAGAAACTGACGCAACAGCCGACGCCGATCGCGCCCATCCGCCTTCTCGGCCCGGCGGAAGCGCCGGTGTTCCGCTTGAAGGGCTATTACCGCTTTCATTTCCAGTTGCAGTCGGTGAGCCCCGCGGCGCTGCACCAATTACTGCGCGCCGTGCTGCCAACCCTGCGCACGCCGAGCGGCGTGGAGTTTACGCTCGATGTCGATCCGTTGAATATGCTTTGACTCCGCCCCTGGGATCGCCTGGCGCTGCGAATTGTGGGTCCGAAACGATACAATGAGTACAGGGATCAGAATCCAGAGCCACGAACATGGACCTGCCCATCAAGTTCCCAAACGACGCCGAGGTCATCGCCGAGGAGGCGGCCCGCTTTCGAGCACTCTCGCCGGACCAGCGTGTGCGCGAGTTGGGAGAGATGGTCGATTTGTATCACTTTCTCGCGTCCATCTCGAACCAGCCGGAGGCGCTGGCACGGTTGGCCCGAGAGGAGGAAGAACGCGGCCGCAAGGCCGTGGAGGCGTTTGTCGCACGTCATGCTTGACACAGGGTTGGTAGAGGTCGTTCGGCGGCTCGCTGTCGTCTTTGCACATCGGCAGATTCGCCATGCGCTCATCGGCGGCCTCGCGGTGGGCGTGCGCGGTCGGCCGCGTGCGACCAAGGACGCCGACTTCATCGTACAAGTTCCCGCTCTCGCGTTTCCGGGACTGCTCGAGGAACTTGTTGCCGAAGGCTTCGATATCGACGTGATGGAGGTGGTCCGGCACTGGTCGGTCGACCGGTTCACGGTCTTTTCGTTCGGCCGCGTGCGTGTCGATTGGATGCAGCCGATCCTACCCATATACGCGACCGTCCTCAATACCGCCGAGGTTAGGCCCTGGATGGATGCGGATCTGCGCGTCGCAACGGCCGAGGGGCTGATACTGACGAAGTTAATCGCGTTTCGTCCGCAAGACCAGGTGGACATGGAGACGTTGCTCATCGCGAATCGTGACACAATCGACGTAGACTTCATTCGCCGAGAATGGGCGGCCGTCGCGGTCGGAGAGGAGTCCCGCACTGCTTGGTTTGAAGATGCCGTCGCTCGACTGACGCCGAACAAATCGCTCGAATAGCCGGGGTAAATGCCCGCGGTCCGACGCCCAGGCCGTGAGCAGTCCGAGGGATTGGGGCGATACGGAAAGCAATGCCCTCCTTCTGGACAACTGCACTTTCACTTGCTATGGATACTATGGTTTTCCAACCGCCGGCTTCGGGGCGGAGAGCGAATCCGAGCAGTTTACGCAGGCGTGGCGGCACGGTCCCCCGCCTGCCGGGCCTTCCAGAAAGGAAGATTGACGCATGACTCACACAGTTTGTGAACCGTGCAACGACTGCAAGTACACCGATTGCGTGGCCGTTTGCCCGGTGGAGTGTTTCTACCAGGACGACATGATGCTTTACATCGATCCGGTGGACTGCATCGACTGTGAAGCGTGCGTCCCGGAATGTCCGGTCGAGGCGATTTTCGCCGAGGCGAACGTCCCCGCGCAGTGGACCAGTTACACGCCGCTCAACGCCGAGAAGGCCGCCGAAATCAAGGCCGCCGGCACCGGGCACATCACCGAAAAGGGCGACCCCAAAGAGGGGCCGGGCTGCAAGAAGAAGTAGAATCTGTCCGTTGTCAGTAGTCAGTTGTCAGTGGTCGGATCGATTGCTGCAACGGACAACTGACTACTGACTACTGACAATTCTCATGTCTACTGCCGTTCTCCTCATCCAGCTCGGCACGCCCGACGCTCCGACGGCTGCGGCTCTGCGGCGTTACCTTCGCCAGTTCCTTGGCGATCCGCGTGTCATCGAAGCGCCGCGGCTGCCGTGGTGGTTCGTCCTCAATTTCCTCATCCTGCCGCGGCGGCCGAAGCAATCGGCGGCCAAGTATCAGCGCATCTGGAATCCGCAAACCGGGTCCCCGCTGTTGCACTACACCAGGCTGCAAACCGCCGCGTTGCAGCAAACGCTGCCGCGGATTCCCGTCCGCTTCGGCATGCAGGTCGGCAATCCGTCCGTCGCGAGCGTCGTGCGCGAGTTGATCGATCAGGGCGTGGAACGGCTGATCGTGCTGCCGATGTATCCGCAGTATTCCGCGACGACCAACGCGTCCGCGACCGATGCGTTGTTTCAGGCGTTGATGAAAGAGCGACGCGTGCCGGCATTACGCATCGTCCCGCCTTATTACGATCACCCCGCATATCTCGACGCGATCGCGGCGGTCATCCGCGCCGGGCTGGCAAAGGTCCCGTGGCAGCCGGATCATTTCGTGCTCAGCTTTCACGGCATTCCGCTCAGCTACGTGCGCCGCGGCGATCCGTATCCCGAACACGTAAGGAAAACGACGGAGCTGCTGCTGCCGCGACTCCTGCGTTGTGGCGTGGTCTCAGACCATGCCACAACACCTGGAAAATGGGCGCAATCATTTCAATCGTTGTTCGGTCGCGAGGAATGGCTGCGCCCGTATACCGAAGACGTGTTGAAAGAGCTGGCGGGCCGTGGCGTGAAGCGCGTCTTCGTCGCCATGCCCGGGTTCACTGCGGATTGCTTGGAAACCATTGACGAGATCGGTTACGAAGCCCGTGAGACGTTTCGCCACGCCGGCGGCGAAGAACTATTCGCCTGCCCGTGCTTGAACGATCATCCCACGTGGATCGACGCCATGCGGCAAATGATCGAGGAAGAAGGCCGCGGCTGGTTGAAAGTTTAGCCGTCCGTCTCGGACAGGCGCTACACCCCGCGCCCGTCCGAGACGGGCGGCCAAACTTCATGGCTCGACAATCCGAAACGTCCCTGCATTTGCCCGCGCCAATAGCGCCAACTGCCCGTCGCCGCGCAACGCCGCTCTGCCTAGTTGAATCGCATGAATCACGCACCGTCCTTGATTGTACCCGGTAACTGTGCGAACCTGCTCCACGGTCAAATCGTCAGCATCCGTGAGAAAGAAGATCGTGTCCGGGCGCAAGAATAGTGCGCGCCGCAATGCCGGAAGATGATCGGTGGCGCCTTCAGCGCGGAGGCTCTCGATCAGCTCCACGGCTTGCCATTTCGCGCTCGTGTCCGCCGCCGCCAGTTCGGTCAAACCGTTCAGCCGCAGCGGCTCCGCGCGCCGATTGTAGAAGATCACTTGAAATCGCATTGTCGCCGGCAACGATTCAATGCTGCGAATCACCTCACGCTTCGCCGTGCCGAGCGCCCCACTGAGTCCCATGCTAAGCGACCGGTCGATGACGTAGACGACGCGCTGACCTTGCGCTCGGGCGCGAAAGAACGACGGCGGTTCGCCGCCGACGCGGTTCGACGTATTACCCGGGGGTCCCTGTGGCGACGCGCCAGCGCCAGACACGGGTTCTGCTTCTTCCCCCTGCCCCTTCGGTTTGTCGCCCGCAACCGTGATTGGACCGACGTCGAGGATTGGCGGCTCCGCCTTCTGGCCGGCGAGTTTACTCGGCGCCGCCGCGATCTCCGGTGATGCGGCCGAGCGTTTTCTCACCACGCCGCTATCGATCAACGTCAATCGAATCTCATCGTCGAACACCACCGTGTCAACCGCGATACCGCCTCCGCTTTGCTCCGACTTAATCCCGTTCGACCACCCCATGAGTCCCGCGATGACAAGTGCGTGCAGCCCGACCGACAAGAACACCGCGAGAAGACGGGTCGCCCTTGCGGGTTTTGCCATCGGTTCCATCCTTCCCGCGTTCGCGCGCCTCGCTCAAGTCCGTAGAGACGCGGGCCGATAATACGTAGTGCCAAGGGGTGGCCGATCCAACCACGGCAAGCATGCCGCAGAGCGACTTCACGAGTTGTCGTCTTGTGGTGTTGACCCACCTTGAGGAGGAGCGGCGGCGCACGAAGCGCCGCCGCTGTTCTTTGCGCGACGGGACGATAACGAAGCGGTTCCGTCGCGGCAAGACCGACCACGTGTATCAAGTTTCCGGCTGCGTCATCCGCGGCTTCGGCGTGATGTGCAGGATGGACGCGATCGGAATCAGCATCTCTCCTTTTTCTTCCCCTTGATCGAGAACCAGAAACGCGGCGTCCCCCTTTGCGAGAACGCCTTCGACCTTGGTGGACATCGACGCCCGCAATGTAACAACGACGCTGGTGCCGATCCAGCCTTGAAGTACGGTGTCCATGCGCTTTTTGTCCCCTCGCACTTCGCTTTTGTCACCGCCGCCGTTTCCGCTTCGGCGGTCGCGGAATGAGTCGTTCGCGCTGCGAATCGACTAGGAATCCAGCGGATTCAAGGACGGTGACGCCCAATAGCGGCTCTTCGTCTTCACCCGCAAAAACGAGTGTTCCGCCCGCCGGCCGGCCAAGCACTTCGACGACACCGAATCCAATGGGCAATTCTTGTTCCGTACCGTCTGCAAGTTCATAGGAACGCTGGCCGGATGGCCGAATACCGAGCTTGCGTAAGACGCTTGCAGGAAGAAACGTATCCGTCGCGCCGGTGTCGACCAACGCACGTCCCGTCCACGACTTGCCCGATTTTGCCAGCGGCCGAACCGTAATCTCCGCGTACGTGTGTCCCAAGTCTGTCTCCCTTACCGGCATGGGCCAAATCATGCCCTGCCGGCGGCGTCTGCGACCGATCGCTTTGGCTCGTGTGAGGCTCATAGGTGCAATTCCCAATCGAACTTCGATGCACGATCCGACATTATTCTACCGCGGCTTTACTGAGGTCTGCGAATCCGCAATGCCAAGACCCGTCCCAGCTCCTGAATCGGCTCCTTATGATCGTCCACGCGCAGGTCGATGTAGCGATCGTTCATTCCCGCGTAGCCGCCCTTCTCTTTGACGATGTAAATCGCCGCCGACTGCTTGCCGCGTTTGTCGCCGCCCGCTTTGTCGGCGGCTTCCAACGCCGCGTGGATCCGCCAGGCAAGCGGGCCTGTCGTTTCCTCGAACGCCTTCGCCATGTCGTTGACCACGGCTTCGCCGGCGAGGATGTTGCCCTGGCAGGTGTAGTTCTTCCCGGTCTTGCCGCCGGCCCACGCCATGCACTTGCTGCCGGTGAATGTCGCCGGTTCCCCCTTCGCGTCGATGATGCCGACTTGCCGGCGGTCCTTTCCTTCGTCCGCGTCGGTGAGCAGCTTGATTGTTTCCTCCGCCGACTTGCCTTTTTCGAGCAGGTCCAATCCTTTCGGCCCGTAGCTCACATTCGCATAGCTCTGCGTGGCGATCGCCCCGACGCCGGCCTTGGCCCACGGCACCACCGCGCCGACCGCCAGCACGCGCGACGCGACGCCGACGCCCCATTCCTTCTTTTCCGGGTCGTAGGCGACGATGGAAAAGGTGTTGATCGGCTCGACGGCCGGCTCCTTTGTCCGGGGCGCGGAGTCGGCGACGGACCAACTCATCCCGGCGAGCAGCACGATCAAGCCCGCGAGGCCACAGAGACTTCGACGCATGGGAGTTCCTCCACGATAGCGGATTGTCGGCCGATATTGTGCGGCATTGCTGGCGGGAACGCCAGCGCGAAAGGCGCTCAGTGCCTTTTTCATTGATTCCGCGGCCCTAAGGCGATAAGTTCAAGGTGCCAGCCAAGTTGCTCATTCCCAAATCCCGCCTGCGGCATTCGAGAGGAGATGGAGCGATGTTGCGTTTCGATGCCCCTCGCGCGGTCCGCTTCTGCGACGGACTGACCCGCCGCGATTTCTTGCACGCCGGTTCCATCGCCACGCTCGGCCTGACGCTGCCGACCTTCTTCGCGCAAAAGGCGAAAGCGGGCGGCGCCGATAAGGACGTCAACTGCATTATGCTCTTCCTCGTCGGCGGCCCCAGCCACATCGACACCTGGGACCCAAAGCCAAACGCTCCCGCCGAAGTTCGCGGGCCGTTCAAACCAATCGCGACCAACGTCCCCGGCTACCAGATCACCGAGATCTTCCCACAGATGGCGAAGCATGCCGACAAGGTTTCGCTGATCCGCACGGTTTATCACACGGCAACGGCCGTGCATGACACCGGCCACCAGATGATGCAGACCGGCCGGCTCTTCACGGGCGGCATTGAACATCCGCACGCTGGCTGCGTGCTCAGCTATCTGAAAGGCCAGCGCGGCGACGTGCCGGCCCACGTGCTGATTCCGCGGCCCATCGGCCGCACCGGCGGCAATCTGCCTCACGGGCAGAACGCCGGCTATCTCGGTAAGCAATACGATCCGTTCGTCCTCAACGCTGACCCTTCCGATCCAAAATTCAAAGTGCCCGACCTGCTGCCGCCCGACTACATTTCCGCTGTCCGGGCCGAGCGACGGCAGAAGATGCGCGACGCCGTCGATGGCGCGATGGCCGCCTTCGAGAAAAACGCGCCGGCGAAGCAGCTCGACGATAATTTCAACCTTGCCTACCGACTGATGTCGAGCCCCAAGGCCCGCGAGGCGTTCGCCTTGGAGAAGGAGCCGGAAGGGGTCCGCGACCGGTACGGCCGCACACGTTTCGGCCAAAGTTGCCTCATGGCCCGCCGGCTGATCGAACGCGGCGTCCGTTTCGTTACGGTCAACATGTTCGAGACAGTGTTCGACGAAATCACCTGGGACATCCACGGTTCCAAGCCGTTCACCGACATCGCCGAGATGTCGAAGCTCGTGGTTCCAAATTTCGATCAGGCCTTCAGCGCCCTCCTCGAAGACCTGCAAAACCGTGGCTTGCTTGCCAACACGATCGTCACCGCAATGGGGGAGTTTGGCCGCACGCCCAAGATCAACCCCGCCGGTGGCCGCGATCACCACCCCGGCGTCTGGACGATCCTCATGGGCGGCGGCCCCATTCAGGGCGGCCGTATCATCGGCGAATCGGATGAGCTTGGCTACTTTCCCAAGAGCCGGCCGGTGACGCCCGGCGAAGTCGCCGCCACGCTGTTCCGCGGCCTTGGTCTCGATCCGCACCAAGACTTGCCAGGCCCGCAAAATCGGCCGCTGCCGCTGGCGGAGTACAGCGTGCAGGCGATTAAGGAGTTGTTTTGAGCAGAAGGAGGAAGCAAGTATGCGAAAAACAAACGGGCGCCCCAAGAAATCGGCGAAGTCCAAGAAGAGCCGCGCGAAAAAACCGCGGAGTTCTTTTTGGGTTCAGAAAACGGCTGACCAAGTGGCCGACGAACTGGGCATCAAGCCGCTCAAGACCGGCCGAGAGTTGGAGGGACTTGGGGCGGACCTGTGGAAGAGCGATGAGGAATTCGAGGAGTTCCTGAAGGGCATATATGAGCGTCGTCGGCGAGGTTACTAATGCTGGAAACTCGCCTGCTTGACACCAACATCGATTCTTTGAGATGAAACGTGATTCTCGTGTGGTTCTGTACCGCCGTCATCTCCGAGGCGTCAAGCCGATGATCGCTTCGATGACAGTCGCCGAACTGTACGAGGGCGCCTATCGAGCTAACTGGGGCACGAAGGGCTTTCAGCGGATTCATCAAGTGCTTGATCGCTATCCCGTGCTTGAGCCTACGGTGACGGTTTGTCAGTTATGGGGGCAAATCCGCTCTGAACGAAAGCGACGTCCCATTTCAGGCGAAGACGCCTGGATCGCTGCGACGGCCGTCGCCTACAAATGCCCGCTCATCACCCACGACCCGGACGACTTTGAAGAAATCCCCGGTCTTGAGATCATTACCGAACTGAAATCATGAAACGCGCACTCCTTTTCGGCGGTCTTTTTGCGTGCATCTCACCGGCGGCCGCGGTGGCGGCAGATGCGCCCGACGCCACCTTCCGCAACCACATCATCCCCATGATGACCAAGATCGGCTGCAGCTCCGGCGCCTGCCACGGCGCGCTTGCCGGCAAGGGCGGCTTGAAACTGTCGCTGCGCGGTTACGATCCCGAGTCCGATCATTTCGTGCTCACCCGACAAGCCCAGGGCCGCCGGATCGACAAGCTCGACCCCGCCCACAGCCTGATGCTGCTCAAGCCGACGCGGACGATTCCGCACGGCGGCGGCCGCAGAATCGAACCCGGCTCAGCAGATTATCAAGTGCTCGCCAATTGGATTGCGTCGGGGGCGCCCGGTCCGCGATCCGACGATGTACGCATCCAACGTCTCGAATTGTCTCCGCCCGCCGCAACGCTGAAGCCGGGCGACACGCGGCAAATCAATGTCCGCGCGTCGTACAGCGACGGCCATGCCGAAGATGTGACGCGCTGGGCGAGATTCAACAGCACCGAGGAACTGGTCGCCACCGTCGATCCAGACGGCAACGTCAAGGTCGCGGGTCACGGCGAGACGGCGATCACGGTGTATTTTTCCAACCTCGTCGCCGTCACGCGGATCACGTCGCCGTTGCCGAACAAGCTCGACGCCAAAGTCTTCGCGAACGCCGAACGCCGCAATTTCATCGACGAGCTGGCGTTGAAAAAGCTCGAATCTCTGCACATACCGCCGTCGCCTTTGTGCAACGATTATGAATTCATCCGCCGGGTCTGCCTCGACACGACGGGGACGCTGCCGACGCCGGAAGAAGTGCAAGCGTTCGTCGCCGACAAAACCGCGGATAAGCGCGCAAAGCTCATCGACCGCTTGCTTCAACGACCGGAATATGTCGATTACTGGACGTACAAATGGTCCGACGTGCTTCTCATTTCAACGCGGAAATTGCAGCAGCCGGCGATGTGGGCCTTCTACCAGTACCTCCGTGAAAGCGTGGCCGACAATAAGCCGTGGGATCGCTTCGCCCGCGAAATCCTGACGGCGACCGGCAGCAACCTGGAGAACGGCGCCGCCAACTACTACGTGCTCCACAAAGACGTGAGCGAAATCAACGAGGCGACCTCCCTCACCTTCATGGGCATGTCGATCACCTGTTGCCGTTGCCATAACCACCCGCTGGAGAAGTGGACGCAAGATCAATACTGGAGCATGGCGAACCTTTTCTCCCGCGTCGCCCTCAAGAACGGCGACCGCAACGGCGAAGTGTTCGTGCAAGCGACGCCGAGCGGCGACGTGCCGCATCTCCGGCGCGGCTTCCCGATGCCGCCGACGCCGCTGGACGCGAAACCGTTGCCCCTCGACAATGCCGCGGACCGCCGTGCCTACTTCGTCGATTGGTTGACTGCCGCCGACAATCCCTACTTCGCGAAAGCGCTCGTCAACCGAGTCTGGCACAATTTCCTCGGCCGCGGTTTGGTAGAAGCCGAAGACGACCTGCGCCAAACCAATCCGCCCACCAATCCGGAGCTGTTCGACGCCCTCGCCAAGGACTTCATCGCGCACAGCTACGACGTGAAATACCTGATCCGTCTCATTCTCAATTCCGCGACGTACCAACGCTCGGCCAACCCGCTGCCGGAAAACATCACCGATGATCGCTTCTATTCCCATTACCTGGTCCGCCGCCTTTCGGCCGAGGTGATCCTTGACGCCTATTCAGAAATCACCGGCGTGCCGACCGACTTCGCGATCTACTTCGACGCCCGGCCGGTCTACAATTTCCCGAAGGGCCGGCGCGCGATCCAACTGCCGGACGTGCGCGTCGCGTCCACGTTCCTGGACTCGTTTGGCCGACCCGAACGCGTGCAGACCTGCTCTTGTGAGCGGCAGCAGGATTCGAGCGTGAGCCAGGCCCTGCACCTCAACAACGGCCAAACGCTAAACGACAAGCTGCGGTCGAAGAACTCGCGCGTGGAGCAATGGCTCAACGAAAAGATCGGCGACGAGGAAGCGATCCGGCGCACGTTCCTGCTTGCTCTCAGTCGGCCGCCGACTGACGGCGAGCTGAAGAAATTCAAAGACCTGATGGTCGCCGCCAGCCGCGAGGAAAAAGCGAACCGCCGCGAGGCGTTGGAGGACTTATTCTGGGCGGTGCTGAGCGGGCGGGAGTTCTTGTTTAATCGGTGATTCGGGTAACATGGGGATTGGACGCAAACGCGCACTGGAGCGACTTTACGAATTGCGTCCTCGCCTGGAGGAGCACCTGCTTTACCTTTTAGAGAAGCGGGGAGATCGCGAGCTACACCATTGGCAAATAGAAACGCGAGCGTGGCTGGATCAAATGGAAGCAATGCTCCGCCACGTGGGAAAGAAAACGGCGGCGGAGTGGCAGCCGCTGATCGATCATGCCAAGTCCATTTTGGGGGATGAAGGTCATGACGCGTGATCCACGCCTCATTCGCCTTTTGCGGGCCGCCTTCGACCAATTGCAAGAGAGTCCGACGCCGGCACTGCATGAAGAGCGCAAATGGGAATTCGTGTTTCACATGACGGACTGGGCCCAGGACTTACAGAAACTCGCCGAACTGTACCGGCATCCAGAAGCGTTTGATAAGGCCGCGGCTCAACATGCCGTCGCGGGGTTCTTGTATCATGCCATCCCACATCTCAAAGCGGCGGGAAGACTTTTGCTGGATGAAATCCCCGACGCATTCGAGGGCCGAACGGCCGCTGATATTCAAGCGCCGATCGCACGGAAGAAAAAGCGGCGAGTGAAAGCCAATGGCCGTAAGCCGCAGGCGAAGGTCGCGTAGTTCGTGGAGCAAGCCTATGCGACGGATCCAGCCCTATGCGCTGTGGCTGGGACACCGAGGCGATATCCGCGACTTGCGGGTCGTACACGCGCAAGGAATTCGCGCTGTAATTGACCTGGCTCTTGAGGAACCGCCCGTCGCCACTCCGCGTGAATTGATGTACTGCCGACTTCCGCTGTTGGACGGTGCGGGCAATACCGCGTGGCTGCTCGACACCGCTGTGAACACAACAGCGCAGCTTCTGCGAGCCGGAATTCCAACGTTGGTCTGTTGCAGTAACGGCATGAGCCGCACACCCACCATCGCTGTTGCTGCCATCGCCAAAGTTTGCGGCTGTTCGTTAAGCGAAGCGATCACCATCATTTCGTCAGGTGGCGGAGTTGACGCCTCGCCTGGCCTTTGGACGGACGTTTCTGCACTTTTCAGCTCACCCACGAACGAGGGAAACGGCCGATGAAGCGATTTTGCTTGTTATTGATCGTTTTGCTCAGCCCACACATCGCACTTGAAGCCAGCGCTCAGTCGCCTCACTACACCAAGAACGTTAGATCCTTCCTCGACCGCTACTGCGTCGAATGCCACGCCGACAAACCCAAAGGCGACCTCATCGTCACCAGCGTCTATGCGCTTCTCGAAGGCGGCAAAAGCGGCCCGGCCGTCGTGCCGGGGAAACCGGAGGAAAGCCTGCTCTATCTGCTCATGGTCGGCAAGAACTCCCCGCCCATGCCGCCGCCGCGAAGCAAGCAGCCGAAACGCGAAGAGATCGACCAGGTTCGCGATTGGATTCTCGCGGGCGCTGTGGACGACACGGCGACCGGCAAATCGCTGCCGTTCATCAAGCCAAAAGCAAACGCGACTGCGCCGATCTCCGCGCTCGCGTACCATCCGAAGCAAAACCTCCTCGTCGCCGGCGGCCGGAACGAGGTGTTCCTATTCGACGAGTCCGGAGATTTGCTTGGCAAATTGCACGGTCAGTTCGGCAAGGTGACCGCCCTCGCGTTCAACAAAAGCGGCGATTACCTCGCCGTCGCCGGCGGTACTCCGGGAGTTTCCGGCGAAGTGCGCATTTACTTCTTCCCGCCGAGCGGTATTCCGGCGGGCAAGCCGGAGTTCGTTCTCGCCGCTCATAAGGATTTGATTCACGATCTTGCATTCAGCCCCGACGGCATCACCTTGGCGACGTGCAGCTACGACCGCCTCGTCAAGCTTTGGGACGTGACTTCAGGCAAGGAACTGCGAACGCTGAAAGACCACTCCGATGCCGTATACGGCTTGGCGTTCAGCCCCGACGGCAAAATGCTCGCATCCGGCGCCGCCGATCGGACGGTAAAAGTCTGGGACGCCGCGACGGGGAAACGCCTCTACACGCTGGCCGAACCGATTGATTGGGTCTACGCCGTCGCGTGGAGCCCCGACAGCCGTCATCTCGCCGCTGCCGGCGTCGATAAGAGCATCCGCGTGTGGGGCGTGAGCTCCGAAGGCGGCACGGTCGCGCAATCCGTCTTCGCGCACGAGGCCCCGGTCACGCGCCTCGTCTACGCCGCCGACGGCAAGACGCTCTATTCCCTCGGCGAAGACCGCACTGTGAAGGCGTGGGATGCCGCGAAGATGACGGAGGGTAAAGTCTACGCAAAGCAGCCGGAGGCCGTGCTCGCCCTGTCTGTTCGACCGGATCAAAAGCAGCTTGCGCTCGGCCGCTACGACGGCGTCGCCGTCGTCTTGGAAGAAGCGACCGGCAAGGTGCTTTCGGAACCGTTGCCGATCAAGCCAAAAGCGCCGCAACTGACCAAGCTGTCCCCTTCGGCGGCACAACGCGGTAAGACGATTCTCGTGACGTTTGAAGGCAAGTATCTCGACGCCAACGTTGAATTAGCGTCTTCACTGCCCGGCGTGACCGCCAAGTTTTCCATCGACGGCCAAACGCCGACCCGTATCTCAGCCGATGTCGCATTGCCCGCGACCGCACCGGCTGGCGACATCCAACTTAGTCTGAAAAACGCCGCTGGCTCATCCGCCTCGATGCCGTTCACCGTCGATCTGTTTCCTATTATCGCTGAGAAGGAAGGAAACGACACGCCGAGCGCGGCCCAGCCGATCAAGCTGCCCGCGACCATCGTCGGCGACATGAAGGAAGCGGGCGACGTCGATTTCTTCCGCTTCGAGGCGACCCGCGGCATGCAAATCGGCATTCAAGCCGTGACCAGCGGCGTCGGCTCGAAGCTCGATCCGGTTTTGCAAATCACCGACCTCAAAGGCTTCGTCCTCGCGGAAAGCACGACCGGCTCGCTCGGCTACGTTTGTCCGCTTGAGGAAACTTACGTTCTGAGCATCCGCGACCGCGAGTACCGCGGCGGCGCCGGCATGCACTATCGCCTGCAAGTCGGCGACATTCCGGTCATCACCGCCATTTTCCCGTTGGGCTTGCAACGTGGAACCGAACGCGACATTCAAGTGATCGGCGTCCATCTCGGCGGGCTCTATTTGGAGCGTGTCAAGTCGCAGGCCGACGCTGCGCTCGGAACGCAAATCCCGATTTCTGTTACGACGTCGTTCGGCAAAGCCCTCGGCAGAGCGAACGTGGTCGTCGGCGAGTTTCCCGAAGTGATTCGCGGCTCCACGCCGCAGCGCATACCCGTGCCGGGGACCGCCAACGGCGTCATCGACCATCCCGGCGGCGCTGACCTGTGGCATTTCGCCGCCAAAAAAGGCGAGCGCCTCATCGTCGAAACCCACGCCCGCCGCCTTGGTTCGCCGCTCGACTCGGTGATTGAGATCCTCGACGCCAAGGGCCCACCGGTGCCGCGCGCGACATTGCGTTGTCAGGCGAAAACCAACGTCACCTTCCGCGACCACGACTCCGCCGGCTCGAACATCCGCATCGACACGTGGAGCGATCTCGGCGTCAACGACTACTTGTACTGCGGCAACGACCTGATGCGCATCCGCGAGCTGCCGACGCACCCCGACTCCGACTGCTTTTTCTTCGTCGAAGGCGGCCAGCGCAAAGGGTTCCTCGACACCACGCCAACGCACCACTACCTCGGCGAGCCCATGTACAAGGTGTCGATCCACCCGCCCGGCACGACCTTCCCACCCAACGGCATGCCGGTGTTCACGCTTTACTACCGCAACGACGACGGCGGCCCCGGCTACGGCAAAGACTCCCGCCTCTTCTTCGACCCGCCCGCCGACGGCGACTATCAAATCCGCGTCACCGACGCCCGCGGTCCCCTCACCCTACCCTCGCCCCCTTCCGCAGGTGGAGAAGGAAAAGGCATTGCTCCCTCTCCCTCCGCGGGGGGAGAGGGTAGGGTGAGGGGGGGCGGCACGAACTACGCCTACCGCTTGACCGTCCGTCCGCCGCGGCCGAGCTTCAACGTCCGCTTCAACCCGACCGCGCCCGCCGTCTGGAAAGGCGGCGCCATCCCCATCACCGTGGACGCCGACCGCATTGACGGCTACGAGGGCCCGATTGACATTCGCCTGGAGAATCTCCCGCCCGGCTTCAGCGCCCCGCCAACCGCCATCCTCGCCGGCGAAAACAACACCGCCTTCGCGCTCTACGCCGAGCCCACGGCGACCGTGAACGCCAACCTCGCGCCGATCAAGCTCATCGCGAATGCAAAGATCACCGGCCAGGACATCGTCCGCGAAGTCACCGGCAGCGTGCCCAAGCTCCAAGACAACGGCGACCTCGTCACCGTCACCGAGCAATCCGCCGTCACCCTCGTCCCCGGCAAGGAAACCAGCCTCACCGTCAAAATCGAACGAAAAAACGGCTTCAAAGGCCGTGTGCCGATCGAAGTCAAAGGCTTGCCGCACGGTGTTCGGGTGCTCGACGTTGGCTTGAACGGCATCCTCATCACCGAAACCGAAACGACGCGGACCTTCGTGCTGCACGCCGAACCGTGGGTCGAACCGGTGGAGCATCCGTTTGTGGTGCTGGCGAAACGGGAGGGCAAGAATACGGAGCATGCGGCGCGGGCGGTGGTGTTAAAGGTGGTGGCTGCCGGTGGCAAGTAGGGTTCGTCACAATGGGTGTGACGCGCGACGAGTGCCGAATTGAGGAACTGGAGCAGGGGCACGGCGTAAACGTCGGGCTTTTCGCGCCGTTTGTCATTGAGCGCTTGCGCGACAATGCTGGCGCGCTGGAAGCAACTCTCACTGTCCATTTGCGAAACGTTAGAAACGCGAATCAAAGTGTGCGGGCGCTGCGAATTTGCTGGGATAATTACGCCAACCCGCCACTACCGCTCGCCGTGTCGGAGCAGACAGTAACGGAATGGGCCGCTGTCGGTGTGGCAGCGCTCGTGATTTCGCGATATGCTGCGCTTCGGATTGAAGCCGTTACGATGCGCGGCGATCGTTTCGACTACTGGATCGGGGATGGCGAACGCCGCTATGGAATGGAAATAAGCGGGACGTCCGCGTCCGAACTCGACGTACGCCACGCAGCGAAAGTACGGCAACTGTTGGATAATCCATACGGGGCGGATGGTTTTGTCGTCGTGGTAGGATTCGCTGCCCGGCAGGTCATTTGCAGTTTCCATCGCTTTCGGGAGGACGTGTGATGATCTCCGATTCCAAGAACGGCAACGGCCGCGAGCAGCCGTTCGAGGCGATTGAATCACACAAATCGAATCTCCTTTTGGAGGCTCAACTCATGCTCGCCCAAGAGGAAAGCGACGCCGCCGCGCAGAAGTTTGCCGGAGCCGCTTTTCTCGAGGAAGAGTTGAGCAAACGCCGTCTCGAACAGGGTCAGCGCGACCAGGCGTGGGTACATCGCTTCAGCGCGGCGAGTTGCTGGGCGCAAGCCGGTAACTTTTACCAAGCAATTCAGTGGTGCGACGATCTCCTGAAAGAGCCCGATGTGCCTGAATCGCTTCGCCGACGCGTTCGCGCATTTGCGGATCAACTACGGTCGCGCCGGCATGATTGGTACGCCAGTCTAACAACCACTGCTGGCAGCGAGGCATAGTGCAGCTCCTCGGCGTCCGCGTCCTCGACGTCGGCCTGAACGGCATTCTCATCACCGAAACGACCCGCACGATGGTCCTTCACGCCGAACCCTGGGTCGAGCCGGTGGAGCATCCGTTTGTGGTGCTGGCGAAACGGGAAGGGAAGAATACGGAGCATGTGGCAAAATCCGTGTTGTTGAAGATTCTGACCGAACTGAAATGATCCGCAGATTCGCAGCGCCGCAAGGGGCGGCGAGCAGTCGGACGGTCTGCCGAGTCTGTCTCTTTCGTCCATCGTTCATTTCACTAGCACACCGTGGGCGTGTCGGCTATTCTCACCGGGAACAGCGGCTTAGCGGTTCTGCGGATCGACTTGGGTTTCTCCATGCAAGCCAATCAAACAGACATCCAGAAAATCTTGGGTGGCGTCCAGCAGTATGTCGTCCCGCTCTTTCAGCGGCCATACAGTTGGGAGACGCGCCAATGGAACACGCTTTGGCAGGATTTGGTCGAGCTAAGCGAAGAGGAGCGCTCCCGCAACCACTTCATCGGTTCCATCGTTACAATGCCGGCTCGCTCGGTGCCCGAAGGAGTCAGTAAATACGTGCTCATTGACGGGCAGCAGCGGATAACCACTCTCTTACTTCTCCTCGCAGCAATGCGCGACAAGGCCCGTGTCGTAGCGGAGAAGGTGGCAAACCGAATCGACGACTTACTTCTGAAAAACCGACATCAGGAAGGTACCGACGTTTTCAAGCTCCTTCCGACTCAATCCGACCGCGACGCGTTCTGCGCAATAATGGACGGTCATCCATCCAACGCAACCGGTCAAGTGGTCAAGGCATTCGAGTTCTTTACGAAAAAGCTTGGGCGTAACCGCCCGTCCGCTCTAGCGTAACCGCTGTGATTGCAGGGCCTTGCAGCCCTGGGATCCATAGTCGAGAGGGCCTCCTGCGGATAATCTTGCAGCTGACGAAGTCTGCAAACCCGCACGGAGGCCCGGCCA